>NZ_BAGG01000249.1 GCF_000308695.1 Nocardia takedensis NBRC 100417 | reverse complement strand
CTGGAATCGATCGTCGACATCCAACTCGACCAGTTGCAGAAGCGACTCGCACAGCGTCGGTTGACCCTCGACGTCAGCGATTCGGCGCGGTTCTGGCTGGCGGTGCGCGGCTACGACCCCGTCTACGGCGCCCGACCACTGCGCAGACTGATCCAGCAGTCCATCGGCGACACCCTCGCCAAAGCGCTGCTGGCGGGCGAGGTCACCGACGGCGACAACGTCGGCGTCGACGTCAGCGGCGACGACGAGTCCCTCACCGTCTCGACAGCGCCCACTCCGTCCCCGGAGGGCGACGAGGACTACTTCCTCGCGGCAGACGCCGGCCACTGACCATCGAAACCCCTCCCTTGAGGAGCCACCATGTACGCGATGACCTACCAGGGACCGGGAGCCAAGTCGTGGACCGAGCACCCGGACCCGGAACTACGGGCCCCCACCGACGCGATCGTGCGGGTGGACGCCGTCACCATCTGCGGCACCGATCTGCACATCCTCGCGGGTGACGTCCCGGAGGTTCCCGCGGGCACGGTGCTCGGGCACGAAGCGGTCGGCACGGTCGTCCGACACGGGAGCGCGTGCACCGGGCTCGAGATCGGCGACCGGGTGCTGATCTCGTGCATCACCGCGTGCGGCACGTGCCGCTTCTGCCGTGAAGCTCGCTACGGCCAGTGTCTCGGGGGCGGCGGTTGGCAGCTCGGCCACCGAATCGACGGCACGCAAGCGGAATTCGTGCGGGTCCCGTTCGCGGACATGTCCACCCATCGCGTACCGCCCGATCTCACCGGCCAGCAGGCGCTGATGATGGCCGACATCCTGCCGACCGGTTTCGAGATCGGCGTGCTCGCCGGAGAAGTCCGTCCCGACGATGTCGTGGTCATCGTCGGCGCCGGTCCCATCGGCGCGGCGGCCGTCATGACCGCGCGCCTCTACAGTCCGCGCCGCATCGTCGTCGTCGACGTGACCGACAACCGGTTGGCCGCCGCCCGCCGCGTGGGCGCGGACACCGTGATCAACAGCGCCCAGGAGGACCCGCGCGCGATCGTCGACGCGCTCACCGACGGACTGGGCGCCGACGTGACGATCGAGGCGGTCGGCGTGCCCGAAACCTTCGAGCTGGCAGTCGATCTCGTCCGCCCCGGCGGACACGTCGCCAACATCGGCGTGCACGGAGCCCCGGCCACACTGCATCTGGAGAAGATCTGGATCCGCGACCTGACCATCACGACCGGTCTCGTGGACACCCGAACCACACCGGCGCTGCTGAGCCTGACCCAGCGCGGCAAGCTCGACCCGGCCGCCCTCGTCACCCACGAATTCACGATGGACGCGTTCGACCTCGCCTACGAGGTGTTCGCGAATCCGCACGAGTCCGGCGCGCTCAAAGTCGTCATCGCGCGCGACTGAATTCGGGTGGAGGAGGGGCCGATCCGTCGACCATGGTCGACGCGAACACGGTCGAAGTACTCTTCAACGCCACCCGATTCCGCGGGACTGTATCGACATGAGAACCACCACGTCCCTCGGAATCGGCATCGCGACCTATCTGGCCGGGTTGGCGGTGGGCTATCGGGTGCTGGTACGCGAGCGCTGCCTCACCTGGGGCGCCACCGCTGCCGAAGTGAAGCGGCCGATGCCCGGTGACGACCTGCTGCCCGTCGCGGACATCGTGTCGACCAGGGCGGTCACCGTCGAGACCGATCCGGCGGCCGTCTGGCCGTGGCTGGTCCAGATCGGCCCCGGACGGGGCGGCGCCTACACCTACGACTGGATCGAGAATTTGCTCGGACTGGACATGCACAGCGCCGAGGAGATCCTCCCGCAGTTCCAGGACCTCGCACCCGGCGACGAATTCCGCCTCGGTGAGAGCGGGCCGACTTTGCGGGTAGCGGTGCTCGAACCCGAACGCGCACTGGTCTTCGCCTCGACGGACGGACACTGGATCTGGTCCTTCGGCCTGTATCCCGAGGGCGATCGAACCCGATTGATCAGCCGCAACCGCATCGCACTCCCCGACGCGGGCGCACCGAAACGCCTGTTCTACAGGCTGATCATGGAGCCGGGGAGCTGGGTGATGGAACACAAGATGCTGCTGGGCTTGGCCCGGCGCGCCGAACGCCGCGACGCGGTTTCGACTCCTGTAGCCGCGGAAGCGGCGGCCTCTCCCGTGGCAGAGGGCGACCTGCTGCGCTGACAGAGCTTGGACGTCGCCGTCGCGCACTTCCGCGTGTCGAGCGGGGTCGATCGGGGTCGATCGGCGACGACCGTCGAGGCCGGCGACGGGCACCTGTTCCGAGGACTTCGGTCCTCGCACCGGGCGACCCGATGCCCCTACTGCACCGCCCGGGGCGGTAGTGCAATCAACAGGACACATCGATTCCGATCCGAGGAGACTTCATGAGTCCGCTTCCTGTTCACCGCGCCCACGGCTCGCTGCTGCCGGACTTCACCGAGCTGTGGAACGCCTTCACCCCGGTCGGCACCCTCGCGCCGATGTTCACCTTCCACACGATCCGCCTCGAAGACGCCATGGACGACAGTCAGTACACCGTCCGCGCGGAGATCCCCGGCATCGATCCGGCCGAGGATCTCGATGTCACCGTCGCCGACGGGCATCTGACCATCCGGGCCGAGCGCACAGTGCGCGAAGAGGAGAAAGGCCGCTCGGAATTCGGCTACGGCTCCTTCGTCCGCACGATCGCGCTGCCGCCCGGCGCCCGGGAGGACGGCGTCGCGGCCGAGTACACGCACGGCATCCTCACCGTCACGGTGCCGATGAACGCGGACAAGCCCGCCGCCAAGAAGATCGAGGTCAAGTCGGGCGACTAGCCCGACCGCGTGGGCCGTGCCCGACCGCGCTGTTCGCGGCGCGGTCTGGCACGGCCAGAGCACTCGCCCCACCCGAGGCGGAGATTCCCATGACCGACACCAGCACGTCCACGCCGGCGTCCGAACCACTGACGTGGGAACCGATCGAGAAGTCCGCGGACGAGCGGAGGGGCGCGGCGATGACCGACTACGCGCTGTCCTGTCGCGAATTCGACTGGACCGAGGCACGCGCCTCGCTCGGCGGGCTTCCCGGCGGCGCGGTGAACATCGCCCACGAGGCCGTCGACCGTCATCTGGGCACGCCGAGGGCAGCTCGTCCGGCGCTGCGCTGGCTCGGCGCCGGCGGTGGCGAGACCCAGTTCACCTACGCCGAGCTGGCGCGACTGAGCAACAGGTTCGCCGGAGTGCTGCGGGCGTCGGGCGTCCGGCGCGGCGACCGGGTATGCCTGCTGCTCGGACGTACGCCGCAGCTGTACATCGCGGCACTCGGGGGGTGGAAGGCGGGCTGCGTCGTCACCCCCCTGTTCTCGGCCTTCGGTCCCGAGCCGGTGCGGCAGCGGCTCGAGATATCGGGTGCGACCACGTTGGTGACGACCACCGCGCTGTACCGCCGCAAGGTGGCTCCACATCGTGACGCCTTGCCCGCGTTGCGCACCGTCCTGGTGACCGATCCCCCTGGCGACGATCCCGACCTGGTCGACCTGGACCGGGCGATGGCCGTGGCTTCCGATGACTTCCCCGTGGTCCCCACCGCCCCAGAGGAGCCCGCGCTGCTGCACTTCACCAGCGGCACCACGGGCAAGCCGAAGGGCGCTGTCCACGTGCACGGCGCGGTACTCGCACACCGCGTGACCGCCCGGTACGCACTGGACCTGCGCGCCGAGGACGTCTTCTGGTGCACCGCGGACCCGGGCTGGGTGACCGGCATGTCCTACGGCGTGATCGCGCCGTTGTGTCTGGGCGCCACCATAGTCAGCGACGAAGCCGAATTCGACGCTCGGCGCTGGTACGACATTCTCACCGCCGAACGCGTCACGGTGTGGTACACCTCGCCGACCGCGCTGCGGATGCTCATGCGCGGCGGCGACGGCCTTCCACCCGGCGCCGACCTGTCCCGGCTGCGATTCGTCGCGGGGGTGGGCGAGCCCCTCAATCCAGAGATCGTCGTATGGGGTGAGCGCGTCCTGGGCCACCCGATCCACGACAACTGGTGGCAGACCGAGACCGGCGCGATCATGATCGCCAACTTCGCCGCCGAGCCGGTGCGCCCCGGCTCGATGGGCAGGCCCCTTCCCGGTATCGAGGCCACGATCCTGCGACGTGACAGCGAGGGACGCGTGATAGTGGTCGACGGGCAGCCGCAGCGCGCGACCGTCGACGAAGTCGGCGAGTTGGCGATCCACGTCGGCTGGCCCTCGATGTTTCGCGGCTACTGGAACGACGACCGGCGCTACGAGCGGGCCTTCGTCGGTTCGTGGTATCTGTCCGGTGATCTCGCCCGCCGCGACGTCGACGGTTACTACTGGTTCATCGGCCGCGCCGACGACGTCATCGAATCGGCCGGCCACCTGGTCGGACCGTTCGAGGTCGAGAGCGTGCTCATGGCGCATCCGGCGATCGCCGAGGCCGGCGCCATCGGCACCCCGGATCCGGTGGCGGGCGAGGTCGTCAAAGCGTTCGTCACCCTCCTGCCCGGCTACCGACCCACCGAGGAACTGCGTAGCGATCTGCTGGCCTTCGGCCGCCGATCGCTGGGCTCGGTGGCCCCGCGCGCCATCGCCTTCGCCGAGCGACTCCCGCACACCCGCAGCGGCAAAGTGATGCGGCGCTTGCTCAAGGCGCGCGAGCTCGGGCTTCCCGAAGGCGACGTGTCGAGTCTGGAGACGGCGTCGTGACGGGACTGCCGGACCAGGAACGGATCGCTCTGCTGCGCACCATGATGCGCATCCGACGATTCGAGGAACGCTGCGTCCGGCTCTACAGCGCCGAGAAGATCCGCGGGTTCCTGCACCTCTACATCGGTGAGGAGGCGGTGGCCGCGGGCGTGTTCCACGCCCTGGGCCCCCAGGACTCGGTGGTGTCGACCTACCGGGAGCACGGACACGCCTTGGCGCGCGGGATTCCCGCGGCCGCGTTGATGGCGGAGATGTTCGGACGCACCACCGGGTGCAGCGGCGGCCGCGGCGGATCGATGCATCTGTTCGACGCCGAACGGCGCTTCTACGGCGGCAACGCCATCGTGGGCGGCGGACTGCCGCCCGCCGTCGGCTTGGCCCTGGCGGACTCGCTGCGGGAGTCAGCGGCGGTCACCGTCTGCCTGTTCGGCGACGGGGCCGTGGCCGAGGGAGAGTTCCACGAATGCCTGAATCTGGCCGCGCTCTGGCAGCTGCCGATCCTGTTCGCCTGCGAGAACAATCGCTATGCCATGGGCACCGCACTGGCTCGCGAGCACGCCGCCACCGACCTGGCCCTGCGCGCGGCGAGCTACGGGGTGGTTTCCCGTCCCGTGGACGGCATGGACCCGCAAGCCGTAGCACTGGCCACCCGTCGCGCGCTGCGTTCCATCCGCGACGGCGGCGGACCGTACTTCCTGGAACTGCGGACCTACCGGTTCCGCGCCCACTCGCTCTACGACGCCGACCGCTATCGCGACAAGTCCGAGATCGACCGGTGGCGCGAACGCGATCCCATCCCGGCGCTGGCGACCGAGCTGCTGGCAGGCGGGGCGTGCGCCGAGAGCGATCTGCGCGACTGGGAAGCGGCGATCGAGACCGAACTCGACGAAGCCGTCGCCGCTGCCGAGTCCGGCCCGCTGGAACCCCCCGGCGACCTCACCCGCCACGTGTACGCGGAGACGTCATGACCAGCTATCGGGAGGCGGTCAGGGAGGCGTTGCGCGAGGCGCTGCACCGCGACGACCGCGCCTTCCTGATGGGCGAGGACGTCGGCGCCTACGGCGGTTGTTTCGGCGTCAGCCGCGGTCTGCTCGAGGAATTCGGTCCGGAACGCGTCCGCGACACTCCCTTGAGCGAATCGGCCTTCGTCGGCGCGGGAATCGGCGCGGCCATGGGCGGAATGCGGCCGATCGTCGAGGTGATGACTGTGAATTTCAGCCTCCTGGCCCTGGACCAGATCCTCAACAACGCCGCGACACTGCGACACATGTCCGCGGGCCAGATCGAGGTCCCGCTGGTGATCCGGATGCCCACCGGCGCGGGCCGGCAGTTGGCGGCCCAGCATTCCCACAGCCTGGAGAACTTCTACGCCCACATCCCAGGTCTGCGGGTGGTCTCGGCGGCGACGGTCGCCGACGCGCGCGGCATGTTGTGGACCGCGGTGCAGAATCCGGACCCGGTGATCGTGTTCGAGCCGATCGCCCTGTACAACATCGACGCCGAACTGCCCGCGGACGCCGGGGCGGTCGACATCGACTCGGCCGTCATCCGTCGAGCGGGCGCCGATGTCACCGTGGTCGCCTACGGCGGCTCACTGCGCGTGGCCGAGCAAGCCGCCGACCGACTCGCCGAGCAAGGGGTGGCGGCCGAAGTCATCGACCTGCGCAGCCTGCGGCCGCTGGACCAGGACACGGTGCTGGAGTCGGTCGCGCGCACCCACCGCCTGGTGATCGTGGACGAGGGATGGCGCAGTGTCGGCATCGCCGCCGAGATCGCCGCTCGCGCCGCCGAATACGCCTACTTCGACCTCGATGCCCCGATCGCGCGCGTGTGCGCCGCGGAGACGCCGATCCCGTACGCCAAGCAACTCGAGGACGCCGCGTTGCCGGGACCGGATGCCGTGGTCGAGGCGATCCGTCGGGTGGTGAGCTGAGATGGCCGAGTTCCGCATGCCTTCCCTGGGCGCCGACATGGCAGAGGGGACCTTGCTGCGCTGGTTCGTGCACCCCGGTCAGACCGTGCACCGAGGCGACATCGTCGCCGAGGTCGACACCACCAAGGCGGCGATCGAAGTCGAATGCTTCGATGACGGCGTCGTCGGCGCGCTGCTGGTTCCGGAAGGCGAGACGGTCCCCGTCGGCGCCGTTCTGGCGACGATCGATACCGACGCGTCGACGCGAATCGACACCGCCACCCAGGCACCCACCGACACCGCGCAGGCACCCACCGATGCCACCGCGCAGGCGCCCACGGCGCCGAACTCAACGGTGCGCGCGACGCCACTGGTCCGGCGACTCGCCGACGAGGCCGGCCTCGATCTCGCCCGCGTGCACGGGTCGGGGCCGGCGGGACGTGTCCTGCGCGCCGACGTCGAGCGGGAGGCGGCCCGGCGGACGACCTCCCGCGAAGCGAAGGGCCTGCCCACGGAGTCCACCGGTAAAATACGCGTTCCCACCGAACATTTCGTTCGCGCCTCGGGCTATGCCCGGCGACTGGCCGCCGACGCGGACCTGGCGCTCACCGATATCGTGGGCTCCGGCCCGAACGCGGCGGTGCGTGCCGTCGACCTGTCGGACGCGCGCGCGAGAACCCCTGTCACCGAACCGCCGCGCCCCGAGGACACCCCCGTGCCCCAGGGCGCCCCGGCCGACACCGCGCCGAGTCACCGAGCAGACCCCGACGCGGTGCGCGCGCTCGTCGCCGCGGCGATGACGCGCTCGAAGCGGACCGTTCCGCACTACTACCTGTCCAGCACCATCGATCTCGCGGTCGCCGTGGAGTGGCTGCGCGAACGCAACCGGCGGGTCGAGGTGAGCGACCGGATGCTCGTCTCGGCCCTGCTGCTGTGCGCCACGGCGCGCGCGGCCGAGCGGATCCCCGAACTCAACGGGCATTGGGTCGAAGACGAGTTCCGGCCCGCCGCCGCCGTTCACCTCGGCGTGGTGGTCTCCGTGCACGGCGGCATCGTCCTGCCCACCATCCCCGACGCCGACACTCTGAGTCCGCCCGCGATGACCCGCGCGCTGCGCGAGATCGTCACCCGTGCCCGCGCGGCGCACCTGCGTGCCGCCGACACCGTCCCGGCGACGATCACGGTCACTAACCTCGGTGACCTGGGAGTCGACGCGGTCTTCGGCGTCGTTCCGGTGCCGCAGGTCGCCATCGTGGGCTTCGGGGCGGTGTCCGACCGGCCCTGCGCGGTCGGCGGCATGCTGGGCGTCCGTCCGCAGGTGTGCGCGACGCTGTCGGCCGATCACCGCGCCAGCGACGGCGCGCTCGGCGCGCGCCTGCTCAACACCGTCGCCGAGTCGCTGAGACATCCCGAGGAGTTGTGAACCATGACCAGCCGAGCCCCTTCGCGTGCCGACGCCGAGAACACCGTCCGCGCGGCACTGCGCGGATTCGCCACCGACGCGGAGATCGAGACACTCGACCTCGACGTTCCCCTGCGCACCACGCTCGAACTCGATTCGATCGATTTCCTGACCTTCGTCGAGCGTCTCTCGGCGGCGAGTCGCCGGATCGAGGAGAGCGACTATCCCCGCCTGCGCAGCATCCGATCGTGCGTCGAGTTCCTCACGGAGGCGACTTGAGATGACTACGTGGGGCGTTGCGCGTTTCGAGGACCGCCGCGACGCGGGACGGCGACTGGCGGCCCGGCTCGAACACCTGCGCGGGGAGGATCTGGTCGTTCTGGGCATCCCGCGCGGCGGCATTCCCGTCGCGCACGCGGTGGCGGTCGCGCTGGCCGCGCCGCTGGACGCGATCATCGTCGGCGAACTGCGTGTTCCCCACCAACCCGAAGTCGGCTACGGCGCGCTGAGCGAGGACGGCGACGCCGTCGTGGACAACCGGATCGTCGACCGCGCGCGACTGACCGACCACGAGATGCGCCACGTCGAGCAGACCACCCGAGCGGACCTGCTGCGCCGGGTCGCCGACCTGCGCGGTGTGCGGCCGCGCTTGGCGCTGCTGGATCGGACGGCACTGATCGTGGACGACGGCATCGTCACCGGCGTGAGCATGCGCGCGGCCTGTCGGGCCGCCCGCGAGCGCGGCGCCCGCCGTGTCGTCGTCGCGGTGCCGGTGGCCGCCCGGTACGCCTTCCCGCTCCCGGACGTCGACGAGGTGGTCAGCCTGCTCACCCCCGCCCACCTCGGCGCGCTGGGCCACTGGTATCGCCACTTCGATCAGGTCACCGACGTCGAGGTCACCGACTGCCTACGCCGCGCGGCACGCCGTCTCCCCTACCCCGCGCCCCCGTTCGACGTGGACGAACCGCCGCCGCTGCGCGACGAACCGATCCGCGTGCCGACCGCGGATGTCGCGGTCTTCGGACAACTCACCGTCCCCGCGGAGCCGATCGGCGCCGTGGTGTTCGCCCTCGCGAGCGCTCACGCCCGATTCAGCCCGCGCACCCGCTACGTCGCCGGACGCCTCCGACATGCCCGGATCGCCACCGTGTCGGCGGACCTGCTCGCCCCCGACGAACACCTGCGCCGCGAGCACGTACTCGCGATAGCCACGCTGACGCAGAGGCTCGTCGAGACTCTGCGGTGGTGCCGGGGCCTGCCCGAACTCGACCATCTGCCGATCGGCTGCTTCGGCTCGAACACCGGTGCCGCCGCGGCACTGCTCGCGGCCGGGGCCGGCGCCGTCGCGGTGGACGCCGTGGTCTGCCAGGCGGGTCGACCCGATCTCGCCGGTCCGGCGATCACCGAGGTCCGCGCCCCGACACTGTTCATCGTCGGCGGCCTGGACCGCGGCATCCTCGAGGCCAACCGCCGCGCCGCACGCGAGATGACGTGCCGGACCACGGTCCGTGTTCTGCCGGAGGCCTCGGAGCACTGCACCGAACCCGGCGCTCTCACCCAGGTCGCCGACTACGCCGAAGAGTGGTTCGTCGACACGTTCACCCAGACCGACCGCGACGGTCACCGCCCGGTGCGGGCGCGGACCCACGGCGGCGGCGCGCGGACCCTGCCGGATGGTCGACCGTCGCCGTGACCTTCTGCCCTGTCGGTTCCCGTCCGACCGTCGAATGATCGACATCACCCCACCAACTCCGGAAGGACTCCAGCGATGACCACAGTGCGCGACATCATGCGAACCGACGTCCAACACATCGGTGTGCGCGACACCATGGCCGCGGCGGCGCAACAGATGCGGCGATACGACATCGGCGCCCTGCCCATCTGCGACGGCGAGAACCATCCGGTCGGGATCGTCACCGACCGCGACATCGTCGTCCGGGTGGTCGGCCACGGCGCGAACCCGGCGACCACCACCGCGGGCGAGATGGCCCAAGGACAGGGCGGATTGCACACCGTCGAGGCCGACACCGACATCGATGACGCGATCGTCCTGATGGAGCAGTGTCGGATCCGGCGTCTCCCGGTCACCGAGGACGGCGTCCTGGCCGGAATCATCACCGAGGCCGACCTCTCCCGGCACCTGTCGGAGAACACGGTCGGCGAATTCGTCGGCGCCGTCTGCGCCGCAGACCTGCCGGTCCGCGGCGTGTAGGCCGGACCGGACCACCCCACGGCGAATGGAGGCCGCGATGACCGATGTGAGAGATGACGCGCCCCACCGCGTCTTCCGGGACCGGCACGAAGCGGGCCGCGTACTCGCCGAGTTGCTCGAGCACTACCGCGGCACGCCGGATCTGCTCGTGCTCGGCCTGCCCAGGGGCGGAATCCCGGTGGCCTGGGAGGTCGCGGCCGCGCTGGACGCGCCGCTGGACGCGCTGGTCGTGCGCAAACTGGGCGCGCCCGGCAATCCGGAGTTCGCCGTCGGCGCGCTCGCGGAGGGCGGGCGGATCGTGCTCAACGACGACCTGGTCCGCGCGCTGCGTCTGCGCGGCGACCAGATCCGCGCCATCGCCGCCACCGAGGCCGAGGAACTGCGTCGACGGGAGGCGGCCTACCGTTCGGGGCGCGGGCCGATCGAGGTGACCGGTCGGACGGTGATCCTCGTCGACGACGGACTCGCGACCGGCGCGAGCATGGTCGCGGCCATCCAGGCGATCCGCGCGCGCGAACCCGCTCGCATCGTCGTCGCGGTGCCCGCCGCGCCCGAATCGTCGTGCCGCGAGATCGCCGCCGCGGTCGACGAGATGGTCTGCGCGACGGTGCCGTCCCCGTTCCGCGCGGTCGGTGAATCGTTCTGGGACTTCACCCAGGTCACCGATGACGAAGTGCGTGCGCTGATGTCGGCCTCGACCACCGGCGTCGCCGTTCCCCCCGTCGACGCCGTCGAGACCGTGCGCGCGGCGGCTCTGCCCGCCCCCGGCGGGGTCCCCGCCGACGAAGTCCTGTCCGATCTCGTGGGCAGTGCCCAGATCGTGCTCCTCGGCGAGAGTTCCCACGGCACCCGCGAGTTCTACGCGGCGCGCGCCGCGATCACCCGATTCCTGATCGAGGAGAAGGGATTCACCGCGGTAGCCGTCGAAGGCGACTGGCCCGACGCCTACCGGGTCAATCGCTACGCGCAGGGTCGAGGCGAGGACACCGACGCGGAACAGGCGCTGCGTGGGTTCGAACGATTTCCCGCCTGGATGTGGCGCAACACCGAGGTGCGCGATTTCGTGACCTGGTTGCGCGAGCACAATCTGCGGCAGGCCGAGCGGGATTCGGCGCGCACCGGGTTCTACGGACTCGATCTCTACAGCCTGCACCGTTCGACGGCCGCGGTGATCGACTATCTCGACACCGTCGATCCCGAAGCCGCCCGACGGGCCAGACAACGCTACAGCTGTTTCGACCACACCGGCGGGGACGACGGTCAGGCCTACGGGTTCGCCGCCGCCTTCGGCGCGGGCAGATCCTGTGAGGACCAAGCGGTCCGCCAGCTCGTGGAGTTGCAACACCTCACGACCACCCACACCGATCTCGACCCCGCCGCGGCCGATCGACGCTTCGACGCGCTGCGCAACGCCCACGCGGTGTGCGACGCGGAGGGCTACTACCGTGCCATGTTCGGCGACCGCGTCGACTCCTGGAACCTGCGCGATCAACACATGGCCGACACCGTCGAGGCACTGCGCGAGCATCTGCGCTATCGCGACACCGATCCGACCGTCGGACCGCTTCCCGAACCGGTGCGCCTCGTGGTGTGGGCGCACAACTCCCACGTCGGCGATGCCAGGGCCACGGAAATGGGCGCGCAAGGACAGCTGACGTTGGGTCAGATCGTCCGCCAACGCCACGGCGCGGCCTGCCGAACGATCGGCTTCAGCACCTGTGGCGGCACCGTCACCGCGGCCGAGGACTGGGGCGGCCCCGCACTGCGCCGCACCGTGCGCGAAGCCCTGCCCTCGAGTGCGGAGGAGCTGTTCCACGACACCGGCATGGGCGAATTCGTGCTGCGACTGGACCAGCCCGGGGACGTGAGCGACCTGCTGCGTCACCCGAGACTGCAACGCGCCATCGGGGTGATCTATCGGCCGGGTACCGAACGCCAGAGCCACTACTTGCACACCCGCCTCGCCGAACAGTTCGACGCCGTCGTCCACATCGACCGGACCACGGCACTGGAACCTCTCGACCCGAGCGTCGAGTGGACGACCGGCGTCGTCCCCGAGACCTATCCGTCCGGATTGTGACCCATCTGCCCGAACCGAGGAGCGCAACGGTGAACGACTCGCGGGAGGCGGCCGTGGTCACGGCGACCGTCAACCCCACCATCGATATCAGTACGACCACCGCCCGACTGGTCAGCGGCGGCAAGAATCGGGCACGACCGCCGAGTGTGCAGGCCGGCGGCGGCGGCATCAATGTCGCGCGCGGCCTGCGCGCCCTCGGCGGCTCGGTGCTCGCCGTGCACACCCGCGGCGGCGAGGCCGGACGCCAACTGGACCGACTGCTCGACGAGGAAGGCATCGACCATCTGGGCGTGGACATCGCCGGCGAGACCAGGACCGCGTTCGTCGTGGGCGAGGAGTGGACCGGCCACAGCTACCACGTCGTACCGCCGGGTCCGGTGCTCACCGATGCCGACGAGCGCCGGTTGCTCGACGCGGTGGCCACGGCCGCGGCGCGGGCCCGCTACCTCGTCGTCACCGGCGGCGCCACCCCGCATCTGCGCGACGACTTCTGCGCCGACCTCGTCGCGGCGGTAGCCGCGACCGGGGTGCGCGTCGTCCTCGACATCGCCGCGCCCCAACTCCGCGAGGCGCTGGTCGGCTCGGTCTTCTTGATCCGGCTGGATCGCGAGACCGCCGCCGAGTTGATCGGCACACCGATCGAATCGTTCGCCGACGCGCGCGCCGCCAACGATCAACTGCTCGGCAGCGGCGCGACCGAGCACGCCGTCACCACGGTCGGGGCCCTCGGCGCGGTGTACTCGTGCGCCGAGGCGCATCACGAACTGTGCGCGCCGGCCCTGTCCGCGGGTCCGCGCAGTGACACGTGCGCCGGTGACAGCCTCGTCGCCGCCCTGACCTACCGACTCACCCAGAGGAACGACCTCGTCGACGCGTGCGCCTACGGGGTCGCCGCCGCGGCCGCGACCGTGGCGCTGCCGGGAACGCGGATGTTCGCCCCGGAGGATGTCGACCGTCTCGCAGGCGAGGTTCGCCGGACGCGGCGACCGCGCCTCGTGCGCCTCGTGCACAGCGACTCTCGTCTCGCGCCGGGCGCGCGCTGAGGATCACCGATGTCGCACTCGTCACCCGGTAGCGGAGTCTCTCCTCGCGCCGCGCCCGACCTGTCCGCACCGACGGCCGAATTCGCCGTCGGCGACGCGGACCCCCACACGGCAACGCGACGCGAGGACCGATGGTGCGCGGGCGCCACCGCCGAACCCGGCGGCTGGAACCTGCGCTACGACGACTGGGACCCGGACCGCGAGGGCACCCGCGAGGCGCTGTGCGCGACCGGCAACGGCTACTGGGCCACTCGCGCGTCGGTTCCGGGATCGACGGCGGACGCGGTGCACTATCCCGGCAGCTACATCGCGGGGATCTACAACCGGTGCGTGACCGAGGTCGACGGTCTGCCGGTCGAGACCGAACACTTGGTCAACACCCCGGACTGGACCTTCCTGCGGATCCGCGCCGACGACGGCGTCGAGCTGTGCCCGGGCGCGCCCGAGATGATCGAGCATCACCAGGATCTCGATCTGCGCACCGGGACCCTGACCCGCACCGATCGCTACCGCGACAGCCGTGGACGCACGACCCGGGTCACCACCCGCCGGTTCCACTCGATGGCCGAGTTCCCGCTCGCCGCCATGGAACTCGTCCTCGAAGCCGAGGACTGGGACGGCACGCTCGCCGTCGTCTCGGCGACCGTGGCCGACGTCGCCAACCGCAACGTCGCCGCCGACCGCGACCTCGCCCACCGCCACCTGCTGCCCGGGGCGCACGAATTCCTCGACGCCACCACCGTGCTGCATGTCTCGACCACCGATCAGTCCCGTATCGACGTCGCCGTCGCGACGCGGACCCGACACGAGGACCCGCGACATCGACCGCGCAGGCTCAGCCGCACCGACCGCCCCGGCCTCGAATTCGCGGTCACGGTGCGGTCCGGGCGGCGCGTCGTCCTCGAGAAGGTCGCGGCCGTCGCCACCAGCCGCGACCGCGCGCTGTCGACGGCGGCGCGCGAGGCCGCCGCCCGCCTGGCCGCCGCCCCCGGATTCGCCGAGCTGCACCACGCGCACGTCCGGGCGTGGACGCGCTTGTGGCGACGTTTCGGTATCGGGCTCGGCGACGGACGGCGGCACCGATTGGCACTGAACCTGCACGTCTTCCACGTCCTCCAGAGCACGGCCGCGGCGGGGCCGGACACCGACATCGGCCTACCGGCGCGCGGACTGCACGGCGAGTCCTATCGCGGCCACATCTTCTGGGACGAACTGTTCGTCTACCCGATGCTGACCCTGCGCAGTCCGGGTCTGACCCGAGCGTTCCTGAACTACCGACACCGGCGACTGCCGCACGCCCGCACCGCCGCTCGGCGACTCGGGCTCGACGGGGCGCTGTTCCCGTGGCGCAGCGGCAGCGACGGCCGGGAGGAGACACCCACCGCCTTGTTCAACCACCGCACCGGACGGTGGATGCCCGACAACTCCCATCTGCAACGCCACGTCGGACTGGCCGTCGCCTACAGCGTGTGGCAGTACTACCAGACCACCGCCGACCTGGGCTTCCTCATGGACTCCGGTGCGGAGATACTCATCGAGGTGGCGAGGTTGTTCGCCGCCTCGGTCACCCACGACCCGGTCGAGGACCGCTACGACCTGGCCGGGGTGATGGGGCCCGACGAATACCACGACGGCTACCCCGACACTCCCGGATCGGGAGTGCGCAACAACGCCTACACCAACATCCTGACCGCGTGGGTGCTGGTCCGAGCGCGCGAGGTTCTCGACATCCTCACCGGACGCGACGTCGACGCGCTGCGCGAACGCCTCGCGCTGCGCCCGGAGGAGCCCGATCACTGGGATCGGATCAGCAGGCGACTGCGCGTCCCCTTCCACGCCGACGGCGTCCTGAGCCAGTTCGACGGTTACGAGGATCTCCTCGAGTTCGACTGGGACGCCTACCGGAACCGGTACGGCAACATCGGGCGACTCGACCTGATCCTGAACGCCGAAGGTGACAGCACCAACCGCTACAAACTGTCCAAGCAGGCCGATGTGTTGATGCTGTTCTACCTGTTCTCCGCCGAGGAACTGCGCCAGATCCTCGAACGCCTCGGCTATTCGCTACCGCCCGAATCGATCCCACGCACGGTCGACTACTACCTTGCCCGCACCAGTCACGGTTCCACGCTGAGCCGCCTGGCCCACGCCTGGGTCTCGGCGCGCACCGACCGTGCCGTGTCGTGGGATCTGTTCGCCCAGGCGTTGGAGGCCGATCTCAGCGACACCCAGGGCGGAACGACGCGCGAGGGCGTGCATCTGGGCGCCATGGCGGGCACCGCCGACATGGTGCTGCGCTGCTACGGCGGCGTCGAAACCCGCCACGACACGCTGCGACTGCACCCGGTGCTTCCCGCCGATCTGCCCGCCGTGGAGTTCACGCTCGGCTATCGAGGCCAACCACTGACCGTGGAGATCGACCACACGCGGGTCCTGATACGTCTGCATCCCAGCGCGGCGGCTCCCATCCGCGTCCACATCGAGGAAGCGGAGAAGACCCTGGCCTCCGGTCAGAGCTGGGAAGTGCCGCTGCGTTGACCGGTCCCGGCCGAGCACTCTCCTTGGTCCTCGCAGCGTGAGCAAGAGTCCTCTGGCCCGGGCCCCCTCGCGGCGCGCAGGCTCGATCCATGACGAGCACGGACGTCGCCGAAGTCCACCTGAGCCAAGCGGATCTGTTCGCCCGGCGGATGGAGAAGGACCCGATCCTGCGCTCGACCATCGCCTCGGTTCTGGTTCTCGACACCGAACCCCGGTGGCCGGATCTGTTGGACGCCTTCGAGCGGACCTGTCGCCTGGTGCCCAGGCTGCGGCACGTGGTGGCCGAGATCCCGCTGGGGCTGGCCCCGCCGCGCTGGCTGCCCGCCGCCGACTTCGACCTGTCCTGGCATGTGCGCCGCGTCGGACTGCCGCCACCCGCCGAACTGCCCTCGGTGCTGGAATTCGCCGGACGCGAGATCATGACGGCCTTCGATCCCGTCCGTCCGCTGTGGACCTGCACCCTGCTGACCGGAATGTCCGAGGGACGCGCCGCCGTGGTCCTGAAGATCCATCACAGCCTCACCGACGGCATCGGCGCCGTCCGCATCGCCGAACAAGTCCTGGACCTCACCAGGGCAGGGGGCGACCGGCCCGCGCTCGCCGAACCGGGCGCCGAGACGCGCGGCACGATCGCCGCCGTCGCGGCCTGGCATCGCGCCGCCGTCGGCGGCCTGCTGCGCCGGGGTCCGAGCGCCGCCCTGGCCACCGTGGGTCGCGCCGTCACCGACCCGCTCGGTCTGGCACGCGACGCCACGACGCTCGGGCGGTCACTGGCGCGGATGACCAGACCCGTGACCACCACGCTGTCCCCGGTGATGACCCGCCGCGGCACCGGCCGACGACTCGAAGCGCTCCGAGTGCCCTTGGCGGATCTCACGGCCGCCGCGCGACGCGCCGGATGCACCGTCAACGATGTGTTCGTCACCGCCGTACTCCTCGGCGCGCACGAGTACCACCGCCGCCACGGCGCCGCGATCGCCGCCCTGCGCCTGACCATGCCGATCAGCGTGCGCGCACCCGAGGATCCGCCGGGCGGCAACCGGATCACTCTGTCGCGCTTCACCGTGCGGACCGAGCCCGACGACGTGGACGCCATGGCGCGCGCGGTGCACCGGCTGATCGACCACCAACGCCGCGAACCCGCGATCGCGTGGTCCCCGGCCGTCGCCGCGGTCCTGAACCGGATGCCCAGCGCCGTACCCGCGGCGATGCTCGAACACGTCGACCTGGTCGCCTCGAACGTGCCGGGCTCCCCGGTGCCGCTGTACCTGGCGGGCGCCCGGGTCGATGCCGTCTACGCGTTCGCGCCGACGCTGGGCACCGCGTTCAACGTCGCGCTGGTCTCCCACGTCGGCACCTGCTTCATCGGACTCGACGTGGACACCGCCGCCGTGCCGGACGCGCCCGTCCTGCGCGAGAGCATGGAGTACGGCTTCGCGGCGGTGACCTGAACACGTGCCGGGTCATCGCGTCGGCGCCCGCGCCCGACCGCCCGATTCGCGCACCCGGTCGAGCAGTTCTCGGGTGCGGGTCTCGATGTCGGCCGCGAACTCGGCGATGTCGGGCGTGGAGTCGTAGTCGCCGGTGACGCCGAATCGCAACTGGTCCTGATAGCTCAGGACCCCGATGCCCATACGCAGTCGCATAGCGATCGGCACGTAGGCCGACAGTTCCAGGACCTCGCGTCCCGCGAAGGACAGCCGGCGCTTCGGGCCGGGCACATCGGTCACCAACGCGGCCACACCGTGCTGGGGAAAGCGCAACAGCAGCCGGATCAGGCGGGAGGTGGGAGCGAACGGAACCAGCCCCGCGAGCGTGATCAGCGTGCTCGCGGCACCCGTCTCACCGCTGTGCTTGTGCGCGCGGGTCGCGGCGTGCACGGCGGTCAGCTGTTCGAACGGGTCGGTCGACCCGACGGGCAGCACCGGAAGCATCAACGAAACCTTGTTGCCCGGTCCACGATCGGGTCCTGGCGACCGCGTCGAGACCGGGGCCAGCACACGCACCGTCTCGGCGGCGGGATCCTCGCCGCGCCGCTCCAGCAGTGACCGGAAGGCGCCGGCGAGGACGGCCAACGCCACGTCGTTGACCGTCGCCCCGAACGCCGCGCCGATCTCGCGGACCTCGCTCAAGGACGTCCGCGCCACCGCGTAACGCCTGCGAGCGCCGATCGGGCCGTTCAACGACGTGTCCGGGGCCGGACGCACGACATCGACCACCAGAGGCACCGTCGCGCGCGCCGTCCGGTAGAACAGGCGCGGGACGTCGACCGGCAGCCGCATCCCGGCCGCCAGCAGGTCGCGTGGACCGCGCGCGGCGCGGGACCGCCGTGCCGCCACCCCGGAGGGTGCGCCGTGCTCGTCGCAGAAGCGCTCGAACAGCGCGATCCCCGACATGCCGTCGACCATGCTGTGGTGCGCCTTGACCAGCATCGCCCAGCGGTCGCCCGCCAGATGCTCCACGACCACGCATTCCCACAGCGGGCGGTCACGGTCCAGACGCTGTTCCATCAGCGCGGCGACCGACTCGAACAACGCGGCGTCGTCGCGAGGACGCGGAACCGCGGTCCACCGCAGGTGCCGGGTGAGGTCGAAGTCGGGGTCCTCCTCCCACCGCGGGGCGGCCAGATCCCACCGCGCGCCGCGCACCCGCTCTCGCAGCCGCGCGTCCACGGTCACCCGGCGAGCCAGTTCCGCGGTGAACTCGGCACGCGAGGGAGGTGCGCCCGCGAGGATCGCCACAACGCCGATGCCCGCGCTGACATGGCGGTCGGTGTCCTCCAGTTCGAGGAATCCCGCGTCCAGCGGACCCAACTCGGTCATCATCGATCCCCGCCCCGCGCGGCCTGTGCGGGCGGAGTCGCCGGTCCACGCCTGCAACCGAACGCGGTATGGATGCTCGCCATCATCGCTCCTCTTCGAGCCGTACCCCGACACTGGCACCGATCGGACCGTCACGACAAGGGGCATCGGTCCTCACCGACCGGGGCCGCGGACCTCGCCCGCCCGAGCCTTCCCCCGGCCGACGGCGATAGCCCCACATATCGAGGACCAAAGCCCGCCGTACGCACGCCTGCTGCCCCTCTAGTCTCTAGGACACCAGTCGGAAATCGCCGAGGGCCCGATCATGGCGAGGCAGGAGCGGAGTCCGGCGGTGTTCCATCGACCGAACATCGCCCGGCGCGCCTGGTCGGGATCCCGAGGGCAGGTCCAGACGACAGGAGTGTTCGCCGTGCCCGACCCGTCGGCGGGGAGCGCCGCACCATGACCGCCGACGCCACGTCGAGCTCCGTCACAGGAGAGCGCCACGTGGCAGCCTCGACCTACCCCGTGGTCATCCGTCGTCATCCCGGCGACCTGATGCGCGTGGCTCTGGGCGTGCTCGCTCTGGCCGTCGCCACCGCGCTCGCGCGGCACGCCCGTGTGCCGCGCCTGGAAGTCGACCTGTTCCACGTGATCAACGACCTGCCTTCCTGGCTGACGCCCGTGCTGTTCGTGGTCATGCAGCTGGGCTCGCTCGGCGCGGTGGTCGCGTCGACAGTCGTCGCCGCGGCCGGACGGAAGCTCCGACTGGCACGCGACCTCGCGGTCTCGGGCGTCCTCGCCTACGTCGCCGCCTTGGCGGTCAAATCGATCGTGGGACGCGCGCGTCCGGACACGCTGCTGACCGAACTCACCTTGCGCACCCACCAAGGCGGGCTCGGTTTCGTCTCCGGCCACGCCGCCGTCGCCGCGGCACTGGCCGGTGCGGCCGCGCCGTGGCTGCCCCGCCAGTGGCGACGACTTGCCTGGGCGGGTGTGGCGGCGGTGGGCATCGCGCGGGTGTTCGTGGGCGCGCACTGGGTTCTGGACGTCCTGGGCGGTACAGCGCTCGGATGGACGGTCGCCGCGGCCGTGCATCTGCTCTGGGGAGCGCCGGTCCGTCGGTGCGAACCACCCGCCCTGACGAAAGCTCTCGCGGCAGCCGGACTTCACCCGGTGACGGTCACCCCGGTGCGATGGGACGCGCGAGGATCACGCCCCTTCCTGGTCACCACCGAGAACGGTTCTCGAAACGAGTTGTTCGTCAAGGTGATCGGCTATCACGAGCGCGACGCCGACCTGCTGTTCAAGGTGTTCCGGCATCTGGTGCTGCGCGAACTCGAGGACGAGTCACCGTTCAGCACGCCCAAACAGGAGGCCGAGCACGAAGCGTTCGTCGCGCTGCTGGCCCACCGCGTCGGGGTCCGCACACCACCGGTGATCTGTGTGGGCGTAGCGGGCGGCGGGGACGCCTGGCTCGCCGAGCAACGGGTGTCGGGGCGGGATCTGGCGCGCGCGCCCACCTGTGCGCTCACCGACGAGTTGTTGTCGGCCACGTGGTGTCAGGTCGCCTTGCTACGGGCGGCCCACATCGCGCACCGGGACCTGCGACTGGCCAATGTGCTGGTCGATGACAACGGCGATCCGTGGCTCATCGATTTCGGCTTCGCCGAGACCGGGGCTTCCCAACGTGGACTCGACGCCGACGTGGCCGAACTCTTGGTATCGATGAGTCTGCGTGTGGGCGCCGAACGCAGTGTGCGCTCAGCGCTGCGCGTCCTCGGCCGCGACGCACTGCTGGCCGCCGCGCCGCGACTACAGCCGCTGGCGTTGGCCGCGGCCACCCGCTCGGCGGCCCGCCATCAACGCGGATTGATCGACGAGGTCCGTACCACGCTCGCGACCGCGACCGACACCAGGCCCGCTTCACCGGCGCCGATGACGCGATTCCGGTGGCGCACCCTCGGGTGGATCGTGGCCACACTGTTCGCGACCTATGTCCTGCTCCCCCAGGTCGGGCAGCTCGGCCGTACCATCGCCACCCTGGACGAAGCCCGGTGGCAATGGCTGCTCGGTGCCGCCGCCATGTCCGCGCTGAGTTATGTGATGGCGGCGTGCGCGCTGATGGGCGTCAGCCCGCGTCCCCTGGCCCTCGGACGCACGATCGCGGTACAGCTGGCCACCTCTTTCGCCAACCGTCTCGCGCCGTACGGCATCGGCGGCACAGCGGTCAACGAGCGCTATCTCGAACGGTCGGGGCTGGCCCGCGACACCTCGGTGGCCGCGGTCGCCGTCCTCGCCGCGACCGGAGTGGTCCTGCACCTGGTCCAGTTGCTCGGCGCCGGAGTGTGGCTGGGGCAGTCGCGGCAGTTGCTGGACTCCGCGCTGCCCTCGGGCTGGCTCCTGCTCCTCGGCTTCGCGGTGGCCATGAGCGCGATCGGCGTGGGCGTCGCACTGCTCCTGCGCAGACCCGACTGGCTCGCGCGACTGCGAGGCACGACCACGACGATGACCGCGGTGCTGCGCAGGCCACGCGCGGCCGTGCTGTTGCTCACCGGTCAATTCGGCGGGAACGTCGCCTACATCGCGGCGCTGGGGTTCTCGGTCCACGCCTTCGGCGGCGCCCCGTCGGCGGCGCTGCTGACCGCGGTGTACCTGGGCGGGTCCGCGCTCGGCGCTGCCAGCCCGACACCGGCGGGCCTCGGCGTCGTGGAGGCTTCGCTGGTCGCCGGTCTGCTTGTGGGCGGCGTGCCTGACACCGCGGCGATCGCGGGCGTGCTGACCTATCGGTTGCTCACCTTCTGGCTGCCGGCCGCGCTCGGATTCTTCGCGCTGCGCGCACTGGAGCATCGTCATCTGCTGTGACTCGCCGGGACCATCGCCCCGCACCGGCGCGACCTTCGTCCCTTGGGCAGCGCGCCGCACCGGAGCACGCTGATCTCCAGGACACCGCCGACATCCGGCCCCACCCGCCAGGAGGACACACCATGTCGCATTCGGCCGACCCCTTCGCTCCCGCCTACCAGGTAGCGCACCGATGGTTGCGTGCCGTCGCCGACGGACTCGGGACCGACGATCTCGTGATCGCCCATCGTGCGCTGCGCGCGTGGATGCACACCGTGCGCGACCGGATCGGCGTCAGCGCGTCCGCGCACCTCACCGCGCAACTGCCCGAAGTGTTGCGCGGCGTCTACTACGAAGGCTGGACGCCGGGGCTGGGACCGATGACCCACGGCCGGGCCGCCTTCATCGATCACTTCGCCAGGATCGCCGACATCGATCCCGACGAGGTCGGCCCGGTCGCGGGGACCGTCACCGCCGTACTCTCCGAAATGTTTTCCCCCGGCCAGATGGACCGGGTATTCGCGGTGTTGCCGCTGCGGCTGCACGGACTCCTGTGCGGTGCGCGCGTCGAGCGACGGTCCGTGTCCGAACCGAGGGTGATCCCGGTCGAGGCCGAGGACGATCCGATCCCCGCGCTCCAGGACCGGGTGCGCGCGCTCGGCGACGCGGTCGCCGCCCTGGCACAGGGACTCGAACAACTCCCGACCGACGCCGAGAACACCGACCGGACAGCATCGGCCGCCCAGAAGGCGCATCGAATCCTGCTCGGTGAAGGACTTTTCGCCGCACCCGCACGCCAGGATTGAAACCCGCTACCGGGTCCGGGCGGAGACCAGCCGTACCAAGAACCAGCCGGTGACCGCGGCCATCGACGCCGCCATCAGCACACCTCCCACGATGCCGATGGCGACTACCGCGGCCGTGTCCTGTCCGGGCTGCCACAGCGGTGTGGTGAACGCGGTGAACACGGCCAGACCGGCCAACCAGGCCACAGCGGTAGCCCAGATCCACCGCGTGGCGCCGTCCGCGTGGGCGCGTAGCACCACCCACTGTGCGACACCGATCGACGACAGCAGCACGATGCCGCCCACCGTCACGACGGGCGCCATCAGCAGAACGGGCCACCCGGCGAACCCGTCGGTGAGGATCGGCACGACACCCATCGACCAGGCCACGAGCGCACCGGCGGCCGTCGCGGCCACCCACGCCGCCGGACGCAGACCGGTGAAGACCATACGCAGGACGTACGCCTGGAACGACCCGAGCACGATTCCTTCCACCGTGCCCGCGACCAGGAGCGCGACTGCGTTCACCGGCGCGTCGGCATGCACGGTCAGCGCCGCGATCGTCGCGGGTACGGCGAAGCCGAGGAACTCTCCCACCGTCACGGTGACGAACCACCGCCACCACAGCGCATCGCGACCTGCGCTCACTCGATCATCGCTCACAGCGACCAGCGTCATCCGCGTCGACGGCGCGCGACAGTGGCGAAAGCCCCCGCCTCGGCCGCTTTCGGCTCTCGTGTCGAGTCGGGACCAACGACGACCCGGCGCGGGTCCTTCGGCCGTAGCCTCCGAGCGCGCGCGGAATCGAGGCTTACAAGGACAGCTGAACCAGCAACCGCGATCGACACGCGCGAGGCGAGGGAGTCGAGATGGGCGACTTTGTGGCCGGATTCGAAGAATTGCGGCTCGGCGATGCCGACCGGGCGGGCGGCAAGGGCGCGAACCTGGGCGAGTTGGTGGCGGCCGGCCTTCCGGTTCCGCCGGGATTCGTCCTGCTGCGCGCCTGCTACGAACACGTGATCCTCGACAGCCCGGCGGGCGCGGAGTTGGACCGCCTGCACGCCGAAGCGCTCACTACGGTCGCCGACACCGCACGCGTGGCCGAATTGTGCGACCGGATGCGCGATCTGGTGCACGACGGCGTACTCGACGACGGCGTGCGCTCCGCGGTGCTGCGCGCCTATCACGGCCTGGGCGACCAGATGCCGGTAGCGGTGCGCTCCTCGGCCATCGGTGAGGACAGCGCGACGTCCTCCTTCGCCGGGATGAACATCTCTCGCACCAACGTGCGCGGTGACGACGCTCTGCTCGCCACCGTGCTGGACTGCTGGGCCTCGCTGTTCAGTCCCCGCGTGGTGACCTATCGGGCGCGCCGCGGACTGCGCGGCCATCCCGTGATGGCGGTGGTGGTCCAGCGCATGGTGCTCGCCCGCACGGCAGGGGTGGCGTTCACCGCCGAACCCGCGTCGGGCCGCCGGGACCGGGTCGTGGTCGAGGCGGCGCGCGGACAGGGCGAGGTCGTCGTGTCCGGCGCTGTCGAACCCGACACCTACGTCTTCGACACCGACGGCCCGACCCTGCTCGAGACCCGACTCGGACGCCAGAGCCACGCCGTCTTCGCCAGTCCCGACGGAGACCGGAGAGTCGAACTGTCCGCCGAACAGACCACCGGAGCGGTCCTGACGGAGAAAGAAGCCGTCGAGGTGGCGCGACTGGCGCTCGAGGTGCAGCGACATCACCACGGCATCCCGCAAGATGTCGAATGGACCTTCGACGACACGGCGCTGTGGCTGGTCCAAGCCCGCCCGATCACGACCTCTACCCGAACCGGTGGCCCTGACAGCAGTACCATCTCCGCTCAGACGGTGGTGCGCGGCCTCGGCGCGGCCCCGGGGACCGCGACCGGACCGGTCCGCGTCCTGAACTCTCCCACCGAAGGCGCGCGACTGCGCGAGGGCGAGGTCCTGGTCGCGCCGATGACCAACCCGGACTGGCTGCCCACGCTCAATCGCGCCGCCGCCGTCGTCACCGACAGCGGCGGCATGACCTGCCACGCCGCCATCGTCGCCCGTGAACTCGGCGTCCCCTGCGTCGTCGGCGCACGGACCGCCACCACGACCCTCACCGACGGTCAGGTGGTCACCGTCGACGGCGCGGCCGGAGAAGTGCGAGTGGGCGGCCCGCCCACGGTGCGCGCCGCGACCGCCTCCCCGGCGCCCGGTGGGGATGTCTTATCCGAACCGACCGCGACCCGCCTCTACGTCAACCTCGCCCTGCCCGAAGCCGCCGAACGCGTCGCGAAGACCGATGTCGACGGCGTCGGACTGTTGCGCGCGGAGACCTTGCTCACCCAGGCGCTCGACGGCCGACACCCCCGCGACCTGATCACGCACGGCGAACAGCGCCGATTCATCGACCGGATGGCCGACTCGTTGCTGCGCATCACCAACGCCTTTGCCGGCCGCCCCGTCGTCTATCGCGCCTCCGACCTGCGCGGCAACGAATTCCGCGCGCTCATCGGCGGCGCGGAATACGAACGCGAGGAACACAATCCGATGATCGGCTACCGCGGCTGCTACCGGTACGTCATGGATCCGGAGGTCTTCGCGCTGGAACTGGCGGCCCTGGCCCGCGTGCGTGAGCGGAGCCCGAATCTGCACCTGATGATCCCCTTCGTGCGGACCCGCTGGGAACTGGAGTCCTGCCTGGAACTCGTCGACGCGAGTCCGTTGGGACGACAGCGCGGAATGCACCGCTGGGTCATGGCCGAGGTTCCCTCCGTGGTGCACTGGCTGCCCGAATACGTCGGCCTCGGCATCGATGGGGTGTCCATCGGCAGCAACGACCTCACCCAGTTGATGCTCGGCGTCGACCGCGACTCCGAACAGTGCGCCGACCTGTTCGACGAATCCGACCCCGCGGTGCTCGACGCCATCGCCCGTATCGTGAGCACCGCCCGCCGCCTGGGCATCACCTCGTCCCTGTGCGGGCAGGCGCCCTCGAACCGACCGGAATTCGCCGAACACCTCGTCCGCCTGGGCATCACCTCGGTCTCGGTGACCCCCGACGCCGTACCCGCCGCCCGCCGCGCGATCGCCGCGGCCGAGCGGCGACTGCTCCTCGACCACGTGCTGAACGACCGCGACACCGACCCGAGGCACTGATCATCGGCCACCGCCCGCGTCGGGCGATCCGTCGCCCGACGCGGGCGCTCCGAGAGTTCGGCACGCGCCGGCCCCGGCGGACCTATCGTTTCGGCGAGCGCGCCAGGCGGCTCCCCACGACGATCAGCGCGACCGCGGCCACCCAGCCCACCACCGCGATCACCCTGTTGACATCGACGGCGGGTCGCCAGCGCAGCTGCCCGTTCTCGATCACGAACGCTCCGACGGGTTTGGCGCCCACGCCGAATCCGACACCGCTCCCGCCTTCGCCTTTCTCGTCGGTTCCCCCGCCGCCGCCACCGGCCCCGGATACCGCGGCCGCGGCGATGACCGTGAGGCCGTCCTTCTCCCACGGCTCGGCGTACACCCGCTTCGCCGTCAGCGAATCACCGGCCTTGGCCAGCACCTCTTCGACCTTCATGACCGACTCCTCCTCGACAGGCTGTCGGACCGGACGCCCGACCCGATCAGTGTCGAACCACCGCGCTCGGCGAACGCAGAGGCGATGGTCCTCGGCCGCAGGGGCGAGTGACACCGGTCGCCGACTCGTGACGAAGGTCCTCCCGGGTCGGGCGCTATGCCCGTCGTCGCCCGCGATCCGGTTCCCCAGACTCGATGTATGACCAACAGCGACCTCTCCACCAGGCCAGATCGTTCCACGGTGCTCGAGGCGATGGCGACGGCGGGACGCGCGCCTTCGGTGCACAACACCCAACCCTGGCGGTGGGTGCTGCACGGCGCGGACCTGCGGTTGTACCGCGACGACAGCAGACTGCTCGAAGTCGCCGACCCGGCGGGCAGGCAGCTGGTCATCAGTTGCGGGGCCATGCTGCATCACGTCCGCACCGCCTTCGCCGCCGCGGGCTGGCACACCGACACGCTGCGCGTGCCGGACCCGAAGACTCCGGGGTGGCTGGCCACCGTCGAGTTCCGACCCTGGCCGGAGCCTCCGCCGGGTGTGCTGGCGCGGGCCGCGGCGATCGCGCGCAGGCGCACCGATCGTCTGCCGATGCGCGAGCCCGAGCACTGGGACGAGTTGCTGGCCCGGCTGCGGATGTTGGTCGGGCACCTCGAGGTCGGCGTGGACGTCCTCGACGACGCGGCGCGTCCACGGCTGGCCGCCGCCTCCGAGCATTCGGCGGCCACGCAGCGCTACGATATGCAGTACCAGAGCGAGTTGCATTGGTGGACAGCACATTCGATGCCGAAGGAGGGTATTCCGCGCGAGGCGCTGGCCTCCGACAGCGAGGCCGAGCGCACGCCGATCAGCCGAGCGTTTCCCACGGTCGAGCACGCCCCGCGCCACGGCGACATCGAGGATCGATCCCGGTTGCTCGTGCTCAGCACCGACGCGGATTCCGTCCTCGACTGGCTCCGCGTGGGCGAAGCGCTGTCGGTGGTCCTGCTCGAATGCACCGCCTCGGGCGCGGACACCTGCGCGCTGACCCATCTGACCGAGTTGCCCGCCGCCCGCCGCGTGCTGTCGACGATGCTGAGCCGTCCGGGCGTGCCGCAGGTGGTGATCCGCATCGGCGCCGAGAACACGGGTCTCGACGCCCGGATGACACCGCGCAGGCCGGTCGCGGAGTACCTGAGCGTCGCCGACTGAGCCGCGCTCAGGCGGGCTTGTCGCTTCGAACGATCAGGATCGGGCATTCGGCCGAGTGCAGCAGCGTGTTGCTCGTCGATCCGAGCGTCATGGTGGCGAAACCACCGCGCCCGTGACTGCCCACGACGATGAGCTGCGCGTTCGCCGATTCGTCCAGCAAGGCGCGAGCGGGCCGGTCGCACAGCACGATCCGCCGGACCTCGACATCGGGATAGCGTTCCTGGAAACCGGCGAGTTGTTCACCCAGCAACGCGTGCTCGGACCCGCGGACCGCGTCCCAGCCGGGCATCGGCAGCGTCAGAGCGGTGGAATCGCTCCACGTGTGCAAGGCGGTGAGGCCGACTTTGCGCAGCGAGGCCTCGGCGAAGGCGAGTTCGATCGCCGGTCGACTGTTCTCGCTGCCGTCCACGCCGACGAGCACCGGCCGCATCCGCCAGTCCTCGGTCAGCCCGGCGATGTCGTGCACGACCGCGACCGGGCAGTGTGCGTGTCGCGTGACGGCCGTGCTGACCGAACCGAGCAGACCGCGCTCGAACGCGCCCATTCCCCGGGAGCCGACCGCGAGCATCGCCGCACGCCTGGAGCGCTCGATGAGCAGGGGACGTACCTCTTCGAATGCCACCTCGGTGCTGATCCGCGGTTCCGCGCCGGGGACGGCCGCGCGGGCGACCCGGGCGGCCTCGGTGACGATCGCCTCCCCCTCGCGTTGCAGGTATTCGATATCGGCTTCGGTGAGGGTCAGCCCCGGACCGTAGCCCTCGGGCAGACCCATCGAGGTGAGGATGTGCAGGGGCCACCGGCGGGTCGCCGCGGTGGCGGCCGCCCATGCCGCCGCCTGGTAGGCGCTCGCCGAACTGTCCACCGCGGCCAGCAGATACGGGCCGTTCGCGGGTGCCGAGTTCTCGTCCATCGTCTCGCCTCTCGTCGTTGTCGTCGATGCTCGGTGCCGAGCATCCCCCGTCGGGGTGGCCCGGGGGCAGGGACGAAGGTCCCGGTTCCGACGGGCCACCGACCCCGACGTCGGCGGGTCACGGAATCAGGACCGCCGCGCCGTCGAAACGTCCGTGCGCCAGATCGCTCAGGGCGCGGTCGGCGTGGTCGAGGGGGTACCTGTGTGTCGATACGCGCAGGGGATGACGGGCGGCGAAGTCCAGGAACTCGCGGGCCTGGGCTCGGGTGTTGGCCGTCACGCTGCGGATCTGCTTCTCGCGGAACAGGTGTCGCTGATAGTTCAGCGGACCGACGTCGGTCAGGTGGATGCCCGCCAACGCCAGTGTGCCGCCGGCGTCCAACGCCTCGAGCGCGGGCGGCACGAGTTCGCCGGCCGGGGCGAACATGATCGCCGAGTCCAGCGGCTCCGGCGGCGGGTCCGCCGGCCCCTGCACGGACTCCGCTCCCAGCGCGAGCGCCAGTTCGCGCGCCGCGTCGCCTCGGGTCATCACGTGCACCCTGGCGTGTCGCGCCAGAGCCACCTGGGCGGTGATGTGCGCGCTGCCGCCGAACCCGTAGATCCCCAGCACACCCCCCTCGGGCAGTTGCGCGCGCCGCAACGCGTGGTAACCGATGATGCCCGCGCACAGCAGCGGGGCCAGGTTGTCGTCGGAGTACCCGTCGGGTAGGCGGAGCGCGTAATCGACGGGGACCGTGGCGTATTCGGCGTAGCCGCCGTCGGCGTCCCATCCGGTGTAGCGGGACTCGGGACACAGGTTCTCCGCACCGCGCCGACAGTACCGGCACACCCCGCAGGTGTGGCGCAGCCAGGCGATCCCCACCCGGTCGCCCACCGCGAAGTCCGTACGGTCCGAGGGGGCCTCGATCACCTCTCCCACGACCTCGTGACCGGGCGTCACCGGTCGTCGGTGCACGGGCAGGTCGCCCTCGACCACGTGCAGGTCGGTGCGGCAGACCCCGCACGCGAGCACCCGCACCAGCAGTTCGTCCGGGCCGGGTCGTGGGATGTCGAGCACCTCCCGTGTCAGCGGGTGCTCGTCGACAGGTCGGGGATCGCGCACCGTCCACGCCAGCATGAACTCATCGTGCCGGCTCGGGCGGATGGTCGCAGGTGTCGGAGTGCTCCGTGTCCGGTGACCGTCGTCCGTCGTCCCCGTCCGCGCAGGTGGCCGTTGGTCCCGCGCCTCGGGGCACTGCGCCCCTGCCGCGCGGGCGGCGCCGCCGACCAGACTCGACACCACACCGCCGCACACCGCGGACGAGGAGACGACGATGGATCTCGCGACACCGGAGGAACCGACGGTCCGCGCGGCGCTCGAACAAGCGGACCGGGCGCCGTCACTGCACAACAGTCAGCCCTGGCTGTGGCGATGGGACGGTCGGCGGCTCGGACTGTGGGTGGACCCGCGGCGGATGCTGCCCTCGACCGACGCGTTCAACCGGCAAGGCGTCATCGGCTGCGGAGCGGTGCTGCACCACGCGGTGACGGCCTTCGCGGCGACGGGGTGGCCCGCGCGTGTCGAGCGCTTCCCGCGCCCGACCGATCGCGCCTGCCTGGCGACGCTCGAATTCGAGCGTCGTCGCGAACCGGCCGAGGGCGACCGCGAACTGGCCGACGCGATCGAGCAGCGCTACACCGACCGCGAACCCTACGCCGCCGACGACCGGTGGCCCGACCTCGTTCCGGTCCTGGATGGGCTGTGCCGCGACCGGGACCTGCGGTTGGCCGATATCGACGACACCACCCGCGCCGTGTTGGCGCACGTGTCCTGGACCGCCTCGGCCACACGCCGCCGCGATCCGTTGTACCAGGCCGAACTGTCGTGGTGGCTCGGTGCCGCCGGGCCCGCCGCCGGCGTGCCCGCCTCGGCCCTG
>NZ_BAGG01000250.1 GCF_000308695.1 Nocardia takedensis NBRC 100417 | reverse complement strand
GACCGTACAGTCCGGATTTGGGACCTCGTCACCAGCAGCCATCGGATCCTCACCGATACGGAGCGCAAGGTAGCGTGCACCAGCATCGACGGCCGACCCGTCGCCGTCACTGCCAGTTGGACGGACGAGCCGGTCCGGGTTTGGGACCTCGCCACCGGCACACTGCACAGCACGCTCACCGGGCACACCGACGGGGTGTACGTGTTGGCGTGCACGACCATACACGGACGCGCGGTGGTGATCGCCAGCCTCTTCGATGAGACGGTGGTGATGTGGGACGTGCCGAGCGGGGAGAACAGGGACGGTGCCTCGTGGGGCAGTAGGTGGATGCGTCGACTGAGGAAGCAGACCAATGCCGTCCCTGTTGTCCATTCGCAGCGGACTGACAAGGTGACCTGCGCCAGTCTGCAAGGACGGCCCGTGATGATCTATGTCGATCGGGATGCATCGGTGCGGGTCTGGGACCTCGAAACGATGACCGTGACGGCGGTATTCGACTGCCCGGCGCCTGTCACGGCGGTCGCGTGCTCGGGTTCGACAATCATCGTCGGGTTCGACAACGATCTGGCTGTCTGGACACGGACCTCTCCCGGCTCCCGAGCTGTCGCGGTCGAGCTGCGATGACATCCCCTGCGGCATCGGAACGCTCGCCATCAGGGCCGCGGCGGTTTCTGATCGCGGCCGCGGTCGCCGAACACGCCCACGGACCGCAGTGGGACCGACCCGGCCTGGTCGACGCGCGGGCGACGCTGGTCGACTTGTTCACCACTGTCTTCGGTTACACCTTGGTCCCCACGATCGGGGTGAACCCGAGCGCGGCGCAGCTGCTCGACGAGCTCGACCGGTTCTGCACGGCAGCGGATCGACGCCCCGACGACATCGTGGCGGTGTATTTCACCGGCCACGGCGAACGCCTCCCCCACACCGACGACCACATCCTGGTCACCGCCGACACCCATCCCGACCGCATCCGCCGCGCCACCACCACCGAGGCTCTGGCGCGCACCATTCTCTACGAGACACCGGTGCGGCGGGTGTTGTTGATGCTCGACACCTGCTACTCCGGCAAAGGCGGCGCCGACTTCACCACCGCGGCCCTGGAGCACTACACCCAGCACTGGGACGAAACCCCCGGCAACGGCATCGTGGTCATCAGCTCCACCCAACCTCACAAGACCGCCGACGCCGGCCAGTTCCCCCGCCTGCTCACCGAAGCGGTACGGTCGCTGTCCACCGCCGGGCACGGACCCGAGACCATCGCCGCCCAAGCGTTGGTCGCCAAGATCAACAACCTGGCCGCGGACACCCCCTGGCAGGTCGCCGGGCTGAACGAGATCACCCCCACCGGCCACGCGCCAGCGTTCTTCCCCAACCCCCGCCACGACCGCGGCTTGTACGAGGTGGATCTGGCGTTGCAGCAGGCCGCGCAGTGGGAGGCCCACGAGCAACGCCGCGACGTGGAGTTCCGGGACCGGCTGCTGGTGCGGGCGATGGGCAGCACCGACGGCCGCAGCTGGTGGTTCACCGGCCGCCACACCGCCCTGACCGACATCACCACCTGGCTGCACCACCCCGACCCCACCCACCCCTTGCTGGCGGTCACCGCCGACCCCGGCTCCGGCAAGACCGCCGTCCTCGGCGTCATCGCCGCACTCACCCACCCCGAATACCATCGGACCGTCCCCCTCGAAACCCTGCGCCTACCAAAGTATTCCGTCCCACGGGTAGGGGCGGTGGATGTGGTGATCTACGCCCAGAAACTCACCCTCGACCAGGTCCGCGACGGCATCGCCGCCGCCGCGAAGCTCACCGCGGCCACGGTCGGAGAACTCCTCGACGGCCTCACCGGACGACACCGTCCGTTCACGGTCCTGCTCGACGGCCTCGACGAAGCCACCGACGCCGACCAACTCACCCGACAACTGCTGCGCCCCCTCATCACCCACGCGGCCGGACGCGTGCGCCTATTGATCGGCACCCGTCCCTACCTGCTCCCAAGCCTCGGGACAGCGCGCGAGAACGAGATCGATCTCGACGCCGCCCGCTACGCCGACCTCGAGGCGTTGACCACCTACACCGTGCACGGACTGCTCGACGCCGCACCCGACAGCGTCTACCTCCACCAGGACCCGACGGTGTTGCGGGCGGTCGCCGACGCGGTCGCCGAGCAGGCCGCGCCATCGTTCCTCGTGGCGCGTGTCGTCGCCGCGACCCTCGCAACAGATCCGACCATTCCCGACCCGAGCGACCCGGTATGGCGACACAATCTGCCGCGATTGCCCGGAGAGGCAATGCGCCATGATCTGGACTCGCGGCTCGGCACTGATGCGCGAAAGGCGCGGGACATGCTCCGCCCCTTGGCGCTTGCTCAGGGGCAGGGTCTGCCGTGGGAGGACGTGTGGGCAGCACTCGCGTCGGCGCTGGCAGAAGCCGACTACAACGACCATGATCTGATGTGGTTGCGCCGCACCGCGGGCTCATATGTGGTCGAGGCCGTCGAAAACGGACGCTCGGCCTACCGCCTCTACCACCAAGCTCTTGCCGAGCATCTCCTCGAAGGATGGGAGATCCGCGCTGCGCACGCTGTGTTCGTCCGGACACTGACCGGCCGGGTCACACGCACTTCACAGGGATATCGCGCATGGGCTGACGCGCACCCCTACACCTGCCATTACCTGGCCATGCACGCCGCTCACGCTGGGCTCGTCGACGAACTCGTCACCGATCTGGACTACCTCGTCCACGCCGAACCCGCGCCCCTGCTCGACGTCCTCGACACCGTGACCACCGAGACCGCGCTGCTGCACCGCGCGATCTATCGCTGTTCGGCCCACGTGCACCGTTCCATGCCTCCGCGGCGGCGGCGAGGAATCCTAGCGATCGATGCTGCCCGGTTCGGTGCCCCCGTGCAGCAGTCCCAACTCAACCGTGGGCAGGATTGGCAGGTCAGTTGGGCCACTGGAGGTCAGATCGATTACGCTCTGCGATCGACCCTGAGCGGTCACATCGGCATGGTGAGTGCCGTGGCGTGCACAACCATCAGCAACCGGCCTGCGGCGGTCACAGCCAGCGGCACGGCGATGCGGGTGTGGGATCTGCGCACCGGTACCGAACTCGCCGTGCTCACTGGACACACCCGGACGGTCAACGCCGTCGCGTGCACGAGTATCCACGGCCGGCCCGTGGCCGTGTCCGGCAGCAGCGACGCCACGGTCCGGGTATGGGACCTGATCACCGGCACCCAGCAGTCTGTGCTCGCCGGGCACACCGAGCCGGTGCGAGCCGTGGCATGCACCGAGATCAACGGCCAGCCCATCGCAGTCACCGGCGGCCGAGATGGAGCGGTGCTCGTCTGGGATCTAACCACTGGGGTCGGGCTCGGCCAGCTCGGCTACATCAGAACAGTGGAGGCGCTGGCGTGCACGAGCATCGATGGCCGACCTGTCGCGATCGGCGGTGGCAGCGTGGGATGGGTCAGGGTCTGGGACCTGATCACCGGAGCCCAACTCACTGAATTCATCGGCCACGTAGGCATGGTCGACGCAGTAGCATGTACCAGCATCGACGGCCGATCCGTCGCTGTCACCGGGGGTAGCGGCGGCATGGCGAATGTGTGGGACCTCATGAGCGGATCCCTGCACTCGGCACTCATCGGACATTCCGGGGCAGTGTGGGCTGTGGCTTGCACAACCATCGATGGTCGGCCTGTGGCGGTCACCGGCGGCAGCGACCACACAGTGCGCGTCTGGGATCTCATTAGCAGAACCCAGCGAACAGTACTCATCGGCCATCTCGGGGCAGTCGACGCGGTCGCGTGCACCTACATCGACGGTCGACCCGTCGCCGTCGCCGGCAGCCGAGAAAGCGGTGCGCGCGTGTGGGACCTGACCACCACCACGCGACGCGCGAAACGCATGGGCCACATCGACATGATTAACGTGGTGGCGTGCACCACAGTCGACGGCCGGGTCCTGGCGGTCACCGGCAGCAGCGACGGAACCGCACGAGTCTGGGATGTCACGACCGGTACCGAAGGCCCTGTGCTTACTGGTCACGACAGAGCGGTAAACGCGGCCGCCTTAACCATCATCGACGGGCGGCCCGTCGCTGTCACAGGCGGCGACGACGGAGCCGCGATTGCATGGGACCTGACGACCGACCCCCCGCGCGCCGAACTCGTCGGAGGCGGACTGGGCCCCGCCGTACGCGCCGTCGCATGCATCAGCATCGGCGACCACGCCATCGCACTCACCGGCGGCGACGACGGCATTCTGCGCGTTTGGGACCTGACCACCGACACCGAACCAGCGAGATTCGCCGCCCACCGCGGAGGAATAACTGCCCTTGCGTGTACCAGTATCGACAACCAGACCATCGCCGTCACCGGCGGCGACGACGGCACAGCGATAGTGTGGAATCTGACCGCCGGTACCCGGGGTGCATTTTTGGCCGGAGGTACCGGACGGGTGAATTCGATCGCCTGCACCGAGATCGGCGACCAGGCGATCGCCATCGTCGGTTACAGCGATGCGACGGTACGACTGTGGGACCTGTCGGCGAGAACCCCGGAGCCCTCAACGAAGACGGACCCGTGGGGACACCCGCCAGCCCACCAACCGATCAACGTACCCGACCCACATCCTGTTTGGACCGGGCCAGTGACATGCACCAATCTCGACGGCCGACCTGTCGCGATTTGGGTCAGTGAGGAACGGCGCATTCGCCTGTGGGAACTGGCGACGATGACCGAGATCGCAGCAATCGACTTTCCCTCGCCTCCCCAGACAATGACGTGTTCGGATGGCATGCTTGTCATCGGATTCGGCCACGATCTCGCCGCGCTGAAGTGGAACGCCACGAATACATTTCGCGGATCCGCGGTATCGCGGTGACTCAACCGAGCGAAGACCAGAATCCGCGACCCGGCCGGTTCCTGATCGCGGCCGCGGTCGCACACCACACCGCTGCCCCCGACTGGGATCCCCCTGGCCTCGAAACTGCGCGCACACAGCTTGTTTCGCTGTTCACCGACCGGTTCAACTACACCCTCATCGAGCCACCAGGCATGAATCCCACCGCCGCCCAGTTGCTTGACGGGCTCGCGCGGTTCTGCCGCGCACCGGAACGGCGCGCTGATGATGTGGTGGCGGTGTATTTTACCGGGCACGGTGAACGCCTGCTCCATACCGACGAGCACGTGCTGATCACCGCCGATACCGACCCCGCCTTTCTCGCCGACGCCCCCACCACCGACATGATCGCGCGCAAGATCCTGTTCGGCACCCCGGTTAGGCGCTTGATGTTGATCCTGGACACCTGCTACTCCGGCAAAGGCGGCGCAGACTTCGCCGCCGCCGCCCTCACTAAATACACCCACCACTGGAGCGAAAACGACCACGGCGCCGGGATTGTGGTCATCTCCTCCACCCAACCACGCCAGCTCGCCGAGGCCGGCGAATTTCCTCGCCTGCTCACCGCCGCAGTCGAATCGCTGTCCACCGCCGGACAGAAACCTCAGACGTTGTCGGTGCAGGCGGTGGTCACCGCGATGAACAGCTTCGCACCTGTTCTCGGTTGGCAGCGGATCGGTCTCGAGAAGGTACGGCTGACCGGCGACACGCCACCGTTCCTGCCCAACCCCCGCCACCGCCCCGATGCGAGTGGGCCGCAGGCGTGGTTGCAATCCAGCGTCGCAGAAGACTTCGCCCGACGCCGCGACATCGAGTTCCGCACCCGACTGTTGGTGCGGGCGATGGGCAACCAGGACAACAAAGGATGGTGGTTCACCGGCCGCCACACCGCCCTGACAGACATCACCACCTGGCTCACCAACCCTGACACTCACGACAGCCTGCTGGCGGTCACCGGAGATCCTGGGTCGGGTAAGACCGCGGTCCTGGGCTTGATCGCCGCCCTCACCGACTCCGACTACCACCACTCCGTCCCCCGCACTATCCTCGACCTGCCCGCCGCAGCGGTCCCGCCGGTCGGAGTGGTGGATGTGGTGATCTACGCGCAGAACCTCACCACCGAACACATCCGCGATCGAATCGCCGCCGCCGCACACTTGAACGCCGAACCCCCCGAACACCTCGGCAACCAACTTTCCACCCGCACAGAGCCGTTGACCGTGCTCATCGACGCCCTCGACGAAGCCACAGACCCCCAACAACTCATCACCAAACTCCTGCGCCCACTCCTCGACCACGCCGGACCAGGACTGCGGGTACTCGTCGGAACCCGCCCCTACCTGCTCGAGCGCCTGGGGACCGACCGCCAGAGAAGCATCGATCTCGACAGCGACCGCTACGCCGACCACGACGCACTGACCGCGTACGCCGTGCGCGGACTCGTCGACGCCGTACCCGACACCATCTACCTCACCCAACCACCCACAGTTATCCGCGCGGTCGCCGACGCCATCGCCGAACGCGCCGGCGACTGCTTCCTCGTCGCCCGTATTGTCGCCGCCACCCTCTCGGCTACCCCTACACTCCCCGACCCGACCGACCCGGCGTGGCGACGCGGTCTGCCGCGCCTGCCCGGCGAGGCGATGCGCGACGACCTCGAATCCCGCCTCGGCCCCGACGCCGACAAAGCGCGAGCGTTGCTGCTGCCGTTGGCGTTCGCGCAAGGACAGGGCCTGCCGTGGGAGGACCTATGGGCCGGATTGGCTTCTGCGTTGGCCGGGGTCGACTACACCGACGCCGACCTGATCTGGCTGCGCCGCACCGCGGGCTCCTATGTCGTGGAGGCCACCGAAGCAGGGCGGTCGGTGTATCGGCTCTATCACCAAGCTCTGGCCGATCATCTCACCAGCAACACCGACACCCGCTCGATACACGCGCAGTTCGTCGAGGTATTGCGCCGGCGGGTGCCCGTCACCACGGACGGTCACCGGGACTGGGCGCGTGCACACCCCTACACTCTGGCGCACTTGGCTACCCACGCTGCTCGCGCCGATCTGATCGATGAGATGGTCGCAGACATCGACTACCTCGTTCACGCCGATCCCTCACCGTTGCTGGATGCTCTGCGCTTTGCCCGTAGCGACACCGCCCGGCTGTCCCGTTCCGTGTACCGATGCTCTGCCGACCGGCACCGGCACCTGCCACCGGCACGACGCCGCCATATCTTGGCGGTCGATGCCGCACGCTTCGCCGCGACCGGGCCGCTACGCGAGCTCAACGCGGGACTGGAATGGCCGGTTCAGTGGGCAACCGGCGGCCAGGTCCATCACGCCCATCGCGCCACCCTTACCGGTCACACCAACCCTGTGGAGGCAATCGCGTGCAGCGGTATTGACGGCCAACCGGTGGCGGTCACCAGCAGCAATGGCGACAGCGACGACACGACGATTCGGCTATGGGATCTCAACACCGGTGCCGAACGCGCTATTCGCGTCGACCACACCGACAGGGTGAACGCAATGGCGTGCAGCAGAATCGACGGCAGGCTGGTGGCGATTACCGGCGGATGGGATCCCACAGTACGAGTTTGGAACCTCGACAGCGGAACCGTGCGCGCCAGGCTGACCGGCCACACCGATGCGGTGCACGCGGTGGTGTGCACCACTATCGAATCTCGCCCGGTCGCGCTCACCGGCAGTTCCGACAACACCGTCAGGGTTTGGAACCTCGATACCGAGACCGCGCGAGATGTGTTGACAGGCCACACCAGCTCGGTGGCAGCGGTTGCCTGCACCGCCATCGACGGGAACCTGGTCGCAGTCACTGGTAGCTGGGATCACACCGTACGGGTGTGGGATCTGACCACCGCAACCCAACGCGCCGTGCTGACGGGCCACACAGGATTTGTGGTAGCCGTGGCATGCACCACCATCGATGAGCATCCCATTGCGGTCACCGGTAGCTGGGATTACACCGTTCGGGTGTGGGATCTGACCACCGCAACCGAACGCGCCGTGCTGAGGGGCCATACCAGCGTGGTGACCTCAGTGGTATGCCTCCACGTCGACGGCAACCCCGTCGCCGTCACCGGCAGTCATGACGGCACGGTGCGAGTCTGGGATTTGGGGACCAGCACCGAACACACCGTCCTCACTACCACGGGCTCGGTTTACGCGATAGCGTCCACCAGCATCGACGGTGCCCCTGTCGTGGTCACCGGAAACCTGGATCACACGGCGCGGGTATGGGATCTCTCCACGCTGTGGACCGAGCACTCCGAGCGTCCCGGCCATGACAACTGGGTGGGTGCAATAGCGTGCACCGCTATCGACGGCGACCCGGTCGCGGTTACCACCAGCTACCAGTCCTTGCGGGTATGGGATCTCGATACCGGAAACGAACGGGCCGCGTTCACCTCGCGCCTCATATTGGACTCGCCGATGGCGTGTGCCGCTATCGACGGCAGTCCTGTAGCAGTGACCGGCGGCTGGGCACGTGACCCGACCGCGCGGGTATGGGACCTGAACACCGGGGCCGAACGCTTCGTCTTGTGGGGTCACCAGTATGCGATGACTGCGGTGGCGTGCACCGTCGTTGACGGCCGCGCGGTGGCAGCCACCGGCAACGCTGACGAAACAGTGTTGGTGTGGGATTTGGACACCGAACATGCCCGCGCACGGCTGGTCGGCCACACCGACGCTGTACTGGGGGTAGCCTGGACCAACATCGAGAGCAACCCCACCGTCGTCACCGCCAGCAGAGACAGCACAGTGCGGGTGTGGGATCTGACCACCCAAACCCAACGCGCCATACTCACCGGCCACACCGGCGAAGTCACCGCAGTGGCATGCACAATCATCGACGGACAACCAATCGCAGTCACCGCCGGTGACGACAACACGGTACGGGTGTGGGATCTGACCACCCAAACCCAACGCGCCATACTCACCGGCCACACCGGCGAAGTCACCGCAGTGGCATGCACAATCATCGACGGACAACCAATCGCAGTCACCGCCGGTTCTGATGCGACCATGCGACTCTGGGATCTGTCGACCCTCGTGCAGACCACCGTGATCGACTGGCCGATGGGCAGGAACTTGGCGATCGCCGTCGCCTCGACAGCGATCGTTGTCGGATTCGGCTTCGACATTGCTGTGCTGTCGCGGCGCTCGAACGCCGGAGGACCCAGCCCGCGCGCGGACAGTCGCGCATTGGGCTCAGCAGGCTTCCTGAATCGGGTGACCGACTCTGGTGGATGAACAACCAAGACTGTCACATGGAAGTAGCTGGCGCACAGCGCATTCGAGTGCGCGGGTGTATATGCTCGCTGGTCAGGGCCAAGGTTCCACTGGGTAAACCACTCCCGGCCGACGCGAGGCCGAGTACGGTGGATACACCGCGAGCCTGTTCAAGAACGCGACCAAGACCGAGCATCTCGCCAAGAGGACCATCGAGGCTCTCGCCTAACACTGCAACGGACTCGGTTGAGTGGGTGTCCTCGTCGTCGGCAATGCGATAGGCGTGCCAGGTTTTGGCGTCGGCGGCCCAAGTACGACCAGGCCAAGCCATGTCGGGTGTCACGGCTGGTGTGTAGGACCAGGTGATGATCAAACGGCGGATCTCGGGTAGCGCGAGAGCGACCATGCCCGCTGACCGATCGCCTCTTTCCTCTTGACTGCAACAGTTTTCGCGCTGGCAGGCCGAACGTGGGCGGGTCGACGCAGAACTCGGTGGGCGACTCCTAGTCACCGACTGTCCTGCCTTCTTCCATCTCCAAACGAGCGGACCGCATCGTCACCGCCCTACCCCTCATCGCCGACATCCGGCGTTGGTGGTGAATTGGCTTGCGGTGGCGTCGAGGATCATGCCGTTGGCAGACGGTGACCTGGTGCAGGACCACGAAGGTCGTCTGCTCGGCAGTCGGTGTGAGCAGTCCCCGATCACCACCGGCGACAACATCGAAAACTCGGAACGCACGGACGTGGTCTCGCGGGCGGGGTCGCCTATGGGTCAACTGGTGCCTGTTCCCCGAATGTCCGAAAACCTGCCAGCTGCGCGTTGAATTCGGATGCTTGGTCGAGTATCTTCTGAAAGTCCGACTTTCGCCTTTCGGCATCCGCAACGATGTGTTTAATCTCATCGATGGCATCCTTATTTCTGCGATTGTTTAAAGAGTTTCCCAAGGGTCCAAAACGTTCAGACAGAAGTCGGATCTCGGCCTCGGTCTTTGCTCTACTTTCAAACATGGCGTCCAGGAGAAGTTGTTCCTGTTTGACAGATCTACGAAAGTACTCGATGAATGTAAAAGCGAACGGAATCCAGAAGGGGCGGTTATCGGCCTCGTGGCCCATGACTAAGCTTGAGTCTGTAAAGTTGATGAGGACCCGTATGTCGGGCGAGAATATTATTGGAAGAAGTTCTCGCAATGCATTCACCGTCAGGTGCCGCGCAGGGTCACGTTGCAGACCGGCATTCTTCATGAGGAGGTCTTCTTTCGTGACAATAACCACAAATGATGGAAGTGGTCGATCGGCAACCTGCATTTTTCTGGCGGCAGTTATGATCAGTCCGGTTATCGGGGCGACTGCAAGTTGCTGCCGCAATGACGCGAGTCGGTCCGGTTTCTGGGCGAGCACGTCTGCCAGCCAGTGACCGAGAACAGCTCCGTCGAGGACGATGTAGATACCGTCGGAATGCTCAAGATGTTCGATGAGCGCTGATGAGTCGGCTGAATCGTATTGGTCGACAAGCGCGTCACCGCTATAGTCGAATAGGTTCAACCCCGCTGTCGGCGACTCAAAAGCACGGCTAACAATCAACTCATAGGAGATGAAATCCTGTCGCGAAGTTGGTGTCGGCCAGGTGCCTTCCAAAAGGCTGTTCCAGTGTGATACAAGTCGGACACGATGGTTTCGGTCGGGTGCGTAAATCGTATAGCCCAGGCTACCGCCTGTCATCGCTGCATACATGCCAGCGATGAAACTTGTCTTGCCTGCGCCCGAGGCCCCCAGTGCAGTGACAGTAATCTTGGGCATTACCGGGCCGGCGGCCCGCCTGTGGACGCCGTCTTCAACTATCGGCCGATAGTGGCGTGCGTCGGGTTCGGGATGAGTAAGGAGGCCACGGTCAGGAATCGGCCGTTGGCCAATCACCCTTCGTTTCAGTTGCTCGATTTCAATGACGTGCGAATTGGGCAGGAAGGGTGGAGCCTGGCCGGTCAATCGGACCACATCGAGTCCGATTTCATGATCCGGATCCCTGTCAGGAGCGCTCATTAGAAAGCTGGCGATCACTTCCAATGACAGAGTCAGTGTGGTGCCTGCGGTATCGAGCACTTCGGTGGCCATGTGGAGCGTTCGCGGAAGCCATTGTGCACGCGCTGAGACTCTCGGCTGGACGGAAGTAATCATCGCGACTCCGCTGTCCGGCTCATGCGCCCAGTGGGTGGTGAAGCGCTCGAGCGATTGGGGGGAAGATTTGCCACCGCCATTTTCTAGAGTGTAAGTATCCAAGATCCAGAGCAATCGTCGTACCTTGGTGCCCAGCAACAAAATTCGGGCCAAGTCTGAAGTGGTCATTGCCCGTGCAAAATCGGCAGGGTCGGTATCGCTGGTCGGCAGCATGGTCTCACCGGTCATGCGGTCGAAGTAACTCGGACCGGCGAAGTAGAACACGATCAGATCGTCGGGGTGGGCTCCCAACCCGACGTCGTGTAGCTCCGTTCGTAGCTGTGCTGCAGACGGGTTCAGGCCGATCGTGGGCACTAAGGTGTAGCCGAACCGTTCGGTGAAGAGGCCGATCAATTCGGCCCTGGCTTCGTAGGCCTTGTCATGGTCCCAGTCAGGTAAATCAGAGTTCGTCGTGACGGTGGCGGCTATGAAATATCTTCGGGGAGCGCTCGGCTCGGTCGATTGGTGGTCGAGGGTGTGGTGTGCTCGACGGGGGAACAGGACGAGTTTGCCGGCGTTATCGTCGGCGCGGCGCCTCGGTTCGGGGTGGCCGTGGCGCAGGAGGTGCTGCCGAGTGCGGAGGTAGAGGTCGTCCAATGTGAGTCCGCGGTGGTGTTCGGCGACGGTGAGCAACGCGGCGGTGAAGGCGGTGTTGCGTTGACCTGCTGGGGCGTAGGATGTTTCGTTGCGCGAGGACGAGGTGATCGTGTAAGTGCCGGCGATGTCGGCTTGGCCGAGAATGGCGTCGGGGCCGTCGGTCAGGGCGTCCATAGCGCGTCCGGAGAAACAGCAGTCCAGTATCAGGAGGCGGCTGGCGGCGCGGCTCTCGGCGATCGCTTCACGAATGGTGGCGACGGGCAGTGCTGTCCAGCGGACACGGTCGGGATCTGTGGCGGTGAATGCGAGATACAGGCGACCGCGTGAATCGAGCAGTCCGTGACCGGTGTAGTAGATGATCAGGGTGTCGGTGGCCTGTTCGGCTGCCTGTTCGACCAGATCACCGATCTGCGCTCCGCCAGCAGGATCCAGCACCTTGGCGCATGTATCGGCAGTCAGGACACCGTCGGTGCCGACAAGGAGTTTTTCCAGGTCGGTGAGGTTGTTGGCTGCGGCGGGAATCGGGTGGAGTTGATGGGCGTGGTTGAACGTGCTGATACCGATCAGCACGGCCCGTGAGCGGTCGGGGTCAGGCTGGTGGTTGGTCACCTCGGCGGTTCGGTAGGGTCGGTCAAATCTCGAATCCGCCGGAGTACGGTGTCGGCATCAAGACGTTTACCTTTGATCTTCACCGAGGCGTCCCCGCGGGTGACGGTGATGTCGAGGTCGGAACGACGGTGGGTAAGCCACGTTGTGAGTGATCGAGCCAATGCGGTGACGGTGATTCCAGAGCTGACAGCCACAGTGATAACGTCGGTGATCGCGCCGAGATCGCCTTCGCCGATCGGCGTGTTAGCGCGCCGAACAAGGCCACGCAGTGCGTCCTCGTCGCGCAGCCAGTCCAGCAACTGCTCGGTCGCCTCAAGACCGCCTTCAGTATGGACTGTCAACTGGTCTCCGGAATTTGACATACCGATATCCCCATCTGTTCGCGCGAACCGAAATCCGTTGCCAGCGTAGTGCGTGACCGCCCGAAGATCATCGCAAACCGCGCCGCGGCACCCTTTCGACAACCCGAGCCGCCCATCACCTTGCCGACCAATTCCCCGATGGTCGGTTCTTCATTGACCTCAACGCCCACACCCCGGACCAACCGCCGACCGACCCCATCGATGCCATCTCGCGATTACTGACCAACCTCGGCGCCGACCCCGCCACGCTGCCCGCCTCGCTTCCGACATGCCAGGACCTGTGGATCGACCGCACACGCGAGCTGCGACTGCTGCTGGTCCTCGACGACGCACACGACATCGCCCAGATCACACCACTGTTGCCGTCGGGCCCGCGATGCCTGACCTTGATCACCAGCCGTCGCCGAATCACCGGCCTGGACGGCCGCCACCGTCACCGTGCGCACCCTCCGCTCGGCGGCGTCGGGTTCGGTCCTGTGCAGAAGCGCGGCGGTCGCAACCGAACCGACATCCGCATCGACACACGCCAAGCCCGCCGTGCCGGATTCCACCGTGACAGAGTCCGGTGGAGCCATGGGAAATGCGCAGGGAATACAGGACTTCGAAAGCTGTCGATGATCCTCCCGCCTCACCGACGACAACGCGCTTATTCGGGAAACGTGCGGCGTGATGACGGGACGCGCGCACATCACACCGGATCATCGACCACGCGCACCCCCTCACCGGCCTGTTGAGAGGCGATCTGGAGTCTGCCACGAGTCAACCATTCGACGATTTCCCGACCATCGCAGATGAATCCGTCGTAGCTGTCGAACGATTTGCGAGTCAGATTGAACAATCTCGAGCCGTCGACGTCGCAGGCGAACACGTCGCTGCTGTTGCCGTTGGGTTGCTTGGATTGAAAGGCCAGCCGAGCCGCCGAGAGCGCCTCGTCGGAGAGTATGGGCTCACCTGTAGCGCGGGAGATCCAGATGTCGTCGGGGTCCAGGATTCCTCGCCGCAGCAGGTCGACGTGGTTGCTGCGTGCCACGGGAACGCCGGAGCGGAACTCGACCACGACCAGACGTCCGAGTTCGCCGGTCTCACGAGCGACCTCGACTCGGTTGCGGTGTATCGCCTTGGCGTCGAGGAAGGGAAGGATCCCGCCCAGGCCGAGTTCCGCGGGAAGGGTGAAGCTACGGGACCATCGGCGGGTCACTCTCCCCAGGTAGGCGATGTCGCTGACGATGAACACAGCCGCGGTCGCGCCGCGGCGCTTGGTCCCGGTCAGGGTGAAACGATGTGGAAGGAATACCGGTTCGACACCGATGGTATCGATGCTGACCCGCTGCGGCCCGATGCCGTAGTCGAGGCGGTCGATGCGGATCCCGGAATCCACGGGGAGTTGCTCTATCACTGCGGCCTCGAGCAGGTAGCGGCGGCGCTGTCTGTTGGTGGGGCCGACGCGAGAGCTCCGGTCCGGACTGAACGCCACCGGCCGCACCCTCTTGGTGTGGCCGGTGAATGTTGTGGTTCGAGTGAGTGCGGCGACGGCGGGGTGGTCGTCGGCCGCGAAGGCATCGAGTTGTCGGGTAGCGGCCGAAACCTCGGTGGGACCGGGTGAGGCAAGCCAGGTGGCGAGTCGTTCGACAGCAGCCCGGCGGAATTCGGGATCGGGATGCTCCAGGCCCGCGCGCAGTTCCTTCGGCAGCGTGTCCGGCGAGGCGGCGCTCACGGTGGGGGTGGCAGCGTTGGGGAACAGGGGTTTGGCGGCGAGGTCGCCGTTATGTTGATCCGGTGCGTGGACTTCGGGGATGGGAGCGTGGTCGACCTCGGACAGTCGTCGCGTGGTGAGTTCCCCGATCCGGCGCAGGCTCATCGGGCCCGCGGTGTCGGGGTCTCCGGTGTGAAGCGCGTCGAGCAGGGCGCGGCCGAACAGGGTGGTGGTGTCGGTGCCGGCGAGGCGGGCGGGGTTGCGGGCGCTGGCCGCGCACAGCAGCGCGACCCCGCGGCTGCTGTTGCTGTGTTGGAGGGCTTCGGTGATCTTGACCGCCGACAGCTGGGTGATGTCGCTTTGGAAGTCCTTGAACGCGCCCCCGGCGAAACATGCGTCCAGAATCACGATGCGGGCGCTCTCGGGGACAGTGGTTCGCAGCATCGAGGCCACGCTGGACACCCGCAGGCTGGTCTCGGCCTGCAGCGGTTCCCGTGTATCGCGCAGCAGCAGGCTGTAGGCCCGCTCACCACCCAGAAACGCCCCGTGCCCGACATAGACGAACACCACCACCAGGCCCCGCCCGTGGACGGCCCCGGGCCTGGTGGTGCGCGCGGTGAGGAAGGTGTGGATTTGATGCAGATGCTCGACCGCAGTAGTGGGACTGTCGAACAGCCACAACACATCCGCCGCCGCCAAGCCCAGACCTTCGGGGCTGTGCAGATAGGCCCGCAATTCGGCGGCGGTGTTGGCGAACGCGGCCGCAGGGGCGAACCGCTCGCCCATACCCGGCCACTCCCGCGCACCACAGATCACCGCCACGACATCAGCGGCGCCCGCCACCCTCGCGGTCGTCATCGGCTGGGTGGGTCGGTGATGAACTCACTCACCATTCGCTCGCCCTGTGCGGTAGACAGCCCGACTAGCTTCAGTTCCCGTCTGGCGCCGGTGGTGTCAATCCGCCGCAGCACCGGTTGTGCGTCGTGGCGGCGCGCCAGCCATGTCGAGGGCTCCCGCACCGACGCCACCACGCGCGGCGCGCTCCGCACGATCACCAGCGCCGCGCCGAAATCCTGACTCAGCTCGTCGCCGCGCGTCCGAAGCACCGGCAGCTCCGGTGCTTCGGCGGCGAGACTGTCGTACACGTCAGCGCACTGCTCGTCGGCGACCGACAACTCCACATCGGGCAAACCACACTCGACCCTCAATTCGGCCACGCCCCGTCCTCCCTCTCCCCCTGCCGGACGGCGCTCACCCGAGCCCGCATCGGATCCGACGCCGCAATATTACCCACCACACAACCCACCACCACCGAACCGACAAATCAAAGCCCATGTCGCGCAACCAGACCTGACGCGCCACAAGTCGAGGCCCAGGTCATCTATCGGTCGATTCCGACCGCACGGAGCAGGCCCACACCGGGCTCGTCGCCGTACACCACGGCCGAGTGGGCGCGCTGTCGCGGGAGGGACCGCACGGCCTACACCTGGGGTCACCGGTCCAGCTCAGCCGTCCCCGCACGGACCGCGGCCGCGATGCCCAGGTCCCGTCAGACCCCCGATAACGACATCAAGAAGGAACAACGGCAGGAGAATGACCACCATTAACAGCGCGGCCTCACGCACCTCCAGACACGGCCACGCTCACTGCCCCGACGGCCCACGGCCTGCCCTACGAGCCCCTTGGCCACGGTCTGTCCATCTCGCCGGACCAAGACAGACCTCCAAGCCGAGTCCGTGAGATCGTTCAGTGGCACACTACAGCTCCCACCGACACAGCCACCTCGAACGTCAACAGAGCCAGAACACAAGATCGAGAATCCTGGCGACCAGCCGCCGCAGCAACGGGGCAGGACGTAGATTTCACACCACGCTCCGAACCACATCGCGGACTCGAATAACGTTGCGATGCATCACAATGAGGCACCCCAGCACCGACACACGGGCCACGTGCAGCACTGGCCTGACCCCATTGGTTCGGTCCGGGCTGAATTTCGGGGTCCCGTCATTCAGGCAGATTGGGCAACTTGTTCCGGTCATCCAGATTGAAAGGCTCTACATCCGAAGATTTGATCCGACAGAGCACCGCGTAGGAAGACAGTGCGGTACCCGAACCGGCGACGAGCGTGCGATGGCGACGCGATCAAACAGCTGGGGCTTCGGAATGTGCGGATGTCGAGCGGACTGGATCGAGGGCGGTCACACAGACTGCGGTAGTCAACTCGCCCTGTAAGAATCGATGCAGCGGAAACCGACTGACCATCGTGGCCGCAGATTTGATCGAGCGAGGGATGATGGGCGCACCACAAAGGTCTGGTCCGTACCAGTCTGCGCGGCAGAAGGATTGAACAGTCGGAGGGTGCCTTCGTGTGAAGACGGCGGGATCGCCGCGGGGAGGGCGTCCGGTGAGCCGCGGTGGCTTCCGCCGTCGGCGGGTTCTGTCGGGGCGGGTCTGCGGTGCCCAGAGCAACCCGCTGGGCGGGCAGCGAAGGTAAGTTGGTCGACTCAATAGCCCACTGGTCGCCATCCATACCAGGTCGGCCCCGATCGTGTGTCCCAGCTTGCTGTCCAAATCCGTTGATCGGTCCCCGCGACGAAGATATCGAGGCTGTCGGTTCGGTAGCTGACCGCGGTTATGGGTGCTGCATCGGCAATTTGTGGGATGTTGGAGGAGGGTGCGAGTCTGTCGCGAAGTCGACCTCCGGTCCAGGCCGTCTGTGGTTGCCACGAGGCGGTCGTTACGTCTCCTGTCGCGTCTGTGGTGAATAGGTCGATCTTGTCGAGTGAGCGGGACACGACGGCGACAGTGCCCCCGGGGACGCCGGTGATGCCGGGCAAGGTCCACCATCCGCGCCATGATGCGAAAAGCGGTTCCCACGCTGCCGTATACACAACTCCGCGGTAGTCGATGACGAAGATGTCGAGGTGATCGGTGCGACGCGATATCGCGGTCACCACAGCATCAGGGGGGAGCTTGGGTATGAAGGCACCGGTTTGCATCCGGTCCCGCAGCCGACCGGCTGTCCAGGTAGCGGATCCGGGGTGCCACCCCGCGGTGTGGATTTCTGTTGTGCCGTGCTCGGTGTGGACGGTGAACAGATCGATCTTGCCTTGACCGCGCGAGACTGCCTCCACGCGGCTGTGTGGCCGTGCGGGGAGTCCGGGTATGGTCCACCAGCCAATCCAATCCGCAGGACGGTGGGGGTCGTTGCTCGGCCACGCCGCGGTGTGCACGGCGGAGTCGGTGGCGGCGAATATGTCGAGATGATCGCGCTGCTTGCATACCGCAGTGATGTGGGCTCCAGATGCTACTGCGGGTGTGTGACTCCCGGAGCCCGGCAGTAACCTGGCCGATATCAGTCCTGATCTCCAGTGATCGGTGCCGGGTTCCCAACTAGCGGTGTGGATTTCACCGTTGTCGGTCGTGAAGAAGCCGTCGAGTTTGTCGGTGGAGCGTGATACGAGGTGAACGGGTGCGCTGTTGTCGAGGGTTGCGGTCGACGGTGCGGGCCAGCGTAGCCAGGGGCCGTCGTGGGACGGTGCCCATGCGAGGGTGGCCAGTGTGTTCTCGGCGGTGTCGGCGACGAGCAAGTCGAGGTGGTCGGAGCTGCGGGATACGGCCCCGATGTTCACCGTCGGGGCTACGCGAGCGCTGATCAAGCGCGGGTAGGCATCGGGTGTCTCGGTGAGCGCGAAGGCGGTGTAGCGAAATTCATTCCAATCCCAGGCGCTGGATACGAAGTCTATGTCGACGTCGATCGATGAGCGACCGCCGGTGTGTGCCCGGGGGATGAAGAAGTCGTTCTCCGACCATTTGTCGATATCCGGCTTCCCGCCGACACCGTGGGCACCGCCTGCGACGAACCAGATGCCTACGGTGACGGAATCGACCGATACACGCGCCTTCTGGTCCGCGATGCGCAGATTCGACAGTCGGCGCAGTACCACTCCGGTGTTGTGTGGGGGCACCGCGAGGGTGAAACGGCTTCGACCGCGGTGTGCATACCCGGAATCGGTATGTTCGATTCGCGCGTAGTCGCCTTCGAAGTTGGCGGTGACCTTCCCCATCCAAGTCTGGTCGCCTTCGATGCGGTAGTCGTGAGCTGTTCGACTGCTCGCATCGGCGAGCACGATCGCGTCGACCTGCCACGAGCGTAGGACCGGTTGGTGATAGAAATAGGCCAGCGTCCATGCGGTGACGGGTACTTCGTTGTCGCCGCCGTGCTCGAGGGTAAGCTTCAGTCGGCTGCGGAACGGAACAGCGTCGTGAATGAACAGCCGGTAGGCCGAAACTAAGCCGTTTTCCGTGCTTTTGGTGGTGCAGCCGTGCAACGGTCGGTTGAAGGCGCCGTCTCTGAAGTACCATGCCCCGTTGAAGAAGTCTTCGGTACCGGTGCCGTGGATGGCTGCGGTGCGGGCTCCGTCGATATAGATCCGCTCATCGCCCTCGAGGTAGAATAGATCACGCGGGCCTGCCAGCGATACCACTGTACCGACCAGGTGGCCGGCGCCGCGGATATCGAGAAGTTCCATACTCTGCTGGGGCTGCGAGCTGTGGAGGCGGTACGAGGTCCGGAAATAGCCGATATCGGGGGCGTCGGAACTCAGAGGGATCGTGCGGATCGAGTACTTCAGTTCGGTGGCGCGGTTCATGCGATTGATCAATGCGATACGTGCTCGCCGAAGGAACGGCATCGGGAAGTGGCAATAGAGCCATCCGTCCGGGTCTACCCCCGCGACCATGCTGCGTGCATTGACCACCCCGCCGAACATGCCGAGAGCGAAAAACATTCCGATCGGTGCGTCCACGGCGGCCTCGGGGAAGTCGTCCCACCACATGCGCACCGCGATATCGAGCAACGCTTCTTCTACGAGCGGCCAGCCCACGTACACGCGCAGGGACTCGACCGTTCCCGGTCCGCGCAGTTCAGCCAGGACCTCTGTGTGGTGTGCGGGCAACGTCGTTTCCCGGGAAGTCGTCGTCGCTCCTTCCGACGGGGAGGGGTGCTCACCGGATTCCGTTTTCTCCCATACGGTCTTGGCCGCGGCAATGTCTTCTCGTTCGGTCCAAGTCCGCACCACAGTGTCGGCCCCGTACAGGTGGTAGCCGATGTTGTAGAAGAAGCCGTCGGTGCTGCCATCAGCACTGAAAGGTGCTGCGTTGGTCGTGATCCTGATCGATCGACCGAACGGTATCGGCAAGTAGCTGGTCAGAGCTTTGCCCGCGGCGTCGACCAGAGGGTCCTCGAAAGGCGCAGTCGCACCGGAGAAAATCTCAGCCAATGGTCTGGGCCGCGCTGTCGAGGATCCGTCGAGGTAGATCCGGATGTACAGCTCAGGCCCGGGGAAAGGCTCAGGAGGAAAGCCGGTGAACCACAACCTGTACACGACACCTGGGCCCTCGACGTCGAGGATGATGTGGTCGCCGTGACTGTCGGTACCCAGATACTGGTTGAAATCCTTGTTCGAGCCCGCACGGTCGTAGCTCGACTGTCCAGCGGCGAAGGTACCCCGCTTGAGATATGGGAGCCGATCGAACGCTGTGATCGCCTCGAGTCCTATCGGGTTCATGACCGTCTACCCCCTGGTCGTCGTGTCGGTCGTTCAATCACCACAGCGGTCACGATCTGTGTGCATAGACTATGGGAGCCATACCGGCGCGAGATGACTTTCGGCGAATACGATCCGGGCCCGCCAACTGAGCCTGTTGGGGGCCTGTGGCCGTGGATGAGGCGGGGACTCGGCCCGCCTCGCCGCGGTTTCGTCGGCCGACGTGGATTCACCCGTGGCGGGTGTTCGAACTATTTGTCGTTGGACCAGGCGACACACTTTTGCAGACGTAGCACCGGTGCACCGTACGGAGGCCAGCGTGACCGACCGGATCGAATGGATCGCCACCAAGCGCATCGGGCAGCTGACAGGAAGCTCCAGCGTTCACGACCCCCTGTGGCCGCAACCGGTAGACCCGGTCCACAAACCGCTTCTCACCGACACCGGCCGATGGGGCGTGCTCGGCGTAGACATGGGGGCCAACACCGAACACAGCGACGGACGGCTCTACATCTACTTCGGTGACGTCACAGTCGAACTCGATCAGAACAAGCCATACGGCGCCCCCGAGAACAGCGCACTACACGCTTTCAGCGGCAACCCTATGAACTCCGACCTCGTGGGCTGGACGGACACCACAGAGATCGTCGCTCTCGGAGGCCACCTGCCTGTCGGCTGGAATTTCCGCCTACCCAACGACAAGCAGGGCGCGACACCGCAAACCGGTCAGGGCAAGTGGCGATTCTGTGCACGTTGCCATGGCTTGTTCTGGGCCCCGGATCAACGGTCCGCAGGCGTCTGTTCGCGTGGTGGTGAACACGAACCCGCCGGCTGGGATTTCTTTCTGCCCAACGACCATCAAGGCGCGACCGACCAGACCGGGCAGAAGGACTGGCGGTTCTGCGGCAAGTGCAACGGTCTGTTCTTCTCTGCCCAAGGCGCTGAACGCGGAGTCTGCCCCGCGGGCGGCCGTCACCGGCCCGTCGGATGGAACTTCTACATTCCGAACCGGGAGCAGGGCGCGTCCGAACAGCGAGGACAGCCGAATTGGCGCTTCTGCGGCAACTGCCACGGCATGTTCTGGGACGGTGAAGCACACAAAGGTGTCTGCGCGGGCGCCCCAGAGGCCGGGGGCTTCCCATTGCGTGGAGTTCTGGGCTCGGACGGTAAGTTCGCGCCGTTCCGGATGCCGGAGCCCTACGGGATCAGCAGCAGCCTGGAAGTACCCAGCGGTGCGTTCAGTCACCTCGGCAAGGTGTACGTCTTCTGCAACATCTCCGACTGGATCTGGTCCGGCAAGAAGCGGCCGGTCGATCCGTGCCAGGGCCTTTACCTGTTGAGTAATCATCACCCCGGCAACCACACGCGATATGACATGGAATTCATGTTCAACCCGAGGATCGGCCGCTGTCCTACCGACGAGACGCGCAGGCACTTCGAAAGCCACGATGTTCGAGGAGTTCGATTCGTACTTCCCCACACCCGCCCCGGGGCGCTCGGAATGCAGGACCGCTGGCGCCGCTGCGTCAAATGTCATTCGCTGTTCATGCAGAGCGCGACACCGAGCGTGTGTTGGAAGGGGGGCGCACACGAAGACGATCCCGGAGGCCTCGACTTCGCCCTACCCGTCGACGCCGCGGCGAACGCACAAAACCAGCGTGCCTGGCTCCGGTGCGCTAACTGCGCCATGCTCTTCTGGAATGGAGACCCGGCAAGCACTCGCTTGTGCCCAGCGGGTGCGACGCATATCCCCACCGGTCCTGAGTTCACCCTTCCGCACGCCATGGGATACCCGAATCTGACGCAAGAGCAGATCGACTTCGACTTCTTCCACGGTCCCAAGGACGACGAATTCCACAAGGACGGATTTCACGATGCCGACTGGAGATTCTGCGGCAAGTGCAATCAACTCTTCTCCTGGGACAACGACCCAAGTCCCTCGCACCGCGGTCACTGTCCTGGCGGCGCAGCGCATGAGGCGATCGGGTTGAACTTCATTCTGCGCCATGACCGACCAGGCGACTTCCCGTTTCAGGAGGACGCACACAACCAGCCGCAGTGGCGCAAGTGCAACAAGTGCCTCACACTGTTCTGGGACGGCGACGCGGTAGGTTTCAAAGGAGTCTGCCGCGCCGACGGTCTGGCGCACGATGCACGCAACGCCAGCCTCACCTACATCCTTCACCATGACGACGGTGCCGATGCCTACCGCCAACCACATTGGCGATTCTGCGGCAACTGTGCGGCCCTGTTCTACAACGGTGGCGGCGCAGGCGGCGTGTGCCCGCAAGGCGGTGCACATCGACCGCTCGGCTACGACTTCGTCCTCCCCCACAATCCTGGTGAGGACGCTTGGAACCAAGCAGGCTGGCGGTTCTGTCGGAAGTGCCACGGCATGGTCTCGACTCACGCCACCGACGCCTTCCCAGGCGTAGCGCCGGTCGTCGTCGACAACAGCGAGCACGCCACCGACCCCGGACTTCCATGGGCCGAAGGCTCCGGCCTGGTCATGTTCACCAAGGGATTCTGGCGAGCGGGAGCCGTCGACCCGGGCATGCGTTTGGCGTGGATGCCACTCGATGGAACAGGCCCGAGGCTGGAGTCGACGCGATACTACACAGGACGTCAGGGATCCGATGCCTGGTCCGAGGACCCGGACGATCTCTACAACCTGTTCCCTTTCGGGGAAGGGCATCGCCACTGGTCTTCGGTCTCGGCCCTGTGGCTTCAAGACTGCGCGCACTGGGTCATCGTCTACTGCGACGCCCAAGACGACCGCAACGATCTCCGAAGGTTCGAGCGACCGGTCTACGCCCGTGTCAGCCCGACCCTCCTCGGACTGCGGCATGCCGAAGAAATCACCCTGTTCGATCCCTGGCGCGAGGGCGCCTACGGCGTGTACGCGAACAAACCGGGCTTCGGGAGTTTTCCATCGAATTATCCGCCGCTGCCGCCACCGATAGGGGGCGACCTCAACAATCGGGAGAACCTGCCAGGCTGGGCCTACGGCGCTTTCCTACTGGAGCGGTTCACCGCATGGGACGCGCCGTCCCGGACACTGGACCTCCACTATCTACTCTCGCTCGGACGTCCCTACCAGGTCCAACTCTTCAGCACGAAGCTGCGGATACCGACAACCCCGCAGGCACCGACCGCAGCCCAGCAGTTTCGAGACAGGCTCTTCGTCCACGGACTCGACTACAGCGTGACCGAAGCCGAGATCTTGTCGTGGCTCAGCAACTATTTCTCCGGTTACATACAGTTTGGAGAGGGGCTTCTGGCGCAGCTCACCAACCGACGTCTGAAAGCACCAGTCTATATCGATGTCGCTTTCTGGGAGTACGGACAACTCAGCGGAAATGTGGTCCTGGAGGACGCGACCGGCGCACTCGATCCGGCAAAAGCAGTCATAGCGATTCTCAGAGCACACAATGCGCGATACGGAGCAAGCGAAACTGACATCGATTCGTTGCTCACCTGACGCCCCTGGAGCCGCGTGCGACTGGCTGCGGGCGCTCGGCGACCTCACCGCCGCCTGGGTGCGTTGATTCGCCGTGTCCGGCGACGGACAGTGTCCTCATCAACCCCGGCCTTCCTGGCATCCTGCAGCACGGTGCGGACCTCGGACAACAAATCGGTATCCACACAACCGCATACGCCGCCCGGTGTCGGCACTGTGATGTTCGCCGCGCTACTGGGTCGCCATCTACTTCGCCGTCCACCGTCAGGGCGACGATTCGGAAGCTCAGGAAAGGCCGGCGGCGCGGCGGAGCATCGTCTTGCGCCAGGCGACGCGCCGACGCGACAGGAATCGGAGTTCGGTCAATATGTGACGGTTCGGGTTGCTGCTGTGACGCTCGCAGATCGGACGCGGTAACCGAACGCGCACCCGGCTCCTGCTCTCCTTACGGCACCGCCCCTGCAGCAGGTGCTCAGCGAACCATCTCACCGGACGCCGCCATCGGATTCACCATCGAATTGACCCACATCGACTGCCAAGGGCTGCATCGTTCCTAGCGACGACTCGATCAGCGGTCGGCCCCCGTGACGTACGACCCGACCCGACCCGACGAGGTGACCGTCAACATGGCCGGCGATCCGTGCCGAGCCTTCGACACACCCAGGAAATCTGCACAGAGGTCCAGGCCAGAGTCTGTCTGGGCCGATAGATTCACCAGGTTGTGGACGAAGCCCGATGGAAGCAGCTGACCGAATGGCCGCTCACCGCGGCGGCTGTGATCTTTCTGGTCGCATACAGCTGGATCGTGCTCGCCCAACCCCAGGGCACGGCGGCGCGCGTCGGTGACACGGTGCTGTGGGTGACGTGGCTGGTTTTCGCCGTCGATTACGCGATCCGCTGATATCTGGCGAAACCCCGCTGGCGGTGGTTCTACCGACACCTGCACGAATTCGCGATCGTCGTCCTGCCCATGCTGGGGGCTGCTGCACGGGTTGGTGACATCGATCTGGCTTGCCGAGAGGCGGGTCTGAAAGGATGTTCATCGTGCCCAAGCCCTACCCGCAGGAGTTCCGTGAGGACGTGGTCCGGGTCGCTCGTCAGCGTGAGGACGGGGTGACCCTGGATCAGATCGCGGCCGATTTCGGGATCCATCCGATGACGTTGTCGAAGTGGATGCGTCAAGCTGACATCGATGAGGGCAACCGCCCTGGCACCAGCAGTGACGAGTCGGCAGAGCTGCGGGAACTGCGGCGCCGTAACCGGTTGCTCGAGCAAGAGAACGAGGTGCTGCGCCGGGCGGCGGCCTATCTGTCTCAGGCCCAACTGCCGGGAAAAAGGTCTACCCGCTCGTGAGAGAGCTCGCCGCCGACGGGATCCCCGTGGTGGTGACGTGTCGAGTGTTGAAGCTCGCTCGCCAACCCTTCTACCGGTGGTTGGCCCGACCCGTCACCCCGGCCACGCTGGTTCGGGCCTATCGAGCCAACGCCCTGCACGACGCCCACCGTGAGGATCCCGAGTTCGGTTACCGCTTCCTCGCCGACGAGGCCGCCGCGGCCGGTGAGCCGATGGCGGCGCGGACCGCGTGGCGGATCTGCTCGACGAACGGCTGGTGGAGTGTGTTCGGCAAGCCTCGACGTGGGAAGAACCGTCGACCGGGGCCGCCTGTCCATGACGACCTCGTGCGCCGCAGATTCACGGCGGATCGACCGAATATGTTGTGGCTCAGCGACATTTCCGAACATCGGACCGGTGAAGGCAAGCTCTACATCTGCGCGGTCAAGGACGTGTGCTCAGGTCGGATCGTCGGGTATTCGATCGACTCGCGGATGAAGTCACGTTTGGCGGTGACCGCGCTACAGAACGCGGTCGCTCGTCGTGGTGACGTGGCCGGTTGCGTTGTGCATACCGACGGGGGCAGCCAATTCCGTTCCCGGCGCTTCGTCCACGAGCTCAACAGGTTTCGGATGGCCGGGTCGGGTCGGCGCGGCCGGTGACAACGCCGCGATGGAGAGCTTCTTCAGCCTCCTGCAACGCAACGTCCTGGATCGGCAACAGTGGGCGACCCGCGAACAGCTCCGGATCGCGATCGTGTCCTGGATCGGACGCACCTACCACCGACGCCGACGCCAATCCCGCCTCGGCCGCTTGACCCCGATCGAGTACGAAGCCATCATGACCCCAGCAGCCCTCCAGGCTGCCTAACCACACTGTCACCGCACCGTGCAGCAGCCCCAATACCTATACGCAACTTGAGAGTTTGCAGTCGTAGCAGCCCCGACCACTACCCCGGCGTGACGTTCGGATACATTGAGCGACGCTGCCCGCGGTGGTGATGGGGCGCGAATATCCAGCGGTGTGGCGTGTCGGCCGCGCTACGCGCTACCGCCGCGGAACACTAGTCTCCGACATTCAGCTGTGCTAACGGAAGGTGATCCGATGGTGAAGGGGGACGGCATCGACCGATGGCCGACGTTCGAGCTGAGTCCGGCCGAATACGAACGCGCTGTGGCCGAGATTGTCAAGGCTGCAGGTCATGATGTCATCGACTGGCGGGTTGAGCATCTGGACACGGTTGAGGGCATGGACGGCTCATACATCATCGATGTAACGGCCCGATTCAGGCTGATGGGTGCCGACTTTCTGATCCTTTTCGAGTGCAAACGGCACTCTCGTCCGGTTGAGCGTGAGGACGTCCAGGTGCTCCAGGACAAGCTGCGTTCGACAGGAGCACACAAGGGCGTTGTAGTGGCTGCGAGCGGGTTTCAGCGAGGGGCTCTGCAGTATGCGCAGAAGCACGGGATCGCGTGCGTGCGATTGGTAGATGGAGCCTGGACATACGAGACGCGTGACGACGCCGCACCGGCGATCCCGCATCCCCTAGGTACGTTCGTTGCATACGCATGCAATCTTAGCGACCGCGGATACCGCAACGTGTTGCTGACCGACCAGCAGCCGTCAGCGCGAAAAGTGCTATTTGCTCCGTCTGGCGACACGCCAATGGGATAGACCCGAAGAAGGGGACTTGAGCATGCGGTTCCACGGCACGTTCATCGGAGTCGACCGCTACCAGGCGGCCGACATTGGCTTTCTTACTTCAGCAGTTCGGGACGCGACCGCTCTGCGTGCTCTGTTTGCCGACGGCTTCCAGGCAGACCCTGCTCTGCTGACCGATTCGGGCGCGACCCGAGCCAAGATCATCGAGGAGCTACAGCAACTGGCTGCTGTGAGCAGTAGCGCCGATCTGGTCGTCGTCAGCTTCTCAGGCCACGGCAGCACAACGCACGAACTGGTGCCCTATGATGCGGACCGGTCGAGACTTGAGGAAACTGGGCTGTCACTCGAGGACCTGGCAGGACTCCTCAACAAGATCCCGGCGGCAACGCTGGTATGCGTCCTAGATTGCTGCTTTGCTGGAGGATTTGGAGCCAAAGCACTGACAGCCCCAGTTCTAGCGCGCAGTCTCGATTCGGAGCTGGGACTGTTGGAGCAAATCGCCGGCCGAGGCCGGATCGTTCTTGCCGCCTCTGCACCAAATGAACGGGCCTACGAGGACCCTGGTCTCGGCCACGGCTTGCTCACCTACGAGCTGCTGACTGCGTTGCAGGGGGCTCCCGAAGTGGTGAGCGGCGGCAAGATTGACGTCTACAAGCTCCTTGAGCATGTCACCCGGAGGGTCGTGGACGCGTCCTCAGCAGTGCGCAAGGAACAGCATCCATGCTTTCGAGGCAGTCTGGACGGGGCGCCCACCTGGCCGATCCTCAGCCCGGGCGCCCGGTACGCCGCGGCCTTCCCGGAGTTCGTCCGGCAGCCCGCAACTGCCGATCTAGACAGTTTGGCGTCCTTTGGCGTCCCGCAGGTGCTTTTGGATACCTGGGGGCAGGCGATCGCCGGACTAAACGCGCTGCAACTGGCCGCCATCAACGACTTCGGTGTCCTCGACGGCAAGAATTTACTCGTCACCGCCCCGACCTCGTCGGGAAAGACCATGGTCGGTGAACTGGCCGCGCTGCGAGGCGCCGTAGATCACCAGCGTGCCCTATTTTTGCTTCCCATGCGCGCGCTCGTGAACGACAAGTATGCCGAGTTCGTCCGCAAGTACGACGAACTCGGCATCGTTACCATCCGGTCGACCGGGGAGATTAGCGACGACAACGCGGCGCTGATGAGCGGCCGCTACGACATCTGCCTGATGACCTACGAGAAGTTCGGAGCGATGATCCTCGCTAGCCCGTACTTACTGCGCCAGGTCGGCACGATCGTCGTGGACGAGGTCCAGATGTTGGTCGACCCAGGCCGCGGCGCGAATCTCGAATTCGTCTTGACCTTGGTGAAGAGCCGCCGGTCCGCCGGGATCCGGCCGCAGGTCATCTGTCTGTCGGCCGTCATCGGCGACACCGGCGGCCTGGAGCGCTGGCTAGACGGACGACAGCTTCGTCATGAGGAACGGCCCGTCCCACTGGTCGAAGGCGTTATCGATGGTTCAGGCCAGTACCGCTACCTCGATAGGGACGGGCGGGCGAAGGCCGAGAACGCGATCACGCCGTTATGGAGTGGCAAGAACACCAGCCAGGATTTGGTCATTCCGTTGGTCGCCAAGCTAGTCGACGAGGGCAAGCAGGTCATAGTCTTTCGAGAGATCAAGGGCGAGACGCTCGGTTGTGCCGGTTACCTGTCCGGGCAGCTCGGTCTCCCGCCAGCGCAGACTACACTCGACGCGTTGCCGTCCGGTGATCTTTCGACATCCTCCGAGCTGCTACGCCAGACACTCAATGGCGGAGTCGGCTTCCACAACGCCGACCTCACCCGTGAGGAGCGACAGATCTTGGAAGAGGACTTCCGTCGTCCTCACACCGATCTTCGTGTGCTCGTCGCCACGACCACGCTCGCCATGGGAGTGAACACGCCCGCATCCGCTGTCGTGATAGTCGGCCTCAATCATCCATTCAGCGGGCCATACACCGTCGCCGAGTACAAGAACATGGTAGGCCGGGCCGGCCGACTCGGGTATGCCGAGCACGGCGAGTCCTACGTCATCGCCTCGCGAGGACTGGACGTTCAGCGGATCTGGTCTCACTATGTGACAGGCACGCCCGAGGATGTGAAGTCGATTTTTCTCGATGACCTCACCGACCACCGGACGCAGGTGCTTCGCACGCTTGCTGCCCTGCAACCTGGTGCGGATGGCAGTGTGGAGGCCGACTTACTGATCTCCTTCTTGGATAGTACCTTCGCCGCGTTCCAGCAACGTCAGGTGGACCCCACGTGGAACTGGGGACAGGACCGCATCGTCGGTATCCTGCGCGAGCTTGATCGGCATCAGTTGATAGAGATGATCGACGGTCAAAGGTACCGCCTGACAGACCTCGGCCGGTTCGCAGGTGAAGGCGGAGTGTATGTCGACTCGATCATTCGGCTGGTCGAAGTGCTGCGCCACGTGACGGTGCCGATGAACTCAACGACACTGATCGCCGCTGCCCAAGTGACCAAGGAACTCGACGAGGTCTACTTCCCCTTCGCCAGAAAGGCCAAGAACACAGAACATAGACGATGGCCTCAAGAGTTGATGCACCAGGCAGTCGCGCCGCAGGTGCAGAATATGCTGGGCATCGGGGGCGCCGATCAACTCGTTCGTTCGGTTCGGGCGAAGAAGGCTATGGCTTGTCTTTTGTACGCAAGCGGTACGCCGCTCAGCGCGATGGAACAGCGACTCATGCAGCACAACCGAGACAACGAGGCCGCAGGCGCGATCCGCTCCGTGGCCAGTCGCACCCGCGACCTGATACCGGCCACTACGAGAGTGTTCGCGTTCTTGCACTCCGATATCGCGACGGGTGACTTGGCCGAGCGGACAATGGTCCGTCTCGAACTAGGTATTCCAGCTGAGCTCGTAGAGTTAGGTATGGTTCTCGGTACCGAACTTACACGGGCGCAGTACCTCTCACTGCTCTACCACGGGATAACGAGCCTCGACAAAGCCACAGCCAGCAGCACCATGGATCTGGCAACTTGGCTCAATTTCTCCGAAACCCGCGCGGTAGAACTCCAAGCCCTCCTTCACGAAAGTAAACGGCAGAGTGCGGAGTCGTTCGCGCCCTTGCTGCCGCCTCCCACCGAATAGCACCCCTTTGTGGCAGCCGAAGGCGATCCCATCGCGACGATACTCTGACATCGGACAATGAGCTTTCCAGCCACCCACCAACGCGGATCTATCCGAGACCCCCGTCAGTTAACCTGTTTGTCGAGGAGATAATCTGTATCCAGGCACAGCAAACCTGACGGGACCCCGTGGATTGGCCCGGGTCCTGTGAGAGTCGGTTATCGGTGTGTGCAGGTCGCAGCATATCCGGCCGGAGTCTGGTAGCCCAGTGCGGAATGTCTGCGGTGGACTCTCCTATGTTTGTCAAGCCAAGTTCGGTGTTGCGTTGGTGGTGTTGAGGTGGCGGTAGATCTGGCGGGCGAGGTAGCGCTTGAGGCAGCGGCGGATCTCTTTGGTGGTTCGGCCTTCGGCGCGTCTGCGTTCGACGTAGGCGCGGGTGGTGGGGTCGTGGATCATTCGGGTGATCGTGGCCATGTGCAGGGCTCGGTTCAGCCGTCGGTCGCCACCGCGGTTGAGGCGATGACGAACGGTGTTTCCCGACGAGGCGGGGATCGGGTTGACCCCGGCAAGACAGGCGAACGCGGCTTCGGAACGAACTCTGCCGTGGTGCGACCAGGCGATCAGGCAGGCGGCCGCGGTGACGGGTCCGATTCCGGTCTTTTCGAGCAGACCGTGAGCTGGGGTGGCGCCCACGAGGGTGGCGATCGACTTCTGGTTGACGGCGAGTTCGCCGTCGAGTGCCACGACGCGGCCAGCCAGTCGCGTGGCTTCGGCCCGTGCGGTTGCCCGGGCCAGTGGCTCTTCTCTGGCTCGCCAGCGGGAGATCTCGAGTATCTGCTTGCTCCGCAGTGGACGGCGAGCGTCGATGCCGAGGTCGATCGCACGCATCAGCGCGTTCAGCGCGTTGACGGTCGCGGTGCGTTCACCGGTCATGTGATCTCGAGCAGTCACAAGCACACGCAGCGCGGCTCGTTCCCCCTCGCCGGAGCGGGGGTGTCGTAGCTGGTGTTCCTCCAGCGGCAGTGCGGCTTCGGCGATGCGACGAGCATCGAGTGAATCCGACTTCCCGGCTCCGCGATGGGCCCGGGCGTTCATCCGAGGCGCCTCGATGACCTGGTAGCCGGACCCGGCCACGGTGGCGGTGAGTTGGGCGCCGTAGGTGGCCACGCCCTCGATGACCCACAAGGCAGCAAGGTCTTCGCCGGTTCGTCGCGCGACCCATGTGATCGCGCGGGCGGTACCCGCCTTGGTCGCGGAGAACTCGGCGGCGGCGATGAACTGCCCGGTAGCGGCCAAGATCGCGAGGACGTGTTTGCGTGCGTGGGTGTCCACGCCGATGACGTAAGGGTGATTGTGCGCCACGATGGTCACGGCGTTCGGCTACCTTCCTTCCAGCGACAACGGTCCGGCCGCGTGCGACCGACGCCGATCCGGGAAGTGGTCACTCCGAGTTCAGCACTGTGACGGGCCACGACCGGCAGGTCGGGCAATCTCCTGATCAGGACACCGAAGTGGGCCAGGGTGGCGTCGACCGCTCCGACTCCTCGACGGACAGGTCCAACCGAAGGGCACCTGTGTGGGGCCAGTAATTGTATGAGTCACATCGTCGAGTCGGGCGACCGCCGCCTACCCTGGTCGGCCAGTCCCAGACCAGCCACCCGAAGACTCACAGTGGTTGTAGTCGGATTTCCAGTCGCTGATCACGACCCGGGCCTGGGCGATCGACCAGAAGCTGTTGATGTTGAGACATTCGTCGCGCAGTCGGCCGTTGAACGATTCGATGTAGCCGTTGCGCCACGGCCGACCGGGCGGGATGAAG
>NZ_BAGG01000251.1 GCF_000308695.1 Nocardia takedensis NBRC 100417 | reverse complement strand
CACAAGCACTGCTCGACGACCCCGACATCGAACCCTCCCTCAAACTCAAATACACCCTCGCCCAGGAATACGCCGCAGGGCCACGCAACCCGAACAACAAACGCATCGTCTTCCGCTACCTGGCCTCACCCACCCGAATCCACGGCGAGCAACGAGTCCAATCGTTGGAATTCGTCCACAACGAACTCATCGACGACAACGGACACCTCACCGCCCAACCCACCGGCCACACCGAAACCCTCGACACCGGCCTGGTCCTACGCTCGATCGGCTACAAAGGCACCCCCGTCCCCGACCTGCCCTTCGACGATGCCCGCGGCGTGGTCCCCAACCACCACGGACGCGTCACCGACACCGACGGCACACCCATCCCCGGCGTCTACGTCTCCGGCTGGATCAAACGCGGCCCACGCGGCGTCATCGGCTCCAACCGCGTCGACTCCGAGGAGACCGTCGAGCAGTTGCTCGCCGACTTCACCGCGGGCGCACTGCCCACCCCCGCCGCCGACCGCGAGGCCCTGACCGCCCTGGTCCGATCCCGCCGCCCCGAAGTGGTCGACCGCGCCGGATGGCGAACCATCGACCGATTGGAACGCGAAGCCGGTGCGGCCGCCGGTCGCCCGCGCGTCAAACTCACCACGAGACAACAACTCCTGGACGCGGTCATCGACTCCGCGGCCGCCACCACCTGACGCCGACCGGACGACGGCGGCACTCCGACGGTCACCGGGCCTGCGGGACTCACACCGGGCGGGGAGGCCACCCGAATGCGTTGCCGCGCCGCGACTGTGCGTCGCGGCACCGGAACGCACCGGCGCGGCGACCTATAGTGGGAACTCCGCGACCAGGAGGAGATCACCCGATGCGCACGCAGTCCCGCCTCGCCGTAGCCGCCGCGACCGCGCTGACCACCGCCGCTCTCGCCACGGCCACCGCCGGAGCCGAGGTCACCTCGGTCTCGGTCGCCGCCGGCCCGGAAGGGCTCGTGACCGGTTGCGCCTACACCGTCACCGCCGTCATCACCGACGCGACCGTCCCCCCGAACTCGGTCTTCTTCATGGTCGCAGGCGGCGTGATCCCCGGCAACGGCGAACGCCTCCCCGGCACCCCGATTCACCACCCGGACAGCAACACCGTCACCCTCTCCTGGACCCCCACCCGCCAGGGCGCCCAGAACCTCGTCGCCGTCCGTTCCGTCCCCGGCGAATACACCTCCACCCAATACATCCCGGTAGAGGTCCGAGGCGCGGGCCTCAACACCGGAAGCTCCTGCCTCCCCCTCCCCTGACCCAACATTCAGCCTTCGAGGTTGCAGACTTTCCAGCGGCCTTCTTCACTGCGCAGGTCGAAGACCTCGTATTCGGAGGCGCCGTGGATCACGGAGTGGGCTCGGGCGGTGGCGATGTCGTCGTCTGTATCGGTGCGGTCGACGGACTGCACGACCGGTTGACGGACGGTGATGTCGGTTTCGGTGATGGCGCGGAGCAAGCGCCGACCACCCCGCCTGCCCGGTGAGCACAGCGCGTGTCGCGCCCGCTCAGCGCGGCATTTTCACCCGGCCTTCAGCACCAGCCCGGCCCCACGGGCCCGTCGTCGGGCATTCCGCTGCTCAGCGCGATCCAGCGGCCGAAGGGCAGGCATCGGATGAGGTAGGGCAGCGCCTCCGAGGAACCGGAGGAAGCGGCCTCGTCGACGGCGGTGTGAGCCGGGGGCCGAGCGTGGCCGACGGCCGGCAGGACGGAGACGGTCGCCGCGGCGAGGGCGACGGTGAGTGCGGTGCGCAAGATCGTGATTCCTCTCGAAGGGTTCATACGACAGCCATATTCGCTGTGCGCGTGGGCACCGCCCATCCCCGAGTTCCGTTGACACCGCTAGTGCGGGCCCACACACGGGCGAAAAGTTGCGAAACACAATCACTTCACTCGATACGAGCAAATCCTCGGTTTCCCGGCGAGTCCGCTGGGTAGAGCGCTCAGGAAGCCGAAAGGAGACCGTCTTGAGCAAACAATTCCGCAAAGGCGACAAAGTCGAATGGGACAGCCACCGCGGCACCGCCGAGGGCGAGGTCGAGGAGAAGATCACCTCCGATACCGAGGCCGCGGGCCGCACGGTCCGCGCTTCGAAGGACGAGCCCCAGTACCGGGTGCGCAGCGAGAAGAGCGGACGCGACGCCGTCCACAAGCCTTCCGCCTTGCGCCGCACCGACTGAGCGCGGTAGTCAGGGGGCGATCGGCTGGAACGGGCGCAGTTCCTCGTGGCCGAGTCGGACCATGCCCGCTGTGGATTCCTGGACTTCGTTCCACGCGCCCGGCAGGTCGCGCAGCGGTTCGGAGGTCACGAAGCGGGCGTCGGCGCCGAGGGTGCGCAACGCTCGGACTTCCGGATGCAGCGCGCGGACCTTGTTCACGTCGTTGGAGTAGAACAGCGTCCGCGAGCGGCCCTCGGTGGAATACCGGAAGAACCACAGGGATTCGCCGTCGGTGGTGGCCACCGTCATCTGCACCGGGTCGGGGATTTCGTGCGCGCGGCCGACCTGTTCGATGAGCCCGACCGCGCGCGCGACCGCCGGGAACGGGTCGTCGAGCAAGCCGAAGGTCAGGGCGAGGTAGAACATGGCCTCGGAATCGGTGGACCCTTCGATCTCGGCGAACAGCGCCGGGTCGACGGCGGTCAGCAGATCGCGCTTGTAGTGCTGGAACCCGCTGAGCGACCCGTTGTGCATCCACAGCCAGTTCTCGTGCCGGAAGGGGTGACAGTTGCTGCGCTGCACCGGCGTTCCGGAGGACGCGCGCACGTGGGCGAAGAACATGGAGGTGCGCACCTGGGCGGCGATCTCCCGCAGGTTGCTGTCGTTCCACGCCGGTTCGATGTCCTTGAACACCGCGGGCCGCGGCCCTTCGCCGTACCAGCCGATGCCGAAGCCGTCGCCGTTGGTGGTCTCCGCGCCCATCCGCGAGTGCAGACTCTGATCGATCAGCGAGTGCACCGGCCGGAACAGCAGGTCCTCGGCCAGCAGGGGCTCTCCAGAATAGGCCATCCACCTGCACATACCTCGATTGAAGCAGATCGGACCGGCTCCAGGCCGTATCGTCGGTCGCGTGTCCGACGCTGATCGTTTCACCCGTGCCTTCGAGACCGTCGGCGAGGATTTCGACCGTCTCGGCGTCCACCTGTGGTTCCCGATCGGGTCCGCCGCGGTCGAGGCCGTCGCCCCCGCACCCGGCGACCGGGTGCTGGACGCCTGCTGCGGCACGGGCGCGTCGGCGTTGCCCGCCGCGCGCCGGGTCGGCGACACCGGCGCGCTGGACGCGGTCGATGTGTCCGGCCCGCTGATCGAGGTGTTGCGCGCCAAATCCGGCGATCTGGCGAACCTGCGCGCCCACGTCGCCGACGTGACCACGTGGCCGGGCGCGGACTACGACATCGTCCAAGCGGTCCTGGGCATCTTCTTCTTCCCGGACATGACCGCGGGTACGGAGTATCTGATCAACCGCCTCCGGCCCGGCGGCCGGGCGGGATTCACCATCTGGCGGCGCGGGGCGATGGTGCGAGCGGGTGAACACCTGCACGACGCGCTGGCGAAGGTCACCGGCGTCCCGGCTCAGCCGCGACCGTCGCGACTCATCGATGACCTCAACGAACCCGAACCGTTCCGCGCGTGGTTGACCGAGCGCGGACTGCGCGATGTCACCGTCACCGAGAATCCGCTGCGGGTGCCGATGACCCCCGACCTGGCGTGGCTGGTGGTCACCGGTTCCGGCTATCGCGGTGTGCTCGCCGACCTGGACGCCGGCCAAGTCGAAGCCGTGCGGGCGGCCTACCTGGAAGCGCTGGCCCGCGACGGACTGGACGAACTCGACGCGACGACACTTGTCGGCGTCGGCGTCCGTCCCGCGTGATCCGCCGCGGCCCAGTGCTTTCCGACGGAATCTAGCCGGCTTGCCCGGCGTGCCGCAGTGCCCAGTCCAGGGCGTAGTCGGCGATCTCCTCCCAGCCGTCCTGGCTGACGAGTCGATGGGTGCGGCCGGGGTATTCGACCCGCTCGACCACCGAGGGGCCCTTCGAATACTTGGCCAGCATCGCCTTCTGGATGGCGGGCGGCGCGACATGGTCGATCTCGCCCGAGATCAACAGCAGCGGAGCGCGATCGGGCTTGAGGAAATCGACCGCGGAGATGCCGGCCTTTCCACGCGGCAACGACAGCACGCCCTCGAAGAACACCCGGTTCACCGAGTTCACCGCGCTGGCTTCCCATTCACGGTCGGAATCGGCACGGCTGAGATCGTTGCCGAAGGTGTAGTGGAAGTGCCCCTTGGACAGCGGGCTCGCGCCGTTGATCCGCAACGGATTCGACAGCACCGGTAGACCCGTGCGCAGTGTCGAGAACGGCAGGGTGAGGATTCCGGCGGGCTGCGCGGGGGCGACGGCCACGCCCGCGATGCCGAGGCCACGGTCCAGCAACATCTGGGTGATGAGGCCGCCGAAGGAGTGACCCATGATGATCGGCCGCTCGGGCAGGGCACGGATGACCTCGTCGTAGGAGTCGACGACCTCGACCAGCCCCACGCCCTCGAGCGGCTTGGGATCGGCGCGGACCTCGGCGGGGGTGCGGTTGTCGATGCCGGGCCAACCGGGCGTGATGACCTCGTGGCCGAGATCGCGGAAGCGACCGGCCCAGGTGTCCCAACTCGACGGCGTCATCCACAGGCCGTGGACCAGGACGATGGGCGGTTTGGTCGATGCGCTCATGGCGGATTCCGTTCGCGAGGGCCGAGTATTACGAGGACGGGACAGCATCCGGAACGAGGTCCCGGTCACGACCGACGATCGACGCGATCACGCGAACCTCGCAATCCAACAGCAAAGAAAGGGACAGCGCGACGAAATATAACACCCGTCTCATTACTTCGCGTGCTGAGAAAGCCCTGTTCCACGCACTGGGACGGCTCTCGGCCGCACCACTGGAAACCCTGCTCGGCCACTCACCTCGCCGCGTTCGGCGACACTCGCCCCGCACAGGTTCTACGGAAGTCGAGTCCACTCGGTCGCCGACGCGCAAACACCGACACGTGGCGATCCGCGGAGAGTCCCCGACTTATCGGAAACCCTCCGCGGACCCGCTCGACGGACCGGGGCGGCGCGCGGAACTCAGCGTTGCCGCCAACTCAGCGGACCGGGCAGGTCGACGCTGTTCTTCTTGCTGCGGGAGTTCCACGACCACGGGCCGATCTTGATGCTCCACGAGGACAGACCCGATTGGGTGAAATTGAGCTTCAGCGGCCCGAAGGACTTGCGCTGACGGTATCTGATGGGCATGACAGCCTCCCTGACTCTCTCCCAGGATATCCGAACTGGTTATCGCTCAGGACTTTCCCCGGTCCGCGCGCTCGAAACCCCCGCCGCGCGGGCGGATTCCCACACGTAATGCGAGACGACCGCGGGCTGGCCGGTGTAGCCGGGCCCCGCCGTGTCGTCCGCACCGAGGTAGGCGGCCCGGAAACGCGGCGCGCGCGGCCCTCGACCGGAGATACGGTGGGCGCGGCGGTCGTAGTCGAGTCCGGCCGCGCGCAGGTCCGCCAGCACGCGCCGGGCCGCCGAGGTCCCGTCGGCGTGGCGCACGGCGTGCGGATCGAACTGCGCGAGCAGGGTTCCGGTGGGCGCGGTCCAGTCCGCCATCGCCGCGACCAACGCCAGTTTGTCGCCGATGTAGTGCAGACCGTGCACGCAGGTGACCAGGTCGGCGGGCCGGTCGGGCGTCCACCGTTCGGCGTTGGCGGTGAGCAGTCGCAGACGGGGTGTGCGCGGGGGTGAACGGAAATGGCCGACCAGATCGATCCCGATCAGCGTGACCGGCGCGTCGGGCAGTTCGTGGGCGAAGCGCCGCTCGGCCTCGAGCAACGCGCGGCCGGACCCGCAGCACACATCGATCCAGGTGACCGGCGCGTCCGGACGCGCGCGCAGCGCCTCGGTCAGCACCTCGTAGGGATCGCGTCCGAGATCGCGCGCGTAGCTGTTCACTCCCGACAGTCCGCGGTCGCGGTTCATCGCGTTGTTGGCGACCACCGAGGAGCGCTCCAACGCCTCGACGTCGAGCAGGCGAAGTGTGGAATCCGCTGGCACCGAACCATTATGGCCGGTCACGGCGCTCGGGGCCGCGTTCTTGTCACCGGGCCGTCGCATACTGGGCGCGGCGGGCGATGAATTCGCGGCCGTCGCGTCGTCTCCAGTGCACATCCCTTGACCGGAGGAGAGTCCACCCGATGACCGTCACCCTCAGCACCAGCGCCGTCGACATCGCGGGCGCGACCATCACCTACGACCTGCGCCCCGCCGGTACGCCCAGCGCCCGTCCGCCGCTGTTCCTGCTCGGTTCCCCGATGGAGGCGGCCGCGTTCGCGACGTTGGCCGGCCACTTCCCCGATCGGATGGTGCTCACCTACGATCCGCGCGGCACCGGTCGCAGCCCGCAGCGCGACCCGCTCGCCGCCTGTTCGCCCACGTTGCACGCCGCCGATCTGGACGCGGTGCTGACCGCCGCCGACATCGGCGCGGTCGACGTCTTCGCCACCAGTGGCGGCGCGGTGAACGCGCTGGCCTGGATCGCCCGGCACCGCCCGGCCGTGCGGACCTTGGTCGCCCACGAACCGCCCGCCACCCAGTTCCTGCCCGACCGCGACGTCCTGGAAGCGGCCGTCACCGAGATCGCCGACACCTACCGCGACGCCGGCCAGGGCCCGGCGATGGCGAAGTTCATCGCCCTGGTCTCCCAGGAGGGTCCGCTGCCCGCCGCCTACCTCGCGACGCCCGGTCCCGATCCGGCCGCCTTCGGTCTGCCCACCGAGGACGACGGGTCGCGGACGCACCCGCTGCTGGGCCTGAACATGCGGACCTGCACCTCCCACCCGCACGACCTGGACGCGCTGCGCGCGGCGTCGACCCGCGTCGTGCTTGTCTCGGGCGCGGCGTCGGGTCACCAGTTCGCGGCCCGCGCGAGCGAGGCCCTGGCCGCGGCGGGCGGCTTCGCCCACGAGGTCGTGCCGGGCGATCACACCGGGTTCGTCGGCGGCGCACCCGGGCAGCAGGACGACTCCGACGCCTTCGCCGCCGCCCTGCGCCGCATCCTCGACGAGCGGTGAGCCGCGGACCGGTCGCGCGCGGCTCACTCAGTCGCGCACGATCTCGGTCTCGCCGACGGTGTTGCGCCCCGGCGCGGTCTTGTGGTGGGTCAGGTAGATCATCGCGCCGGTGAAGAACAGCCCGCCGACGAGATTGCCGCGCACCGTGGGCAGTTCGTTCCCCAGCAGGTAGTCGCCCCAGGTGAAGTCCACGCCGAGCAGGATGCCGAGGGGGAACAGGAACATGTTCACCACCGAGTGCTCGAATCCTCCGCTCCGGCCACCGCGGCGCGGTGACCACCAAGCACGGCGATGATGCCCCCCATCGCCCACGGAACCATAGCGCGAACCGGGACCGACCACCATGCCCCCGATGATCCCGCCCCGACGCGAATGTGCTACTTGCGCAGCGATATTGAGCGATCACTCAGCTTCGGCAGACCCGGGCTCGCTTCGACCACGACGCAGCGCGTACGCGGTGCTCGGGGCCGAGGGATGTCACCCCGCGTGCGTATCGTGGCGGCGTGCAGACTTCACCGGACTACATCGCCGCCGCCAACGCCCTGACCGCGCGCTGGTGCGGGGAAGCGGGCAGCTCGGATTTCGTGGTGTCCGGGGCCGGGCTCTGGCCGCTGCTCGGGTTGCTGGCGGGCGCGTCGGAGGGCCCGGCGCGGGCGGAATTGCAGGAGGCGCTGGGCTTTCCGGCCGAACTCGCGCACGAGGCGGCCTTGCGGGTGGTGGGGGTGCTCGCCGACTCGGTGGACATGTCGGCGGCGCTGGGGATCTGGGTGCGCGCGGATGTGACGCTGCGTGAGCGGTGGAGCGAGTCGGTGCCCGAAGGCGTGGTCGGCGCGCTCACCGATCAACGCGCGTTGGACGAGTGGGCGGATCAGCACACGCGTGGTCACATTCCGGCGTTCCCGCTGCCGATCACCCCGTCCACTTTGCTGGTGCTGGCGACAGCGCTGGCCGCGAAGACGCGGTGGCGCACACCTTTCCAACACGACACCCTCACCCCCGCCGGAACGGGCGGTCGAAGTCGACCTCGATCCGAAGGGTGCGGCGCTCGTCGGGCAGCGGGGGCGGCGCGCCACCGGGCGCGATCGAGAGCGCGGTGACCGCCGCCGCCTCGAAGCCGAGGCGGTCGAAGACGGCCAGGACGTCCTGCGCGCCCTGGTCGACGGCCAGGGCGGTGTCCGACAGCCCGGGGAAGTGGCCCCTGCTCGCGTCCGTGGCCGCGCGCAGGCCGAACAGTTCCGGGCGGGCCAGCACGGCTTCCTGCTGGTCCACCGCGCGACCGGTCTGTCCGTAGTCGGTGGGTGGGTCGCGACACCGGCCGACCGACCCGAGCCGAGTCGACTGCCCCAACCGTCCCCGACGCCGACCGACGGGTGGTGAGCCCGCTCAGGTGCGCGCGGGTTCGTGCGCGTCGATGAAGCGGCGAAAACGCCCGATCACCTCGTGCGGGTTGGCCCACGGAAGAACTCCTCGACCATCTGCTCGACCGCGTCACCGGTCGAGACCGATGACACGGGTTCGATGACGTAGCGGCGGATACGATTCGGGCCGGCCCGGCGAGGGACCTGCTCACAGGGTCGAGCGGCGGAAGCCGCCCTCGGAGTTGATCACCTGCCCGGTGATCCAGCGACTCTCGTCGGAGGCCAGCCAGCGGACCAACCGGGCGACGTCCTCGGGAGCGCCCCAGCGGCCCGCGGGCAGGGCGCGGCCCACGCGACGGGTGAGGTCGGGGTCGGCCCAGCCGGTGTCCACCGGGCCGGGATTGACCGCGTTCACGGTGATGCCGCGATCGATCAGCGCGTCGGAAAGGGTCGGCGTCATCTGGTGGATGGCGCCTTTGCTGACCGCGTAGGGGATCTCGTCGCTCATCGGGCCGAGGTGCTGACCGGACGTGAACAGGATGATCCGCCCACCGGGTCGGGTGTCGTCGTGGACGGCCGAAAAAGCTTGTGCCAGTAGGATGCTCGCGCGCGCGTTCACGGCCCAGGTGCGGTCGAGTTCGGCGGCGGTGACTTCGGCCAGCGTCTGATTCGAGCTGCGCGCGTGGTTGGCGACCACCACGTCCACCGCGCCGAACGCGGTCACGGCGGCCCCGACCACGGCGGCGGGCGCGTCGGGTTCGACGAAATCGGCGGCGAGGTGACGCAGGCGCTCGGATTCGCCGCCGAGGAGATCGAGGATGCCTTCGGGGCCGACCGGATCGGCTCCCCACGGCTGTTCGGCGTCGTGCGGCGACCAGGAGTGCACCAGTACCGAAGCGCCCGCCGCCAGCAGTTCCCGCGCCACGGTGAACCCGATGCCCGCGCGGCGACTCACCCCGGTCACCACCGCCACCCGCCCCGCCAGCGGCCCGCCACTCTGTTCGGAGGTCATCCCCGCACCCTACTGCGCCACCGCGAACGAGCAGGTGGATATCGCCACGCGATTGCAGTCATCGCTTTGAACAGCACCTATATCCACGATGATAGTGATTACTAGCAGAGTATTGACTAGTCGAGTCCCTGTTGGAACACTCGGAATCATGCCTGCGAGAGACGAGGATCTGACCGTGGAGGACTTGGCGGCGCGGGCGGGCGTGCCGACCAGCACCGTGCGCATGTATCAGTCGAAGGGACTGCTGGACGCACCGCGCCGAGCGGGGCGCACCGCGCGCTACGACAGTTCGCACCTGCGACGGCTGGAACTGGTGCAGCGCCTGCAAGATCGGGGATTCTCGCTCGCCTCGATCACCGACCTGCTGATCGCGCGCGAACAGGGTGCCACGGTCGCGGATCTGCTGGCCCTGCCGGGCGGCCCCGAGGACTGGGTGCCGTTCGGGCTGCGCGAGATCCGACGCATGATCAAGGTGCGGGGTCTGCGCCCCGCGCTGCTGCGGCGGGCGACGCGACTCGGCCTGGTCCGGTGGCGGCACGGTAGGCCGCAGGCGCGGCGCTGGGCGCTCACGAACGGACTGCGGGTCGCCGAACTCGACCTCCCGCCGGATCAGGTCCTCGACCAACTCGAAGCGCTGCGCGCCCACACCGATCAGATCGCGGCCGGTTTCGGCGCGCTGTTCGAGCGCGCCCTGTGGCCGCGAATCCAGGCCGACAGCACCGAGATCGACCAACTCGACCGGGTCAGGACGCTGCTCGAGGAGTTGACCGGCCTCGCCGAGGGCGTGGTGGTCAGCGCGCTGCGCGAATCGGTGCGCCACCTGGCCGAGGATTTCGCCGACAAGCACGAACTGCTGCCCGCCGAGGGCGAGCGGCCCGCCTGGCTGAACCGTCCGATCCCGGTCCTCAACGAACGCCTGCTCGAATCCACCGACGACGACCTCGAGGCCGTGGACAGATTCCTGGCCGCCGACCGCACCACGGAGCCGTGATGACCCCCTATTCCAATCCCAACCTGCTCGCGGCCGACGCCGACCGGGAACGCGTGGTCGCCTTCCTCGGCCGCAATCTCGAGGAGGGCAGGCTCACCGCCGTGGACTACGCCGCGCGCGTCGAACAAGCGTGGAGCGCGCGGACCGTCAGCGAACTGGACCTCACCCTGATCGACCTGCCACCCCTGGACTGGCCCGCGCTCCCCCTCCCGGAAGCCCCTGTCGCGGCGCCGCAACAGAATCGATCGAATCCGACCGCGACCGCCGCCCTGTGGCTGGGCATCCTGTCGGTTCTCGCGTGCGGCGTCCCCGGCCTGTTGGCCGTGCCGCTGGGCCTCATCGGTCTCGCCGAGGAGCGCCGCAATCCCGAACCCCGGCCCGCCACCGCCCATCTCGGGGTCATCCTGGGACTGCTCGGCATGGTGCTGTGGCTGGGCATCTACCTGAGCAGTCGGTAGTGGTGACACCGCGCGTCGATCTCCCGCACCACCGCGCAGACGCCGACGAACGGTCCCTCCGGGAAGTAGACCACGTCGCCCGGCCCGAAATCGGTGAACCCCACGGCGACACTGTAATCCACGCTCCTACCGCGTCGGGAGCGCCGCGCCGTCGATCTGTCAGGTGCGAGATATGTCCCGACGCACCCGACACCGCCCCAATTCCCGATCCGGGTCCGTTCCTGACATAGGCTGGCCGACCTGTCGGTCACGGCACCCCGCACGGGTGCACACCTCGAGCACAGGAGATCAGCGATGACCGCGAGCACCCGCACCGACATCCCCTTCCCGCTGCCCGCGCGCCCCGCCGCGGGCGAGATCTTCCAGACCGAACGGACCGTCCGCCTCGGTGACGTCGACACCACCGGTCGCTTGCGCCTGGATTCGGTCGCCCGCTACGCGATGGACATCGGCTACGACCATCTCGGCTTCATCGACGACGGCGACCTGCATCCGGCCTGGTTGGTGACCCGCACGGTCATCGACGTCCTCGGTCCGATCGGGTTCGGCGAACGCCTGCGGGTCCAGCGCTGGCCCTCGGCCCTGTCGAACCGCTGGTTCACCGCGCGGATCCACCTCGAGGGCGAGGACGGCGGCCTGGTCGAGGTCGAGCAGTTCCTGATCAACGTCGATCCCGTCGCGGGCAGGCCGGCCAGGATGACCGAACGGTTCATGGCCCCCATGCTCGCGGTCACCACCGACCACCGACTGCGTTGGCGGCCCGTCCTCGAGCCGGTCGCCGACAGCGCGCCCGCGACGGCGTTCCCGTTGCGCGCCACCGACTTCGACCACTACGGGCACGTCAACAACGCCGTGCACTGGCAGGTGGTCGAAGAAGAGTTGACCGCACGACCCACCCGGCGCGCGACACCGTATCGCGCGGTCGTGGAACACCTGTCCGCCATCACCGCCGGACAGGAGGTCACGGTGCGGGCCGAGACCTCCCGCGATGCCCTGCGTCTGCGCGTGGACGCCGATCGCACCGTCGCGACCCTGGCCCGCGTGACATCACTGCCCGCATGACATCACTGCCCACGTGACACCCCTGCCCGCGTGACATCACTGCCCGCGTGAGGACTCCCGCCGCATAGCGCCGATGGCCCGCAGGAGTTCTTCCGCCGCGCAACGCCACTGTCCGCGACCGGCCGCACGCTCTTTCCTCGGACGCCGATCTCCTCGGACGCCGATGTCCTCGAGACGCCGAGTCCTAGGGCCACCGATGTCCTCGGGCCACGCCGCCGGCTACCGTGTCTGAACGTCAGCCGCCGAAACCGACGAGCGCGTCGGACAATTCGTCGGTGCCCAGGACTTCCAGCGCCCGGCCGCGCACTTCGGGACAGGTCCGCGTGGTGACGGAATCGATGAGGGACTTGTCGCGCACCACGTCGGCATTGATCGCGTCGTTGCGCGTGGCCCAGTTCTGCACGGTGCCGTTGAAACTCACCTTCGCCAGCACGGGGCCTTGGCCGCGCCAGTTGTCGATCTCCGTGCCGATCATGTCGCACAGTTGGGTCGCGGCCGCCGGGGAGACGTCGTCGGGCCGGGTCTGCGACGGGGTGGGGACGGCGGTCACCGAGTCGTTGTTCGGGACCAGATCGTCGTCGGCGCCGGAACATCCGGTCAGCGCGGCCGCGCCGAACGCGCCGATCATCAGGTAGCGCGCGACTCGACTGCCGGGGTGGGTCATACCGAAGCCTCTCTCGGACAGGGGATCAGCGGTTGGCGGGCTCGCCCGAACCGGTGGCGTTCCCCCGGTTCGGCATCTCCATGACCTGCTCCCACCACGAGCTGAGCGGGCTCGGCTCCGGCCACACCACGACGCCCCCGTTGGCGGTCCTGCTGTCGGTTCGAGTTCTGTCGTTCGCCATCGTGCGCAACCCCTCGCGAGATCCTGCGGTCCGCGCACCACCAGCGCTGCGCCGGGCGGTGATGCGGTGGAAGAACAACCAGCAGATACCCCGCCCGGGACGGTTCAATCCCGGCTGTTCACCAGGACCGCGCGGGCGTAGAGGAGTTGGAAGCCCGCCTTGTGGACGTTCTGCTGGGAGGTGGAGGCGGGCAGGGTGGTGACCACCGCGAGATCGCACCCCGCCGCGGCGGCGTCGGCCAGTCGCACCGACAGCAGCGACCCCTGCACGCCGCGACGACGGAAAGCGGGCAGGGTGGCCGCGCCGCACAACTGGGCGATGCCGTCACCGACCCGCAGACCCGCCCCGCCCGCCGGAACGCCGTCGATCCAGGCGAGGTAGGCGCGGAAGCCGTCGGTGGCCGCCATATCGCGTTCGGCCAGTTCGATCACCTCGCGCGGGAATTCCTCGTGGGACGCCACACCCTGTGTATCGGGGGTCGCGAAACCGTCGACCACCACCCGCGTCCAGAGGTCGATCTCGTCGGGTTCGATGGCACGGACCCTCACCTCGGGAGCCGGACGCGCGGTGCGCCCCGGCGTGAGACGCAGGCCGGAGACGTTCTCGAAGCCGGTCAGCAGGTAGCCGCGTGCGGTCAGGCTGGACACCACGGCGGGGTCGGCGGCGGTCGACACCTCGAACTGGACCGGTGTGCCCCGGTCGGCGAACGCCTTCTCCACGGCGATCAGGTCGGCCTCGACCAGGTCGCCGTCGAGACCGGCGCCCACGACCTTGTCCAAGGGTGAGCCCGGCGCGGCCCAGACCGCGCTGCCGCCGCCGATCGGCAGGGTCACGACCGGTTGGGCGGGGTCGCGCACCGCGGCGGCGCGTGCGCCCTGTTCGATCAGCGAGCGCTCGGCGGCTTCGATCCGCGCGACCAACTCGACCCCGGCGAACAGGTTCGGTTCGACTGACATGCCGGGATTCCTATCACGGGCCCCGACACCGAGCCCAGCGAATTTCGCCCGCGACGGCTCAGTCGCCGCCCTCGACGCCGAGCACGCGGATCCAGTTGTCGTCGGACAGGATCATCGCCTCGGTGAGGGCTTCGGCGGTGTCGTCGGCATCCGCGGGGGCGAACAACGGGGCTTCGTTCGGATCTTCGAAGGGGTTCGTCATGAGGCCAGTGTCCTGCGGTTACATGATCGTTTCGACTGTTTCATCGAATCCGCGCGGGGAACGCCGACAGTGTGAGAGATCAGCTGGAACGTGAGAGCAAGTGGGAGGTCGACCGGAATTTCGTCCTCCCCGACCTCCGGGATCTCGTTCCCGGGAGCCGGGTCGAGAAGAAATCCGTGCAGTTGACCAGCACCTATTACGACACTCCCGAGTTGGATCTGCTCGCCCGCGGCGTGACGTTGCGCCGCCGCGAAGGCGACGACGAATCGGGCTGGCAGCTGAAGATTCCCCGCGCCGAGGGCAGGCTCGAACTGTCCACGCCCTTGACGCCGGACCTGCCCCGCGAACTGGCCGAGATCGTCGCCGGAATCGCCTTCGGCAAGGAACTCGGCCCGCTGACCAGCATCTACACCCTGCGCGACCGTCACAAGGTGTTCGACGCCGACGGTGAACTGATCGTCGAGGTCGCCGAGGACATCGTGGAGGCGACCCCGGCCGACGGCTCCGGCGACGTCACCGCGTGGCGCGAGGTCGAGATCGAATCCGGTCCCCGCACCGAGCAGACGCCGCGCCCGCTGGTGAAGGCCCTGGTGAAGGCGGGGGCGCGCGCCTCGCAGTATCCGTCGAAGCTGTCGCGGGTGCTGCCGGGCAGATCCCGTCCGCGCGCCACCGAATCCAAGGGCGCGCGCGCCGTGCACGACTACCTGAACGCCCAGATCGACGCCGTCTTCGCGGGCGACGTCGAGTTGCGGCGCGGCAACGATCCCATCCACGACACCCGGGTCGCGACCCGCAGGCTGCGCAGCACACTGCGAGTCTTCGGTCCCCTGCTGGATCGGGCGGCGATCGCCGGCGTCGAGGACGAGCTCAAGTGGTATGCGTCCGTGCTCGGCGAAGTCCGCGACTGCCACGTCCAGCGCGCCCGCTTCGCCGACCGCATCGCCGCGCTGCCGCCCGAACTCGTCCTCGGACCGGTCGCGGCGACCATCGACGGCGATCTGCTCGCCACCCAGGTCCGCCGCCGCGCCGACCTCACCGAGGCGATGAACTCCGACCGCTACCGGGCGCTGCTGCTCACCTTGAACCGATGGCGCACGAAACCGCCCTTCGCCGAACGCATTCGGGCCCGCGATCTGGTGGAGCGCGCCCGCAAGGCCGCGAAGAAGGCCGACAAGCGCTTGGCGACGGCGTTGGCCGATGGCAGCGACGAATCCCTGCACCGCGCGCGCAAGGCGTCCAAACGCGCCCGCTACGCGGCCGAACTGCATCGGCCCGCCCGCAAACCCGGCAGAGCCGAAGCGAATATCGCCTACTACAAGCGGTTGCAGAAAGTCCTGGGCGACCACAACGACGGCGTGGTGGCGGCCGAATTCCTGTGGCGCACGGCCACGACGGCGGGCGCGCAGGGCGAGAACGGGTTCACCTTCGGCCTGCTGTACGCGAACGAGAAGCACGAGGCCGAAGTGGCCCGCGACAAAGTCGCCGACGTCGCGGCGAAAGGTCGCTGACGGCGCGGCGCGCGTTCGATCAGCCCCGCAACTGCTCGGCGAAACTCCGGGCGGCCGCGAGATCCGCGGCATCCGGATGCCCATTGTTGAGACCGCCGAACAGTCCGAACGGCGAATAGGTGTCGAGCCCGCGACAGGAGTACGTGCCCAGCACGTCGAACCCCTTGGCGGCCAGCGTCTTCTCGAAACCACCCAGGTACCGACGGAACGGCGGCTCGGGCAGACCACCCGTGGCCACCACGAACGCTTTCCGTGACGCCCCGGCCGGCAAGCCCGCGACGAAGCGCCGCAAACGCGGATGGAACGCCAACCACCGGATCCCGGACGCGAACCCCACCAGATCGAACGCCGCGAGGTCCGCCGCTCCCACCTGATCGGGGTCGACCACCTGCGCGCCCACCACCTCCGCGACGACCTCGGCCACTTTCCTCGTGTTCCCGTGCGCCTCCGAAACACAGACGATGACTGCCTTCACCGCACTCCTCCCCTGACTCTCCCCGCCGATCGGCCGGCCCATCACTCCCTTCCCCACCCTAGCTCCGAACTCTCGGTGGATGACAAGCCCCGCACACGAAGAAACGGGTGGAACCGCCTCCGCGGAACCACCCGTTTCTTTCGCTACGCCGGATCGGCCCGATCACCTTGCGGGACCACCGAATCGGACGTTCGCCACCACACCGGCCGTGACCTCGCCGACCGACGAACACCGCTGTGGCGCTCGGGGCGGACTCAGCCTCCAGATATTCTCGTGGCCGATCAGCTCACCACGAAACACGTCAGCGACAGCACTGTCAGAACGAGGAAGCCCGTCAGGAGAACGGTGCGCAGCACCGAAGGGCGGTGGTCGTCGGCCGACTTCTTCGATGATTGCCCGGCGGTCGCCGAAGGCCGCGGCGCGGGTTCGGGAGCCTCGGCCAATTTCTCGGCCAGCGCCACGCGGGGCAGCGACGCCATCGTCAGCAGCGAACCGGACACGTTCTGCACGGCGACCATCACGGTGGCCGAGCGGTGGATGCTCTCGGCCGTCTCGGCCTGGCCCGCCGCGAACATCGCGTTCCCGCCGGAATTCGATCCGGTCAGGAAGCCGCCGACCGCGCCGATCCAGGGGGCGGCGAGCGGGTACACCGGCCCGAGGTGGGCGGCGGCGTCGGCGAGGGCCGAACTCATCCCCGAGGCGGTCAGCGTGGTGCCCAGATAGAAGAACAGCAGGGTGGTGGCGGTGACCGGCCACCACTGGGTCAGCGCGGCGGCGGCCACCGCGCGATGCTCGCCCGGCAGCACCGCGACGAGCGCGTAGAGGTTCGCCACCGCCAACCACAGCGCCGGACTGGTCAGCAGCGTCTCCGCCGCGCCCAGGTCGGCGGAGGACAGTGCGACCCGGCTGAGCAGGATGCCCGCCAGCAGCACGGCATACGGGGACAGCAGGACGCCGAGGCTGCGGCCGGGGCGGGCCAGGCCACCGTGTCGGATCCGCAGCAGCGCGAGCGAGGCCGCGATGCCGACGAGGCTGCCCAGCGCGCCCGCGGGGGCCGTGCCGACGAGGAACTGGGCGGCCACCACGCCCGCGTAGAGCGCGCCCGACACCACCGCGAGGTCGACCAGACGCGGCGCGATCCGCCGTCCGCAGCCGACCAGCAACGCGGAAAGGCCGCAGAGCACGAACACCGGCAACGACAGCAGCGCCGACACCTCGCCGACGCGGTCGACCGGGATGCCGCTGACCGTGGCCGCGACGAGCGTGCGATGACGTGGCCGCCGAGTCTGCGGGTACTCAGTAGAACGATCGCGACCAGAATCGGCGCCGCGGACAGGAACGCGGTCACATCCTCCCCCTGGACGACTCGAAGAATCCGGAGGAACCCGTCTCCGTGCCCGATCGGCCACGCTAGTCCGCGCCGAGGGAATATTCAAGCACGCGAACACAATTCAAGCGTTCCGCGTTCCGATCCGCCCGAGGGAGATCATTGCCACGAACGCTTTCCCATATTCTCGGCGACCCTCGAGCCCCGACATTCTTCGTCGCGGGTTTCACGGCGGGTCTCGCATATCCGGACGAGAAGCGCGGATGTCATTTGGATTCGAGGCGGCCCAGGGGTGCGGGGTCCTCGGCGAGGGACTTCCGGATCGCGCGCCAGTCCGTGTCGTCGATGTCGAGGGCTCGGCGGAGGTAGGCGGTGGTGACGGCGCGCAGGAGGGCGACCAGGGCGGGGTTCTCGTCGGTGGTCTCGGCGGCTTCGTAGCCGGGGATGCCGCCGAGTGAGTGTTCGGCGCCCAAAAGGGTGAGCAGGCTCTTGTCGCCGGGGCTCAGGGTGTAGGGGTCGGTCATCCAGTCGGGGCCGCGGACGGTGAGCGGGGAGTCGTCGCGGTCGCCCGCGACCACCAGGGCCGGGGTGCTCAGGTGCGCGAAAGTCGGGTTCATGAAAGGGAAATGCTCGACGGCGAAGGGGGTGAGGTTCGCGCCGCCGAGACCGGCGGTCGCGAGCAGGACGCCGGCGCGGACGCGCGGGTCGGCGAGGTCCTCGGCCGCGCCCGTGGTCGGGTCGGTGACGCGCAGACCGAGCAGGACGCCGGCGGTCTGACCACCGAAAGAGTGGCCCGCCACCGCGATTCGACTCCGGTCGACGCGGCCCGCGAGGGTGGGGACGGCGGCGATCAGCGCGTCGAGGTGGTCGAGGACGGTGCGCAGGTCGTCCACGCGATGCCGCCACAGGTGCGGGGTGCGCGGGTCCTCGGGCGGCAGTGCGAGGGTGCGCGAGTCGAGGTGGGTGGGCTGGATCACGACGAAGCCGTTGGCGGCCCAGTGGTCGATGAGCGGGCCGTAGCCGTCCAGGGACGAACCGTAGCCGTGGGAGAACAGCAGGACCGGCAGATCGTCGCCGGTGACGGGTGCCGAGACGCGCACGGTCAGGTCGGTTCCGCGCGCGGGGGTGGCCAGGACGAGGGGCTTCACCGAGACGATCGGTGTGCCGAATTCCGTTGCGGGCATGAGTGTTCGCTTCCTCGGCGCGGGCGCGCGATGCGCTCCCGCCACCGGCGATCTACGATGGGAGAATGAAACGGGACGACGTCCCGATTCACCATACGGGACACTGTCCCGTTTGTCGACGCGACGAGAGGCCACCTGTGGACGACACCGCGCGCGCAGCCACGCGCCCCCGGCGGGCGGACGCGCGCCGCAACGAGGAAGCCCTGCTGGAGGCCGCCGCCGCGGTGTTCGTGGACTCCGGCGTCGACGCGCCCCTGCGCGACATCGCGCACCGGGCGGGCGTCGGCACCGCGACGATCTACCGGCACTTCCCCACCCGCGCCGACCTGATCGTCGCCGTCTACCGGCACCAGGTCGAATCCCTCGCCGCGGCGGGCCCCGCGCTGCTGGAGAGCGAACCGACCCCGTACGACGCACTGACCCGGTGGATCGACCACTTCGTCGATTTCGTCGTCACCAAACAGGGTTTGGCGAGCGTCCTGCAATCCGACGACCCGTGCTTCGATCCCCTGCACGCCTACTTCTTGGACCGCCTGGTTCCCGTGTGCACCCGTTTGCTCGACGCCGCGGCCGAATCCGGGCGAATCCGCCCCGGACAGGACGCCTACGAACTCATGCGCGGGGTCGGGGGGCTGTGCGCGGGCGGCGGCCGACCCGGCTACGACGCGCGACGACTCGCCGGACTGCTCGTCGCGGGACTGCGCACCTGACGGTCGACCAGGCCGTGGCGGCACTCGACCACCGGGTTCCCGACCGGCCCCGGCCGCTTGCCGCGCAACGTCTTCGGGGCAGAACCGGGCACCTTCGCGTCAGGGCGTGTAGCGCAGCGCCCAGGTCGACTCGACCGACTCCCCCGGCGCGAGCCACCGCAACCCGACGCCGGAGTTCAGCGCGTCCGGCGAGGCCGACATGGGCTCGACGGCCACCGCGAGCCCGACACCGCCGTCGCGCGGGAAGTTGCGCGGGGTGAAGACCTGGAGGTGCCCCCAGTCCTCGGGCAGCAGCAGGTCGACGGTCGAGCCGTCGGGTGCGGCAAGACGGGCGGCGACGCCGTCGACCGGGCGAACGGCGCCGTAGGCGGTGTCGAGATCGAGGTCGCCGACGCGGACGCCGGCGCGCAAGTCGTTCGGGGTGCCGTCCACGGGGTGCTCGCCGGTCGGGTTCTTGCGGTCGTCGACGGCGTAGGCGGTTCCGGCGTGGGCGGTGAGAATCAGATCCTCGATCGGGAAATCGCCGACCCGCAGGTAGGGGTGCGCCCCGACCGCCCAGGGTGCGGGACGCTGGGAGTGATTGGTCGCGCCGTGGGTGACGGCGAGTCCGTCGGGGCGCAGCGTGTACCGGACCGTGGTGTCGAGCAGGAAGGGCCACCCGTGCTGCGGCGGGATCAGCGCGGCCAACGTCACCGACTCCGTCGAGCGGTCGCGCACGACGTACTCGGTGTTGCGCAGCAGACCGTGGATGGCGTTGGCGCGGGCCGGTTCGGTGATGTCGAGACGCTGCTCGACCCCGTCGAGGGTCCAGCGCGCGTCGCGGACGCGGTTGGGCCACGGGGCCAGCACGATGCCGCAACCCAACGGCGGCGGGCCGGTCTCGGGCACGAACTCGGTCACCGCGACGTCGGCGACGGTCGACGACCGCAGCACGGCCGCCACCGTCCCGATCTCGGCGCGCGCGGTGGGCGCGGTCAGCACGATCGTCCGGCCCAGCGCGGTGGGGGTGGATTCGAGCACGTCGTGAGCCTACGGGGCGCGCCGCCGGCCTATCGTGAGGCGGTGACCTCCGGAATCGTCAAGCGGGCGACGAAGCTCGCCGACGGGCGCGATCTGTTCTACTACGACGACGCCGACACCACGCTGGGACCGGACCGCCGCGTCGACTCGCGAACCCTCGATCCGCGCCCCGGCACGGCGGTCATGCGCCAGGACGTGCTCACCGGGGAATGGATCTCCATCGCCGCCGCCCGGCAGAACCGGGTGGTGCTGCCGCCCTCGGATCGCGACCCGCTGGCCCCGCAGACCGCCGACAACCCCTCGGAGATCCCCGACCGCTACGACGTGGCGGTCTTCGAGAACCGTTCCCCCTCTTTCGGTCCCGCGCTGCCGCAGCATGTCACCGGTGAACCGCCCGCGCCGTCCGGGCTCGAGGACACCACCGCCCTCGGCATCGGCCGCGAGCGACGCGCGGTCGGCCGCTGCGAAGTGGTGTGCTTCAGCCCCGCCCAGCGGGGCTCGTTCGGGACGCTCGGCGAGAGCCGGGCCCGCACGGTCATCGAGGTGTGGGCCGATCGGACCGCGGAACTGTCCGCGCTGCCCGGCATCGAACAGGTCTTCCCGTTCGAGAACCGCGGCGAGGCGATCGGGGTGACCTTGCACCACCCGCACGGCCAGATCTACGCCTACCCGTACGTCACGCCGCGCACCACCCGCCTACTCGAAGCCGCCGAACGACTCGGCCCCGACCTGTTCGCGCGCATCCTCGACTTCGAGTGCGCCGGGCCGCGCGTCGTCCTCGCGGGCGAGCACTGGACGGCGTTCGTGCCGTTCGCCGCCCGCTGGCCGATCGAGGTGCACCTGCTGCCCCACCGGCACGTCCCGGATTTCGCGGCCACCGACGAAGCCGAACGCGCCGAACTGGCGACCCTGTTCCCGCGCCTGCTGCGCGGAGTCGACGCGCTCTACGACACCCCCACGCCCTATATCGCGGCCTGGCACCAGGCGCCGGTGCGGGTCGGCCGGGACAGTCTGCGCCTACACCGCCGCGGCGCGGTCGCGACAAACTCAAATACCCGGCGGGATCGGAGGCGGCGATGGGCGCGTGGATCGGGGACATCCCACCCGAGGACGCCGCGACACGGATCGCGGCGGCGGTGGCCGAGGCATGAGCGGCGTGCACGACCTGTTCGCCGAACTCACCGGCCGCCTCCCCGAAGGCGTGTGGTCCGCGCCGGGACGGGTCAACCTGATCGGCGAACACACCGACTACAACGACGGTTTCGTGCTGCCCTTCGCCATCGACCGCCGCACCCGGGTCGCCGCCGCGCCGCGCACCGACGGCGTCCTCCGGGTAGTGAGCACCTTCGCCGCCGAATCCGTCGCGCTGCCCGTCGCGGACCTCGCGCGGGCGCACGCCGCCGGACACCTGCGCGGGTGGTCGGCCTACCCGCTCGGCGTCGCCTGGGCGCTCGGCGAATTCGGGGTCGACCTCGCGGCGGCGTCCGGCGTCGACCTGGCCGTGGATTCGGAGGTCCCGGTCGGGGCCGGACTGTCCTCCTCGGCCGCCATCGAGAACGCCGTCGCGATCGCCCTGACCGACCTGTGGGGTTCGGACCTGGACTGGAAGACCCTGGCCCGGGTCGGACAGCGCGCCGAGAACGACGCCGTCGGCGCACCCACCGGGATCATGGACCAGTGCGCGTCGCTGCTCGGCCGCGACGACGCCGCGGTGTTCCTGGACTGCCGCGCACTCGCCGCCGAGGTGGTGACCCTCGGTTTCGCCGAGGCCGACCTCGTCGTCCGCGTCCTGGACACCGGCGTCCGTCACGAACACGCCACCGGCGGCTACCGCGAACGCCGCGCCTCCTGCGAAGCGGGGGCCGCCGCGCTGGGCGTGCCCGCCCTGCGCGACGTGGACGTCAGCGACCTGGACCGCGCCCGCGAGGTGCTCGACGAGGAGACCTTCCGGCGCGTGCGGCACGTCGTCACCGAGGACCAGCGCGTCCTCGACACCGTCCGCACGCTGCGCGAACACGGACCCGCCGCGATCGGCGCACTCCTGGACGCCTCGCACACCTCGATGCGCGACGACTTCGAGATCTCCGCGCCCGAACTCGACGTCGCGGTCGAAGCGGCCCGATCCGCGGGAGCGCTGGGAGCCAGGATGACCGGCGGCGGATTCGGCGGGGCGGCCATCGCCGTCGCGCCGTCCGGCGCGGTGCCCGCGATCTCGGCCGCGGTCGAGAAAGCCTTCGCCGCACGGGGTTTCGCCGCACCGACGCAATTCACCGTCGTTCCGTCGCCGGGCGCTCGCCGGGACGAGTGAACCGGGGTTTCGTGACGGGCGGGGACGGGTAGGCCGTTTCCGATCTGTTGTCGACGGCGAGCCCCGGTCGAATCGCGATCCGCGGGCCGCCGCACGGGAGGAGGCCGAGATGGCGTCGCAGAACGGGATCGGAACCTTGCAGAGCGTCGTGCTGGACTGTCCGGAACCGCGGAAACTGGCCGAATTCTACGGTCGGCTGATCGGCGGGGACATCGTCACCGACGACCCCGATTGGGTGGTGCTCGCCGACCCGTCCGGTCGGCGCTTCGCCTTCCAGATCGCCCCCGACTACCGGCCGCCGGGATTCCCGGACACCACCGGTTCCCAGCAATTCCACCTCGATGTCCTCGTCGAGGACGTCGACGCCGCCGAGAAACAGGTGCTCGCGGCCGGCGCGACACTCGTCCAGGCCGAGACCGACGGCAAGTTCCGCGTCTACCGCGACCCCGTCGGCCACACCTTCTGCCTGGTCTGGTGACCACACGGCCCGATCCGTCGCCGCTGTGATGACGGGGTGGACCGGGCGGATCTCGCCGCCCGGTCCACGAGGGTCAACAGTTCGTCTGGAACGGGAAGCAACCGCGCGGGGCCGTGGTGGCAGGCGGCGGAGGCGGTTCCGGGCGGGGAGCCGGCGCGGGCTCGGGTTGCGGCGGGGGCGCCGGTTCCTGAGCCGGTTGCGGTTCGGGTTGCGGTGCGGGCGAGGGCTCTTGCGTCAACGACGTCTCGATGACCTGATCGCCCGGCGGATCCGGGATATCGCCGTCACCCCGGCCGAGCAGCGTCCACACACCGAAGCCGATCACGGCGACGACCACGAGCACCACCGCGGCCGCGACCAACAGGGCGATGCGCGGAAAACGGCTCGGACGGTCCGGCTCGGCCCCCGGCAGTTCGCCCGGAGCGACATGGGCTTCCGCCGAATCCTGCGAGACCGGCGGCGGCACCGTGCGCGGGGCGTTGCCGCGCGGCGGCGGCACCGGACGGAGGCGGTCGGGAGCCGCGGCGGGATTCGGGACGGTTCCCGGAGCCGCTACGGGTCGATCCGCGCCGGGATCGGAGGTCGCCGGAGGCGGAGCACCCGCGGCCCCGGGCGGAGGCGGCGCGCCTGGGCCGGGCGGAGGCTGCGCACCGGACGCGGCAGGCAGAGGTGGCGCACCCGCACCCGCACCCGCACCCGCACCCGCACCCGAGAGGGGTGTGCCGGCCGGAACCGGCCCGCCCGGTTGACCGGACGCCGCCGCGTCGCCTTGTCCCGACGCAGCGGCCGAACCGGATTCGGCGGAACCCTGCTGCGCGCCTGCCTCGCCCGCCGAACCTCCGGTGCCGGAATACGACACCGGCACGACCGCGGGCGCTTCCCCGGGCACGCCCTGCTCCCGAGGTGCGGGCGAGCCGGGCGCGGTTCCAGGCGCAGTCCCCGGAGCAGGCGCTCCACCCGGATTCGTCACGCCACCCGAACCTGTCACGCCTCCCGGACCGGACGCTCCCCCCGGATCAGCAGCGTCACCCGATCCGGGCGCACCGCCGCGACCTGGCATGTCACCGGAACTCCGCACGTCACCAACCCGCTGGGCACCGCCGGAATCCTGCGCATCACCAGGACCACCGCCAGGGCCGGGCGGATTTGCCGAACCGGACACGCTCCCCGGGCCTGCGGTGCCCGCCGCGGGAACGAATTCCGGTGCGCCGGTGCCGGGAACGCCGGAACCGTACCCCGGCGCACCGCCGGGCCCCGGTGGCGGCGGTATGCCCGGGCCTGCGGTCGGCGGCGCTCCGGGTCCGGGTGGCGGGGGCACCCCCGCACCCGGCGGCGGCGCACCACCCCCCGCGGCGAACGCGCCACCGGGCGAAGGAGCGCCGACACCCGCGACGGGCAACGCGGCGGGGTCGGACGGGGGCCGCGCTCCGGAGTCGGCTTCCGCGGCGAACCCCTGGTCGAGCAGTTGCGCGACGGTCACCTGCGCGCCGAGGTTCAGGTCGGTGAGCAGGGCGTGGACCCGCTCGGCGGTCCAGATCGGCTCGCGGCGGCGGGTGGCACGGTGCAGCCAAAGGCGCAGGCCGTCGTGGCCGATGACGACGTCACAGCCGGGCGGTGCGGTGACCACATCGAGGCGGACCGTCGATCCGCGCGGCGGGACGAGCAGCACGACGCCGGAGGCGGTGCCCTGCCCAGGGTTGTGCCGCTCGATCAGGGGTTCGAGGGCGGCGAGACCTTCGCGCACCTGGTGGGTGGGATCGACGCCGTCGGCGCCGAGCGGGTCGCCGTCGAAGTGGTCGTGCCGCCACGGTTCGGGCGATTCGACGGTGATGACGCCGCCGGCGATCTCGGGGCGCACGCCCGCCACTTCGATCACCGCCGCCGCTTCCGGGGTGAGCACCGCGAAGGCGGTGGTCGGTCCCGGCGTGGGTCGGAAGCCGGCGACAGCGACGCCGGGGATGGCGTAGTTGTCGATCCAGCTACCCATCCACGACACCACGTCCGCCGCGCTGGGCGGCAGATCCGGGTCGACGGTGACGATCAGCATCGGTGGGTCCCTCCTGTTCGGATACTCGAAGGGTATCGGCCCCCCTCGGCGCCGCTACGAATCCCGGTGCCCGCATTGGCGGTTCGGCACGGCGGGCGGATACCCAGCGCCCGCCCCGGCATGCAACGGGAACGACTCCGTACCGGGAATGTGCTGGTGAGCGCACTGCGCGGCCCCCTTACCCTGGGTGGGACGTTCGAGAAGGAAGTTGACGATGACCCTGCCTCCCGCCCTGTCCGGCCCGCTCGCCCTGCCGGTGGTGGCTTCCCCGCTGTTCATCATCTCCGACCCACGTCTGGTGGCCGCCCAGTGCAAGGCCGGGGTGATCGGCTCGTTCCCGGCGCTCAACGCCAGACCGGCCGCGCTGCTGCGGGAATGGCTGACCGAGCTGACCGAGGATCTGGCCCGCCACGCCGCCGAGCACCCGGAGTCGCCGACCGCGCCGTTCGCGGTCAACCAGATCGTGCACCGATCCAACGACCGCCTCGAGGCGGATCTGCGGGCCTGCGTGGAGTTCGAGGTGCCGATCGTGATCACCTCCCTGGGCGCGCGTCCGGAGGTCAACGAGGCGGTGCATTCCTACGGCGGCATCGTGCTGCACGACGTGATCAGCGACGCGCAGGCCCGCAAGGCGATCGCCAAGGGCGCCGACGGCGTGATCGCGGTCGCGGCGGGCGCGGGCGGACACGCGGGGACGACCTCGCCGTTCGCGCTGGTGCAGGAGATCCGCGAGTGGTTCGACGGTCCGCTGCTGCTCTCGGGGGCGGTGGCGCACGGCCGGTCGATCCTGGCCGCGCAGGCCGCGGGCGCCGATCTGGCCTACATCGGGTCGGCGTTCATCGCGACCCACGAGGCCAACGCCGACGACGGCTACAAGCGGATGCTGGTGGAGAGTACGGCCGCGGACATCGTGTATTCGAACCTGTTCACCGGCGTGCACGGCAACTACCTGCACGGCAGCATCACCGCCGCCGGTCTCGACCCGGCCGCCCTGCCCGAATCCGATCCCTCCGCCATGAATTTCGGTTCCGGCGGCAATATGGGGGCCAAGGCGTGGCGCGACATCTGGGGCGCGGGTCAGGGCGTCGGCGCGGTGAAGCAGGTCGACGCGGTGGCCGAGGTGGTGGCGCGCCTGCGACGCGAATACGACGAGGCGTTGACGGCCGGGGTCTGGGATGGCCGGACCCGCCGGCGCTTCGCCGTCTCCGGGGAACCGCACTGAGCCGACGGTCTCAGCCGCAGGTCGCGCCACCGCACGCGGTGAACTCCTCGAGCCGCGCGTCGAGCGCCGCGAGCGTGGCGGCGTGATCGGCGCGACCGTTCGGCGCGGCCAGCAGATTGCCCAGCTGATAGGGGTCGGCGCGCAGGTCGTAGAGCTCGTATTCGCGCTCGGCCAACGGACGTTCGCGTTCGTACCAGCGCACGTAGAGGTAGTCGCGGGTGCGCACCGCGCTCCAGGACGGGATGTCGAAGACGTAGATGGCCTGGGTCTCGGTGCCGGGGATCTGTTCCTCGGCGATCCCGTCGCGGCCTAGCGCGCCCGCTCCCCCGTACTCCGCGCCGAAATCGGTGCGCCAGGAACCGGTGTCGCCGCGCAGCGGTCCCGCCAGCGACCGACCGTCCTGGACGGCGGGCGCGGTGACCCCGGTCCAGTCGAAGATGGTCGGGGCCAGATCGACGGTCAACGCCATCGCGTCGGTGCGGCCCGGTGCGATCCCGGGCCCGGCCACCACCAGCGGCACCCGCAGCGACTCCTCGTACGGGGCCATCTTCTGGGTGAGGCGGTGCGCGCCGAGGCTGTAGCCGTTGTCGGAGGTGAAGATCAGGTAGGTGTTGTCGAGTTCGCCGGTGCGCGCGAGGGTGTCGACGATGCCCGCCACCATCTCGTCCAAGGCTTTGAGCGCGCCGAGCCGGAAGGTGTAGTCGGCGTCGTTGGTGGCCGTGATCGTGGCCGCGCGCTCCACCTGGGTGTCCACCAACCAGGTCGGCTTGTCGGAGACGTCGGCCTCCTGATAGTTCGGCGAACGGGGCGAGGCGGTGGGCGGGCTGTCGGCGATGTGCCGGGGCGCGGGCGGCATCGGGAAGTGCGGGGCCGTGGAGGCGGCGTACCAGAAGAACGGCTGCTCCGCGGCGGCGGCCGACTCGATGAACCGGCGCGACTTCTCGGCGACCACGTCGGTCTGGTAATCCTTCGGCTCCGTCCCGTATTTCACGAAGCGGCCGTTCTCGTTGAGGGTGTAGTTGTAGCCCGCGTAGAGGAAGTTGTTCACGCCCGCGTTCCAGTCGTCCCAGCCCGGCGGGATGTGGGCCGGGTCCTCCTCGAGACCGTTGAGGTATTTACCCGCCATGCCCGTGCGGTAGCCGGCGTCGTGCAGCGCGGTCGCGATGGTGTGGGATTCGTTGCCGTTGCGGCGGAACGCCTCGAACCCGCCGACCTCGCCGCCGTTGGTGAGTACCCCGGTGTTGTGCCCGTACTGTCCGGTCAGCAGCGAGGATCGGGCCGCGCAGCAGATCGGCATCGGCGCGAAACTGTCGGTGAACTCCATCCCGCGGTCGCGCAGCAGCGCCGCGGTGCGCGGCATCGCCGTCCACACGGGCGTGGTGACCGAGTCCAGGTCGTCGGCGAGGATGAGCACGACATTGGGCCGCTGGTCCTCGGCGGCGGAGGCCGCGCTGACACAGGCGGCCATCGCCAGCGCGACGGCCAGGCTCGCGGTGAGCCAACGACGGATGCGACGACCGGAAGACACCTGACCTCCTCGAACGGGTACGGGGGCCGCTCGAGACTACGGCACCCGTTGCGTCCCGGCGCGATACGACTCGGCTAACCGTCGCGATAGCGGGCGAGCACGGTGTTGCGGTACCACCGACGCCGGGCCAGCCACGGAGCCGCCACCGAACAGGTGGTCAGGCTCGCGAGGATGCCGAGTCCGGTGAGATAGGCCGCCAGACCGCCCGATCCGTGCGGGGACCGGGGTTCCTCCTCGCGCGCCGGATTCTCCGTGACGACCAGATCGGTCCGCACCGATACCGACTCCCGGTCCAGCGCATCGCCTCCCGACAGCGCCGGCGCGGTCTCGGCCTCCGCGCCGGGTTGTTCGGCGGAACCGGGCGCTTCGGCGGAACCGTGAGCCAGGTCGGATCCTGACGGACCGGCGGAACTCAGCGGTGCGGCACGACCGGACGGCACGACAGAGCCGAGCGTTTCCCCAGGGCTGGACGGCACGGCAGTGGCCGACGGTGCGGGCGGGATGCGGTGGACGGCGAGATCGGTGGCTACGGCGTCGAACCAGCTCAACACCAGACCGGTCGCCGGTCGGCCGTCGGCGGTGTAGCCGGCGGTCGGATAGTCGCCGTGTCTGCGCACGGTGTCGGCGTAGCGCGACCACAGGGCGGGGTCGAGCAGTTCGGCGTTGTCGGCGCCGAGTCGGCCGAGCGCGTCGAAGGTGGTGGCGACCAGGTTGAACACGGTGCGGCGGGGCAGCGGCCTGCGGATGCCGGCCAGCAGCGCGGTGGCGGCGCGGTCGAGGCCGTCGAGGGCCGTCGGGGCGGCGGCGACCGCGGCCACTTCTTCGGGCTTCAGTGCGACGCCGATGATGGCGAGCAGCGTGTTCAGCGTGCTGGTGCCGAGTTTCAGGATCGCCTGGCGCGCTTCGGCTTCCGCGTCGACGCGCGGATCGGCGGCTTCGGCGAGCCGGACGCTGAGCGGCTTCTGCGGGGTCAGCGACAGCGTGCCGAGGGAGTAGCCGCGCAGGTCCTGGTTGACGATGGCGGCGGCGGTGCGGGCCAAGGTGGCGGTGAGGTTCTCCGAGATCGAGTTCAGCACGCCGATCGGGTCGGAGGGCATCAGTTCGGCTTGGCCGAGGATGGTGACGATCATGTGCAGCAGCGGCGCGTCGGCGGGTGCGTCGCAGGCGAGATCGCCGGGCAGGCACAGGGAGGCGACGCGACCGGTCAGCGCGCCGAAGTCGGCGGCGATGTCGCGCAGCGGTCCGATGCCGCCGCCGGGCAGCGCGCGCGAGGCGAAGCCGGGGATCGCGCCGAGTTCGGCGCCGGTGGTGCCGGGGGCGGGGTCGGGATGGTCGCGGCCGGGCAGGCCGGGGAACAGGGGCGCGCCGGGCGCGCGGGTGGGGTCGGCGAGCAGCGCGACGGCCGCGACCCGGTCGGCGGGCACCGCGGGCGAGCCGTGGCCGACCTCACTGGCGAACATCGAGACCACGTGCGCCCCTTGCGAATAGCCGATCAACCCGAGTTGGGTGGCCGGGCAGCGGTCCAGTACCGCGGCGGCCATCTCGCGCAGGCGGACCAATCCTTCTTCGGCCGAATCCGAGTAGGGCTCGGTGGCGCCGGGGAACGCGCCGCCGAAGCTCGCGGCGTACGGGACGTAGGCGCGGGCGATCGAACCGTCCGCTTGCTCGACGAGCGGGCCGAGCACGGTGGCCAGCAGGCCGGTGTCCTCGGTGGCGGGCGAATCCGGCGAGGACTGGCCGGTCCCCTGCACGCCGAGCACGTACAGGCCGGGGCAGGAATGTTCCTCGGCGGCGGCGCTCGCGGGAAACCCGAGCGGCGCGACGGCGACCGTCACGGTCGCGACGAGTGTCAGCGACCGACGGGCACGAATCATCCTGACCTCCGGGTGCGCGGTTCACGGGGTGACGCGGGCCGGGACCACCCGGCGGCCGGGAATCGGAGGGTTCGCTAGGACAGCACGAGTCCGATCACCAGATCGAGCACCGTGCCGACGAGTTGACCGAGAACGCTCAACAGCATGGACGTTCCTCTCGACCGAAACGGTTGTGCGACAACATTTCCCTCGGTGGAGAGCTCGCGAGCCGCGCGGGCTCGCGAGCCTCCGCACCGGAGCGCTCGGTCAGAAGACCAGACCGCCGAGGCTGCCGATCACGTTGGCCAGGCCCGTCACGACGTTGCCGACCACACCGACCAGACCACTGAGCAGACCACCCATTGTTATTCGCTCTCTTTCCTCGGATGTCGCGCCCGGACGAGTGCCCGGGCCTGAGTCGATCGGCCCCGTTCGCCGGGATCCGACGGTGGCGCGATGGGCGCGACGCGGATCGGATTTCCCTGCCGGAGAGGCACGATCACCCCGTATTCGGCACGGGCGTCGCGGCGGATGGCTATTTTCCGTGAAGGTGTCCGGGGGAATTTCGGGGCCGAATCGGACCGAAACACGGTTTAGTACCCAGGCTGATCCGAACCCAAACGCCACCGCCCGCGCGCCGCCGCCCACTCACGCGTGTCGTCCGCACGGTAGTGCCGTGACCTGGTCGGATACCCACACGAGGTGAATGGGCGATCGCACGACCGCGGTGGGCCGCGGATCGGTGAACCGCACTGCCGACGCGGGCCCGAGGTCGGGTACGGCAGAATTCGGGGCACCATGTCCGATGCGGAATACACCCCCGAGAGCAGGCGGCGACATATCGTCCGGCTGGGAGTGTTCGCCGCCTTCCTGCTGACGATGTTCTATCTCGTCGCGGTCGAGCGGATCATCGACATCGAGGCCGTGCGCGACATGATCGCGGCCACCGGCCCCGCCGCGCCGCTGGTGTATGTGCTCGCCTCGGCCCTGCTGGGGGCAGCGCTGGTGCCGGGGCCGATCCTGGCCGCGGGCAGCGGGTTGCTGTTCGGGCCGCTGGTGGGGACCTTCGTCACCCTGGGCGCGACGGTCGGCACCGCCACCGTCTCGGCCTTCCTCGGTCGCCGGGCCGGACGGTCCAGCGCCCGCGCGCTGCTCGGTCCCGACCGGGCCGACCGCGTCGACGAGCAGGTCCGGCGGCGCGGGCTCTGGGCGGTGGTCGGCCAGCGTTTCGTTCCCGGCATCCCCGACGCGCCCGCCTCCTACGTCTTCGGCGCGTTCGGCGTGCCGCTGTGGCAGATGGCGGTGGGATCGTTCATCGGATCGGCGCCGCGCGCCTTCGTCTACACCGCGCTCGGCGCGTCCATCGGCGACCTGTCGGCTCCGCTGGCCTACTCCGCCGTCGCGGTGTGGTGCGTCACCGCGACGGTCGGCGCGTTCGCCGCGCACCGGAGCCTGCGCGGATGGCGTCGCGGGCGGACGCCGACGGAGTCGACCGCATCCTGATCAGGTTCGATCCGGCGCGCCGAACCGGGCCAGGTGGTGCCACACCTTCTTGAGATCCTGCGGGTCGTAGTTCCCCGTCCGCACGGCGGCTCCGATGATCGCCGGATCGAGGAAGCCGTCGACGGCGATCTCCGCGCCGATCGCCACGATGCGCGGTCCGCGGAATTCGGGGTGCAGGCGCAGTCGGTCGACGGTGAGCCGGAATCCGCCGTGCCATTCCACGGGGCACGGCAATCGGGCGGCCGCCGCGGCCACGGGAGTTTCGCGGTAGCACGGGTCCAGCACGAGGGCTTCGACGTCGCGGTCGAGCAGGACCGGTCCGTGGATGTGGGCTTCGACGTAGTCGTCGAGGTGGTCGAAGGCGTCGGCGACGGACATCTCGAACAGCGCGAAGCGGTGCGCGACCCCGAAAGCGGTGGGGTCGGTGGAACTGTCGGGGTAGCAGAAGGTGGCGCGCGCGAGGGTGGCGGCGGTGAGCCGGAAGTGCGCGGAGCCGAAGCGCGGCGCGCTGCCGATGTTCTGGCGGCGGTGGTGCAGCGCCGCGTAGACGGGCCGTTCGTCGTGTGGTGCCGTGTCGTAGGCGCCGGCGAACATCCCGCTCTCCCAGCGCCAGCGATCTCCGCCGGGGCGGGCGGTGAGTCCGCCGTTGCCGGTGCCGGTGACGAACTGGGAGCGGTAGACGCCGTCGGCGGCCATCCGTTCCAGGATCGGTACGCCCGCCGCGTACCGGTCGGGGTGGAAGTTCATCGTGGGCCGCGCGTCCGGGTCGAGCGGTCCGCCCTCGGACAGCCCCGCGACATGCCGCAGGGCGCGTTCCTGCGGTGACCCGGGCGCGATCGCGTAGGGCGGCGCGGGATCGACGCCACGGGGAACGCTCATGCCGCCGGGTGACGGTCGAAGCCGGCGGGATCGCGTCTGTGGGAGCCTCGCGTTCGCATACGGCGATTGTCCGCGACGCGTCCGCTCAGGAGGCGACGGCGGTGTTCATCGGGTGGCCGGAGCGCGCCAACGGCGGCGGCGGGACCGCGCCGTCGCGGTAGGCGCGGATCACCAGGGCCGAGCGCAGACACCACGCGCCCTCGGGCTGCATGGGGTCGAGGCCGGTGAGTTTGGCGATCCGTTTGAGGCGGTTGTCGACGGTGTTCGGGTGCACGTTCAAAGCCCTTGCGGTGCAACGCCTCTTGTAGTCGTTGGCCATGTAGCAGGCCAGTGTGGTCCACAGTTCCTCGTGTTCGCCCAGGGGGGCGAGTTTGGCCTCGAGGTGGTCGCGTCCGGGCCCGGGGCGGGTGAGCTGGTATTCCAGGGCCAGGTCGTCGAATCCGTAGAGGCCGGGCCGCAGCCGTAACCGCAGGGCGACGTCGAGCAGTTCGTGGGCGCGGTCGACGCTCTGCGCGATCTGGGTGGAATCGGCGAACACGACGGTCGTGGTGACCTCCACGTGCGGATCGGCGGCCAGATCCGCGACCAGTCCGTCGAACCCGCTGCCCGCCGCCGCGGGGGTGACCACCGTGCCGCCCCGCACGCCCAGGCGCGACTGCGCGCAGGCCCCGAAACGGTCGGCGAACACCGCCTCGACCCGTCGCATGTCGCGGTGGGCGGCGTCGAGATCGGCGATCTCGTCGGGGATCTCGACGCGCGGGCGGATCGCCAGGGCCAGGACGGCGTAGGACTCGGCGGTGCCGATGGTGAACCCCCGGTTGGCCGCGCATCCGCAGGGTGCGGCGAGTTCGGTGTCGCGGGTCTTCGCCGCGGCGAGGTGGTCGTCCAGGTCGGTGTGCGGCTCCGCCAGGACGAAGCCGCCGACAATTCCCGGTCGGGTGTGCATGGTCGGGGATTCAGCGACGGTAGCTCAGGGCGACGGTGTCGTCGTTCTGGGCGAGGGAATCACGGATCGCG
>NZ_BAGG01000252.1 GCF_000308695.1 Nocardia takedensis NBRC 100417 | reverse complement strand
CTAAGCAGGTGCGCTGCAAAGGCGCGTCGGCCGATCGGCTCACCCGCGAGTACGGTCCCGACATCGCCGGGCCCGAAGCCGACTGCGCCACCGTCACCCGGACGACGCTGGACCTGGTCGCGCGCACGCTCACCGAGACCCAGCGGGCGACCTCCCCGTATCCGCCGGACAGGATCGTCGTCGACCCCGACACCCCGGTGCTGTCCGGACCGGCCTGGCTGGCCGAGTTCCCGGTCGCCACCGTGGACGCCGAGGGGGTGCTGCACCTGCCGTCGAAATCACTGTTCGTTCCGGCGAGCGTTCCGCTCGTCCCGGACGAGTTCAAGGGCACGCACTACTGCACGTTGATCGCCCCCGAATATCTGGAAGCCGTGCTGAGGGGAACCGTCACTCCCTGACCAGCAGGCACTTCACGCCGGCTCTCCGGACTGCGCGATCGGAGGCCGCGCGAGTTCGGGCCGAGCCGACGTTCGAAGGCGATATCGAGCGCGAACGCGTTGGCTCGGCCCCTTTTCCGGACCACGGCCGGATCGGTCTCCCGCGGCCGACGCGCCCCGATTCACTTTTCGTCGGCGAGGAGTTTCTCCAGGACCGCGGGGAAGCGTCTGAGGACCGCGCGTTCTCGATCGGTCAGTTCCGACCGGGCCGCGCGGGCGATCCAGTCGGCTCGGCTGGTTCGTTCGTCGTCGAGTCGCGCGCTGCCGTCCTCCGACAGGGCCACCAGGACGCGGCGCTTGTCGGCGGGGTCGGGACGCAGGTCCACCAGGGCCTGGTCCGCGAGCAGGCGCACCGTGCGGGCCATGCTCTGGTGGCGGACTCCTTCGCGGTCCGCGAGCGCGACGATCGCCAACGGCCCGTCCCGGCGCAGGTGACCGAGCACCGCGGCTTGCCCCGCGGGCATCGTGTCGACACTTCTCACGCAACGCACGAACCGTCCGACGACGAGACGGAGTCGCTCGGCGTCGGCCACGGAGTAGTCGGCATCGTCCACTGGACAAACTATACAGCCTCGCTGTACTTTTCCGAGATATACAGCGACGCTGTATATCAACCACCGTCCAGGAGGACCCCGCAGTGACCTACCAGCCCTACGCACTGGCCTTTCCCGCCGCCGAGTTCGACTTGCGCAGCGACGATTTCGACAACGGCGGACCGTTGCCCGCGGCCTGCTACAACACCGACACCGGGGCGAATCGCTCGCCCGCGCTGGCCTGGTCGGGTCTGCCCGAGGGCACCCGCAGCCTCGTCGTCACCGCGTTCGACGCCGATGCGCCGATCCCGGGCGGACTCTGGCACTGGGCGGTCAAGGACGTGCCCGCCACCACGGCGGGCATCGAAAGCGATGCGGGAGCGAGCGGAGGGGCCGATCTGCCGGTCGGAGCCGTCACGCTGACCAACGATCTCGGGCAGGCGGCCTATTCGGGTGTCGCGCCGCCGCCCGGAACCGGCATCCACCGTCTGTTCGTCTGTGTGACGGCGCTGTCGGTGGACCGTCTGGAACTGCCCGAGGGGGCGGGGCTCGCACTGCTCAACATCTCGATGATCCCGCACACGCTGGGGCGGGCGGTACTCGTCGGCACGAGCGACGCCTCGGCCTGACAGAAACCGCGCAGGCGGTGAATCACGCTGTGCCACCACCGAATCAATTGGTCGCGGGCCGGCGGATTCACCGCCTGCGGCGTGGTCGGATCAGCCCGCGAAATCCGGGCACAGGTTGGTCGTGGCCGCGCTGACGAACAGCGTGCCCTGGCCGAACTGGTACACCTGCTCGACCGCGGCGATCTCGTCGAGCACCGTCACGCCGCCGCGCAGATGGGCGCAGGTCGCATAGCCCGCGGTGACCATCTCGGCGGGCGTCTTCCCCGGCAGGGTGGCGTCGGTCAGGCTGATCTGCTCGAGGAAAGTTCCCTCCGCGCCCGCGTCGGCGGTCGCGACGGCGCCGCCGATCACGGCGCTGCCCAGTGCCACGATCGTCGCGGCGCAGGCGATCGCGGAGGTGCGGAGGCGGTTCCGGTTGCTCATGATGTCTTCCTAAGGCTCGGGTGCCGTTGTCGGCGTTGACTAAACGATCCCGCAATCGACGACCGCGCAGAACCCACCCAAGGGGTTGCGCACGCCCACCCGTCGGCGCGGAACCGGCGCACGACCGGGCAGGAGCAGACACACCGGGATCGCCAGCGCGGGGAGAACGGTGGCACACCAGAACGCCCGATCGAACGCCTCGACCGGGCCTTCGACACAACGGAAGCCGATCTCAGGGGCGTCGGCGCGGGCCCGGAGCCCAGACGCCGAGCAGGATCGCCCCGGCGAAGCTGATGCAGGCCAGTACGATCGCGGCGCGGTGCATGCCGTCGACGAAGGCGACGCGGGCCAGGTCCAGGACGGGATCGGCCTGGGGGCCTGCCTGCGCGGCGAATTCGGTGGTGGCGGCCAGGGAATGGGATACCGGGCCGCGCACGGGTTCGGGCAGACGCGGCAGGACCGGGTCGATGCCCGCCCGGTAGCCGGAGGCGAGCACGGTTCCGCTGATCGCGATGCCGATGGCCGCGCCGATCTCACGCGCCGCGTCGTTGACGGCCGCGGACACGCCGTGGTTGTCGGCCGGGCTGTCGTTCATGATGGCGGCGGTGGCGGGCGCGGCCGCGAGGCCGAGGCCGACGCTGAGGACCAGCAGCGCCGCGAGGAAACCGGCGTAGCCGTCCTCGGGGCGCTGCCCGGTGATGAGCAGCAGGCCCAGCAGTGGTTCGCGCACCCGCCGTTCCACCACGACGAACAGGCCGGCGGCGATCGCGGTGACCGCGAATCCGACGAGGATCGCCGGATCGGTCCACCGCGGCCATGCCGATGAACACCGACTGCCAAGCCCACCACCGCAACAGCACGCCGGAACCGACCAAGCCGATCAGGCCGCCGCGAAGATCACCAGGCCGACCAGCAGCAGCAACCTGCGGCCGAAGCGGTCGCCGAGCGCGCCCGCGGGCAGGACCAGGCAGGCCAGCACCAAGGTGTAGCTGTCGACGATCCAGGCCGTCTGGGTGTGGTCGGCCCCGGTGGCCACCGCGATCGGGGCCAGCGCGGTGTAGAGCGCGGCCATCGAGGCCACCACCAGCGCCACGGCGGCGGATCTGATCGTGCGCGAGGGCTTCGACGCCTTCGATGTCGACGCCGTCGCCCGCCACGCACACTGTTCGCGGGCCACGGTCTACCGGCACACCGGCGGCGCGACGCACCTGCGCGAAACCGTCTTGGCGCGATCGGCGGGTCGCCTGCTCGCCGTCATCCAGGATTCGCTGACCGGTCTGGCCGGGGCCGAGCGGCTGTCCACGGCGCTCACCGTCGCGCTGCGGGAGGTGCGCGCCGACCCGGTGGTGATGGCCTTCATCCGGTCCGGCCACAGCGCGCGCACGGCGACCGCGGTCGCGCAGTCGCCCGCGTTGATCGGGGTCGCCTCGGAGTTGGCCGAGATCTCGCCCCGCGACCCGGTGACGGCGGTCTGGCTGATCCGCTCCATCCTGTCGCTGCTGCTGTGGCCGACCGATGCGGACACCGAAGCCCAACTCGTGCGGCGGATCACGATCTCGCTGCTCGCCCAACGGGCCGACGGCGCGGACCCCGCTCCGGCCACCCCGCACGGTTGACAAATGTCAGTGCGATCGACTGGAGTCGGAGCATGAGCGAGATCCGGCAGCGACCGCGCGGGCGGGAGGCGCAGCGCCTGGAGACCAGGCAGCGGGTGCTCGACGCGGCGGTCGCGGAGTATCGGCGCACCGGGATGGCCGAGGCCGATCTGGCCGCGATCGTCGCCGAGGCGAAGGTCGCGCGGGGCACCTTCTACTTCCACTTCCCGACCAAGGAACACGTCCTGCTCGAACTCGAGGCGAGCGAGGAGGCGCGCGTCGCGCGCGAACTCGCCGAATTCCTGCGCACGCCGCGCGATCTGGCGTCCGCGCTGGCCGAGACGATCGCCCTCGTCGTCGCATTGGAACAGCGACTGGGCAAACTCCTGTTCAAGGATCTGCTCGCGGTGCACTTCTCCCCGACCCGCCCGCTCACCGACGAATGGCGCGAACATCCGGTGATCGTGCTGGTGGCCGGGATCATCGAGCGCGCGGGCGAATCCGGTGAGGCCGAACTCGCGGTGGACCCCTACCACAGCGCGGTGTTCTTCCTGCTCGGCCTCTACGGCCTGCTCACCACGACCACCGACGCCCGGGCGCTGCGCGCCTCGGTCCTCGACAGCTACCTGACCACCGTCCTGCGCGGCCTCGAACCCCGAACACCGCACGCCCCGAACGCTTCCGGCGACCGTCACGACTGACGGCGCCGCCACCGATCACGAAAGGGCGTCATGACGCCGCAGACAGTGCTGACCGTATCGGGTCTCGCGATGGCCACCCAGGAAGCGCTCCGAGCGGGGTTGGATCGCGCGATCCCCTTCGGCGCGGACCTCCCCCGCCACGTCCACGAAGTGACCCCGGCGTGGCTGGACTCGGCACTGCGACTGCCGCCCGGCACGATCACCGCCGTAAGGGTGCTGACACAGCACTCCGGCACCGCCGCGCGGGCTCGCATCGAAGTGGACGGCGACACCGGAGCACCGCGACAGCTGTTCTTGAAAATGCTTCCGCGCGACTACCTCCAGCACGTGCTGATGAACATCTTCCGTCTCGGCGCCCGCGAAATCCTCGCCTACCGGGCGCTGGGCGAACAGCCTCCGGTGCGGGTGCCGCGCTGCCACGTGGCGCGGTACGAGACGCGGCGCAGGCGCAGCGTCCTGGTGCTCGAAGACCTCTCGCCCACCGCCGAATTCCGCACCGTCGTGGACTCGGTGACGCGCGCCGAGGCCGAAGCGGTCGTCGACGCCTTCGCCGATCTGCACGGACAGTTCTGGGACAGCGCCCGTTTCGACACCGATCTGCGTCCGCTGGCCCACCGCTCCCCCACCGAGATCCGGGTCGGCGATCTGGTGCGCCGCCGCTTCCTGGCCCGCATCACCGGCCACACCGCCGACCTCATTCCCTCGGACACCGCCCGCCGATGCCGGATCTTCTACCTGCGCAGCGGCGACATCGACGCCTTCTGGGCGCGGCAACCCCGCACCCTGACCCACGGTGACCCCCACCTGGGCAACCTGTTCTTCGAACCCACCGGCCCCGGATTCCTGGACTGGCAGGTCGCCTCCGGCGGCGTCGGCATCCGCGATGTGGCCTACTTCGCCTGCGCCTCGGTCGAACCCGACCTGTTGCGCGCGATCGAGCGCGGGCTGGTCCAGCGCTACACCGATCGACTCGCGGCGGCGGGCATCCCGGTGGATGTCGACCGGCAGTGGACGCTCTACCGCGCGGCGCTGACCGAACTGTTCCTCGCGGCCGTGTGCACCGCCGAGGCGGGCGAACGCATGCAACCGTTCGAGGTGTCGCGGGTGGGAGTGGAACGGGCCGTGGCCGGTGTCACCGCACACGACAGCTTCCAATTGCTCGAAACCCTGATCTCCGCCGACTGATCGCGCCTCGCGGTCCGCGGGCTCCGGCGGGCCGCATGCTCACCCAGTACGCGACCACCTGCGCGAATCCCCTACCTACCTGACCACGCCGGCGTGGCCGGCCGACGACGGCGACCACGACCGCGCGGCCCGCGATTCCCTGCGCCGCAACTTCCTGCGCCACTGCGTCGAACTCTTTCTCCGAACCAGCCTGCTTCCCAACGGCATCGATCCCACGCTGGTTGCGCTGCGCCCCGTCGCCACCGCCTCCCGCCACCACTTCGACTTCACCGCCCTCGGCACCGCCCTCGCCCCCCACGGCATGAGCGTCTTCTTCGCCCCCTTCGAACCCGACGACCTGGTCGCCTGATCCGGCATGATTCTCGGGTGACGAATGGTTCCGAGGATCTGCGACTGTGGGACGCGGTGGCCGACAGCTATGCCGCGACGGTGTCAGGTCCGGGCGACAGCTTCTATCGGCGGATTCACGGGTTCCTGTGGGGCGAATTCGGCGACGTCTCCGGTCTGGACGTCTTGGATCTCGGGTGTGGGCACGGGTGGTTGGCGGAGCGGATGCGGCAGGCCGGGGCGCGTGTGACGGGAATCGACGGTAGCGACGGACTGCTGGCGATCGCGCGAGCACGGTATCCCGACATCGAATTCCGCGGGCACGACCTCACGCTCGGTCTGCCCGACCCGGCGCGCCGATTCGACCGGGTCGTGGCGCACATGGTGCTGATGGACGTCCCGGTTCTGGACCGTTTGTTCGCCGATGTAGCCGGTTCGCTGCGCGACGGAGGCGTGTTCGTCTTCTCGATCCTGCATCCGGCCTTCTTCAGCCGCGACATCGTCGACGAAGGGCCCGACGGGGAGCGCTACCGGAAGGTCACCGGGTACCTGGCTCCGGAGACACGGTGGATCGAATCGTTCGGCGGCCACCGCCACTACCACCGCCCGCTGTCCTGGTACGCCGAACTCGCGATCGCGAACGGGTTGGTCATCACCGGTATCCACGAGCCGCCGTCGTTGCCGCACACCGACATCCCGCCGGCCGAGTGGACCGACTACCAGCGGTGGTTCAGCACCATCCCCACCACACTGGCGATCTCGTGCGCGCCGTCCGCGCGAAGTCGGCCGACACCGCGCGACCGATGACCCGCGCGCGCAGAACCTCCACGCCCTGAAACAGAGGGGTTTGTGGGGGCGGGGAGCGGGCATACCCGACCATGTCCAGTCCAGGGGCGCCTACCAGCGAAACACCCTCCGCCCCATGCTCGAAGCGGCACGAACGCCGGCGCTGCACCACGGTCGTGGAAACACGGCCGCCGCCGTCAGCGCCACGGTCGGTCGGCACAACTCAGGAGTCGATATGCGAACCCACACCACCGGCCGTCGGATCCGCGGTTCCAGGAACACCAGCGTGATCGGGGTCATCGTACTCGTCTGGCTCCTCATCGGCGTCATCGCCGGAGCCCAGCGCGACTACTACGAGGACGCGCCGACCAACTGCGCGAGCACCGGGACCATCGCGCTCACCATCCTCGCCGGACCGCTCAACTACCTCGGCGCGAATCCGAAGGCCGATTGCCACGTCGAGGTCCCCCAGCCCAGCCAGTAGGACCCCCGCGTACCGGTTCGGCCCGCCTTCGAGGTACCTCGAAGGCGGGCCGAACGCGCGTCTCGGGACGAATACGGACCCACAGTCGATCGGCACGGTCGCGGGAACAGCCGCGGACCTGGTTTGCCTCCGATTCGCGCCACGGCTAGCCTGCTCAGGGCCGCCGCACAGACCTAGCTGTTCTGACCTGAGAGGTCGGGGACGCGGCCGGCAGGCGGGCGTCCGCCGAGGGCGCTGTGGTTGTAGGTGTGCAGCCAGGTGTCGCTGTCGCCGCCCTCGAGTGGTTTCCGCCGTCCAGGAGGGTGCGGGCATTCTCGTTGAGCGCGGATCAGTTCTCGATGCCGCTCCGCGGTACGGAATTCTCACGCTGACCCGACGGATCTCCCGCGGCCGCCCCGCTGCGCCCGGACCTGGCGTCACGGCGGACGACCGTTGCCATGATGGCCGGGATGCGTTGCCGGACAGTGCCGTCGCGACAGCGTTGGACTCTCGCTGACTTATTGTCTTCCGCCCGCCATCGCGCCCTCCTACCGTCGATCCTGCCGCGTCGCCCACGGTCCGGGCGGCGCACGACGGCCTTCCCATTTCCCGAAAGTAGCCGCACCATGACAGATCTCGCCGTGGAGCCCATCGATCCACCGGTCGCGGAGGTGCTGACGCCCGGCGTCCTGCCCGAAGAGTTGCTGCGTCGTTTCCACGGGCGCGCCCCGGAATACGATCGCGACAATCGTTTCTTCAGCGAGGATCTCGACGAACTCCGGGAGATCGGCTACCTGCGTGCGGCCATTCCCGTCAGCCACGGCGGTCTCGGCTGGACGCTTCCGCAGTTCAACAGCGCCCAGCGCGCGCTGGCCTACTGGGCGCCCGCCACCGCGCTCGGCGTCAACATGCACCTGTACTGGACCGGCCCGCTGGCCGACCGGATCGCCGCCGGTGACAGTTCCCTGGACTGGCTCGCGCACGAGGTCGCGGCGGGCAAGGTCATCGCGGCCGGGCACGGCGAGCGCGGAAACGACTTGGCCATCGACGATTCCACGACGATCGCGACGCGGGTCGAGGGCGGCTACCGCGTCACCGGGCACAAGATCTTCACCTCGCTCTCGCCCGCGTGGGACTGGCTGGGCATCCACGCGCGCGACGAGAGCGACCCGGACAAACCGCGCATCATTCACGCGTTCGTGCCGCGCCACAGCGAAGGCGTGCGCACCGTGGAGACCTGGGACACCCTCGGCGTGCGGGCGACCGCGAGCCACGACACCGTGTTGACGAACGTGTTCGTCGCCGAGGAACACGTGATCGACAGCTACGAACGCGGCGAATCCCCCGGCCCGTTCATCTCCTCGATCCTGCCGTGGGCGATTCCCGCGCTGGTCAACGTCTATCTCGGCATCGGCAGGCGCGCGGTCGACGTCGCGCTCGAGTCGGCGCGCACCCGCAACGTGCTCAGCCTCGGCGACCGCCCCGTCGCCGGGAAACCGTATGTGCGCTACCACGCGGCCGAGGCCGAATTGGCGTTGGAGGCGGCCACGGCGCAACTCGATCACATCACCGAACGCCTGGCCCGCGGCGACGACTTCGGCGACCGCCTGCTGCTGGCGCTGTTCGCCGTGAAGGAGAGCGGCACCCGCACCGCGCGCACGGTCGTGGATCTGGCCCTGGAGATCGGCGGCGGCGGTTCCATCCACCGCCGCAACGAGTTGGAGCGGCTCTACCGCGACGTCCGCGCGGGGAGTTTCCATCCGCCCAGCAGCGACAGCGTCCGGGAGTACATCGGCAACTTCCTGCTCGGCGAGTGAGCGCGGGCCTCCGAAATCCAGACGGAACAGGAACAGCGACAATGACTCTCGCGCAGATCGAGACCCGCGCGGACCGCGAGGCGGCCGCCGCGAAGATCTACCGCCACGCCGGGCTCACCGTCGACCGACTCGGTGAGCACATCGGCGCGCGCCTCGGCGGAGTACGGCTCGGCGGGGATCTGCCCGCCGAGCAGGTCGAAGCGATCCGGCTCGCCCTGGCGATCCACAAAGTGGTCGTCTTCACCGAACAGCACCACCTCGACGGAGGTCGCGGCGGCAAGCCCGCGCAGTACCAGGAATTCACCAGCACCGAATTCGAGACGCTGCACCCCGTGGTGCGGGTGCATCCGGAAACCGGTGAACGCGCCCTGCTGCTCGGCCATTTCGCGAAGAGCTTCCCCGACCTGAGCAGCACCGAGTTCCACAGCCTGTTCCAGTTGTTGCAGGCGCGAATCACCAGACTGGAGAACACGTTCCGCTGGCACTGGCGTCTCGGCGACGTCGCGATCTGGGACAACCGCGCCACCCAGCACTACGGGATCGCGGACTACGGCGACCAGGAACGCGAACTGCACCGCATCACCCTCGCCGGCGACATCCCCGTGAACGTCGACGGCTCCCCCAGCAGGCCCCTCACGGGCGACGCCTCGCACTACAGCGAGGTGACACCCGCGAAGCGACTCGACTTCTTCGCCTGACCCTATCGGCATCGGGCGCGGCCGGGCCGCCGCCCGATGACACCGGTCGTTCCCGATAGCTCCGATTCGCTTTCCACCAGCGAAAGTCGGACATCTCACGCTTATGTGCGACGCCACCGAGCGCTGCCTACGGTCGGGTGGATGACCGAGAAAACGATTCCGCTGTTGCGGGCCCGATCGATCGATCCGGTAGCCGACTTCTACACCGCGCTGGGGTTCGAGATCACCTACCGCCAGGACAAGCCCTACCGGTTCCTGAGCGTGCGACGCGGGGGGGTCGAACTGAACTTCCACGGGGACCGGACCTTCGAACCGGCGGCGAGCACGCACGGCTGTCTGGTCGACACCGACCACGTCGACCACCTGTACGCGGTGTTCACCGAGGCGTTGACCGAGGTCTTCGGCGCGGTCCCCACCGGAGGTATCCCCCGGGTCGGTGCGCTGAAGGACACCACCTACGGGGTGCGGCAGTTCCTGCTGATCGACCCCGGCGGGAACACCCTCCAGATCGCGCAGCGGATCAGCGACGACCAGGAGCACCGGCCCGCGCCGCGCTCGACCTTCGAGCGAGCCGTGCACCTGGGTGCGCTGTACGCCGATTCCAAGCAGGACCTGGACGCGGCGGTCCGGATCCTCGACCGCGCCCTGGGGCGCACCGATGAGCGACCGACCCCCGTCCAACTGGTGAAACTGCTGGTGTTGCGGGCCGACGTGGGGATCCGACGCGGCGAAGTGGACCTGGCCCGCAACCTGCTCGCCCGGGTCCGCGCGGCACGGGTCGACGGACCGGAACTGGTCGACGACCTGCGGCGCGCGGCCGAACTCGAGGGCACGGTATGACCGGGCGACGGCGACCCGCCGCCGCGCCCGCTAGTCGGCGGTCCTGGTCGGGACGCGGTCGCGCAGGTATTCGCGCACCGCGTCCACGGCGCGGACCGCGCTCTCGACGGCGGCTTCCATGGTCGAGGGCATTCCGGTGTCGGTCCAGTCGCCGGCCAGGAACAGGCCCTCGATCGGCGTGCGCTGCGGCAGACGCAGGTCGTCGAATCCGGGTTGCGCGGAGAACGTCGCCTGCGGTTGGTGGATCACGTGGGTGCGCAACACCTCGGCCTCGGCGACCTCCGGATAGTGTTTGGCCAGTGATTCCAGTGCCGCCGCGGTGAATTCGGCGTTGGGCAGGTGCACGACGTCCCACGACGCGCTCACGGCCAGTGAATAGCAGTGCCCCGCCTCGGTCTTCTCACCGTGCATGCCCGTGGTGTCGAAGACCCATTCGATGGTGGTGTCGCGCAGGTTCTCCGCGAGCCTGCGCATCCGCAGTGGACGGTCCAGCCACACGTAGACGCTCGAGATCGGCGCGGGTTCGATCTTGCGCGCGGGCGTGAAATGGTCGTACTGCCCCAGACGTCCGCGATCGAGCAGCGTCGTCAGCGACCACGGCGGCAGCGCCAGCACGGCCGCGTCGACCTCGATCACGCGCCCGTCGGACAGTCGGACACCGGTGAGCCCGTCGTCGGTGATCTCGATGTCGCCGACACCGCTGCCGACGAAAATCTCCCCGCCGCGCTCTTTCAGATAGCGTTCGGCGGGCGCGACGAACAGTTCGTGCAGGCTCACCCGTGGCCAGACCGCGTCACCGGCCCTGGTGTTGCCCGCCAGCGCCCGGTTGCCGATCCAGTGCAGGGTCTGCACGAACATCGAGGCCGACACCCGCTCGGTCCTCTCGTTGAGCAGGCCGATGACGAATTGGTCGAGTACCAACGCGCGCAACGATTCCGGCGCGCCGATCTGCTTGAACCAGCGGTCGACGGTCAGACCGTCGAGTTCCGGCGTGGGACGCCGCGAGGCGCGCAGGATCCGCGCCCAGGTGCGCAGCGCGGCGGGGCGTTCGCGCAACGGAATGGGCGGCCACACCATCCAGGACAATCCGACAGCGCGGCGCAGCGCGGACGGCAGCCAGGACGGCGCGCGCAAGGTCAGCAGTTCGCCGGGCCCGGTCTTGATCGCGAAAGGCGGTGTGTCCCAAAGGAGCTCGTCGCGCGTGCCGATGGTGTCGACGTAGCGCAGCAAGGCGTCGTAGCAGCCCGCGAACAGGTGTTGACCGTTGTCGACCCGGCCTTCGATGCCGGACACCTCGAAGGAGATGGTGCGCCCGCCGAGCCGCCCCCGCTTCTCGACCAGGGTGACCCGATGACCTGCCTCCGCGAGCCACACCGCCGTGGCCAATCCGGCCAGACCCGCGCCCGCCACCAGGATGTGCGCGGATTCCTGCTGCCCCATCGGCACCTCCCGGACAATCGTTCGAGACGAGAATGAATGAGATGAATTGCTTGTCATACTCGCATCACCGGAGCGCACTTGTACAGAGTGTGTCGAACACCTAGGTGGCGGGTGGGGTGTGCAGTTCGATGGCGACCAGGAGTTCGACCAGATCGTTGACGCTGCGGGCGTTGCGACCGGTGAGTTCCTGGACGCGGCCGAGGCGGTATTTGGCGGTGTTGTGGTGGATGCGCAGGGCGTCGGCCGCTTCGCGCAGGTTCATGTCGGCGGCGGCGAATGCGCGGATGGTGTCGGCCAGCGGGCCGCCGCGGGTCCGGTCCCCGGCCAGCGCGGCGCCGATCCGCGGGTCGACGAGGTGGCGGGCGGCGTCGTCGGCCCGCACCACGGCCGGCGTGCGCAGTCGCACCGACGTGGCGCCGCGGGTCTGGACGATCATACAAATCGCGTCCTAATGTATGTCTGGTGTGGAGGCGAGTCGATATCCAGCACACTCTCGCCGACCGTCCCCGCACAGGTGGGTCCGCAAGCAGTCGATGCCACGGATTTGCCGGTGGTTCACCAGCGGGACGCCACACTCGTCCGAGAACAGGAGACCAGCGCATGAGGGCTCGTGGGTGGCAGGGCGACGCGCCGCGCAGCGAGGACGAGGCGCGCGAACGGATCCTCGCCGCCGCGCGTCGGTGCATCGTGCGACTGTCGGCGGCCAAGACCTCGCTGTCGGATGTCGCCGCCGAATTGGGGGTCACCCGGCAGACCGTCTACCGCTACTACCCGAGTGCCCTCGAGTTGCTCGCCGCGGTCGGCGAGGCGGGCACCAACGACTTCCTCGATCGGGTGGAGGCCCACATCGAAGGGATCACCGATCCCGAGGACGCGATCATCGAGGCACTGTTCTTCGCGCTGACCAACGTCCCGACCGATCCCACGGTGGGACTGCTGTTGCAGACCGGCGAGGCCGACATCTTCGCCCGCGGCGCGACCTCGACCAACGCGCTGAGTCTGAGCAGGCAGTCGATGTATCGGCTGCCCGTGGACTGGGCCGGTTTCGGATTCGACGACGACGATGTGGCCGATTTCGCCGAGGTGCTGTTGCGCCTGTTCCTGTCCCTGCTCCAGTACCCGTCGACGCCGCCGCGCGATCAGGAGGAGATGAAGGCGTTCATCCGCCGCTGGGTCGGTCCGGCGCTGCGCGGCCAACGCCGCACACCTCGCGCCCCCGACGAGCCTCAGCGCGGGGCCGGAACCGGATAGTCGCGCAACGCGATATCCGTGCTCGCGTCGTCGGAGTACTTCAGCATGAGCTTCCACAGCCGCGATCCGAGGAAACGATTGCGGAATACGATGCCGCGGGCCGTTTTCGGAGCCAGGAACCGGCCCGCGTTGCTCCGTCCGGCGATCCTGGCGTAGCGGCGCATGATCCGGTCGTACTCGGCGAAAGCGACCGCGTACTCCCCACCGGCCATTGCGAGTTCACCCGCGAGCACATACGCCCCGACGACGGCGAGGCCGGTGCCGAACCCGCCCAGGGTGTTTCCGTAGGCGGAGTCACCGACGAGCGCCACGCGTCCCCTGGTGTAGCCGGACATGCGCACCCGACCGAGCGAGTCCAGATGGAAGTCGTCGGCGGTCGCCGTCTCCGCCAGCATGCGCGGGATCTCCCAGCCCAGGCCCGCGTAGGCGTCGGCGACCAAGCGGCGCTGGGCCGCGAGATCCTCGCGCGGGAAATCCCGCTCCGATCCGGCGAAGAGATAGAACTGCTGCGCTTTCGGCCCGCCGCTGACCGCCAGTCGTCCCGGCGCGTTGTAGCCGAAGGCGGTCACCCGTTCCCGCGAGGCCGCCTCCCACGGACTCGCTCCCGCCACGCAGTAGTAGTGGCCGAGATGTTCGACGAAGTCGCGTTCGGGGCCGAAGGCGAGGCGGCGCACCCGCGAATGGATGCCGTCCGCGCCGAAGACCAGGTCGAAGGTGCGCGGGGCGCCGCGCTCGAATTCCACCCGCACGCCGTCCCCGGTGTCGGTCAGCGCGGCGACGGCGTCGCCGAAGACGTACTCGCAGCGCTCTTCGGTGAGCTCGTACAGGATCCGGGACAGGTCACCGCGCGGGATCTCGACGTCGCCACCGGTGAAATCGCCGGACAGGAACGCCAGACGCGCGCCGTTCTCGTCCACGAAGACGGTGTCGGTGGTTCCCGTGCGGCGGGCGCACACCCGCTCCCACACGCCCATGCGTTCGAGCACGGTCCGGTGGGTCGCGCCTTTGAAATCGACGGCTTGTCCGCCGGGACGCAACGCCGGGGCGCGTTCGACGACCGTCACCGTGAAGCCGTAGCGGTCGAGCCAATGGGCCAGCGCGGGGCCGGCGATGCCCGCGCCGGAGATGAGGACGTTCTTGGTGCGCACGAGGGCCTCCTGAAGCCAATTATCTGCGTCCGGTGGATTCTGTTTCCGCCGGACACAAATCAGCGTATGGTAGACACAGTTTCGGAGTCAAGAGCGCGCGGAAAGGATTCGGCCATGGCGGCACCGACCACCGTCGACCTGCTGTGGGGTGTGCCGCGGCCACCCAGACGCGGCCCCAAACCGGCGCTGACACTCGACGGCATCGTCGCGGAGGCCATCGCGCTCGCCGACGCGGACGGACTCGCCAACTTGTCGATGCAGCGGCTGGCCGAACGACTCGGCTTCACCAAGATGTCGCTGTACCGCTACGTGCCCGGCCGAGCCGAACTCACCGCGCTGATGCTGGACTCGGCGCTGGGCGCGCCCCCGGATCTCGCCCCCGACCCCGAGGCGAACGAGCCGTGGCGCACCCCGCTGCGCCGCTGGTGCGAGACGCTGCACGAACGGTTCGGCGCGCACCCGTGGGGGCTGGAACTGGCGGTCGGCGCGCGAGCGATCGGGCCGAACGAGATGGCCTGGATGGAGCTGGCGCTGCTGGCGCTGGCCGACACCGGACTCAGCACGGCCGAACGGCTCGACACCATCGCCCTGCTGGCGGGGCACGCGCGCAGCCTGGTCCAACAGGTCGTCGCGACGGGAGCGCAGGAATTCCAGGAACGGATCGCGGCGCAACTGGCGCAGATGCGCGAAGTGGCGGCCGAGCGCTACCCCGTGGCCAGCGCGGCGTTCGCGGAAGCCGGGGCCGCCGCGGGCGGCGTCGGGGCGCTCGCCTTCGGCATCGACCGCATCCTCGACGGATTGGGCGCCCACATCACCCGGATGCAGGCGCCCCCGTCAGATCACAGATCGCTGGAGAAATCCTGACCGACCCACCGATCGGGCCGGATGACGAACAGCACCGAGGCGCTGCCGTCGCTGTGCTCGGTGAACTCGCGGCCGCCGTCCGGGCCGAGATAGCGGGTCGCGATCGCGGTGCGGGCATCCAGCGGCGAAGGCGTGAGCGCGTCGACCACCGTGCCCTCCACCGTCACGTACTGGTACGGCAGATCCTCGCGCTGCACCGTGACCGTCACGGCCCCGGCCTCCCGGATCAGCCGGGTCTTGCGATGCCCGCTACCGGTATTGATCCTGATGTCACCGCCCGGGGCGTAGTCGTACCAGATCGGGACGGCCACCGGCGGACGTCCATCGGAAGCCGCCACGGCCAATACCGCGACATGCTTGCCCGCGAGGAATTCCTGGCTCTCGGCTTCGGTGAAAGGTTTCGGCATGGGCCTTCGAACACCGTGTCCCCCAGCGTTATTCCCGCAGTCACCAGATGTCGAGGCAAGCCGGACGCTGCGGGATGTCGAGGGCCGCGGTCGGGCCGTGTACCAGTATCGGCACCGAGGCGCCCGGCGCGGATCGAGCGTGCAACTCTCTTGCCCGGCGCGCACGGAACTGCGTGAACGCGAAGTCCTTCGACAGGCGGTGGTTCGCGCCGGTCGTCGGGTGGGCGAACGCGACCTCGATCCGCACCGAATGCAGATCGAACGCACTGCTTCGCCAGACCTTCCGGTGGCTCGAGGCCACGACCGTTCCGGTCACCGCCGTGGCTGTCCGTCGGAGATATCCCCGTCGCGCACGCCAGGCCGCGCGCAAAAGCAGCGGCCACGACATCAACGCGAGGAGAATGCTCGCCGGGAAGGACAGCATCGCCACGGCCTCGTTGTCCACGAGTTGCCCGAGACGCCACCCCAGGTTGAGGACGCCGCAGAAGTAGAGCACGGCCGCGACCGTGACCGCCGCCGCCCACACGAATCTCGCGACGCCACTCGACATCAGTACGCCCCCCGAATCCCTCGCTGTCGGCCCCACTGCCGCTCGTGATTGTTCCATCGCCGCCCCGGCAGGGCCGCCACGGGGCCGCGCCCGGGTATCACATGACCGTGTGATCCGCGCCCAACGTCCCCGTAATCCGTTGGGCGACAACACTCATGCCACCCGCGGGTCGCGGCCGAGGTAACGCAGGAGGTGTTCGGTCGGGCCGTCGCCGGATTCGGGGTCGAGGATCTCGGCGTAGGCGCCCCAGCGGCGCAGCGGTTCCACGATCTCGGCTTCGCCGCCGCCGGGGGCCGCGGCGACGGTGCGGGCGGCGGTGAGCAGGTGGGTCGACAGGTCCTCGGTCAGCGGGGACGGGTTGCCGGTGGCGACGGCGATGTCCCACGCGTGCACGGCGGCGTCGAGGGCGCTCAGGACGGCGGCGACGGCGGTCGGCAGGTCGCCGTGCGGCAGCGGGGTGGGCACGGTCGCGGTGGTGTCCGCGACGGTCGCCCAGGCGGTGGCGGTGAGTTCGAGTGCGTCGCGGACCAGGTCGGCGGGGGAAGTGCCCTCGATGCTGCCGGAGGGATCGAACGGGTCGTAGGCGGGTCCCGCGCCGAGGCCGAGCGCGGCGGCGTAGGCGAGTTGGTCGCCCGCGGCGTGCTGGATCACCTGCGTGACATTCCACCGGGCGCAGGGCGTCGGCAGCGTCCACTGGTCGGGCCGCACGACGGCGACGGTCTGCGACAGCGCCCGGTAGGAGTCGGCGAGGACGGTGCGCCAGACGGTGGACAGCGGGGAAATGGTGGTCATATCAGGGCCTTTCCGGTGTTCTCGGCTTCTCGATGACACGAGCCTATGCGGCCATTAGGCTGGTTTCCTTCCTAATGGATTCGAGGTGCACTGTGGCGCAGACCACAACCCGGGTGTTGCGATTGCTGTCGCTGTTGCAGGACCGGTCCTATTCCGGACGCGAACTCGCCGAGCGACTCGGCGTCACCGACCGCACCCTGCGCGCCGACGTACAACGCCTGCGCGAACTCGGTTACCCGGTGCACGCCGCCCGTGGTTCAACCGGCGGCTATCGCCTGGGACGCGGCTCGACCATGCCGCCGTTGCTGCTCGACGACGAGGAGGCCGTGGCGGTCGCGGTGGCGGTCGGACTCGCCGAGGACGGCGCCACCGGCCTCGCCGACATCCGCGCCCCGGTGCGGCGGGCACTGACCAAACTCGAATCGATCCTGCCGAAACGGTTGCAGCACAAGGTGACCGCGCTGCGCGCCGCGACGGAGATCGGGCCCGCCACCACCGGGTCGCGCGAGCCCGACGCGCCGGTGACCGCCGAGGTGCTGCTGACCCTGGCCAACGCCATCCGCGACCGCGCGACCGTACGAATCCGCGTCGCCGACGCCGAGGAGACCGAGGTCGAGCCCTACCAGTTGATCAACTGGCAGCGCCGCTGGTATCTGGCCGCCTACCTGCTCGACACCCACACCTGGCGGGCCCTCGGTGTGGCGGGCATCGCGACCGCGCGACCCGCGCACCGACGTTTCGCCGCGCGCACACTGCCCGGTGACGATCCGGTCGCCTTCGTCATGCGCGACATCGCAGGCGCGGGATGGAAGGTCCAGGCGCGGGTCACGGTCCTCGCACCCGCCCGGACGGTGATCGAGCGCATCAATCCGGCCGTCGGCGTCGTGGAACCGGTCGACGAGCACACCTGCACCCTGCTCACCGGCGCGGACGCCCTCGAGACCATCGCCGTCTACCTGAGCATGCTGATGATGGACTTCCGCGTCGATGAGCCGCCGGAACTGGTGGAGCACCTGCGCACCCTGGCCCGACGCTACGCCGAATCCACGACGAGCGCTCCCCCGCTCCACACCTGAGCGCGAATCATCCTGTTCCGCAGCGGTATTTCGAACGGCGGCTAACCCATCAGACCCTCGAGGTGGGTGCGGACCAGGCGGCGTACCGCGGCGGGCGACTCGGTCGCGGTGAGCAGCAGGTGCATCGCGAGACCGTCGATGAGCGCGTGCAATCGCACTGCCTCGTAGTCGATGTCGCGTTCGGCGACGCGCGGGCCGTCGCCGAGGAGATCGAGCACCGTTCGACGGCACAGCGCCCGCAGACCGTCGTGCGCTTGCGCGGCGGCCTGCGCGAGTCGAGGATGCGCGACGGATTCGGTGATCAGCGCCAGGTTCACGCGCATCTCGACACGGCGTTCGTCGTCGAGCGGGATCACTTCGGCGAGCATCGCTTCCGCCCGCGCCATCGGCTCGGCGATTCCCGCGTGCGCGGCGATGCGCTCGGCCGCGCGTTCGTAGACCAGGCGCATCGAGAAATCGAGCAGATCCTCTTTCGTCGCGAAGACGTGACGCAGTGAGCCGGTGGCGATTCCGGCCTCGGCGGCCACCTCCCGGATCGAGATGCCGCTCGCGCCGTCGCGCAGCACGATCCGCCACAGCGCCTCGGCGATCTCGGCGCGACGGGCGGACTGGTCGATGAGCCTGGGCACCGCGTCATGGTAGCCCACCTGTGCTACTTTGAACGCGAGTCTTGGTAACACGCTCGCGCTAACACAAGGGACGAGCAGAGCGGGGAGCGCCCATGAGCAGCAGCAGACATCACGGTCTGGACGTGGCGCGCGGCGTCGCGATCCTCGGCACGCTCGCGACCAACATCTGGATCTTCACCAATGCCGAAGGGCTGGTGGGCTATCTGGAAGGAACCCACCGGGCGACCGGGGCCTGGTCGGCCGTCGAAGCGGTGCTCCAGCAACTGGCACAGGGCAAATTCCTCGGCCTGCTGACCCTCATGTTCGGCATCGGACTGGCCATCCAGCAGCGGTCGGCGCGGCGGCGCGACCACGGGTGGCCGGGTCGGTATCCCTGGCGGGCCGCGCTGCTGTTCCTCGACGGCCTGCTCAACTACTTCCTCTTCGCCGAATTCGACGTGCTCATGGGCTACGCGGTGACCGGCTTGATCGTCGCCTATCTGTTGACCATGCGACTCCGCCGCCAGTTCGTCGCCCTCGGCTTGGCGGCGGCCATCCACCTCGCTCTGCTCGCGCTGTTGGTCTGGGCGCTGAGTACCGCGCCACCCCGAGGCGGACGCCCCCTGGACCCCAACCCCTACGCCGACGGTTCGTTCCTGGACCTCGTCGTCTTCCGCACCGAACACCTGCCCGCGTTCCGCGCGGAAGTGGTCCTCATCCTCCCGATGTCGATCGCCCTGTTCCTCGGCGGCGCGGCACTGCTGCGCGCCGGAATCCTCGAACCCGCGGGCGCGCTACTGCGTCGACGCCTGATGATCGTCGGGTTCGGCCTCGCACTCCCGCTGGATCTGGCCGCCGGCCTGTTCGGCGGAGCATCAGGACTGATCCTCGGCCGCTACGGATTCGCGCCACTCGTCGCGGCGGGCATCCTGGCCTGGATCGCGGGCTACTGGGCGGACGGTCGCGAACCGGGCCGACTCGGACGATCACTCGCCCCGATCGGACGAATGGCATTGAGCTGCTACGTCTTCCAGAACGCTCTCGCGGGCGCGCTCTGCTACGGATGGGGACTCGGGCTGGCCGACGAACTCGACGGGTCCACGGTCGTTCCCGTGACGGTCGCGCTCTATCTCGCCATCGTCGCCGCGCTGATCGCCGGAACACGGATCTGGTCGCGCCGCTTCGCCCGCGGCCCGCTGGAATGGCTCTGGCACCGCGCCTATCTCGCCCTGGCGGGACCCGCCCGAACCACCGCGCCCCGGTGACGGTCCCGAGATCCGCGCTCGGGTCACCCTGGAATCCGGCACATGGACAACGCACGAGGCCGACACCTCCCCGCGTCGGCACCCCATGGGTGAGGATGTCCGACACACCGAGGACGGCCGCTACATCATCGTGAACGGCCGGCGATGGCGCGCGACCGATCCGCTCATCCCCGAGGACCGCCGCGCGGAACTCCGCTCGATCCTCATGGCGTGGCGTCGCGAAGTGCGCCGCACCGACGGCGCGCGGTCCGCGCGCGACGGTGTGCAGGCCGCGAAAGTCGCACTCGGCGAACGTGGTACGCCGTGGTGGGACCAGACCGACGCCGAACGCCGCCTGCGATGGGAGCGAGAGGTGCCGCGCCCCGAATGAAGCTCCGCCGGGCCACCGCCACGACGGAGATCGCGCGCAACCATCACTCGAGCGAACCGACGCGAAAGATCACGTTCTCGCACGAAGACGAATTCCGTACGCGAGATGACCGAGCACGGTGCACAGCGGCGGCCAGAACCATGTCCCCATTCCCCCCGGCCCCGGCGAACACCTGCCACGGAAACAGAGCGACGCCCGCCACCGTCCGACAATGTGATGTGAGAGGTCCCAGTGGTGGGGGGAGATTTCTGTATATCCGTCACCGAGTGAGCGCGCGATTGCGGCCCCGGGGGCAGATAACTGGGTTACTGTGGCGAACGGTCGGTCCGCCGAAGTCCCGGACGCAGCGAACAGGAGTGGTGGTGCGGGGACCGGCGTGCTCTGTTTGTTCGGCGCGTTTCAGTTAGGACGGTTCGCATTCATGCCACGACTTCCCGCCGCTTCTGTCTCCCGTCCGGTCGAGCGCCACTCGGTGGCGCGCTGGGCGGCCAATGCCCGCCGGTATCCGCTGCGCCGCCGGATGGCGCTGCTCGCGACCAGCGCCGCGGACGCGGTCGACGGACTGGGCGGATGGATGTTCGACGCGGCGCTGGCGGGCTGGGAGGTCACCGTGGTCGTCACCGAACGCGGCGACGAGCGGGCACTGGCCGTGCTCGGCGCTGTGTCGCTCGACCTCGACGCGATCGCGGACCCCGTCTTCCGCGCGACGGCCTTCGACGTCTTCGCCCTGTCGACGGACCTGTTCGACCGCGACCAGCGGGTGCGCGCCGCCTACTCCGCCATGGATCGCGACAGGCGGGCCGATGTCATCTGGTGGGGACCCGATGCACCGACCGACGCCCCGACCGCGCATCACCGCGAGGCCAGTCGCGCGGCCCGCGCGTTCAAGGCGCGGGCGCTGTCCTCGGATCGCGCTCGCGCCGTGGGCATCCCGGAGCAGTACTGGTCGGCCGAACCGGTAGCGGGCCTGGGCGTCCTCGCGCGCATCTCCTGACCGGTGGCGCCGCGCGCGCCACCGGCCGAGCGGTCCGTCACCAGGGCAGCGGGATCCACCGGTCGAAGATCCAGAAGCCGTGGCCCTGCCGCTGCGGACCCTGATGGTCCTGGCGGTCGCCGGCCTGATCGCGGCCGGGTTGCTGCTGGGACCGGCCGCGGTCGTCACCGCCGTGACCGGGGTCGGCGCTCGCGACGCCCGCCCCCACGCCGAGAACGGCCAGGCCGATTCCGCCCGCGACCGCCGCCTTCGCCATCATCGATTTCACGCTCTTCACCATCGTCTCCTTCGACCCGCGCATCGCGGTGCTCCTACCGTCGGTCTCTCCGACGACCACGATGCTGCTCGGTGAACCTGCCGAAACCCCGGCAGGCGGCTGGGAAACGGCCGGCAACCGTTCAGCGATGGGCGCCGGGGAGTTCGGCGAGCACGTCGACCTTGGTGGTGTCGAAGGCGAGATAGCCCTTGATCGCGGAACTCTCCGGGTAGGGGTTCTGGTAGGTCCAGGCGATGTCCTCGACGGTCGAGTTCTCGAGCACCGCCGTCCAATACGTCGCCACGCCTTTGTAATTGCAGTAGCTGGTGGCGCTCGACGGCCGCAGCACCTCGGTGCGCACCAGCGACGGCGCGACGTAGAGTCGCGGCGCCAGGGAGGTCTCGAACAGGATGATCGTGTCGCTGGTGTCGACCAGCGGTGTGCCCGCGACCTCGACGCGCAGTCGCCGCGTGGTCGGTCGGCAGTCGACCCGGTGGTACGGGTTGGGCGGGTAGTGCACGAGCCGCCGTCCCTCCTCCGACCAGGTGTCGACGGCGTCCCACGGCACGCTCACGTAGCCGGGGGCCTCCGGGACGGGCTCGCTCGGCAGGTCCGCGACGAGGTCGGCGGGGAAGGCGTAGGTGAGCGGACTGTCGCGGCGATGCACCAGCAGCACGTGCTCGGTGTCGAGGACGACCTGTCCGCCGCGCACCGCCCGCACCCGACGCGGATGGGGTTCGACGAACACCGTCTCGGCGGGTAGCGGCGGGGTGAACCGGCCCGCGGGGTCCGCCCCGAGTGGTCCGTGTCCGGCGAACAGGCTCATCGTCGGTCTCCTGTGGTCGTGGCGCCCGCTACAGGCGCGCCCTCTCATCGATCGCGGTATCGCTGCGGCGCAGCGGGCGGATCAGTCCCTCTTGGGCGAAGGAGGCCAGCAACTCGCCCCGCTCGGTGTGGATCGTGCCGCGCACGTAGGACATTCCCGCGCCGACCTGCGTGCTCTCGTGGGTGTAGAGCAGCCAGCCGTCCCAGGCGACGGGTTCGTGGAAGGTGACGTCGACCGTCACCGGGGCGGTGGAGACCGTGAGATGCGCTTGGGCCGTGCCGATTCCGGGATGCGCGCGCATCGTGGTCGAAATGCCCAGGTGCCCGGTGAAATACGCGAGCAGCGCTTTGGCGAGCTCGTCGCGGGCGGGGATCGGATCGTAGTGCAGCCAGGCGTGCAGTTCGGGCGGCCCGACCTCGTCGGGGCTGTTCACGTCGGTCACCCCGACGAGTCGGACCTGTCTGCCCGCCATCGGCATCACCGCGTCGTTCGCGGTGGCGGGAGTACCGATCTCGGGGCGCGCGAGGTGGTGGCGGATCACGTCGGCGGTCGGCACGTCGGCGAGCACGGTGACCACCACGCAGCGTTTGCCGCCCTGCGCGGCGGTGATCACCGCCGTCGCCATCGACCGGCCCTCGTGCACGACGTCGATGTCGAGTTCGACCGGTTGCCCGACGAGCACCGCCCGCGCGAACACCGCCCGGGCCGACCGGATCGACTTGCCCTCCAGACGTCGCGCCGCGGCGACGATCGCCTGCGCGAGCACCTGCGTCCCCTCGACCACCTGCCGGTCCTGCTCGCCGGCCAGACCCGTCTCGGCGAGGTAGCGACCGTCACCGGCCGGGGTCACGTCGAACAGCGCGAGCAGTCCGTCGACCGTCCACAGCGTGTGCTCCGAACTCGTCGTCATCTTCCGATCTTCACCCCTGCCGCGCCCGAAGTCGCCGATCACGGCCGAACGCGCACGATCTCGCGCGGCATCCCACCACCACGGCCGACCGTCGGCGCGAACGGACACTCGATGACGCTGTCGACCGCTCGCGGGGTGGCCGATCCCAGGGCGTGTCCCCGCAGCGCGAACGGACACTTCGGTGACGGCCTCGATCGCTCCGGAGAAGCCGGTCGATCGGTCCTCGGGTGCGCGTCGCCCGCAGCGTTGACGGACACTCGGCAGGGATCTCTACCGCTCCAAGGGCGGCGGCCAGTCCCGGGGTGCGTGTTGCCCGGGGTGCGGCCGGCCCTCGGGAGGCGAGGCCGGCCGCGAGCGGGTCACCAGATCTCGGAGGTGCCCGAGCAGGTGGTCTCCTGGGGGACCGGGCCGCTGTTGCGGACCACGAAATCGGTGCGGACGGCGCCGGGGCCGGTGGGCGGGTCGAAGTAGAGAGTGCTGCCGTTGCCGAGCACGAATCCCACGGAGCCGCCGCGGGTTTCCGAGCCCGAGGCCCCCGTGGTGAGGTTGGTCCAGTTCAGGGTGACGTCGGTGTTGTAGCCGCCCCAGGCGCTGCCGCCCGCGTGGATGGTGAAGTTCGGGACGCCGGAGGTCCGGTACTGGGAGGCGATCACCTGGCCCGAGTACGGGAAGTCGACGAGGAAGGGGCTCGCGCCCCGGCAGTAGGTGACGATCCAGCTTCCGCCGTCGGCGGAAGCGACGCCCGCGCCCGGCCACGCGAGGGCGGTCAGCGCGGCGGCGGCCACGGCGAGCTGGGCGATCCGGTTGCCTGCCTTCTTCGATGAGTACATATCAGGTCTTCGCCTCTCCTGGAATCGACGGACGCGCCGACAGTACCGAGGCGCACCCCGCGCCCCTATTTCAAAGGGCAGCAATCGGGTTGCGACCCGACGGACACCGGGCGGTCGGAAAACCTCGGCACCCTAGAGTGGAGCGCGACCCGCCGCCCGTCCACCGAGAGGAGTACGCCGATGGACGTCGAGCACTTCCTGCCGTTCCGCCCCAGCACGGTGATCGACCTGTGCGCCCGCGAACTGCCGGAGGGGGACGCCGCGTCGTTCCGCGAGTTCGCGCGCCTGCTGGCGGCTTCGATCCACCACGGCTATCACGAGCGCGGTGACGCCATCCTCGACGCCTACCAGGTGATCGATCCGGCCGAGGACGTGCGGGTGCTGGGCGCGGCGACGGCGCGGGACCGCGCGGCGGCGCGCGCCACGGTGGAGCGCGAACTCGTCGCCTTGGCGGAGGCGGCGGATTTCACCCGTATCGAGACCGAGGAGATCCGGCGCGCCTTCGCCGAGGACTCCCTGGTGAAAGTGCGCCTGCAACTGGACGACCGCGATGTCGAGACGGCGCTGTTCTTCCGGCGCGGGGTGACTCGACGTTCGCAGGTGGTCAAGCAGTTCTTCGGGCTGCGCAAGCGCACCGTCGAATTCACCAACTACGCCAAGGTTCTGGTGTATGTCGCGTTCACGGAACGGCCGGACTCCCCCGCCGACGGCCGGGGCGGCGGCGTGCTGCTGAAGTTGTTCCAGAACGTGCCGCGCAACGATCTGGAGATGCTGTATCCGCGGGTGCGGGTGGGGATGCGCCCGTTGGACAAGCTGCTCATCGGCGTGCCCGCGGTGGTGTCCGGGATCGTGGTGCTGGTCACCAAGCTGATCGGTTCACTGGGGCTGCTGGTGCTGCTGCTGGCGTTCTGGATCGGGCTGCGCGAGGAACCGGTGGAGCTGGATCAGACGGCGTTGGTCACGTTGGGCGCGGGCGCGTTCGCCTTCGGCGGCTACCTGTTCCGCCAGCTCTCCAAATTCAAGAACCGCAGAATGGAGTTGTTGAAGACGCTGTCCGAGCATCTCTACTTCCGCAATCTGGACAACGATTCCGGGGTGTTCCACCACCTGCTCGACGCGGCGGAGGAGGCCGAGGTCAAGGAGACGCTGCTCGCGTATCACTTCCTGCGGATCGCGCGGGGTCCGCTCACCGCCGAGGAGTTGGACCGCCGGGTGGAGCGGTGGTTCGGGCAGCGGTGGGCGACGACGTTCGACTTCGAGGTCGGCGGCGGCGTGCGCAAGCTGCGCGAGCTGGGTCTGGTCGAGCAGGACGGCGGCGCGCTGCGCGCGGTCGCGCTGGACGAGGCGCGGGCACGCCTGGACCGGCACTGGGACGGCTTGTTCACCGGGCCGTTGGACACCACGACCGACCTGACGACGGCACCGAAATGACAGCGGATTCGAAAGGACAACGGATTCGAAAGGACAACGGCCCCATCCGGTTCGGGCCGGATGGGGCCGCCTGTCCCCCGGCCGAACGCCGGGTCTTCGCGCTCCTACTTGGCCGGGGCCGGGGCGGGAGCGTTGATCGTGGCGAAGTACTGGATCGCCGCGCCGATCGCCACCGGAGCGGTCACCAGCAACTGACCGGCGACGGTGCCCAGGGCGCCGATCGCGAGCACGCCGCCCAGGCACCCGATGGCCGCGGCGGGGATGAACGGGCCGAACAGGCCGATGATGGTCGCCGAGGCGACCGTCGCGCCCGCGATGCCGCCCAGCACGCAACCCGCCGCCGCGCCGCCGAGTCCGCCGACCAGGGTGCCCAGGGTCGCGCCGACGGTGACGGTGCTGGTCAGCCGCGACCATGCCGCGACCTCGCGGTCGTATTCGTTCTTGAACGGCGCCTTGTCCTCGTAGGGCAGGGCGACCGGCTTGTAGACGGCGTGCGCGCGGTCGATCCGCGGGGTGAGCGTGGCGGTGCGGTCGCTGATGTCGGCCGCGATCGGGAACTCGAATTCGTCGATACGGAAGGTGAGGGGCGCGCCCGCCACCACCGTGCCGTCGCTCGCCTTGATCTTCAGCGTCGCGTCCTCGACCACCAGCGCGCCCGCGTCGATGGTGATGATGCTCTGGGTGTCGGTGGCGTGGGCGGTGAACCCGACGGCGCCGTCCGCGGCCGGCGCCGCGCCCGCGGCGCCGGTGGCGATCCCGCACGCGGCGACCAGTCCCGCGGCCACCGCTACGATTTTCCTCATCCTGACATGTCCTCTCGGTTCTCGATATGCCCGGCGTCATGGACGCCGGATGCCGGAACCCGAAGGCTCCGAGCAGTTCTGGGGGCGGCGTGCGCCGAGGCCCGGCCGCCGTGCCTGCGTCCGGGGATCCGGGCGACCAGCGGCCCGAGCCCCAGCCTGACCAGGCTGAGCACGCCGTAGGGAAGGACGAAGATGAACAGGATCAACGCCGCGCCGTAGATGATGCCCGCCGCCGACTGGTTGATCTCGGCGGTCCATTGCGGCACATAGACGACGAAGAACGCGCCGAACACCACGCCGGGCGTCGTGGCGAGTCCGCCGACGACGATCATGGTGATGAACGCGATCGCCAACGGCAGTCCGAACGCCTCGGGGCCCACGTATTGGACGACCAGGCTGTAGAGCACACCGCCGACGCCGGCGAGCGCGGCGCTCAGCGCGAAGACCGTGGTCTTGGTCCGGGTCGCGGGCACGCCGAGGGTGGTGGCGACCGCTTCGTAGTCGCGGATCGCGATCAGCGAGCGCCCGATCCGTCCGGCGGCGAGGCGGCGCACCACCAGGTAGGCGAGCAGTGCCACGGCCAGGCACAGGTAGTAGACCCACTGGTCGCGCTCGAGTCCGGTGGCGGCGGGCGGTTCGGCGGCGAAGACGTTGATGCCCGCCTGCCCGTCGGTGACGTGCTCGAAGCGTTTGATGACGGCGGGCGTCACCAGCGCCAGACCCAGTGTGGCCAAAGCCAACTGGAGGCCGTGCAGGCGCAGCGCGGGCAGGCCGAACAGATAGCCCACCGCGTAGCAGACCGCGAAGGCCAGCGGGAACAGCAGCGGGTAGGCCACCCCGTGGTTCTGCACCAGCACCGCGGACAGGTACGCCCCGAGGGCGAAGAAGAAGCCGTGACCCAGCGAGATCTGACCGGTGTTGCCGGTCAACAGGTTCAGGCCGAGTCCGACCACGATGTAGACCAGCACCATCGAGCGGTCGAAGTTCACGTAGGGGGCGGAGATCAGCGGCGCCACCGCGGCGACCAAGACGACCAGCACGACCGTGGTGCGCGAAAGCCACAGCGGGGCATCGAGTTCGGCGCGCGGTACGCGCAGCTGTCGCAGGATCGTCATACCCGCGCCACCTTCTTCACGCCGAGCAGCCCTTCGGGCTTGAGCAGCAGCACGCCCAGGATCAGCACCAGGGCGACGGCCTGTTTGAAGTCGTGGCCGATCCAGGAGACGTAGGTGCCCGCGAGGTTCTCGGCCACGCCCAGGCACAGGCCGCCGACGATGGCGCCGACCGGGCTGTCGAGTCCGCCGAGGACGGCGGCGGCGAAGGCGTAGATCAGCGACGCGACCAGCATGTTCGGCTGGAGGAACAGGTGCGGCGCGGCCAGGGACGCGGCGAGCGCGCCGATGGCGGCCGCGAGCCCCCAGCCGATCGTGAGCATCCGGCCGACCGGCACCCCGATCAGCTTCGCGGAGTCCGGATTTCCGGCCGCCGCGCGCATCGCCAACCCGACCTTGGTCCGTTGGAACAGCACGAACAGCAGCGCGGCGACCACGACGACCGCGCCGAGGATCACCACCGACTGCCGCGACAGCACGACCGGTCCCAGTTCGAGCACCGGCCCGGACAGCACCGCCGGGAACTCCCGGCTCTGCACGCCCCAGATCCAGCCCGCCGCGCTGTTGAGCACGAGCATCAACCCGAGGGTGATGATGACCAGCGGCATGTGGTTCGGCGAGCCCGCCAGCGGCCGGATCAGCACCCGCTCGGTGAGCGCGCCGCCGAGGAAGGCCACGGCCATCGCGCCGAGGATCGCCAGAGCCAGCGGCGCGCCCCACTGGTGGAACTGCCAGGCGAAGAACGCCGAGAACATCGCCATCTCGCCCTGGGCGAAGTTGACGATCCCCGAGGCGCGGTAGACCAGGACGATGCTGAGCGCGAACGCGGCGTAGAGCGCGCCCCACGTCAGCCCGTCCACCACTTGTTGCAGAAACACTTGCATGAGAAACAGAACTCCTGTGCTCAGTAGCCGAGGTAGGCGCGCCGCACGGACTCGTCGTCGGCCAAGCCCGCGGCGGGGCGCTGGGCCAGGACGCGGCCCGCGTCGACCAGCACCGCCGAGGTTCCGATGTCGAGTGCCAGGTGCGCGTTCTGCTCGACCACGAGGATCGTGGCGCCGGTCTCGGCGTTGATGCGGGCCAGCGCCCGGAACACCTCCTGGGTGATGCGGGGCGCGAGACCGAGGGACGGCTCGTCCAGCAGCAGCAACCGCGGCCCGGCCACCAGCGCGCGGGCGATGGCCAGCATCTGCTGTTCGCCGCCGCTGAGTCCTGCCGCCTGCTGCCCGCGCCGCTCGCGCAGTCGCGGGAAGAATTCGTACCACTGGGCGATCGCGCGCCGGGTGGCCGCGGCCGTGCTCGCGTAGCCCCCGACGCGCAGGTTCTCCTCGACGGTCAGGTCGCCGAAGGTGCCGCGCCCCTGCGGCACGTGCGCGATGCCCAGGCCGGCGATGCGATCGGTGCGCAGGCCGGCGATGTCGCGGCCGTCGAACACGATCCGTCCGGTGGTCCGCACCATCGCGCAGATCGAGCGCAGGATGGTGGTCTTGCCCGCGCCGTTGGCGCCGAGCACGACCGTCACCTCGCCCGCGGGGACCTGGAAGTCGATGCCGTGCAACACTTCCGCGCTGCCGTAGCGGGCGCGCAGCCCTTCGACGGTGAGCAGGTTCACGCCGCGCCTCCCAGATACGCCTCGACCACTTCGGGATGCGCCGCGACCTCGGCGGGCGCGCCCTCGGTGACCTTCCGGCCGAAGTTCAGGACGACCACCCGGTCCGAGATCGACATCACCATCGCCATGTGGTGCTCGACGAGCAGCACCGAGAACCCGTGTTCGTCGCGCAGGGCGCGCACCGTGTCGGCGAGTTCGAGCACTTCCTCGTGGATGAGCCCGTTGGCCGGTTCGTCCAGCATCAGCAGCCTGGGTCGCTGCATCAGCGCCCGTGCGAGTTCGACCCGTTTGAGGGTGCCGTAGGGCAGGTTGCCCGCCGGCTGCGCGCCGAGGTCGGCCAGGCCCATCGAATCCAGCAGCGACCACGCGTGTTCGCGTTCGCGGCGCTCCTCGCGGCGCGTCGGCGGCAGACCCAGGGCGGTGCGCAGGAAGCCGGCCCGCGTGCGGGAGTACGCGCCGGTCAGCACGTTCTCCACCACCGACATCGTCGGGAACAGGCCGATGTTCTGGAAGGTGCGCGCGATCCCGATGTCGGCGATGCCCGCCGGGGGCAGGCCGAGCAGGTCGGTGTCGCCGAAGGCGATGCGACCGGATTCCGGCCGATACAGGCCGCTGACGCAGTTGAACAAGGTGGTCTTGCCCGCGCCGTTGGGGCCGATCAGTCCGACGATGAGATCGGGTTCGATGGTGAAGGAGGGGCCGTCCAGGGCGACCACGCCCCCGAAACGCAACCGGACCTCCTCGACGCGCAACGCGGGAGCCGTCCCGCCCGACCGCCCCGTGGTCATCGACCGTTGCCGCGGGTGACCACGGCGTCGTAGTGCCAACTGCCGTCGCGGAAGGTCATCGGCGCCATCGAGGTGATCGCGTAGGGGTAGGCGGGGGTGGTGTCGAAGGTGACGCCCTGGATGGACAGGTCCGTCGTCACGCCCTTCATGTTGCGCACGGAGTCGAGCAGGTCGGCGCGGGTGCAGCCCTTCATCTGCTCGAGCGCGGCGACGAGCAGTTGCGCGGTGTTGTAGCCGGTGGCCGCGATGGTGTCGGTGGTCTTGACCTTGCCCGCGTTGCGCTCGGCGAAGGCCCGCCAGGCACGCACGCCCGGGATCGCGTCGTGTTCGGTGCTGCTGACGTCGTAGATCCAGTAGAAGGAATGGATTCCCTCGGCCGCGCCGGGGCCCGCCGGGGCGAGGACGAAGTTGGTGTCGGTGGCGCCGGAGTAGATGTAGGTGTCGGGCTTCCAGCGCAATTCGTCGGCCTTCTTCAGTGACTGGGTCACGAAACTGGCGGTCGCGAAGTTGACGAAGACGTCGGCCCCCGAGTTCGCGAGGTTGACCAACTGGGAGTCGATCGACGGTGTGGTCTGCTCGTAGGACTGTTCGGCGACGATCCGCGCCCCGCTGCCCTCGAGCGCGGATTTCAGCGCCGAGAGGCTGCCCGCGCCGAGGCTGTCGTTCGGGTAGAGCACGGCGATCTTCGCCTGCGGGTGGTCGCGGCGGATCTGCGCGGCGCGTTCCGAAACCTCCCACCCTGTCTGCGGATTCACCGCGCCCGCCACGACCGGTCGGCTGTCGAGCTTGGCGACCAGTTCGTCGGTGCCGGTCATCGGGAACACCAGCGGCACCTCGCGCTGGGTCAGGTAGTCCACGACGGCCAGGGTGGAGGCGGTGCCGATCAGGTTCTGAATGGCGAACACCTGATCCTGTTCGACCAGCGAGCGCACATTGCCGACGGTGCGCGCCGGGTCGTAGCCGTCGTCCTTGGCGAGGTAGGTGATCTCGCGGGACTTGCCGTCGCCCATCGCGACACCGCCCGCCGCGTTGATCTCGTCGAACAGCGCCGTCGCCGCGGTGGCCTGCGGACCGGCCACGGACTGCATGAGGCTGGTGCCGAAGGTGATCCGGGTGTCGGTGATCCCGGGATCGCAGTCACCGGAACCGGTCACGGTCTCGCGACCGGAGCAGGCGGTGAGGACGGCGGCGGCGCTCAGGGCGGCGAGGCCGAAGGCGAGGGTTCGTTTCATGATCGCTTCCAGAGGGTGAGAGGTGCCGAAGGCAGTGGAGGCCGGCCGCCTCCCGGGCGGCGTGACCGGAGCGGTCGGGCGGTGTCAGCCGAGTGCGAGGGTCTCGCGGGTCGACTTCCCGGTGGGGGCGTCGATCACGGATGCGGTCATGCGGACTCCTCGGCACTCGAACTCTGATGTGACAGTCATGTCATTTTTGATGTGACAGTCATGTCAACTTGAGGAAGTGTGACCGGGAGCACGAGACATGTCAACCGGCAAATGTGACCCGCACCGCAGGAACGGCAGGAGCAGACGGGATCACAGGCTTCTCACCTGCGGATATCGGTGTCGATCACGTCATGGAAATTCGGACGAAAGGGGCACCTACGGTCCGGGCTCCCCCGCGGCTATCGGCGGGTCATTCCCCGGTCTGCGCGGTCGAGGCCGACTCGCGCAGCCACTGGTCGTCAGGGCAGCGCGGACCTCGATCTCGCAACCCCACTCGACCGCGGACACCTGTTCGTCAGGGCAGCGCGGCCGGCCTCGACCTCGCAACGCTTGACTCGAGCGCGGGCACGCCCCCTGTCGCCCCCCGCACCCACAATTCCGGCGGCATGACCCCGTTCGCCGAGCACTTCGCCCTCGGCGTGCAGGATCTGCTGCCGTCGGAGATCTGCCTTGTGGGCGCTACCGCACTTCCGAGGAGTGAATCGCCCGAAGCCCCAGGGGCACGGCGTTTTCGGCGAGATAGGTCGCGAAGCGTTCGCCGATGCGCTTGTGGGCGAGGGCATTCGGATGCAGCGCGTCCGGGAGTGGAAGTTCCACGGCGTCGGCCGGACCGAAAAGCGTTGTGCCGTCCAGGTAGTGCAGATGCGGATCCGCCCCGCGCCGTTCGGTCAGCGACGCGAGTTCGGCGCGGATCGAACGCAGCGTGGGCTTGCCGCGCGCGGCGTCGGCCGGGTCGCCGGTGGCGACGAAACGAACCTGGTCGGTGCCCAGGGTGGTCATGTCGAACGCGCCCGGACCCGGCGTCGTCTCGTGGATGTCGCAGAAGATCGGCGAGATCAGCACGATCGGCGTGGTCGGGTGCCCGTCGCGGATCGTGTCGAGGAAACCGTGCACCGCCGAGGTGAACGCGCGCACGCGCATCATGTCGCCGTTGACCAAGTTGATGCCGAGTTTGACGCTGATCAGGTCGGCGGGCGAGTCGCGGATGACCCGCGCCATGAACTGGTCCACCAAGGCGCTGCCGCCGAACCCGAGGTTGCGCAGGTCGAGTCCGACGCGGCGGGCGGCCAGCGCGGCCCAGGTCTCGGTGGGCGCGAGGGCGCCCGAGCCCTGACTGATGGAACTGCCGTGGTGCACCCAGCGCGGGCGAGTGTCGGCCTCGGGTCGCAGCGGCGCGTCGGCGCGCAACGAAACCACTTCGACGGATTCGTTGTGCGGGAGCCAGATCTCGACGACCTTCTCCCCCGCGGGCAGGTCCGCGACGCTCGTGGTGTGCGGCGCACCGGCCGCGAACGTGGTCGTCCCGACGCGCAGGTCGACCTCGGTGACATCGCCGCCGGTCAGGACCTCGCGCTGGAACAGATCACCGTCGACCAGGATGTCGAGACGTCCGCGAGGGCGGCTCGCGCCGAGATAGGCGATCCGGGCCGTGTGCACTTCGAGCTCGAAGGCGCTCGCTGTGGTTCGCGCGACCACCCGAACGCCCGCGGGCTGGGTCTGCATCGACAACAGTTGCGGGTCCGGGCACTGCTCGCGCACCCATACCGGAAGTCGATGCACCCGAAGGCCGCGATCGGTTCGTTCGAGTTCGGCGGCTCCCCGCACCAGGGCCGGGTCGATCATGTCACTCATTGCGCGCCTCCGGCCCACGAGGTGAATACGGTGTCGAGCGCGTCCAGGGCGCGCTCCCAGGAGACTTCCGTGTCCGGGTCGCGGTAGTCGAAACCGCCCGTTCGCTCCAACGCCACGAAGCCGTTGACGAACGCCGCGAGCATCCGAACCGCGTGCACCACTTCGACTTCGGACAAGCCGTAGCCACGCAGCACGGCGATGGTCAGCGTGGCCAGCCGCCGGGCCGCATCGGAATGCACGACGCCCGGAGAAGCCCTGCGCTGCAACGCCTCCCACCTACCGGGGAACCGCCGCGCGTAATCACGTTGCGCCGCACCGAGACCCACCAGCGCGTCCCGCCTCGATCGGCCCGCCACCGCATCGGCGACCACCTCGGCGAGTTCGGCGAGCGCGAGTTCGTGCACGCCGTCGCACACCGCCGCCCGATCCTTGAGATGACCGTAGAGACTCGCGGTGCGCACACCGAGCGCCCGCGCCACAGACGACATCACGATGGCGTCGAAACCGTCGCGATCGGCCAGGTCGGCCGCGGCGGTGACGATCGTCCGGGGAGTCAACGGTGGGCGGGACATGCGGCCATCCTAACACTATTAGGTAAGTACCTAAAACCGTTAGCTCGGCGGCTCGGCGGCCGGGTGTCCTTGGACCCGCACACCAGAGCGTGACTACGCCTCGAACAGGAGGTAGAGGCCGAGGAAGGTGTAGGCGACCATGGTCAGCATGAGCGCGAGTTGGCCGGTGAGTCGGTGGGCTCGGGGCAGCAGGCGCAGGCAGCGGTCGTGGGCGGCGGCGACGCCGAGGATGTGGCCGAGCAGGACGGCCGCGACTTTGATCGTGCCCAGCAGCGCGGGGTGGTTGGACAGCAGGTAGGCGACGTCGCGGTCGGCGAGTCCGGCGAGGTTCCAGCCGCGCTCGAACGGGTCGGCGAACAGCAGCAGCGTCGCCTGACCTTTCTCCACCAGGAAGCTCAGGTAGTGGGCGACGAGGTAGCCCGCGACGATCGGGGTGAGGCTGTGCGCGAGTTCGCGCGGCAGCAGTGCGCGGCGTTCGGGGGTGAGGCCGCCGGTGGCGCGGGTCGCCAGGGTGAACGCGCCGCCCACGACGAGGATGAAGGCGAGCAGTCCTCCGGTGCGCACGAGCGTCGCGAGCAGGTCGGAGTCGCCGCTCAGGTCGGCGACCAGTGACCGCCAGGACGGGAAGGTCGAGAAGCTGTCGAAGGCGGTCGAGCCGAGCAGGGTCGCGGCCACGGCGACCGAGCCCGCGAGCGCCGGTGTGCCCGCGACGTTGTCCAGGGGTGCGCGCAGGACCAGCGTGCGGTCCTCGCGTCGGCCGAGCGGGCTGAGTCGGCCGACGAGGTCGCTGTAGACCTCGAGCGGGTCACCGTGTTCGGCCCACGGGGTACCGAAGACGATCAGACCGGCCGTGGTGATCGCGAGGTAGGCCACCAGCCACGTGGTCACGGCGGCGAGCGCGCCCGGGTCCGGGTGGACCAGTTCGAGCCAGACGAAGGAGAACAGGCCGAGCACGCCCGGCCACTGCCCCCACCGCTCCGGGTAGTCGACCATGCCACGGTGCGCGGGACGGCGGATCACCGCGCAGAGCAGGCGGTGCAGCGCGCGCGGCGGGGACAGCAGTCGCCACACCGGCCCGAGGACCAGCGAGGCGACCATGATCCCGACCCACACGAAGATGTAGAGCACGCCGGGCACGGGGTTGCGCGCCGGATCGGCGGAGCCGAAGAAGGCCACGGCGAGCACGATCGCGGTGGCGACGAGGCCGATCACCCCGAGAACGGCGCGCGTCCGCGACGAGTCGAGGACCGCGCGCACCCCGTCCGGCAGCGCGAGCCCCGGCGAGCGCGGGTCCAGACGCGGTTCCCGCCACGCGAACAACAGGATGACGAAGGAGAACGTCAGTGCCCAGGCGGCCCCGATGAGGGCGTAGGAGAACGGGATCGGCAGGTCGCTCGCGCCGCCGATCCCGTGCGCGAGCACCGTCATGCGCGCACGAGCAGCGTCACCACCGTGCGATCGGCGTGATGCAGTTCGA
>NZ_BAGG01000253.1 GCF_000308695.1 Nocardia takedensis NBRC 100417 | reverse complement strand
GTAGTCCGTTCGTGTTCTCATTCGTGCCCCGTTGCCAAGGGCTGTAGGGATCGCAGAAGTAGACGCCGATCCCTGTGGCGCGGGTGAGTTCGCTGTGGCGGGCCAGTTCCTTGCCGCGGTCCCAGGTCAAGGTCCGGCGCAGCGACGGCGGCAGGGGCCGCAGCGCCGAGATGATGGCCTTCGCGACCGCGGCGGCGCCGCGTCCTGCCATGGCGGGACCGTTCTTGACCGACGGTTCGATGCCGTATCCGGTCATCGGTGGCAGGTGCAACAGGATGGTGAATCGGGTGGTCCGCTCGACCAGGGTGCCGATCGCGGATCTACTCGAGCCGACGATCAGATCACCCTCCCGATGACCGGCCACCGCGCGGCCGGTGACCTCGGCGGGACGGGCGCTGATCATCGTCTCGGGTGTGACGAATCCGTGGCGTCGTCGACGGCATCGAGCCCGGGGAACCCGCAATGCCCGCCCGGTGCGCAGACACGCCACCAGCTCCCGCGCCAGCCCACCCCGCCCTTCGATGTAGAGGGCCTGATAGATCGCTTCGTGAGAGATGCGCATCGACTCGTCATCGGGATAGTCCAGACGGAGGCGTTGCGAGAACTGTTCCGGGCTACAGGAATTGGCCCACCGGCGATCGGATCGGAACGCTTTGTTGCGGCCGATCCATCGCGTCTCCGGCCCCAGCACCGTGCCCCTGCCGTTGCGGACAGCTCCGGAGAGCCGGTCGCTGACGTAGGCCCGCAGACGGGTATTCGCGGCGAGTTTGGCTGTTCTGGATCGGGTGGCGCGGCGGTCTCGATGCCATTGCGCCGTGCTCGCCCGATAGAGCAGGAAACCGCCCCTGGTCGCGGCATTGCGCCGAAGCTCACGAGAGATCGTCGAGGGGCACCGGCCCACATTTCGCGCGATCTCCCGAACACCGAGACCACGAGCGTGCAGGATCGCGATCTCCTCCCGTTCAGCGAAACACAGGTAGCGCGAGGAGTGATCTGCGAATGGCGAGGGTGACACCCCGCCAGCTTGGCGGAACCAGCGACTCCCGACCGCCGACGAGACACCGGCCTCGACACCGGCGTCTTCGCTACTGGCTCCACGCTCGATCGCCGCCCAGAACCGCTGACGGTGCTCACGCCGGGCCACCGGAGGCCGCCCCGGCGACCGCATCACCGGCCTACCGGCCGCCGCCGCTGCCCAACCCTTCGGTCGTCCCACCACACACCTCCACCTCGAAGGTGTTGCAACGACCGGTTGAATCCACCTTGCGATCCTCGATCATTATGGTGCACAACATCTGTCACATTCCAGCCCTCGCGTTCACGAGTCCAGATCGCGTGCTCGATCGCGTCGAGCACCAACGCCGCGGTCATCGACGTGGACGTGCGCCAGCCGATGATGCGCCGCGCGAAGGCGTCGACGACGAACGCCACATACACCCATCCCGACCACGTCGACACATACGTGATGTCGGCAACCCATAATCGGTTCGACGCCACCGGCGCGAACTTACGCTGCACCCGATCCACCGCCCGTGGTGCGTTCGGGTCCGGGATCGTGGTGCGTTCGACTCTGCCGCGCATCGCGCCTCGTAAACCGAGTCGGCGCATGAGCCGCTCCACGGTGCAGCGAGCCACGACGATGCCTTCCCGATTCAGTTGCAGCCACACCATTCTCGCGCCATACACACCGAAATTCTCACGGTGCACACGCTCGATCTCCACGGCCAATTCCTCGTCGCGCAGCTGCTGTTTCGTGACGGCGCGATGACGGAGTTCGTAATACGTCGATGGGGCGACTTTCACGCCGAGCTCGGTGAGCCCGGCGCAGATCGACTCGATGCCCCACAGCAGGCCGCCACTTGCGCGGCGGCCCTGGTGTTCAGTGATGAACTCGAATATCAGCGTTGTGGCCGGTCGATCTCGGCGATGCTCCTATGTCAAGCCGCCCGAAGCGCAACCGGTTTCGTTGATTCCGCGGGTTGTGTTGCGGCTATTCGTTCGTCGGTGAGCAGAGCGCGGTAGACGACGTCGGACAATCGTCGGCGCAGCAGCCGCATCGCTTCGGTGCGGGTCTTGCCGCGGGACTTGAGCTTGTCGACGTAGGTCTTGCCGGAGCCGAAGCCGCGGGTCTGGGTGAGCGCGATCTATGCAAGGCGCAGTTGATCCACCGGTTACCGCCACGATTGAGTCGTACCTTGCCGGAGGTGGCACCCGACCACACCGGAATGGGTGCGGTTCCGGTGAACCGCGCATAGGCGTCCTTGGAGCGGAAGCGTTGCGCTCCAGCGGTTTCACCGACGATCACCGCGGCCGAGAGCACCCCGCAGCCGGGGACCGCCAGCAGTGTCGGCGCCAACACCCGGACTCGATCCCGGAGCTGACGTTCGAGATCGTTGATCTGCTCGGTCAGCGCGCGGCACTGCGCGGTCATGTCGCGAGCGATCCGCGCGACCAGGCCGTCGAAGGTGGTGAGTCGCTGCGCGAGGTCATCGATCACGCAGTAGCGGCGCAGGCCGCGGGCGGGAAGTTCCAGGCTCGGGTCCAGTTCGTGCAGGTGCCACCGCAATCGGTTGATCAGCTCGGTGCGCTGAACAACCAAGGTGTGGCGGTAGTCCGACAAGAGTTTCACCTCGCGAGCCGGGCCGTCGAGACGCGCGGTCGGCAGGTCGGGTTCGCGCAGGGCAGCATGAGCCACTGCGAGGGCATCGATCGGATCGGATTTGCCCTTCTCCCGGCCGCCGCGCCTGGCGGCGGCCATGAGCTGGGTCGGCACCCGCACCACCTCGAACCCCGCGGCCAGCAGGTCTCGTTCCAGTCGGCGTGTGACGTGTCGGCAGTCCTCCACCGCGAACCGAGCACCCGGCCACTGGGTCGCCCACCCGACGGCTTTCAAATGATCCTCGCTGGTAGTCCCGATCGTCTTCTCGGCCAACCGGCGGCCCAGGGGATCGGCGGCGACCAGAGTATGGGTGCGCTTATGGGCATCCACACCGATAACGACATGGCTCAACGATTTCGTCCTCTCGACGGGTAGCTGGATTACAGGCGACCAGGTGAGGACGGGCACGCGTCAATCGGGCAATTCGCGGCGCGCTCCTATCAGGCCACGCACCTCGCCGGTCGGGCCTGGCGAGGCCGCACATCGTGACAAGCCACCAGCATCGACAGCTGGGGCAGCGAAGAAAAGAGCGAACCCCGCCGGGCACTCATGATCTTGACATTGACACTCATGATCTTGACATTGACGCGAAGAAAGCCGACGCGGCTTTCAGAGTTGCGTTGGCGCGCTTGAGCGTTGCGTTCTCACGCCGCAACCGTTTCAGCTCCTCGGACTCCTCGGTCGTCACCCCCGCGCGTGAACCGGCGTCGACCTCGGCCTGCCGCACCCACCCACGAACCGTCTCCGCATGACCCACACCCAACACCTCGGCGACCGCCCGCATCGCCGCCCACTCCGACCCGTGCTGATCACGGATCTCACCAAACATCCACACGGCACGCTCAGGCAACTCGTCCGGGTACTTCCTCCTCGACACGACTCCATCCTTCCCATGAGATGAAGTCTCCGGACTCACCGGGGTGGTTCATTCCTTCGGTACCGTGTGCGATTGTTTCGACTGTGAGAATGGATTCGGCCGTCTGGTGGCCTGGCTCTTGCTTACGACTGACCCCGAGGTCTGGGTGTCCTGGCCGTTGATCTGTCGTCTACCTGGCGGCTTCACCACCTCGGTGCCGACCGGGCGGCAGTGACCTCATAGGAGCCTGACCTCACCAGGTCCCATCACAGTCCCGTCCACCGACCGGCCGGCGTCGACAACCCGCTGAAAGGTCGCACGGACAAGCATGACAAACGCGCCACGCCGAGGTCGAGTCGTCATCGGCGTCGACACCCACAAACACCCACGTCGCCGTCGCCCTCGACGACTTCGGTGGTGTGGCCGCCGACAAGTTCAGTGCCGATCGCGTCGGCTACCAGGAACTCATCGACTGGTCGATTAATCTGAGACACCTACGCATCTTCGCCATCGAAGGAACCGGCTCCTACGGGGCAGGACTCACCGCCGCGGTCCGTCGCGCCGATATCGGCGTGATCGAGGTGATGCGCACCGATCGCCGCGACCGGCGCCTTCGCGGCAAAACCGACTTCATCGACGCCGAGAATGCCGCCCGCGCGGTACTCGCCGGAGAGGCCGATGCCACCCCGAAAAGCGTCGACGGCGTCGAGATGATCCGTCAGATCAAGGTCGCCAAAGACGTCGCGGTCAAAGCTCGCACAGCAGCGGTGATTTCGCTGAAATCGATCCTGGTGAACGCGCCCGCCGAACTCCGCGAACAGCAACAGCCGCTGTCGAAGATGGCGTTGATCCACCGCTGCGCAGCGCTGCGCCTCGGTCCGATCACCACCGTGCAAGCAGCCACCAAACACACCCTGCGAGCTATCGCACGACGCTGAGAGCAACTCCAAGAAGTGATCATCTCCCACGAGAAGCTCCTCGACGAACTCATCGCCTCGACCGCTCCGCAACTGACCGCCGCGTTCGGAGTCGGGATCGACACCGCCGCGGAAATGCTCATCGTCGCCGGTGACAACCCCGACCGCATTCGCACCGAACCGGCCTGGGCGAAACTCTGCGGCGTCTGCCCGGGCCTGGCCTCCTTCGGCAAACTATCCGCTACCGACTCAACTGTGGCGGCCCACGCCGCGCTCTACCGCACCGTCATCCGGATGCAACATCATGAGCCGACCAGAGCCTACGTCGCCGGTGCAGGCCATCAGCAGCTCGACCTGGGTTGTAGCTGACACCGACCCTGAGACCGAGCAATGATTCACCGTGTATACGTTGGGAGGCCGCTACTTCCGGGCGAGGTAGGAACTCAGCGCTGCAAGTCCCGCAGTTCGCGCTGGGCACGCTCGGCGACCCGGCGCTCTCCGAGTTCGGCCGCCGCTTCGGCCAGCCCCACTAGGGACTGCTGCAAGCTTTTCAAGGCAGGTAGGCTGCCGGGGTGCGCGGCGAGCAGGGTGCGTCGAATTGTGACCGCCTTCTCGAAGCTGGACCGTGCGGCCCGGTAGTCGCCCTGCAGGTATGCCGAGTAGGCGATGCCGTTGTGCGCGGCGGCAACGACGGAAGCCGGGTCGTAGCCGGGTCCGGTTCGGCGGAGCGTGGTCTCCAGCGCCTCGGGTGCCTCACCGTATGCGGTTCCCGCCGCCGAGAACTTCCTGGCCCTAATCTCGATGTCGCCCAACCGGATCAGCAGAGTGGCGAGCGTATGGTAATCCGCGCTGTCCAGCGACTTCACGGCGTATGGTGTCCGGTCGAGCTGGACGGCCTCGTCCAACGCCGCACGGGCATGGCGCCGATCACCTGACATCAGCGCGGCCTCGGCCGATCCCAGTGCCGCGCTCCACAGCAGCGACACGGTGCGGTCATCGAGCTCGCCGTCGCCGAGTGCGGCAAGCGCGTGTCGTCGCGAATCGCCGAACCCATCCAGGGCGACGGCGGGATCCTCCAGGTAAAGGGACGTGATGCCGATCCCCTTCGTGACGATAGCGAGTTCGAGCTGTAGCCAGGACTCGGGCTCGGCGCCCTCCCTCATACCAGCCAGAAGCCGGTGCGCCTCGGAATAGGCATCCCGTGCGCGCCGCCACAGCCCGAGTCGCTGGGCGGCCTCACCCAACCCTTTTGCAAGCGCGCTCGCATTCCGCTGCGCGGCGGAGCTCGAAGGATCCGCTGCCAGCATCGTTCTGGCGACCTTCAGCGCCTCGTCGCGTGCATCCACTGCACCTGCGAAATCTCCGCTCGCCCACGCCGTGTCACCCGCTTCGCCGCCGAGCACGAGAACGGCTTGCCGGAGATGGAAATCGTCCGGGGCGGCCGCGAGCTGAGCGCGAGCGTACGAGAGGTACCCGCCGAGGAGCTGTCGCGCGTAGTCGAAGTTGCCCAGCCGTACGGCGCTCTCGGCGAGTTCGGCGACGATGGCGGCGAGCGCCAGTACCTCGGCTGATGCGTCGTCGGGGTTCGCGCCGAGCGAGAGCCGAAGCTGCTCGGCCGCCTTCGTCAGCAATGTCGTCGCCATGCCGAAGTCACCGGCCGTCTTGTGGAAGCGTCCTGCCTCCCGGTAGGTGTCGGCCGTGTACTCCCGAGCGGCGGTGTCCTCCGGTGCGATCGAGAGCGCGAGGTCGGAGAGCCGAGCAGCCTCGGCGAAGTACTGCATTGCCTCGGGAAGTTTCTGCTGCGCCGCCGCTGCCCGCGCCGCTCCGCGCACCGCTTGCACCTGCATCAGCCGGATATCGATTCGCAGCGGATCGGCATCCGATGCCTGCTGCCAGGCCGTCGCCTCCTCCAGGTACGCGGGCTCGGCCGCCTCCGGACGGCCGGTGTCCGTTTCGATCTGCGCCACCAGCCGCAGGGCCTGAGCGAGCCGAGCCTTCCACTGCGGTCCCGGCTCCAGTGCGACCAGCTTTCGAGCGAGGGCGAGCGCCTCGTCAGCTGTGCCGCGGGCAGCGCTGTAATCGCCGAGCGCTACCTCGGCGGCGCCGAGCGCTGTCAGGGCATCGCTGACGTTGCTGTCCATGGCGGGCGTGTCGAACTGAGTCGACCATCGAGCGTGCTCCAGAGACTCGAGCAGGAGTTCGTGGGCGCAGGCCCGGTCGCCGGCAGCTGCTGCTGTCGCGGCAAGTTCGCGCAGTCCCCATTGCAGCCAGCTGCGGGCGATTTCGCCGGCGCGCGGGTCGTCGACCAGCCCGCGCCAGATCGTGACCGCCTCGGTGAAGGCCTCCCGTGCCAGGTCCGCGTCACCGATCGTCTCCGCTGCTCGACCGAGCCGGGTCTGGGCGGCGGCCATAGCACGTCCGACGGTGGGGTCGGTGTCGCCTTCCGGCGCCAGGCTCCTGGCGACCTCCACGCCGCGCCGCGCGGCGGCGAGCTCGGCATCGGCCGGGACGTTCGGTGTCCGGCCCAGGTCGGCCAGCCGTTCGAGTGCGCTCGCGACCCGATGCCGACCGGCGGGTTCAGCGGGAGCCTGCTGGAGCAGGTCGACGGCGACCTCGAACTGATGAGTCGAGAGGGTACGCCGCGCCTCCTGGGTCATCAGGTGTTTGTGCTCACCGGCGACCCAGTTGAGATACTCCATCCCGCTCGGACCGATGCCGCTCAATGTCGAACGGAAGGCCCGCTGCCCGGCGGCATCGATCACGATCCACCCGGCCCGCCTGCCCGCTGGCGTGTCGTAGGCGAGTTTGTTGAGCATCGGCCCCGCAGGCGGATCGCCCTCCGCCCGGAACAGGTGCCACAGCAGGTCGTCGCCTGCGATCGGGTCGGAATTCGGCGTTGCCGCGAGGTGCCGCGCGATCCGGGCGTGCAGTGATCGCCCGGATTCGGCACTCGGGTATCGCCTGTGCAGCGTGTGCCGGACGAGGCTGTGTGCGAAACTGGAGCGCCCGTCCGATTCCGACACCGTGACCATGCCCTGCAGACCGCGGCGGATCCCGGCGACCGCCAGCTGATCGACGCCGGTGATGGCCTCCAGGTCGATCGGCGCGAGCCCGGAACGGGAGGTCACGAGGATCTGGACGACATCGCCGGTGGCCGCAGGGCCGAAGCGCTGCTCGACGCGGTCGGCGATGCGCCCGATGATGGCTTCCGAGGTCGGGGGCATCGCCGTCACCGCCCGCAGCAGCAGCCGGGTGAGGTCGGCCAGCGGGTCACTGCTGTCGTTCAGCACCCGGTAGTCCTCCTCGTCCAGCGCGAGCAGTTCGCCGATCGCGAGCCGGAGCCACAGGGCGGTCCTCGGGGTTGCGGTGAGCTCCGCGACGGCGGCCTGTGGCAGGTTGCGGCCGAGCGAGCGGCAAACCGCGTCGACGGCGGCCCGTGCGTTCCCTGCCGCGAGTGGTTCGACCGGGATGGTGTCGATTCCCGACCTGCTCAACGCGGCCGCGTGCCCGGACTCGGTCGTGCTGACGAGGACCGTGACGTTCGCTGGAAGATCGTGCAGGAAGCGAAGGTGCTCCCGGCCCTCGTTCTCCGGGAGGGTATCGAGGCCGTCGATGGCGAGCACGCACGGCCCGATCCGGGCCAGCCCGCCGCGCCAGCGCTGCTGCAGTTGCTCGTGCGAGATACCGGTGTCGAGCTCGATGCCGAGGTCGAGCGCCGATCGGCTGATGATGCCCGCTTCGGTTCTGACCGCGGTGCTGGTGTCCAGCAGCAGCGCGGCGACGCGCACACCACTGCCGCGCAACCGCTCGACGACCGCGCACCAGACGGCGGATTTTCCGACCCCCGATTCGCCGAGCAGGCACACGCCCCGCGCCGAATCCAGTATCGCGGTAATCGAATTCACCAATTCGGCCCTGCCGTCGAACGCCCGAGTCCGATCCTGGAAGAAGAGCTGCTCGGCGGCGTTCGCCGCGTCGACCGCAGTGTCGCGCATGAGCTCGGCGCGCCGGACGACCAATTCGCTCAGTACGCGAATCGCGAGCGCCTCGAAATCGGCCAGGTCGACGACCTTGCCGCCGTCCGCCGCAACCCGGTAGGTCGAGACCCGCCCGTGGCGTTCGGCCAGCCCACGCAGCCGCGCCATGGGGGCCGGGTCGGCGTCGACCCAACCGGGGGGAGTCTCGCCGATGATCTCCCGCGCGAAGAACACCGCCTCGGTCTCAGGCCGGTCGAACGCGCCGTACACGAATTCGAGTTCGGTCGCGGAGCAGTCGGCGTGCGGTGCGGTCAGCCCGATCGCCGCCGCGATCCGGCCGACCCGTCGCGACCCCGGAATCCAGCCATACCGCTGACCGATCAACCCGACGAAAAGCGGCCTGGCCCGGTCGATCTCGGCAAAGCAAACATCGAGCACCCTGGAAAGCCGTGCCTCCTCGTCGAGTGAGTCGTCACCGGCACCCCAGCGCAGGTCGATCAGGTCGACCCGGCAGCCGAACGGGGCGACGGCATCGTCCAGCACCGGGCGCACGTGCTCGACGAGAACGTCGCGCTCGCCGTGGAAGTCGCGAAAGGTGGACGAGAGGAAGATCGGGATGACCGGCACGGGAATTCCTGCGGTTCGCTTGGGGCTGCGGAACCTCGGTTATACCAGCCCCGTGAGGCGTCCGGTGTCGTGCGGACAGCCGATACGCACGCCGGGTAGGTCACGGACTCGTGCCACTCCTGCTGGATCGGGGCGCCGTGGCGACGGCGGCGGACGACCTCGCGCAGCGGCGGAGTTGCAGTGGCTGACACCGATCGCGTCAGGGTCGACGAACGCTGAAAATGGACGACCTGAGCGCTACCGCCCGCCAGGCTGTGACGCTGGCGATCGAGTTGGCTGCCGCGAGCAACGCCCGAGCGGCGGGAGCGGAACACCTCCCGGTGGCGCTGCTCGCCAACGACTACGAGGCCACCGCCCCGCTGGAAGCGATGGGCGTCGACCTGCTCAAGCTCAGGAAGGCGGCGAGCGAGCTTGCGCGCATTGGGTGACCGCGCCTGCCGACGGTGTCGATGATTCGACGGATAGGCGGCCCGCGCCGCTAGTGTGAAGATTCGGTTCGGTGATGCGCGAAGCGCGCATGACGCGGGTCTCCGCACCGGATGCCATGAGCAGGGGAGGTTCGATGACCGTTTCGCCCGCCGCAGACATCGATGTCTTCGTTTCCTACAGCCACAGCGCCGACCGGGAACTGGCGCGCGACCTTGAGCGCGCGCTCGCTCGCCTGGCCAAGCCGTGGAACAAAGCGAGGGCGCTTCGCGTATTCCGAGACGACAGTGATCTCGCCGCTGCGACATCACTCGATGCGGAAATCACCCGAGCGCTCGAACGATCCCGCTATTTCCTACTGCTCGCCTCACCGGAATCGGCGCGCTCGCCCTGGGTGCGGAAGGAAGTCGAATTCTGGAAGCAGAAGCGCAGCTCGGAAACCTTTCTCATCGCGGTCACCGATGGCGCGGTCGCCTGGAAGGGTTCCGATTTCGATTGGTCACGAACGACGGCGTTGCCGACGACGCTGAGCGGATACTTCCGCCGCGAACCGATCTGGGTCGGGCTGAATTTCGCGCGCAGCGATCCCGATGAGCGGATGAAGAACCGCGCGTCCCTGCGTGACGACGAGTTCCGCAGCGCGGTGGCTTCACTGGCGGCGGGACCGCGGGGTGAGGACAAGAAGAAGCTCGACGATCACGAACAGCGGCAGCACCGGGTAGCGCAGCGGGTGCGTCGAACGGCGGTAGTCGCCCTCGCCCTGCTGACAGTCGCCTCCCTGGTGGCGGGATTCAGCGCGCTGCGACAGGCAACCATCGCCGAGAACCGTGCCAGGGTATCGAGTTCGCGCGCTCTCGCAGCGCAGGCGATCGCGCTAGTGGCGACGAATCCACGGCTGGCCACCCATCTCGCGCTGCACGCCTACCGGGTCGAGCCGACTTCGGAGGCGCGATCCGCGCTCGCCACAGTCGTGCAGGCCACCGCGCACTTCGACGGCTACCTGGCCCCGGCCTCGGATCGGGCGGTGCTCGGTCGGTCGGCGACGAATTACCCGGCCAATGACGTTGCGATTAGCGGGGACGGGCGGGTAATCGCCGCCTACTCCGTGTTCGACGAGGCCGCCGACGACAACCTGATCCACCTCTACGACACGGCGACACTTCGGGAGATCGGCACGGTGCCCGATTCCGCGAGGATGAGTCTGGCACTCGATCACGATGGTGATCGGCTGCTGAGCGGCGGCCGGGTCTGGGACGTCCCGTCCGGGCAGGAGGTGGCGAGCTTCGCGGCGGGCAGTTGGTGGCCTGCGGCGGCGATCTCGGCGAGCGGGCGCTGGGTCGCCGCGACCGAGCGGAAACACGACGACGGGCTGGTCCGCGTGATCGACGCGACGTCGGGCGCCGAGGTCGGCAGGTACTCGACCGCGAGTCCGACTCCGGGCGTCCGATTCGCTGCGGACGACTCGGCACTCCACGTGGTCGACGCGGAGTCGGGCGCTGCTTCTTACCAGCGGTTCGACCTTGGGGCGCGGCAGTGGGCGCCGCCGGCTCCAATCATCGCAATGCCGACGGGGTTCGCCGATCCGGACGAGTCCGGCACCACTGCGGTCGTGCTGACACCGGGTAACGAGGCCGTCGGAATTCCGGCCGAACTCCAGCTCTGGGATCTCCGGGCAGGCCTGCGGCGAACCGTGCCCGCCGCAGGCGTCATGGGCATGAACCTCGCCACCACTTCGGACAATCGCTTCGCGGCCGTCACCACCGAGGCAGGCGGGTTCGCGCTCCACGACACGGCTTCTGGCACCCCCGTGACATGGAACAACCCGCACGCGCCGCTGGTCGTCACCCGTACGGCGCTCTCCGATGACGGTGAGCGGCTGGTAACCATCGGCGAGGACGGTGCCGTCGTCCTGCACACCAGGACGGGACGGCCGCACCAGGAGCGGATCGCGGCGGGCGCGGCTGCGGCGGTCAGCGCGGACGGCCGGATCGGGTTGATCGACGGTGGGTCCGAAGTCCTGGTCCGCGAACTCGCCACCGGGGTGGAGCATGCCAGGTTGCCGGGGCCGGTGCTCACCCGGCGCGGCGCGCGCATCGCGGTCGACGCCGACTCGGATCTCACCCGAATCGCGATCCTGGTCGACGGCCAGATTCATCTGTGGGACAACCGCGGAGCGCGGCAGGGCTCCTACCTGCCGATTACCTCGCGGGCGGCTGTCGCGCTCAGGGGGCACGGCGTGGTGCGCTTCCTCGCCGACGAGACCCACCTGCTGGTGTCGTCGGGAGCCGGGGAACCACTGGTGGTGCTCGACACCAGGACTCAGGAGATCGTGCAGACCCTCGCTATGGACGGCGGCAGCGGATCCCAATTCGCGCTGAGTCCGGACCGTCGCACCCTCGCCGTACTCGATTTTCCGGAGATCGACGAGACGAGGGCGACGTCCGCGGTCATCACCGTGCAGGAGTGGGACGAGACTGCCGAACGGTTCGTCGAGACATCGCGGGTCGGCATTTCCGGAGACTTCGCGATCAACGATCTCACGGCCGATCTGGTCGGCTTCACGATCGCCGCGGACCGGACCACCGCGTCGATTCGGGACAGCGCGGGCCGTGTGCACCTCGTCGACCTCAGCGGTAGCGGCGCGGTGCGCCGGGTTCTCGAGGACAGTTGGTCGTCGGCGACTACCGGTGTCGCCGTGTTCGACGACACCGGTGCCGTCATCGCAGTCGTCACCGCGCTCAGGGACGGCCCGGCGGTGACGCTTTGGGACGCAGCGACGGGACAGGTGCTGGCCAGGTGGCCGATCGGGAGCACGGTCGCGCAGCGGCTCGTGGCAAGCGGTGACGGGATGCTCCGGATTGTGACGGGCTCCGGAGCGAACAGCGAGATCACCGGGTGGCAGGTCGGGGTGACGAGCTGGAAGCGGACTCTGTGTGCCAAGGTCCGGGGTGATCGGCTGACGGCGGACGAGCGCGGTCGCTATCTGTCAGGGATCGAGGTTGCCGCTCCCTGCCCGGGATGAAGGAGAGGGACTGCAATCGAGGGGTGATGCGACGCTCGGCGGTCGTATCGCACCCGCGTTTCGATCGGTGTCATCCGGACGCACGAATATGCGCCAGCCGAATTCGACCATCGTGGAGGTAAGCGGTTTCGAGTGGCACCGGGGACTGCAGGGCGACAACACAGGCTGCCGCTACGGCGTCGATCTGATCGCTCTTGCGCTGGCCACCGCGGAAGAGTTCCCGGACTCGCGCTGTTGCGGTGGTCGGCACGTCCAGCACAGTCTCGCCGCGGGCGATATGCCAACGTGAGAGGTCGCGGCCGACCACGTCAGCGTTCTCAAACGCCACCGCCGCCGCGGCCACCGCTTCGCCCCGGCGATCAACCGCCGGTACTCGGCCAAGGGCGGCTTCGATCCGGACCGAGCCGAGACCGGCGTTGGTGGCCGGGGCCACCGCGGTCGCGGCATGAGTGCTTAGTGGTGACCGACGCCGATGACGCCCACGGGCGGGGGCTCCGTTCCGTCGGGTCCGAATGGAGATCCGGGACGGACAATCCGACCTACAACTTGTCTGCCCCACCGTCCGGGTTCCAGTCACGGTGGCTAACTGGCAGCGGTGATCGATGTCTTCTCGGCGAGTAGTTTGTACTCGATCGGGGTGCGGTAGCCCAGTGCGGAGTGGCGGCGTTGGCGGTTGTAAAAGATCTCGATGTAGTCGAAATTCGCGTTCGCGGGTGCGAGGCGGGTCTTCCACTTCTTGCAGTCGAGCAGCTCGATCTGCATCGAGGCCAGAACGATTCGATCATGGCGTTGTCGAGCCCGTCGCCGACTGTCCCGAAGGACGGGAGAAGTCCTGCCGAGCGGATCGTGTCACCGAAAACCCATGAGGTGAACTGGCTTCAGTGATCGGTGTGCCCGATCCCGCTGGGTTCCGGGCGGCGATTGCGGATGGCCATGTCCAGTGCGTTGACCACCAGGGTGGCGTCCTGGCGGGAGTCGATCGACCGGTCTGCGATCCTGCGACTGAATGCGTCGAGTGCCGCCACGCAGTACGCGCGCCCACGTGCCCTTCCTTGGTCGGATGTCGTGTGATATCGGTGACCCACAACCCGTTCGGCCTCAACCGATGGAACTTGCGGTTCACCAGGTCGCCCGCGGTGACCACGCCGCGCAGGTTCTTGCCCCGGGGCGAGGCCGGCAGCCCGCGGATGCCGGCAGCGTCATCAACACCGACACGGTGCGGGAGCAGACCTTGATGCCCATCGCCATGGTGAGTTCGGCGTGGATCTGCCGAGCACCCATAGGTGCCTCGTTACGCGACGTGGACCTCACGAATCGGCCCGGCCGTCTCGGCGCAGCCGTTTTGACAGTGTGACCGGGTGGATACCGAGTTCGATAGCGGTCTGGTTGCCGGTTCACCGGCCCGGACCAGGGCGATGACGCGGGTCCAGAACTCGGTTGGGTAGGCGCGCGGCACGTCTGTGAGCCTTTCGGGAAGGCCATCAATTAGCAAACTGAGTTGGAACTCAACGAGTGGGGCAGGCCATGACCCGGTGACAGCGCCGCGAGCATGCGGCAGGATGGTTGCGGTGGGGAAGTGGTCAGACACGGGAACGTTAGCCGAGAACGTATCCATTCTCGGTGGCTGGCGGCGTCAACAGCAGTTGCGTTCGGCGACAAGCGGTTTGGACATCTTCGTCTCCTACAGTCGTTCCAACGATGAGGATCTGGCACCGCATCTACAGCGCGGGCTCACTCGCCTCGGTAGGGCATGGAGCCGGCCCTACGCGCTGCGAGTGTTCCGCGATCAAACGGACCTGACCGCCTCGCCGGACCTGTGGCACGATATAGAGAAGGCACTCGCCGCCTCTCGGTTCCTGCTCTTGCTGGCCTCGCCCGCGTCGGCTACTTCTCCGTGGGTACAACGAGAAATCGCCTACTGGCAACAGCACCGCAGTCGTGACAGCCTGCTGATCGCCGTCACTGACGGTGAAATGCGCTGGTCGGAAAGAACGCGTGACTTCGACTGGGCGCGGACCAATGCACTGCCGGTCACGCTGAGCGGATTCTTCGGGGGCCGCGAACCCTTGTGGGTGGACCTGCGACGACACCGGTACGCCGAACCGACCATGCGAGATCCCCAGTTCGCTGATGCGGTGGCCACGTTGGCCGCGCCGGTGCATCGTGTGAGCAAGTTCCAGTTGATCGGAGAGGACGTCCGGGCACACCGAACTTTCACTCGGATCCGCGCCGGTGCTGTCACCGCGCTCGTAGCGCTCGTCGTCATAGCGATGGTTGCGGGCTCGATCGCAGTCCATCAACGCGATCGTGCGCGTGAAGAGGCCAGGATCGCGCTGTCGAGACAACTCGCGTCGACAGCCGACAGCCTGATGTCGACCAATCTCCGCGCGGCACTGCAACTCGCGGTCAGCGCTTTCCACACCGACGCGAGCCCGCAGACCATGTCCACCTTGATCCGCGCCAATCTCGCGGTACCGCAGTTGGAGCGAATCCTGTCCGCGGACACCCCGATCGTCCAGGCGGTAGGCAGCATCGACGGGACGACCGTGGTCACTGCGCACTCCGATGGTCGGGTATTACGTTGGGATGCCACCGGCCCGGGCGTGCCGGAGTCGGTGGGTTCCCTTACCGATCCGGCTCGATCTCTGGCCGTGAATCAGGACGCCACGGTAGTCGTCGCGACAGACCGGACGAAAGCGATCCTGTGGCACGAGGGTCATCCACCATTAAAGATCGGCCTCCAACAAGGACACATCGTTCACAACGTCGGGGTCTCGCCATCCGGACGGACGGTCGCCATCAGTAGTAGCAGCCCGTCCAACGATGCACGGTCGATCACCATCTTCGACACGGCGAACAAGATCGCGATTGTTCGTGACGACCCTCTACCCCGGACCGCCACCACAACGGTCACAGTCATTTCGGAGCAGGAGATTCTGCTCTTCGACACCCTCATGGGTGGCTGGGACCGCCGGAGAATCAGCACCTGGTCTTCGATCGACTCGTCGTCCATACACCTCGGAACCCACCACCAGGTCGCCTCTGCGTCGCTGAACGGCGAATTCCTGGCCGCGACCGACGGCTCCTCGATCCCCGTATGGACTACTCGACGGCCGTGGGACAGCGATTCGACGAACGCCGGTACACAGTTGATCGCTCATGCCCCGACGAGCGCTCCACCCGGGAAGCTCGCTCTGAGCGCTGACGGAACAAAAGTGGCCATCAACACCGGAGGCTCCATCTACATCAGCGAAGTGCGCCCGCGGAACGGCTCGCCGCGACCGGCGACCGAGCTCACCGGCGCCGGCACCGTGGAGTCGATCAGCTTCTTCGGCGACGGCAGCCGGTTGTTGACTATATCGGGCAACAATGTCGCGCTGTGGAAGGCTGACCAGATCGACCGGCTCGCACGCCAGATTCCCGTTCCCGCCCACTACACTTGCCGCGGTTGCCAGGGACCGACGCTGGCGTTGTCACCCGACGGGCGTCGCGTAGCAGTGGTCAACGACGGCACACTGATCGTTCAAGTGACGCCGGGATCGGCCGATTCGCCAGTTGTCCAGAAGGCCGCCGGTGTCGTTTTGTGGACCGGTGAAGCTCGAGCCGTGATCATCGATTCCAGCCGGAAGCCGAACAGAACAGACGAGGCCATCCCATCGTCGCGAATTCCCGGGAACGTCCCCGTCGCAGCAGCGGCGCTCCGCGCAGATCGCCAGACCGCTGTCGTCATCGACACCGAAGGCAGAATCTATCTCCACGACCTCAACGCACAAACTTCCCGCATGCTGTCGCCACAGATGCCAGGTTCCAAGAACCCGACATCGGGACAGTTGCACAGCGTCATCGCCCCCACTGCCGATCTCATCGCCATGGTCAGTCACCACCCCGACGAGCCGAACAGCGAGCAAGTCGACATCATCGACACTGCTACCGGACGCACCGTCGGCACGATCGTCCGTGACGACATCGCTTCGGTGGTTTTCGCGGGACCGCAACTGCTTATCAACCGAGACAACCGCACGCTGGAGGTCTGGGACCGGCGAGGAACCCGTGTGCAACGGACCATCTCAGACGTGAATTTCGCGGTCGTCGGCAATCACGGGGGCACGATGGTCGCCGAAAGTACGCACAGTTCTGTGAATCTGATCGATCTGCGCCTCGGCCTGCCACTGGCAACACTCGCTCTACCACCACTGCAGGATCTGGACCTCCAGCGAACCAGCGTCGTATTCTCCCCGGACGACAGTCGACTGATCACCGTGACCACCAGTGCCTCCTCCGACACCGACGGATGGCTTGTCGAACGCGATCTAGCCGCGGAGTCGCTGATCATGTCCGCCTGCGCCGCCGCGGGAAGCGCGTTGACCGGATCTGAGGTCTTCTCGATCACCGGTCTCGCTCGTCTGCCAGAACCTCTGTGCGTGTGAGAACCCGCAAGCAACAAGGTAACGACACTGGCCGATCGGCTCCAGCGCCGAACCAATCCGAGCGATTGTCGGGGACGCGTGTCAGATTGGTGTAAGCCAGTTCAAAGTCGATGTCTGGTGGCGAGCCACACGACGTGTTCCCGGCTGATGGCTTCTTCGGCGTCATCGACTTCGTTCGTCCAGGCATCCTCGGTGACCGCGAGTTGCAGCTTCTCCGCAGCACTCGCGAGGTCGATACTGGCTGCCGAGTAGGCCCGACTCAGAGAGTCATGCTGCTTGGTTTCGATCCACGCTACGACGGCACCGGCGATCGTGGCGATCGTGGGTGGAATGACCAGTGACGTGTCCACCAACGCCGTGGTCAACGAGACCGCCGCGCCGAGGAACTCGATCCCGATCAGAAAGCCGCGCCACTGCTCGGATCGGCGGGCATTGTACTTCGCTTTGGCCGCATACCACTGTTGCTGGTCCTTGATTCGACTGTTCAGGTAGAGGTCCTTGCGTTCATCGAACGGCTTGGCTCGCTGATCCTTCATCCACTGCGAGATCGCAGGCGCCGTGGATGCATCGAGTTCGACATCGGGAAACTGCTCGCGAACTCGACGGAGCTTGTCCAGCAGTGCCGTTGTAGCTTCGGTGACGGGCATCGAGATAGGGAACGGCAGTCCGCCCACGGCGTACTTCCACGCCAGTGTCTTCGCCGACTCCGCGATCGCTCGCCCGTCATACCAGATCTTGTCGGGCCGTCGCCGCCACAACGACAGCTCTATGAGGATCGCTGCGAGGAACCCGCCGACACCGATGATTCCGAGCAAGTCGACGTGGCCGCTACCCAGCCGCCACGTCACTATCCCCGTTGCTGCGGCGAGGGCCAGCATCACGAGACGACGTCGAGTTCCGCCCACGTAGGCGCGTTGAGCACGCACAGAGGCGGAATCGGCGACCTGAAACAAGGCAGGTAGAGCGGAGGCGGGAACAACAGCTGGCGATGGCACCTCCCCATCATCACTGATAGGTGATCAATTCGACAGCAACGGGGCTGGTGTACGGGCAGATGACATCTGGTCCACCTCGCAGGTTGGGTTCCACGCCGGCTGCAACCGCCGGTCTTCTTTTAAGGCTGACCCACGTGTCACTCGCCTATCACGGGACCCCGCTGATCGGTCCAGGTGACTTGGACCGAACCAACGGGGTCAGGTCATCACCACAGTTGCAGCGCCGATCGACCGCCGCGGGCTCCCGTGCTTGACATCACGCGGCGGAACTACGACATAGCCGAATAAGCCCGACCTCGCCCGGCAGTTGCGGAGACAGTGGCTGACCTGGCTGATCCGCGAAGTCCGTGTCGCCGCCCACAGCACCAATTTGGCTACAGCAGGAATGACGCCGAACAGACGACGGAGATGGGCATCGGGGTCTGCTCTTGCACCGAATCGGTGCTCGTGACATCAACCGGTATCTGCGGGTACCGGCCTCAGTGCGGGGCAAGATCCGCAGCGTGGCAACCGCAAGCGATCTGGTCAGGGCGAACTCCATCACCTCCGTCCACAGCACGTAAGGAAGTGCCATGTCTGCTGCGCTGCGGTCTGGAGGTGTTCAGTCGCAGGATCGTGGGCTGGACCGTCGACTCCCGTCAAGCCGTCATCCCCGGCGTCTACGCCCTGGAAAGACATTCCGCAACCGCAGCCCCGCACTCGACGAGAACCTGCTCGTGGAACGCAGAAGTCGATGCACCTCAGGGGTTTCGGTGACATGATTCACTCGGCCGTACTACCACAGTTGTTCGGTCCCGTCGGCGACGGACACGACAACGCCATGATCGAATCGTTCTGGCCCGGATGCAGGTCGAACTCCTCGACGGCAAGATAAGGAACTACCGTCTCGAGCTGGTCAACGCGATCTTCTACTGCATGGAGATCTTCTACAATCATCGACGCCGCCACTCAGCCCCCATGCTGCCGCGCTTCGATCGAGTACGAACTACTCTGACAGGAGACCCATCAACGCGGCTGGTTGGCCACCACGACTGGAACCCGACGGTGAGGGCAGACCAGTTGCCCATGGTCGAGCATGCGACCGGATGCGTGTCAATACGAGGAAGCACCGACTATTGGGATCACGCGACGATGATCGAACTGGCAAGCTGCCGTAACCATCTGCGCGCCGAAGTAATCGCGCTCGATGACGCGCTGGCCAGCCCGTACGGTCCGACAGAGACCGAATCGACACTGGCTACGATCTTGCGTCTACGTAAGAAGTCGGACACTCATCCCGAATACCGGGACACTTTGGAGAAGGCGCTGCGGGGGGCGAGCAAGACACCAGGCCCGCAGGTGCGCCGACACCCGAACCGTCGCACGCACATAGCTTCCCGCCGAACCTGTCCGGAGTGTCGGCGGCGATAACGGAAATCCTCGAGAACAAGCGACGTCCGCAACGCGACACAGGCACCGCCACAGTCCTTTCGAGTACCGCAATACCCGAGCGACCGCGCGGCATCTCTGCCAGGATCGCCCTGTGGATCAGACCCTGCGCGCGACGACGGCCAAGCCCTCCGCGCGACGACGGATAGATGTCCTGTATCGCACAGAAGATCTCGCCGAGATCCGAGACCTATTGGACGCGCTGGAATCCGAAGGGCTCCGAATCGCCGAACCGGTGGACGACCCTCCCGACGAGGTTCCGCTCGTCGTTCTCATCACCGAGGCGATGGTGCGTGAGACCGACGACGACACCTTACGCGCGCGGGCACAGCCGTACCGCGACGTACTTCCGGTCTCGTTTCTTCACGGTGCCGCACCGTTTTTCGAAGAACTGAGTCAGAGCTTGGTCCGCGGGGTCGGTGTGAGCGACACCGCCCGCCGTATCGCGACCGTCGCGCTGCACGGCGGCCAAGACATCGTCGCATGGAATCGACTCACCGACGACGCGATCAAATGGAGCGAGTCACGCGCGACCGCGAGCACTTCGCTGCTTCGTGATTCGACACTGCCTGACGCGCTACGGCTGTTGCAGTCCACTCCGGCCGAGTCCTCGCCGCATCTGGCGACCGTGCGCGCATATGTCGCCGAGAGTTCGACGGCTTTGGCGAAACGTCGACGGCGGTGGGGAACAACGATCGCCTGCGTCGCCACGGCGCTGGTCGTCCTCATTGCCTTCGCCGCGTTTCGCACGGTCGACGCGCAGCATGCGCGCACTGCGGCCGAGCGTGCCGACGCGATCGCCACCGCGGATCGGCTGAGCCGTGATGCATTACGACTCATCGGCGCCGACCCGGACCTGCCGAGTATTCTGATCGACCGGGCGATCCGCTACGCCGATACCGACGTTGTTCGGGGTGCAGCGGCCGCAGTCGCGTCGGCGACCTGGCCGCACACCTCCCACCGGCTCGACTACATTCCCCGCGACGTCGACGCCGCGCAGACCTCGGACCGCATCGCGGTCACCGCCTACTACGACACCACTGTCCGGGTATACGAATCGGCGGGTGGACGACTGCTCGGCGCCTTCGACTATCACGAAGACGGTGAACGCGGCGGTGGCGACGGCCGCATGAGCCCCAACGGTTCGATGCTCGCGACCACCGAACGCCTGCCGGGCCCGATCAAGGTCTTCGACGTCGATTCCGGGGCCCGTCTCGTGGAGCCGGATCGGTGGCGCACACCCGATGATCGGATGCTCGGATGGTGGGACGACGCCCAGCTGCTGGTGGCTCGCGGACCAAGACTGCTGCGGATCGACGTAAAAACCGGTGCCGTGCACGAACTCCTAACGGTAGCCGAGGGCGCCGCCGTCAAGAGCGCGAGTCGCAGCCCCAACGGCGACCACCTCGCGGTCGCCACCGATACGTCGGTTCTGTTCGTCGACGGGCGCACCTTCGCGATCCGTGGCGCGATCGAAGCACAGGGTGTGACCGAATTCCAGATGAACGATGACGGCGACCATGTACTGGCCGTTCCGGACGGAGGCGACCTGACGGTACTCACGCTGGGGGAGACCGCCGAGGAGAGTTCCTCCGACGGGTATGAACTCCCCGCACGGGAAATCATCACCCTCGACGGACTTTTCGCTGCAGTCGGTCACCAAGCGGGAGAGTTGAGCGTCGTGTCACCCACACACGGTAATCGGAATTACACCCAACTTGTCCGCGCGCACACCGCAGGGCAGGTACGGGTGGACAGACTGCGCAGCGGACAGGTGGTGACCGTGGCGCTGGATCAGTTCCTCCGTGTATGGGACGCACCTGATTCGGATCAGCTCGGCAAGCCGACCGCCGCGGGCATGATCGACCCGAGCGCGCGGATGACCGACGCTTTCGTCGACATCGACCCGATCGCTTCCGCACGAAACCAGATTCGGCATACCGTCGACGATCGGTACGCGGTGACACTGGTGCCGGGATACGCGCGAGTCTTCGAGCGTGCGACGTTGTCCGGCTCCGAGAAGCGTTACTTCTTCTCGGGGCTGAACACCGATGTGTTCCTCTCCGGCAACGGCAAGTACATCGTCGTGGTGGGTAAGGATCGTGTTCGGGTCTATTCCTTCGACGATCGAGACCAGTTCTGGGGCGAGGCCGGAAAAAGGGAACTCCGGGGTAAACCCCTCCCCATGGCGATCGGTACGGGCAAGGCCGGATTGGCGGCGATCAGCGACGACGGCGCGACGGTCGTGATCGCGGACGAAAAGGCCGTGTCGGCGTGGCATATGTCGAATTCCACCGTAGACAGCCACGATTACGACCCTGCGAGCGCGCCGGTCGTCCTCGGTGCGGCACCGGACGGGAAGGTGACGGTCGTGACCGCCAACGGTAAGCTCCGTGACGCGCTCGGCGCCGAGCAGAATGTGCCGGGCCCGATCGAGTTGGGTGCCGGCGACCGCACGATCGCGGCGGGTGAATACCTCGACCAGGATCATCTGATGCTGGTGACAACGGGAGGCGAGTTGGTCGAACTGCGCGACGGAAAGACTCGAATCGTCGGTGCGATCGGTAGGCAGATGAAACCGTTCGCCGTTCGTAGTGCGCCAGAGAACGGACTCGTCTCCGTCATGACGCACTCCGGGGTAATAGTTCTCGACATCCGACGAGGCACTGTGGTGTTCGGTGAACCTGCTCGAGGACGCGCACTCGTCACCGATGTCGCCTTCACCGACAATGCCGCGGGCCTGGTGTTCGTCACCGAGATCGGCACGGTCCGCACACTCGACTTCGCTGGCGGACAGTCCACCGGCATCCGTCTCCCGCGCGCGGCGACCACCGAAGAATTCACGGCATTCAGCCTGAACGGAGGACAGGGGAATGGCTGATATCGCTATCTCGTACTCTCATGCGGATCGGGAGACGGCCGAAGCGGTCCGCGAGGAATTGCGTACGGCGGGCTACTCGGTGTGGATGGACGAAACCGGCGAATACTCCCGCACCGCTGAAGCCGTCAATCTTCCGGTGGGACAGCAGCATTGGGAGGTAATTCAGAGCGAGTTCGCGGCCGCGGATCTGGTGATCGTACTTGATACGCCGCGGTGGCGGGCTTCGCCATACTGCCGGAAAGAATTCGAGTTTCTTCTGCAGTGGGGAAAGTGGACCGCATTCCACGTCCCCGGATCGGGACCGGTCGTCGCACATGCCACAGAACTCGTCGCACGTCGCCGCGTCACCGGCGCCCACACCAGAATTGTCGCCTTGGCGCGATCGAACGATATCCAATCGAGGTCGCTGGTCGAGAGGCTGCTTCGACGCTCCGAGGCCGAAGACGCCGAGATCGTCCTGTCCGCCGACGCGCCCGCCGCCGGCATCTCGGTCGATGAGACGCTGAAAAACACTGCGGTCGCCGTCATGCACCATGCCCGCCGCGCACGACGACGGCTGTGGCAGGGTGCGACAACGGCGACCGCGATCCTGGCGGTACTCGCGGTCGTCGGTGCGATCGCTTGGACCGTCGCGGTCGCCCAGCGCGACGCCGCCACCCGATCGGCGAACTTCTCCCAGTCGCTGAACCTGGCATCCCGATCGCTCGATGAAGTCGACTCGGGTCGGTCACTCGGACTCGCGAACGAGGCCGTCGCCCACTCCGACACTCCAGCGGCCGTCGAAGCGCTCGAGATCGCGACCGCCAACGACCGCAGGCTCCGCACGTTCGCCGTCGATCGTCGCGAATACGTCGGAGCGGCTTGGGCGCCGGACGCGCCGGTCATCGTCGCGTACTCGCGCACAGCACTGCAGCAGTTCGATGCCCGAACGGGTCGACAGCTCGGCTCGATCACTCTCGACGAGGACACCAGGATCAAGTCGATCGCCGTGTCGGCCTCCGGTCGCACCGTCGCCTTCACTGATGGCGACCTGAATGTCGCCGACTTCGCCTCTGGAACGACCCGACAGGTCATCGGCAACGTCGAGTTGGTCGCCACCGGAGACGGGACTGATATCTGGTACTCGACACCGTGGGATGGCGGCGCACTACTGAATCGCGCGGCATTCGCCGATATCGACGAGGCCGTCGAGTTTCGACTTCCCGCCAGGCCGACGGCGATGACGGTCGACGCGCGGCAACGGATACTCGACTACACCGACGGCCGAGGGAAACTGCACACCGCGAAGTACACCGACAGCGGCATCCAGGAGACCGCGGCGATCGAAATCGTGCCGGAGACCGAGATGGAGTCGACGTCTTCGGGAGCGAGCGTCACTCGCTGCGGTGACAACGTCTTCGGCTTGATCCCGAAGAAGACGATATGGGAAGCGAGTTTCGCGGTGACCGCGACAGGCGTCACCGTCGACCGGGCCGCGCTCGGACTCAACCGCCACGTATGCAACTCCGATTCCTCGGCATGGGCGACAGGCCCGGCCATGACCGATCTGATGACCTTCGCGGGCGCGAAACGGCCCTACATCCCGTGGGGCGCCAATCGGTACGTCACCGCGCTGGACACGACCGGTTCACGCGCGGCAGTCATCACACCCGATGGCTGGCTCTACATCATGCCCGGTGCGCGCATCGAATACGAAGACGCGGAGAAGATCCACGCGCTGGCGAAGATCGGCCGAAGTGAATTCGGAATCCGCGCCGACGGCGACGTCGTCGATCTCTCCAACAATGCAGTGACCGGCCATGTCGAAAGCAAGACACTGCTCTCCCCACTGGCCTCCGTAATCGACGATACCGCCGTCATCGGCGCCGACAATGGAATGTTGCGGATCGACGGGAACGGAGCGACGACACTGGCCGTTCCGATGGACGGTATGACTATCCGAGGGACCCGCGCGGGTTCGGATGCGAAGACCTTCGTCATCACAGCTACGAACGCGGTGACTCTACTCGGCACCGACGGCGCCGTGCGCACGATCCACGCCGACTGGCTCGCGGACGACAACCACCTGATAGACGGCGACATCTCCCCAGATGGCGGCACCGTCGTCGTGACCACGACCGCAGGGCAAGTCGCTCTCATCGACGTAAAATCGCCTTCAACACCGAGGTTCTGGGGTGAACACATGCCACCTGGATCGGTAACGTTCGCTGCGTTCACCCCGACCACCGGAAAGATCCTCGTTACCGGTGCCGACGGCATCGCGCGCCTGATGAACTCGGACTTCGCGGTGCAGGCGACCACATTCGTCGGCGACGCTCCCAAACAGGCCGAGATATTCGGCCCAGTCACGGTGGTCACTTCACCGCGCAATGGAATAGCCGTCTACGACACCGAGACTCTCGCGCTCCGCGATCGGATTCCACCCACCGTGACAAGCATCACCGCCGTCATGTTCGACTCAATGACCAGGTCATTGCTCGGAATACGACCACACGATTCGACGGAGGACAAAGACGCGAGTCGCGTGTATATCCCCCTTCCCACGCTGTAGGGTGCAGACACCTTGCCACCGTCCTCCCGGCCGCCCGGCCGGCCGCGAAGTACTGAAGTGAAAGAGCGCTTATCGGGGCTCGGTTGCAGAGTCGTCGCCAGCAGATCAGGGCGGCGGCAAGGTCGAGGAATTCTCGGTGGATGTCGGTGCGGCGTTCCCAGCGGACGGCCAGGCGTCGGTACTGGTGGAGCAATGCGAGGGATTGCTCGACGATCCAGCGGCCTGTGGTGACCTTGTCGCGGGTTCCGCGGCGGGGTATGTAGGCGGTGATGTGTCGTTGTCGCAGGTCCTTCGTACACGCGGGGATAGTCGTAGCCTTTGTCGGCGATCAGGTTTCGAATCCGGTGGCGGGATCGGCCGGGTCGTCCACGCAGGGGCTCGACACGATCGCGCAGTTCCGGCAGGAGTAGGTGGTCGTTGACGTTGGCGCCCGGGAAGGCGAAGCGAGGGGTAGGCCGTTGCCACAGGTCAGGACGTGATGCTTGGAGCCGGTCTTGGCGCGGTCGACCGGCGGCGGGCCGGTGTCGGCGCCCCCTTTTTTTTCGCCCGCACGTGCGAGCCGTCGGCGATGACTCGGCGTGACCGACTGTGCCGGCCGGGGTCTGGCGGTGCGCGATGACTGAGCTTGCCGTAACGACGAGCAACCCCACTCGGTCTGCCTGGCCATGCACGAACCCGAACCGAGAAGAGCACAGGTGAGTACCTTTGAGCGATACCGGCCAGTCCAGACATGCATCCCCACACCCCGCAGCAATAACGGAAATCCAGCCGGGGCGGAGTCTGCCAACCCGACACGTCGCATTCCGGGCTCCGCCTTCGACCCTCACGCCGAGTCGGCTTGAGCACCGGCTCACCGCATCGTCGTGCACCCAAGGTCGAACACGCCGAATACGCCGTGCCGTTGGCATCGGGTAGCTTTACTATGCGACGGTGAGCATCGAACGTTCGGACAGCCCTTTGGTTTTCGTGTCCTATGCGCACGAGGACAAGGAACTGTGCCGCCGTCTGGTGTTGATGCTCGGGCTCGTCCTGGGGGAGCGTGGCTACCAAATCTGGTGGGATCAGACCATGGTCGCGGGGACATGGCGCGATCAGATCGATGAGTCCCTCTCGCGCGCGGTGGCGGGCCTGCTGCTCGTCAGCGAGCACTCGCTGACCTCAGAATTCATCATGCGAGAGGAACTTCCACGGCTGCTGGCGTGTGGTCGGGTGGCGCCGATCTACGTCGGTCCCTGTCCATGGCGGAGCGTGCCTGCCGTCGCCGAACTGCAATTCCTCGGCTCCACGGAACTGGCACTGTCGCAGAGACCCGATGATCTCGCGGCGGTTCTCACTGATCTCGCGCAGCAGACCCCGGATTTCCTCGGTCTGCCGAGACTGTCGAACCCGCCGGACTGGGCGAGGGTCGAAACATCCCCGTCGCGGACCTGGCCGCTGGCGACCTCCGATCGGGCAGGTCGGCTGTTCGATGTGCCCGAATTGCCGATCAACCACTTCGTGCGCGGGGCCGAACTCGCCGCCCTTCGCGCGACGGTGCTTGCGGACGGCGACGAATCCGCGCGCCCGCGGACGACAGGCGTGTGCGGTGCGGGTGGAATGGGCAAGACCGTTCTGGCGACTGCGCTCGCACGTGATCCCGGCGTTCGGGGCGCTTTCCCGGACGGAGTCCACTGGATCGTACTCGGCGAGCGCCCCGATCCCGTGGCCGCGCAAGTGGTTCTGGCGCGCGCGCTCGGCATGGCGGCCAACTTCCGCACCGAGGTCGACGGTCGGGCCACGCTGAGCGAGGCGCTCGCGGACAAGCGGGTGTTGGTGATCATCGATGACGTCTGGTCCGCTGCCGCTGCGGAAGCGCTCCTCGTCACCGGCAGCCGCGGACGTACTGTGCTCACTACCAGGCACGCGCTCGTATTGGCCCGGCTGCGCGTACCGGCTTTCCTGGTCGAGCGCCTCGAACTGCTGGAGGCACGAAAGTTTCTGTCCCAGATAACATTTTATATGGGCACCTTGCCGGTCGAGGCGGACGAGCTGATCGAGGTGCTCGGCGGAAGCGTGCTCGCGCTGGCGATGGTCGGCGCGACCATCGCCCACGGCGCATCGTGGGAGGCGACGCTGACCGAGGTGCGTGCCGCGGGGGACATCTACGGCGACGACGGCTTCGCTAACCAGTTCCGCGCGCTGCACGTGGCCTGGAGCGCGCTGTCGGCAGACGAGCGGCGTCGTTACGCCGAACTGGTCGTCTTCGGCGAGGACGCGACGGTGCCGACGGCCACCGTCGCCCGGCTCTGGCATCACACCGCGGGACTGGACGTCGCGGCCGTCGAGCGACTCTGCGCCGTGTTCGCAGAGCGCAGTCTGCTGGTCCTCGATGGCGGAGTGCGGCTGCACGATCAGCAGCGCGCCTTTCTCCTGCTGCGGACGCCAGATTCCGCCCTCGCGCACAGCCAGCTGCTGACCGCGCACCAGGACCTGCGAGTGACATCGGGCCGGTGGAGTGGTCTGCCGGACGAGGAGCCCTACCTGTTCGACCATCTGGTCGAACATCTCGTCGCGGCGGGTGAGGTAGCGGAGTTGCAGGAGGTCGTCACCGACCCGGTGTGGCTGCTGCGGCGTTTCCATCGCGGCGGACCCCACGCTCCGGAAGCCGACCTGGACCGCGCGCTCGCCGCACTGCCGACCTTCCGCGCCGGAGCGCGGGCGCTGGAACGCTTCCGCCTGATCAGCCACGCGATCGGTGCGGTGTCGACACTCGAGGACCGAGCGTTGACCCTCGCGGGCCTCGGCGGTGATCTGGATCCCGAGCACCGGCTGGACGCGATGTTTCCGCCGGTTCGCCTGCGTGGCGCGGGTGCGGCGCGACCGGACGCCCTTGAGCGGGTGTTCGTCGGCCACCACGCACCCGCCGGAGTGCCGTGGCCCCGCTGGGGCGGAGTGTGGTGCGTGGCGTGGTCGCCGGATTCCTCCAGACTGGCCAGCGGAGGAGCGGACAACACGGTGCGCACTTGGCCGACCACGGCCACAGCCCTGCCCGCTACCACGCTGATCGGTCATGACGCGGGGGTGCGCACGGTGGCGTGGTCGCCGGACGGGCGGCAGTTAGCCTCGGGAGCCGACGACGGGACCGCCCGGCTGTGGGACCCGGACGATCCGGGGCGACCACCAGTCGTACTCGGCGGGCATAGCGGCAGCGTGTGGGCGGTCGCCTGGTCGCCCGACGGTCGAGCTGTCGTCACCGCGGACAGCGAAGGCGCGCTCAGGATCTGGGCGGTCCAGCGCCCCGCGCGAGCGACGCGAACGCTCGAAGGGCATACCGGCAGTGTGTGGGCGGTCGCCTGGTCGCCGGACGGGCGGTGGCTCGCCTCGGGCGGCGCTGATCGCACCGTGAGGCTGTGGGACACCTTCGCTACTGGCGACTCCGGCAACCTGCTGATCGGACACGACGGCTGGGTCTGGTCGGTCGCCTGGTCACCGGACGGGCTGTGGATCGCCTCCGCAGGCGATCGCAGCGTGCGGTTGTGGCCATCCAGCGAAGCTACACCGACAGTACTCACCGCACACGCGGGTCTTGTGTGGTCGGTGGCGTGGTCTCCCGATTCGCGTCGAGTCGTCAGCGGGGGCGCCGACCGCACGGTCCGGATCTGGGACCTGAATACATGTGCCGAGATTGCCGTCTTGGTCGGTCACGAGGACTTCGTGTGGTCGGTGGCGTGGTCACCCGACGGCAGACGACTGGCCTCCGGCAGCCAGGACGAGACCGCGCGCGTCTGGGATCCGAGTGTGCGCGATCGCGACGCGCGCCCATCGCCCGATCACGGTCGCAGGGTCTGGGCGGTGCATTGGTCACCGGACGGACAGTGGCTGGCCACCGGCACCGAGGACGGTGCCGTCCGTCTGTGGAATCCTGATTGCCCCGAGCGGCCCGGTGTCGCAGTCGCGGACCTGACCAGTGGCGTGTGGGTGGTGGCGTGGGCTCCAGACGGCGGCCGGTTGGCCATCGGCGGCGCCGATCGGATCGTGCGGGTCTGGGATGCGCGCACTTCTGCGATCTCGGTACGGCTGACCGGTCACGACGGTCTGATCCGGTCGGCGGCGTGGGCTCCGGACGGTCGTCGGCTGGCGACCGTGGGAGACGACGGCACCGTCCGGGTATGGGATATCTACGCCCCGGATGTCACCCCGACGGTGTTCACCGGTCACGAGGGGTGGGTCTCGTCGGTGGCGTGGTCGTCCGATGGCCTCTGGATCGCCTCCGGCGGGGACGACGGCACGGTTCGGATTTGGAACCCGAGCACCCCCGGCGCTCTGCCGGTGGTGCTCGGTGGCGGCCTCGGCCGGGTGGCCTCGGTCGCGTGGTCGCCCGACAGCCGCGCGCTTGCGGTGGGAGCGGGCAACGGCACGGTGGGAGTCTGGCGGCGCGCCGGGTGGAACTCCGCGCCGACCACGCCCGAAGCGGATGCCAGGCCGACGTTCACGGCGCATTCCGAGGCGGTGGTGTCGGTGGTCTGGTCACACGACGGTCGGCGGCTCGCCACGGCGGGTGAGGACAGGACCGTTCGCCTATGGGACGCCGCCACGGCCGCGCCACTGTGCGGTATCGGTGTAGGCAATCGGTTGTTCACCATCGCGTGGTGGTCCGAACGCATCGCGGTCGGGATGGCGACTCGCTGGATCGTCCTGACGGTCGAGGAACCCCACACAACGGAGACGACGCCGTGAACGCGGAGCAATATGCTGGTGTAGCAGCGGAATTCGCGCTGGCACAGGTGGCGGATCATGCCCATGTCCTGTCGGGCGCGTGGGGCGCGCGTCCCAACGGCAGCGACGGCGCCCGAACACGTCCGGCTGGGGTGACGCTCGCGCCGCCGCGCACCGATCCCGCCGTTCCGGCCGTCTTCACGGCAATGTGCTCGGATCGGGTATGCGCCGGGCGATTCGATCAGAGGGCGGGCGGCATCGCGGGTGGGCGCGTCGCTCGACGCACAGACATCGACCTGCTCGTGTACCTCGCTGAGCTCGCCTCGCGACCACAGGACGAATGGCAGCCCTTCTTCGAGTTCTTCAGCCCCCGTCACCTCGCGGACGAGACCGGACCGGGCCGCATCGTCTGGGGCGAGGATTGTCGCGGTCGTCGGCATTTCGACGCCATCGGGCTGATCGTATGGTGTCTGGAGCAGGCCGTCGACAGCCGATATCCGATTGCGTTCGACGCCGCCGATCCGAACTGCGTATCGTCCGTGCCTCTTTCGGCCCCGCCCCGCCCCGGCGACCTGGTCTTCGCAGACCGGTCCGACGGTGACACGGGCATCGGCATGCTCGTCGACTCAGGCACGATCGCCGCCGACAGTCACCCCGCGCACGTGGTGGTAGCCACACAGACGACGGTCGGCGTTGTCCGAATTCCGTATGTGCCCGAGGAATGGACGCGCCGCGGACAACCGGGGCCAGATCTGCTGCACGACTGACAGGTGGAAGACATGAGAAGAACGGTCCTACTGCCCTCCGCGCTGTTCGGGAGATACGGAGATCGGGCACGCGCGGGCCGGCGGGCGTGGGAGTTGATGGTTCCCGTGGTCGTGCTCGCCGTGGCGGGATGGCGGCGGCGCTGGGTCACCGAGGACGCGTTCATCAATTTCCGGGTCGTCGCGATCACTCGGAAGGCGCGTAATCCGTTCGCGTTCAACGCGAACGAGCGTGTCGAAGCCGGGACAAGCCCGCTGTGGACCGCCACGCTGGTCGTTCTCGACGCGACTCTCGGACGGCGAATTCCGTTGGAGCGGCTGGCGCTCGGCGCCGGGATGGGTTTGTCGGTGGTCGGCCTGGCTGCGGCGACCGCCGCCTCGGCACGACTGGTCGGCTCCTCGGGCGCAGGTCGACCGTGGCCTGCGGGTGCGCTCATACTGTCAGCGCTGCCGCCGCTGTGGGATTTCACCACATCAGGATTGGAGACGGGAGTCACCTTCGGCTGGCTGGGTTGCTGTCAGTGGCTGCTCGCAAGGCGATCAGCGGACCACTCTCACACCGGTTCAAGTCCGGTATACGGTGCCGATATCCCGTTGGCGGTGCTGCTGGGCCTTGGGCCGCTGATCAGACCCGATCTCACGTTGTTCAGCGCTGCCTTCCTGATCTCCCGCACGGCGGTGGGCAGCTCCGGAAGATTCGGGCACGCGGGGACGATCGCTGCCGCTGTGGCGCTCCCCGTCGCCTACCAGTTCTTCCGCATGGCGTATTTCGCGACGATGGTCCCGAATACCGCGTTGGCGAAGGAGGCAGGCCGTAGCGATTGGCGGCGCGGTAAGGCGTATCTGGAGGATTTCGCGAAACCCTACCGACTGACGGTTCCCGTCGCCCTTGTCGCCGGATGGGCGGGCAAGTGGGTGGCCATGTCGAGTCCTGGCGAGCGCAGGCGGCTCGCGGTCGTGATCGGGGCGCCCGCCGTCGCGGCGCTGCTGCATGCCTGCTATGTCGTGCGGTTGGGTGGGGACTTTATGCACGGCAGGTTGCTCTTGCCCGCGACCTTCGGACTCTTCATGTCGGTAGCGACACTGCCCACACGGACTGTCACGTTCGCCGTGCCCATCGCGGTGACCGGATGGGCGCTCGCGTGCGCGGTGCGCCTGCGACCGGCCGATGATCCGGTATCGCGCGGGCGGCATATTGTCGACGAACGCCTGTGGTGGTGCCGGGAGGCGGGGCACTCGAATCCGGTGGTCCTCGACGACTACCACCGCGTGGCCAGCGCCCGATCCGGCGCCCGCGCGCGGCGACTTGCCGACGAGGGCGCCGATGCCGTAGTGCGGATCGACGGTCGCGAACACGATCTGGTGCCCGGATCGGGGGTGTTTCTGGAATCCATCACCATTGGTCTCGGTTCGACTGCGGCGGGACCCGATGTCCATGTGATCGACGTACTCGGTCTTGGTGACGCGGTCGGCAGCCGGATACCGCCCGACCCCGCCGCCCGAATTGGCCATCAGAAGCGTCTGCCGCCCGCGCTGGTCCTGGCACGCCTTCGCCTCGCCGATGAAGCGGATCTTCTGCCCGAGGAACGCGCCGGGTTGCGGGCCGCGCGGGCGCTGCTGCGCACGCCCGCCGTAGCGCACTTGGTGGCTGCGATCAGTGAGCCGATTACCCTGGCGCGCGCACGGCGCAATGTGCGCCAAGCGTTCTCTCTCACCCGGCTCCGTCTGGTGATCGGCTCGCTGTCGGACCCCGCGCCCTCTACCACGACTGTCTAGGCAGGTGATGACGACCACTCTGGAATCTTGATCGACGGCAACGGAATTCGGCTGGGATGGCGTGGTCGACTACGATGAACAGGTCGATCGGGGACCAGGTAGGCCATCCGGACGAAGCGACGATCATTACCATCTGGGCATTGCCCCATCTCATCCCCCCGGACCGTGTGGCAGGTACCGACGGCCATTGTAAAGCTCGCGTTGGGTGAGTTGCTCGATCGGCGCATCGTCTCCTAAGGCAGATTACAGCCGCGCGACCCGACGCACACGGACCGAGACTGCAGTCCCGAAGCCGCCCGCGGCGGCGCGGGCCATGCTTACGCCTGCGGCATCCCGCTCATCCCTCTTCCTGCCGAAAGCCCGTGCTGCTCTCGGCTGCTGGCGACGATTGCGCAAACCGAACCGGTCAAACACGAAATACAAGACAGAACCCACATTGAATCGGTATTGAAAATTGGAACCTATCCGGTTGGGCAGACCGCGATGTCACCAATCCGTGCAGCCGCCCCGGGCCTGTCGACAAGGTGTTGCTCTCAGAAAGGAAGGACCTCAACATAGCGGTGGCAGTGGACCGAACGTCTCGGCGGGAAGCCTGCTACGTACTCCGTCGATAATATGGGACCAACCGATGTAACGCCAGGCGTCGGGCGAGGCTGCCACCAGTCGGTTGCCCCGATGAACGATATGGTTACCGAGTGGAAGTGCGGTGATTCGAAGCAGTTCGGTGCCTGTCGCGGAATCCCAAATCCGAACGGTCATGTCGTCGCTGGTTGTAATTATTTTATGCCCACGGGGACTATAGGAACCCGTGTTGACCTCGCCGCCATGTCCGATTAGGGTGATAATTGGAATTCCGCCATCTACCCGCCAAATTCTAACCGTCGAATCGGCGCTGGCAGTAAGTACAGTCCGGCCGTTGGGTGCATAAGCCGCTGATAGCACCCGGCCGTTGTGGCCGGTAAGGGTAGCAATGCGTTCGCCAGTACTTGAGTTCCAAACCGCTGCGGAGGCGTCGCTGCCGTACGTGATGATAGTTTTGTTGTCAGGGCTGTAGTGAGCGGATCGTGCATGGCAATCCAGTTTGACTAGATTTTCGCCGGTGTGTGAGTTCCAAATTCGAACGGACCCACCGGCGTCTATTGTGAGAATCGAGGTACCATCTGGGCTGTTGACCGAGTACCGCACCGATCCCTTATAGCTATCGAGAATCTGTGAAGCCGCCTCTTTCGTGGCGTTTAAGAGCGGTGCAGTTTCTCGGTGACTCTCGGATGGTGTCTCAAATGTGCTGACTAATCGGGCGGTTCTCAAGTTCCAGCTCGCTGCGGTGCCATCGCTGCAGGTGGTTACTATGTCGTTGTCGGTCTCGCCGAAGCTACCTTTGATTCGCGGGCTGTGGATATTATCAACTGGATACTCAGCCAGGCGTGTGTTGGTGTCCCAGATCATTATATCCTCATCGAGAACGCTGAGGATATATCTGCCGTCATCGCTGTAGTTACATGATCTGGCTTTGCCTACAAATGCTGACATCTGTTCACCGGTGTATGCGTCCGCAGTGCGGGCAGTGCCGTCCGGGCCGATAGCCAGGACTGTCTGGCCATCTGGACTGAATGTAGCCCACGAGGCCGCAATGGAGTGTTCAAGGAACAAGCTGAGGTTCGCGTGGGAGTCAACCTCCAATGTCTTTAGTCGATGGCCGGATTCTATCACTAGCGCAAATCTTCCGTCTGGGCTGAACGAGCAATATCGGGCTTCATCTTCCAAATTGTAAATGCTTAGTTGCTTGCCCGTCTGGGCTTCCCAGATTCGTACGGTCCAGTTGGTCTTTTCGAGCGGGGTGCGACTTCGGTCTCCAACTATCGCAATTACATACCGGCTGTTTGCGCTATATGCGCAGGACCGGGTCCGGGTGGTGTGCCCGATGAGAGTACCGATTTGGATACCAGTGTCGCGATCTAGGATCTGGGCACTTCCGTCGGTGCCGATGATCAAAATGTGCCTGCCATCGGGCCTAAAGGCTGCAGTCTCTACGGGCTCGTTGAGGCGGGTGAGGTGCTCACCGGTACATGTGTCCCACAGCCGGGCGGTATGGTCGGTGTCGATGGACAGAACGTGCCGCTTGTCTGGGCTTTCGATAGCTGTTCTGATCTTGCCGGTGGTTTGCAATGTGATTACGTTCTCGCTGGTACGTCCGTCCCAAATCCGCGCCGCGCCGTCGGAGTCGATGGTTAGAAGTTGACGACCGTTCTGTAGATACGTCGCCCAATGAACAGGCCCCGTGTGGCCACGGTAGATGGTGAGCTTCTTGTCCCGAGGCTTTGATGGAATGGGCGCTAGTGATCCATCGATGCTGCACGCCGCCACGAGAAATTCTGGCGCTTGCCAGTCCGGGTGACTGTCGAGTTCGCAGAGTAATATCTGTGTTCGATAGATGGTGGCATTTGCATTCGTGCTGTCGACAAGATTGCATCGTCTAAAGACAGTGGCAGTCAGGTCGGCGCCATCGAACCGTGTCCGCTGCAAGTGGGACTCGCTTATCTCGGCACGTGTGAGGTCGCTGTCGTTAAGACGTGAACCGCCAAGGTTCACATTGGTGAAAGTGGTGCCGCGGAGCGCTGCTCTCTGAAGTGATAGAAACTGGAGATTCAGTCGGCGACTTCCGGTTGCGCCGATATTCCATTTTGTCAAATTAGCGCCGTCGAGATTACTCCGAGCTACCGAGTGTCTAGGATATCCACGTTGCTCTGCCCGAAGCGCGTACGCAAATGCCAGCTCGGATGCTCCAGGGTGATATGTGTCTCGGATTCTGCGGAGGCTGGTGAGCCGCCCCCGGTAGATGAGTCCGCCCGGAATTAGGGTCCTGTTCGGCCTGATAGAGGCCAGGAGAGGACACTGATCCA
>NZ_BAGG01000254.1 GCF_000308695.1 Nocardia takedensis NBRC 100417 | reverse complement strand
CCCGGTCACCGCGGCCGGGGTCATCAAGAACAACGGGAGCATCGACGAAGCGAAATACCGCGCCCACCCCGTCTCCGCGCCGCTCGGAGCCATCACCTCCTCGGCGTCGCAGGGCTTGTTGTTCGGCGGTTGGTACAAGCAGAACGGGCCGACCGGGACCGAGACCGCACCGCACCCGGTCACCGACCCGTTCGGGACCTTCACCTCCCGCGACACCACCGGCCTGCTCACCACCGAGTGGCGCGACGCGCTCGCCGAACTGGCGTTGGAGGACTGCTACTTCCGGATGATGGCCGCCCACGAGGTCGGCCGCGGCTGCGGGTTCGACACCACCTTCCCCGACCGGCCCGGCGAGTTCGTGGTCTGGGGGACCGCACGCGACCAGGTCGACGGATTCGGCAACGCCGTGAGCCCGGCCGTGGGCGCCTGGATCGGCCAACGCCTGCGCGCCGCCCTGCACGCCGTCGAGGCCATCGCCTGACCTCGCACGACCCCACCACACGGCCTGGCCTTCCCGTCAGGCCGTAACCACCCCTCACCGAAGGAGAACACCGTTGAATCCGCTCACCCACCGGCTGCCCCGGATCCTGGCGCGCTGCGTCCGGATCGCGCTGGGGCGCAGGGTCGTCACGCTGTGCGGGAGCATGCGCTTCCGGCAGCAGATGCTCGACATCGCCGCCGAACTCACCGCCGCCGATGTCATCGTGCTCGCCCCGTTCGTCGTGATCGGCCCCGATTCCCAGGCCGGTGCCGTCAAGCAGCGCTTGGACGTGCTGCACCGCCGCAAGATCGACCTCGCCGAGGAGATCGTCGTGGTGTCCGACGAGACCGGCTACTTCGGCGAGTCCACCCGCGCCGAGATCGCCTACGCCACCGCGACCGGCAAGACGGTCACCTACCGCGCCCTGGCCGCCACTGCCGCTGGTTCGGGGACGCGATGAGCGACCTCGACGGCCAGACCCGGAACGAATTCCCGCAGAACAGGAGCACCACATGCCACGCCTGATGGCCGTGTCGCTGACCGAAGCCCAGGTCCGCGACCGCACCAAGACCGTCACCCGCCGCGCCGGATGGCGCGACCTCACCGCTGGAACCCGGTTGACCCTGTGCCGCAAGGTCATGGGCCGCCGCCGCGGCGAACCGCTCGTGCGCATCGTCGACGTCGTTGTCGAGGAGGTGCGCCGCGAGCGCCTGGACGCGATCACCACCGCCGACGTGCGCGCCGAGGGCTTCCCGGACTGGACCCCGGCCGAGTTCATCGACTTCTTCACCCGCACCCACCACGGCTGCACCGGCGACACCGAGGTCACCCGAATCCTGTGGCGGTACCTCGACACCGAGGAGGGGGCCGAGAATGCCTGACCCCACCACCGTCGTTGAGTACGCCGCGACCCTTGCCACCTTCCTGGCCGGGCACAAGGTCGGCGACTACTGGGTCCAGACCCACCACCAGGCCAACCACAAGAGCGGACCCGGCTGGGCCGGACGCTGGGAATGCCTCAAGCACGTCAGCACCTACACCGCCACCCTGGTTGCGATGCTGCTGGTGGTCGCCGCGGTGACCGGACTGCACCTGACGGTCACCGGGGTGATCGCCGGCCAGCTCGTCAGCGCGGGCACGCACTACTTCGCCGACCGGCGTGCACCGCTGCACCGCTTGGCGGTCGCGCTCGGCAACGGCGAGTTCTGGACTGTCGGTGCCGGGCATCTGGGGTCCGGTGCCGCCGCGTTGGATCAGTCCTGGCACGTCGGATGGCTGTGGGTTGCCGCGCTGGTCACTGTGGCGATCTGAGCCCCCTCGACACGAAGATGGCCCCGCCGAATCGGCGGGGCCATCTTCGTTCTAGTCAACAACTTTCGGATGTAAGTCCCTCTGCGGGAAGGACCTCACCGCGAGGTACAACGCCGTGCTGAAAGTGCTACTTCCGAAACTGGTGCCACCAAAGTGCCACTTTTCGTGGCCGATAGGAATGCGGTGACCAGGGACATTGCCGGGTGTTGCCGATTTCGTGGCACCAATGGCACCTCCGGTGGCCCCGTGGCACAGAAAAGTGTCGGTCCGCGTGGTGTAGGTTCAGTCTCACTCCGATTCGGACGCCTAGCAGGCCCTGATCGATCGCGACGCCCTCCCCGATTGGGGAGGGCCTCGAACCCTGTCGCCAAACCGGCGACAGGCCGCCGAGAACGTTTCGGCGGCACTGCGATCGAAAGGACGACGCCCGCTCCATGGACACCGAAGGGGAGGAGTCCCGGCCCGGCCGGGGCGACAGGAACTGGCTTGCGATGGCTATCGCGGCGCTGAGCGTGCTGGAGGTGCTACTCCCCCTGGGGGAGAGCGACACCAGCCCGGCAGCCGTAGCCACCGGGCTGGCGCTGGTGGTACTGCACGCGATCAATGGTTCCTAGGCCGTCATGATCGTGTAGCAGTCAGCGTGGGGTCGGGAGGTGGACACCTCTCGGCCCCATTCCACTCTCTGCGGGGGTACCGTCAACACCCATCTGTTCCGGATAGATCCGGTTGCTTCCTAATGTCCACGGTATCCGTGGGTGGACACTATCACTGACATCCCCAGGTCGAGCGGCCCCTCTGTTCGACATTGAGAAGTTCACAGAGTTCGGATGTCGCAACATTGAGAAGTTCGTTGAGTCTGTGTCCGCTCGTCATGTACTTCTCGTCATGACGTCATGACGAGAAGTACGCGGTTGTATCCGCACGTCACCGCGCCATCATCCGAGGTCTACGAAGTCACCGAACGTCGCACATCTTTCGTTCGGGTCTGCGTGATCAGTCCAGCGCGGTGGCGGCCCGGATCCACACCGCGCGCTCCTGCTCCATCATTTCCAGTGCGGCGTCGGCGGTCGGCTGCTCGGCGGTGCCGCTGATGACGACCAGGCCCGCGCCGATGTGGTGCAGGCCCGCGACACGTTCGCGCCATGCTGCATCGGCCTCCAGTTCGCCCTCGTAGACGACGCCGAGTCCGGCCGGGCCGGTGATCCGCGCCGTGGCCACGCCCGCACCGATCGTCACCGTCCATCCCGGCACCGGATCTCCGAGGAAATCCAGATCACGCATCGGCACCGCGCCGTGCTCGAGAAGTGCGGTGGTCCAGGCGTCCGCGGTGACCAACGCGCCGGACTCGGCGATGTGCACGCTGCGGAACCGCGGCAGCACGATCACGACCGGTGTCGAACCGATGATCGCGGTGAAGGTGGTCGCCTGCTCGATCTCGGGCATCTCGGGGGTCACCATGCCGCGACAGTACCGACCCACCACGCCCTGTAGCGGCCCGCCCCAGACCCTATGCCGGAAACCGGCAGAACCTATGTAGAATATCGGCATGGCTGATGGATTCCGGATCACCAACAACGTGGCGGCGGTCCTACGCGAGTTCCTGGACGACCCCACCGCGCAGCACTACGGGTTCGAGCTGATGCGCGCCTGCGAGATCTCGAGCGGGACGCTGTACCCGATCGTGGCCCGGCTGGAGAAGGCCGGATGGATCGAGGGGCACGTCGAGGACATCGACCCCAAGGCCGAAGGCCGCCCCGCGCGCCGCTACTACACGATGACCGCCGCGGGCGAGTTCGCCGCCACCCAGGCGCTGGACAAACTCGCCGCCCGGCTGCGGCTGCCGGGCTGGTCCCCGCGCCCGGCGACCGGCAACGCCCTGGCCCGGTTCCGGCTGCCCCAGTGGGGCACCGGTACCGCCTTCGGCGGTGCCCTGTGAACCTCTGGGGAATCACGCTGGGCGCCGGAGAGATCGCGCTCACCTTCCTGGGCCTGCTCGCGGGCTTCGTCGTCTACGTCGCCGCGAAGGTGGTGGCCCACCTGGTGAGCGAGGAGGTGGAGGGCAACATCGACCGCCTCGGGTACGGGCTGGTGTACCTGGTCTGCCTGCGCCTGCCCCCCGCGCTGCGCGCGGAGTACTACCAGTGGTGGCGCGCCGATCTCGCCGAGATCTTCCTGCGCCACCACCAACGGCCGATCACCCGGCTGATCTGGGCGGTGCGGTTCGCGGTCCCGCTGCTGTTCACAGGCCGTAAGACCGCACGCATCCTGCACACGGAGGCATTCGTTCCCGCTGCCGAGCATGACCGCTATCAGGGGGCCATCCGCTTCCTCACCTTCTACTCCTCCAGCTGTGCTGTGCTGGCCCTCGCCGGCGTGTTTTTTGCGGCCGCAACCCCCCTCGGCTTCTTGGGCTACTTCATGACGGCTACAGGCTCCATCACAGCCCTCGGCGGTGCCATCGTCGTGATCCGCTTGAGAATATTCGAATCGCGCTCTCGCGAGGAAGGTCGATAGCACCTCCGCGCGTCCATCGTTCCCCGAACGCTTGTTCGATTTCTGGCCGCCGATAAACGGGCGTAAGCGGTGGTCAAAACGAAGGGCACCCTGGAAAGCACTGAAGGCGTCCGACTGGACGCCTTCGGGCTGCCCCTCTGGGCACCGCTCCCTCGCGGGAGCGTCGCCGTCCCTTCTGGGACGTAAGCTGCGGTTCACCCCTGTCGGGTGACCGAGGACCCCCTTGGCGGCGGTCTCCGCCCTGGCCGGGCGTAGGCGTGTGCGATGGCTGCTCGCGGAAGGTTCCGGGCATCGCGCCACAGAACCGTCCGAGAATCGCTCTCGGTCCTCCAGGCATCGCGCCCTGGAGCAGCTTTCGCGGGTCGTGCTTTCCTGCTAAGTCCGGCTGACGGGCCAGACTCTCGATCTTCGACTCGGTCCGTCAACCGAGCAGTTGATCTATGCCGTCCTTGAGCCAGCGGGCGAGTGCGAGGCACAACGGACCCCACTTCGCCACCCGGTTCTTCCAGTCCTCCCGCGGGTTGCGGGGCTTCTGCTCCGGCATAACACCTCCTCTCCAGTTGATCAGCCCCCCACGTGGAGGGACCGCGTCAACCAGCCGAAAAGGCGTCGTCCACAAGATTAGCTGAAGAGGATGCAAATCTGTCCCCTGGGCTGCCTCGACACCCCAGGTCGCCTCGTCACTATGGCCTGGGTTGCTTCCTTCTCTGGCTACAGACTCAGGCAAGGAGGAGCCTTCAGAGGGCTGTCAGAGGTGACGCTCACCCCTCTCACCAGCACCGCTGACACGCCTGCAAGAAGTGTTTGCTTAGGCGTGCCACTGTCCCCTACACTGATGACAATCGTTCGGCCCGCCTCGGTAACCCGGGAGCGGGCCGGATTTATATGTGGGGTATGAGCACGCCTCTCAAACCGTTCCTGTCCATCGATGATCAGGTAGCCCTGCTGGCCGTTCGCGGGATGACGATCGAGCCGACAGATGAGGCGAAGCGATGGCTATCAGCAGTCGGCTACTACCGGCTAAGCGGCTACTCCTACCCCTTCCGGGCCAAAGACCCCACCACCCCCGCCAAGCGGCTCGACACCTTCGTCCTCGGCACCAGCTTCCGTGAGGTGGTCGCGCTCTACGAGTTCGACCGACACCTCAAGACCCTCATCCTCAGCGGCCTGGAGCGCGTCGAGGTCGCCCTGCGCAGCCAGACCGGCCACACGCTGGGAGGCCACGACCCGCTCTCCTACAACGACGCGACCCTGTTCCGTCCCGAGTTCTGCACGCCCGCGGCAGGAGAGAAACTCAGCAACCACGACAAGTGGCTCGATCTCGCCAAACGGCGAGTCAAGCGCGCAGCCGACAGCAACGACCAAGCCGTCGTGCACCACATCAACAACTACGGCGGAATGATCCCGATCTGGGTGTTGACCGACGTCCTCGACTTCGCCGACCTGAGCAAACTCTTCGCCGGGCTGACTGCTCCCAATCAGGCGCAGATCATGGATTGGTTCGGCATCCGGCGCCCTGCCCCCGATCCCGCCCAGAGCAAGTCCAGCCGCGTGCGCGACCACAAGCGGTGGAACCGCAATCCTCCCCTGGCCAGCTGGCTGCTGCACCTGAGCATCGTGCGCAACATCTGCGCCCACCATGGGCGCCTGTGGAACCGGCAGCTCACCCCGGTCGGCACACCCACGCTCAAACACCTGCCCGGCTTCGATGGCCTGCCACCGGACCAGTTCGAGTCGGTCTACGGCACGATCTGCCTCATCACGTTCCTGCTGAACACCACCTCACCCGGCCACACCTGGACCCGCAAAATCGCCCACCTCGTCCAGAACACCTTCGCCGACTTCACCATCCGGCAGGAGATCGAGATGGGATTCCCCGCCGGATGGCAGGAACTACCACTCTGGAAAGCCGCCCTCGCCAGCTGAGCATCTGACAGAGAACAAAAAGAGGGACCCGCACCACACCGCGCGGGTCCCTCTTTTTGGCTGTGGGGCGGCGGCCGTTGATCAGGCCAACAGCACCAGCACTCCTATCACCGCGAACGTTCCGACGATCGCGGCACCGGTCGTCAGCAGTCCACGCATGATGGCTGCGGCGAGATCGGTGGGGTTGCTCTTCTTGGACAGCGCCCCGATCACGACTCCCGACAGCGAACCAAAGAGTGCGACCGCAACACAGATCAAAGCGATTGTTGTACCTGGGAGGTCCATCTTCCGTCTCTCTTGTTCAGAGAGAGCCGAGGCTGAGTTTGGGCATGCGAAACGCAGCCGCGACTCTCGAAGCGGCGGCGGGCGGCGCAGCCTCGCAGCGATAAGGTGTCCCGGCTGAACACCACAGCGATGGGGAAGACGCCAATTCCCCGCGGCTGCCCAGGTTCCTGCCGTACATAATCGCACGCCGGTGTGGCTGGAACTACCGCCAGGACACCGCCACGCCGTACCCGACAACGACTGACGAGGTCCGTGGTGATCGTCGCGATGTCTGGAGAGTCGATCCTTTACGAGACATCCGCCACGCCAACTTGTTTCCGCAGGCCAGCCGTATAACCGCTGTCGTGTACACGCCAGGATGAGCGATCATGAGGCCGTGAACCTTGCAGGCGTCGACATTTGGAGTGTCCGAGAAACGCTCGAGGAGGCAGTGCGGCAGCTCTCGCCCTCGCATGAGGACCTCGTCCACCGCGCGGCCAGTCCCAGGTCATTTTCGGAAAGGCAGATGCGCCCGGCCAGCGGTGCCGATGATGCCTACTTCGTCGTGGAGCAGGTTCGCATGATCTTGGACCGGTTGTACCCGCAGTGGAGAGAGGAACATCCGACGGACGGTCGCGGTTACCGCTACACATACCTGCTGGAAGCAATCAAGAGCCTGATCGCCAGGATTCAAGTGCACGAGCACACCACGAAGATGCTTGGTGGGATGGACAGCTCGCCGCAGATCGCGGCCAGTTCGCTCCACCACCTCATCTGGCAAGCCGCAGCCCCGCAATGGAGCACAGGCCACCGTCACGAAGCTGTGTTCGCCGCAGCCAAAGCCGTCAACTCGATGCTTCAATCGAAGGTCGGGCGGCGAGACGTCGCAGACGCCCACCTGGTCAAACAGGCATTCTCCAACGATCCCGCTGAGCCGGGTAAATCTCGGCTCCGCTTCCCACATATCGAGGATGCCCAGACAGCCAAGTCGATGGTCAATGGTGCCAGAGAGTTCGGCTCAGGGTGTTTCGCCGCTATCCGCAACCCGGTCGGACACCTCCCGAACGATCAGATCGAACTCGACGATCAGACTGCGCTAGAGCGTCTGGCAGCGTGGAGCCTGTTCGCTAGGTGGATCGATGAGGCTCAGCTTGAGCGGTCTGCTCAACCTCCGGCTTGAGCAGTACTTACCTCGCCATGAACGACGGCGAGGCTGACGCCGACACCGCGGGCGATCTCGCGCAGGGATTGGCCTTCGGCGCGGCGGGCGAGGATGGCGCGTCGTTTGTCGTCGTCGATGACGGTGGGTCGCCCGCCGCGGCGGCCGCGGCGGGCGGCGGCGTCGAGTCCGTCGCGGGTTTTGCGGACGATGTCGCGGCGCCGGTCCTCGGCCAGGGCGAGGGCCAGGTCGAGGATGAGGCTGCGTTCGGTGTGCTCGCCCGCGGCGATCCCGGCCAGGATCTTCACCTGGATGCCTTGTTGGAACAGGTCGTTGAGGACGATCAACCCTTCGAGGAGGTTGCGCCCGAGGCGGTCGGCTTCCTGGACGGTGAGCATGTCGCCGGGGCGCATGTAGTCCAGCGCGGCCTGCAACCCCGGCCGGTCGGCGAGTTTCAGGCTGCCGCTGATCTTCTCCTCGAAGACCTTCACGCAGATCGGGTCGAGGTCGTCGTGCTGGCGCGCGGTCTCCTGCCGACTCGTACTCACCCGGACCAGACCGACCAACGCCATGAAACCCACTCCGCCCGTTCGGAAAACGTGTTCGACAACCGGGTGGGAGCCTACCGGTTTCCGAACGGGTTTCCGAACACCCGCTCCTGCGAGTCCTCACTCACCGCCAGCGGCGCGCCGGGGTGTTCGGGAAACGAACGATTCCCGAACACGAGCCGAGAGACTATGAGGTCGTCGAAACGGTGGGTGGCCAGTCCTGCGGCTCGATATTGACAGGCTTCTGGCTGACATCGTGACCCCAGTCGAACATCGGTGCCGGAGGACCCCACTGCTTGGGGTTGACGAAGCTGACGGCCGCGGCGCCAAATTCCACACCTACGAAGCGGACACTGCCGAAGAAGGTCGCCTCGTCGAACCGGGTGTCGCCAGCGAAGGCCGCCCTGTCGAACCAGGTGTCGCCGGAAAAGGTCGCCTCGTCGAACCAGGTGTCGTCAGCGAAGGTTGCCCTGCTGAACCGGGCGGTGCCAGCGAAGGTCGCCTTGTCGAACCATGCCTCGCCAGCGAAGGTTGCCTTGGCGAACCATGCCTCGCCAGCGAAGGTTGCCCCGCTGAACCGGGCGGTGCCAGCGAAGGCCGCCCTGTCGAACCGGGTGGCACCGGAGAAGGTCGCTCTGCTGAACCAGGTGTTGTCGCCAGCGAAGGTCGTCTCGCTGAACCAGGTGTCGCCAGCGAAAGTCGCCTTGTAGAACCAGGCATCGCCAGCGAACGTTGCCCCGCTGAACCGGATGGCGCCGGAGAAGGTCACCTTGTCGAACTGGGTGGTGCCAGCGAAGGACGCCCCGACGAACCGGGTGTCGCCGGAGAAGATCGCCTCGTCGAACTCGGCAGTGCCGGAGAAGGTGGTGTTGGCGAACTCAGTGCGGCCGGAAAAGGTTGCCCCGACGAACCTGGCGTCACCGGCGAAGGTGGTGTTGCTCAGATCGACGTCTTCGAGATGTGCGGTCCGGAAGTCGAAGTTGCTCGCGGACCAACTGTAGTCAGCCTTCGGACGCAGATGGTCAGCTATGACGCGAACGATGGTGGCACGGACTTCTCGATCGTTCTGCCGATACTCGACGTGTTCCTCAGTCTCTCCACGAACGCGCCCGCGTTCTACGCGGGGGGCTTTGACCACGAGTTTCGTGCGGCCACTGGCACCGTGCTCCGCGTCGTAGGGCAGGCGCAGGTAGCCGCAGAGGACGTCGATGCACTGCTGGCGGCGCGTGCCCTCGGATTCATCGGCGACACCGGCCATCGCGTACACCCCCGCGATCCGGACCGCGACATCGGTCGCGCCGAGTTGCGCGGCGGCGGCGCCGAAGCGTTCGACGAACCGTGACTGTTCGAGGTCTCGCTGACGCCGGTAGGCGATGACCAGGGCAACGACGCCGCCGACGCCGGCGACGACGGTCAACGCGACGCGGGTGATGTCGATCTCGGCGGCACCCTTGCTCGCGTCGACCGGGGTGATCCAGCGCAGGAACCCGTACGCGGCGGCCGCCACACCGAGCCCAGCGGTCAGGGCTAGCAGGACCGCGGGCAGTAGTCGGATCCGTCCGGCGCGGCGCCCGATCGCCGCGCGGGAGTCCGCGCTCAGTCGCGCGCGCAGCGTGGCGGATTTCGTACGTGCCTGCGCGCGAACCGCGCTCACCCTCCCGGCCATCGCACGATTCTGCGCGATCCCGCGTCCTACCACCCAGTAGCCCGCCAGACCACCACCCGGCCGAAGCGATCGAGTCGTTCAGAAAGCGGTCGATTTCCGAACACGAATCGCGGTTTAGTTCGCAGCGACCTGGTGGTGATTCTGTCACCACCCAACCGGATGGACGCCGCCACCGCCAGCGATAATGGAAGCCGAACGGGCTGCTGGATCGGTCGGTCCACTACCACATCCCGTGCAGGCTCCTGTTCGCCGTCAGCGGCACGATCATCGACGGCGCCGCTTCTTCTTTCGCGGCGGTCGCCAAGGCTCCGGCTCGGGGTTGTACGCCACTCGTCCGTTGTGACCGAGGTTCGCCAGACTCGGGTACTGGTGGGCGGACCAGCCGGGCCACCACCGCGCCACCGGCCACGGGGGTGCGTGCGGATCGTCCTGCCATCGCGTCGGCGCGTACTGGCGGTACAGATCTCCCTTGGCACCTTCGACCTGTGCGAGTGGACCTTCGGTCTTCATCGCCTCAGGCGGCAGCGGCGGAACGGTGAGGCGCTCAGCGACTTTGCGCCGGGGACGCTCGAAAGCCCACCGCGTCGACCCCGCGATGATCTCCTGATTGATCTCTGCTGTCTCGGTGTGATCGAGCACCAGCGGCCCTCGTGGAGCCATGTCGGGGTGAAACATGACGAGAAGGTGGGAGGGGTCCAGCGGGAACAGGACCGCACCGCTCGATTCGACTCCGCTTCTTTCGCCGCGCGGCGCGCCCGGCCCGGCGACCCGGACGACCGGCTCGTCGCACGTCACCAGGATCGGCGGCGTCTCGTAGACCAGCCATTCGCGGTGAACGAATCGCTCGGCAACGTCTTCGGCCATCTCGGCCGACTGAAGGACCAACTGGGCATCCTCTATTCGCGCAACGATTTCGCCGGTCTGGAGACCGTCCAGGAACGCGCGATGCTGAGCGATCAGTTCGTCGGTGGGTTCCATGCCATGATCACGCAGTTTCTGCACGATCGTCTTATCGCTGACATCGGCGTACAGGAGCTTGTAGCCGTCCGTGAGTATCTGGTGTGCCCGGGTTCTGAACTCCCGCCCGCGGGTCGCGGTCAGTCCGAGATACATGGCGAACAGCACGAACGTCTCGGCGCCGAGTTCGCGTGTGTCGCCGTGCCGGATCAGGCCATCGATTGCCTGCACCGCGTGGCCTTCGATCTTGCTGAGGTAGGTCTCGAACAGCAGTGGCGGTAACGTGTCCGGGTCGATGTCGGGGTGTTCGAGTCGGTAGAAATCGGTTTCGCGGGCGGCTTTCTTAGGCGCGACGCAGTAGCTGCGGTGTTCGTCCACCTCGGTGACACGAACTTCACTGCGTCCCTTACCGTCCGGCTCCGCCCACCGTTGCAGATAAGAACCAGGTACGAGGTGATGCTTACGTGGCGGCGATCCCGCAGCGTTCCGCTTCGCTTCCTCCATCAATCGGCGAAACGCGGGTGGGTGGCCTTTGCGGCGCGTCATGGGCTCATGATCCGCCCGAGGTCTGGACCTTTCCTAATCCAACGCGTCGGCGTGTCCGCGGGCCAAACAGGCTCTGCGACCACTCGACCGCCTGACACACCCGACTACGGATCAGAAGGTTAGGACCCCGCCCAGCGGGCGTCGCGATGAGGTTCCGGCGGAGTCGCACTGCTCGCGGGAAACCATCGAGGTCGTTCGATGAGGTTCCTCGAATCCACTGGGGCGCATACCGTTGGATGAACCACGTTCATCAACCTCGGGGGGACCGTGATGCTCGACTTCGAGAAGCGCTACAAACTGGTCATCGCCGACGCCAGGAAGCTCGGCGATGATCCCAGTGTCGACCGGATCGCTGAACTGCGCGAGGAACTCGAACGGCTCGAGCAGGACCTCGCTGACGCCACCCGCGACCTGGCTCCCGCCCGTCGTGAGGCCCTGCGCGAGATCGGCCATCACGCCCGGTCTCTTCTCACCGCCGCGGCCGATCGCGCGCGGCGGGTCCGACAGGAGAAGGTCGCCCGTCGGGCCCGCGAGATCCACGCCGCCCTGCACCCGACAGTCTTGGGCCCCGAGTCCTCTCCCACCGAGGCCGTCCGCGACAACGACCGCGGTACGTGGTGGGAGGTCGACGGGTGGGGACGCACGACCGGTCCGGACCGTGGTCGGGACCGGTAGAAACTCGCGATCTTCCGACGCCTTTCTCCGACGCCGTGCTGGAGGACGCGACCTGGGAGTTCCGCGTCTCGGGTCGGGTGTCGGAGAACCGATCGATTCTCCGACAACGCCAGTGGCGAGCCTTAGCAGCGGGTCTGGGATCCGGTCGAGGACAAGATGCTCAACTTCGCTTATCGGCCGAAGAACTGGCAGCCCGGATCAAGCGGGCGATCGGTACCGGCCTCGCTGCAAAATTCTCCAACCTGCGCAAGATGGTGCCGGACCACCATCAACGACTTCATGAGGTGGATGTACACCGAGGGCTATGACAACCACGTCGACCCCAAATACCGGGTGCGAGCTGGCGCTCGAATGTCCTGAGTAAGCCGCTGCGGTTGTGAGAAATCGCCGTGCGGCGGCGATTTCGCTCCGCACCTTCGTCCGCTGGTGTCGCGGGTTCGCATATGATCTGGTCGTGGATTTCCGGTGATCACTCACCGGCCTCGGCCGCCGCGGATCGCGTGGCGAGTGGGGAGGACCTGAGCAGTCGTCACGCTCGGTGCTTCTCTGCCCGTCACGAAGAATGTGCCGTGCCCAGGAGTCATGGTCTGGCTCACTGATCTCGCGAGGGATCGATAGGTGCTGGAGGCCGTATGGCTGAGCCCACAGAGAAGAAGGAAGAAAAGAAGAAGGACTGTCGCCGCCTCAAGCGGTTCGTCCAGTGGGTCGTCCAAGTGGTTGCGCTCGTGCGTACCGTCAGGACGGTGTGGCAGTGGGGTAGCCAGGTCGACTGGCATACCGTGACCGCCGCCGACCCGTTGGAGCGGGTGCTGGCGGCGGTCGTCATGGTGATACAGGCTCTGATCTAGCTGCTAGACCGGTCAGAACCACCTTGTCGGAGCCCTCGACTGGCAGGTCGGGGGCTCCGCGCATTCCCGAGGAAACCTCGGTGCAGCAACGCAGCAATGCAGTACACGCTGCGGTGCATAGTTTACACACCGCGTCCGTAAATAGCAGGTCAGGGCCGCAAAGGGTGTATGCACGATTCCGTGCGGATCGTTGACCGAGCGGTCATTGGATGACCGTCTACCGCGAGGGTGCCTAGGCCGTGTTGGTGGTCGAACAGCATCGGATCGGTTTCGCGGCCGACTCTGGCATGACCGTTCCTTCCCGCTGATTCCTGACGTGGTAAACCCACTGCTGTTTCCGTAATCCGTTCTGCCGAAGTGCGGTTCCGCTTTATCCGGAGAAGATTCGATCTTGATAGGCCGGAAGTGTTGTGGTCCATCGGGGACGCGGATGGATACTCGAACGTGTGAGCGAATCGCGAGGGTGGGCGCCGACCTATCACGTCGGCGGCCGGATGGTGGACGATCCGTCGCGGCTCTATCAGGTGCGCGGCGGCGGGTGGGTCGAACCCGCGCCGCGAGCCTGCCCGAACGGGCACAAGTTCGGGCCGGGGACCTGTCTGGTCGGCTCGTTGGCGTGCACGAAGGTCGGGGGCTCGCACCGCACCCACATCTGCGTGGCCTGCGACGCGGTGATCTACACCCCGCCCGCCCGACCTGACTGCGACCATGACATGCGGTCCGTGCCCGTGCGCTGACCCGGTCGGTTCCTCGCGATTGTCGGCGGCGGCGGGCATACTCGCGCTGTTCAGAATGATTTCGGGACAAGGGGGACCGCTGATGTTGTACGCGTGCGTGAATTCGTCGTGTCCTGATCGGTACCACCCCACGATGGTCTGTCCCCGCCCCTACGTCATCGAGATGCGGCCGATCACGCAGCGTGACTTGCGGGCTTTCGAGCATTACCGCCGCACCGAAGCCGCGGGCGGGTTTTCCGTGGGGCCGATCCTTCCCCGCGTTCGGCGGCGCCGAGCCTCTGAGCAGATACCTCGGGTGTCGGTGGGTGGGGTGCTGACCACGCTGTTGTACGTGGTGCTGGCGGTCGGGTTCTTGTGCGTGATGTTCCTTGCCTGACCACCGAAACCATTGAGGGCCACCCGGATATCCGGGTGGCCCTCAATGGTTTCGGAAAGCGGTTACGGCAGGCGGTTGGCGATCTGGCCGAGGTACTCGGACTCGCGCAGGCCGTCGGCGTAGAGCGTGCTGATCGCGACGTTCACGGTGGAGGGAAATCCAGCGGCGGCCAGGGCCGATGGCAGTTCTCCGAGCAGGTCGCGGAACTCGTCGCGCAGAACTTCGACCTCACCGCCGAGGCCGATCCGCCACAGCGTGAAGTCGAGGTTCTGGAGGACTTTGGCCAGCTCGTAGTCCGGCCCGTCGATGAGGCCGAGCTGGCGGCCCAGGATTGCGGTCTCGACCGAGCCGCGCGAGATCGTCATCCCCACGACGACGCGTTCGTGCAGTTCGTAGGCGCTGAGTTCGTCGGTGGTGGTGGGGGTTTCGAGGGTGGTCATGGTGTTCTCCTGGTCTGGGGTGGTGGTCATCGGCCCATGTCGGGTTCGTGGAGGTGGCGTGGTCCGGGTTCGGCGCCGACAGCGGGAGTGGGCCGGGTGGCGGTGGTGGTGCGGGCGGCGCGTTCGGCGGGGGTGGAGCGACCGGCGGCGACGGCGGCGGCTTGGGCGGACTGGTCGTCGCGGTGGGCCCGGACTTGGTCGCGGCGGTTGTCCCACTGTTCGCGCCGGTCCAGGGCGGTTTGTCCGGCCTGCGCGGCCGCGCGGGCACCGGTGTCGATCGCGGCGCGGACCGCGATTTTGGTGGGGACGTCGATCCCGGCGTCGCCGAGTGCGCGCCCGAGCCGGTCGCTGGCTTCGCGGTAGTCCTGGCGGGCCTTGTCCATTCCGGCGTAGGGCCCGCCCGCGATGGAGCTGAGGGTGTTGCGCATGCCATCGATCGCGCTGCCGAGCCGCCGGCCTTTCTCGTTCTCGTGCCCGCGTGTGGAGGCGGGCACGAGTTCGTGGACCTTGTCGCGGGTGGCGGCGGCCAGACCGGAACCGGTGACCTGGTCACGCATGAAGTCGGCTTCGGTCTTGGTGCGCTCGTCGGCGAAGACCAGCTCGGGCAGCTGATTGCGTTCGAGGATGCGGCCGGTCTGGACGTCGGTGAGGGTGGCCAGTACCTGTCCGCGCTCGACCTCGGCGAGACCCAGTCGGTCTGGACCGACCGCGGCGCGCAGGGTCTCGGCGGTCTCAGCCATGCGCGCGATCCGGTCCCCGGTCTCGTCGGAGATCCCCAGGTGTTCAGGGTTTTCCTGGGAGAAGCTGGCGTAGGAGTCGGCGATGTAGTCGGCGGTCATCCGCTCTTCTTCGGCGTCGTTGACGAAGGATTCGAGGGTGGACAGGACCTCGTCGCGGTCGATGTGGTCGGGCCAGATGTCGAGGTCGACGGTCTTTCGGGCGGTGAGAGCGCGCCCGACCTCCCGCACGGCCTGCTGATCGGTTTCGGTCATGACCGAGATCTCCTCGGTCATCTCCGCGGCCGCCATTTGTCGCCCGGTGAAGGCGCGCAGCAGCGCGCCGACGCGGCCGCGGGTCTCCTCGCCCGGATCGACCGTCACCGGGGACGTGAGCAGGTCGTGGCCGTCGACGTCGCCGCGGGCGTAGTCGATGGTGAACTCCAGGGCGGACCGGTCGGACTCGGGCATCCGCACTTCGGCCAACGCCAGGCTCAGCGCCGCGCGGCGCTCGCGACGGCTGTCCAGGTAGAGCTGTGGGGTGTCGGTGACGGCCGCTTCCGGGCCCCGCCACGCGTGCAGCCGCTCGGCGACGGCTCGGCCGATCTCCTCGCTCAACGGGGTGGCCGAGACGGCCTCGATCGCGGCGGTCTCGCGTGCCCACTCCGCGCGGGCCTCGGTGCGAATCTGGGCGGCGGGTGCGTCGAATTCCGGATCGATCTGCACGGTCCCGGTGGCGGTGTCGACGATTACGCCCCACTCGTGGTGGTAGGTCTCGGCGATCTCGTCGGCCTGTTGCGCGGCGACCTGGGAGCCGAAACTCCACATCAGCGCGTCGGCGAACCGGGTGACTCGCTCGTAGCGGTTCTTCTCCGGTTCGCCGAGTCGTGCCTCGACCTTCTCGACCGCTTTGAGGACCCCTTTCTCCAGTTCGGCGTAGGTGCCTTCCTGCTGGGCCTGGTCGGCCATCCGGTCGAGTTCCCCGCGTCGGTTGTTGGCCTGGTTGACCGCGACGCGTGCGTGCATGTACGCCACGCGCTGACCGTGACCGGTTGGAGGATGCCAACCGTCGAGGCGGGCGGACATGTCGTCGAGGTCGACGGTCACGCCGTAGCGCTGGGCGAAGTGGTAGGTCAGCTCACCGAACTTGGCTGTGGCGGCGGGGAATTCGCCGTACCAGGCGGCCGAGGCGGCCAACGCCTCCGCGTCGAGGTCGGGATACTGCCCGAACGTGACCCGACTCAGATAGCGGTTCTGTTCGGCGCGGGTCTGCTCGAGACGTTCGCGCCGCTGCGGGTCGCCGCTCATCTGCGCGGCGTCGATCACGTCGCGGGTGCCGCGCGCCCGGAACATCGCCGCAGCCGCGTACCCGAATGCCTGCTCGCGCTTGATCTGATCGGTCTCGCGTTCGACGGTGGGCGCGTTCGCGGGCGTAGGGAACTCCGCGGCGGGTCGGGTCTCGTCGATGACTACACCGAAGGTCGCGCCGGGGGCGAAGTGGTAGGTCGGGGTGCCGTCGGGGCCGATGGTCACCTCCTGCGGGCGCGGCGTGCTGACGTGCATTTCGGGCATGGTGTTCTCCTTCGTGGGGTGAGGTCCGGCCCAGGTGGGGCCGGGGTCGACCTCGGTGGTGAGGTCGGCGCGTGTGAGTCCGCGGCGTTCGGCGGCGCGGGCCTGGTGCTCGCGGATCGCTTTGGCGACGGCGAGCAGTTGGGCGGGGGTGGCGGTGCGTTTGGGCGTGGCCAGCCGGGAGTCGTAGAGGTGAGCGACGATCTCGCGGCCGTAGCGGCGGCGGACCATCTTCGAGACGGGTTCGTGTCCGCCGGGCGCGAGACCCGCCGCCCGGAGTTGGCGGCGGGTCTTGAGGTGCGCGGGTGCGGCCATCCACGGGTAGCAGTCCAGGTGTGGGCCGCTACCGGTGGATGTTTCGAGCGGTGGTGCCATCGGTTCCCCCCTTGGAATCCGAGGTCAGCGGCCCAGGCCGCGTTCCTCTTCGGGGCCCCGATGCTGGGTGCGCTCCACGCCGCTGCCGGGCCGGGTGGTGCGGGTCTTGCGGGCCTTGCCGGGGGTGGTCCGCACCGCGGCCTCGATGGGGTTGGCTCGTCCGGCGTCGGCGGCCATGCGTTGGGCGACCTGGTCGGGTGACCTCCCCTCCGCGCGCAGCCCGGCCTCCATCTCCGCGCGGCGTTCGGGACTGTCGTAGTCGGGGCGGACGCCGCGATCGGCGGCGATGCGCTCGCTGCGCTGGGCCCACTGGTCGGCGGTGCGGCGGGTCTGGGTGCCGGTGATCGCCGATTCCTCGGTGACGCGGGTGAGGTAGTTGCGCACGCTGTTGCGGATCGGTTCGGGTACGCCGCTGCGGGTCAGGGCGGCGTCCAGGCGGACCTCGACGCCGTGCTGCTCGTAGTCGGGCAGGCTGATCCGGCCCGCGCCGAGCTGGGCTTGCAGGTGGAACACCTGCGAGACCTCGTCGGTGGTGCGGGCGATCGCGCGGTCGGGGGCCGCGGCCGAGCCGAGGATCTGTTCGACTCGGCGCCGGTCGATGTAGCCGTTGATCCGGGCGGCGTCGTCGGCGCGGGTCAGGTCGACCGAGGCTCCGGTGCGGTCATCGACGAACAGCATCTGGGGCACCGCGGGCACCCCGGCGTCGGCGTCGGCGATCACGGCGCGGATCTGGTCGATCTCCAACTCGTGCAGCCCTTTACCCCGGGTCAGGGCGTGATCGATGCGGCGGCGATGGACCTGGGCCTGCTTGCGCAGCCCTTCGGCGGTCTCGGCGTCCAGGCGTCCGGCCATCGCGGCTTGGCGCTCGGACTCCGGGGCCAGTGCGGCGTACATCCGGATCGAGTCGCCGAGTTGTTCGCGGTCGACGTGGTCGGGCCACAGCGGCTTGTGCTCGACGGTGGGGTCGGTGCGGATCTCCACCCCACGCGCCCGGGCGATGGCCTGGTCCTCGGGCATCATCAGCGCCACCGCTTCGGCCAGTTCTCCGCGCACCTCGGCGGTGTCGAACCCGCCGCGCAGCCGGTCGCGGTAGCGCACCAGCAGCGCGTCCACCCGCGGCTTGACCTCCTCGCCGGGATCGACCAGCGGAGCCTCCATACGTCGCAGTTCCCGCGAGGGCAGCACCGACGGCACCACCCCGACCTGCGCGTCGGGCACCACCGCCTCCGGGCCGAGATATCCGGCGATGAACCGGATCTGGGTCCGGTCGCGCTCGGAGACCTTGCGGTCCTTCAGCGCGGCGGTGAGCTTGGCCAACTCGTCCGCGCTGGGGTTGGTCTGCCAGGCGTTGATCTGCTGGTAGAGCATCTGCTGCTCGGACTCCGACAGGCCCTCGATCCCGGCGACCACCTTGGTCATCCGGTCCCCGGCCATCCGCAGCCGGTGCGCGCCCGCGCGCTCGGTCTCCCGGGCCCGCAGCGCTTCGGCCAGCTCGACGGTGACCGCGTTGGTGACCGCACCGGTTTCCAGATCCACGCGCAGACCCCACCGGTGGTGAACGTGGTCCTGGAGTTCGGCGATCGTGCGCGCGGCGACCTCGGAATCTGCGGCCCACGCCGCGGCGTCCTTGACCGCACCGGCGACCTGGGCGCGGGTGGCGTTGTCCCAGCCCGCTTTCCGCAGCATCGACAACCGCGTCTCGATGGCCTTGCGCTCGGCCTCGTGACGGGCCTCGATCACCGCCCGCTCGGCTTCCTCCCGCGCTTCGGCGACCCGACGGTCGGCGGCGCGCTGGGCTTGGGCTTTCTGGGCGAAGACCAGCAACTGCTGCAACCACAGCTGCATGAACCGCGCCCAGGCCCCCGACACCTGGTCGATGTCGGGGGTGGTGTCGACGGGGTGATCGCGCAGCGGCGCGACGAATCCTTCTCCCACAGTGGGATCTCCTTCGTGCTGGGTGGGTGGGTGGGTCGGTGAGGGGCTGGTGACCGTGACGTCGGAGCCCGGGGTGATCGAGGCCCCGCCGGCGGGTGAGAGCGCGCCGTCGGCGGGGATCGGGGTGTAGGGGTCCAGGCCCGGGATCGGGTCGAGTTCGGCGATCTCGTGGCCGAGGTGGAGATGGTCGGTGAGGTCCTTGCCGGTGGCGGCCTGCACCACCCGCACCCGCTCCACGCGGCCTTTCAGGCTGGCCATCACGCGCTCGGCGCGGCGGTAGCCGGGCGCGTCACGGTCGGCGACGATGACGACCGTGCGCGCCCCGCGCAGCCATTGCGCGTGCTCGGGACTCCAGCCCGCGGCGCCACCGGCGTTGGTGGTCGCGGTCAGTCCCGCGTGCTCGGCGCTGAGCACGTCCTTCTCGCCCTCGACGAGATAGATGGTTCGGCCCTGCGCGATCGCCTCCAGCACGGCCGGGAGCTGGAACGGGACCTTCGCGAAGCCCTCGGCCTGCCACTGCCCGGCCTGCTGGTCCCAGCGGCGCTGCGAGAACGCCTTGTCGCGGCCGCGCTCGAACTGGGCTTCCTTGCGGATCACCTCGCCGAGGACCTCACCGTCGTGGCTCAGGTACGGGTAGGTCGCGGTGCGCTCCCACGGCGTCACCCGCTCGCCCAGGTCGGTCTTGGCTTTCGTGACCGGGATTCCGGCGGCCTCGATCGCCCGATCGGCCTGAGAGACCCTAGGCGCGGGCTTGCGCGCCGGAACCCGGCCCCGGCGCGGACCGCTCTGTGCGCGCCGGGTTCCGGGCTGGAAGGGGTTGTCGTAGAGGTCGCGGACCTTGAGCCCGAGCACGTCGAGGATTCGCTCGTCATCGCATCCCGCGCGGCACTCGACCTTCGTGCGGCCCACGTCGGCGAAGTGCTTCACACTCAGCGACGGGTCGTGGTGGCGACCGTCGCCCTCGTGGACCGGGCAGCAGAACTTGGTCCAGGTCCCCGATGGCCTGCCCGGTCCCACAACGCGTTCCAGGGCATCGGTGACCAGCGCGAACGATCCCTGATCGTGTGTCGGGGCGGTGTTCACTCCGGCCACGCCATCTCGACCCGTCGCCGCAGCGGCTTGCCGGTGTCGGTCGGCACGAACAACCCCGAGGGGCGTTCGGTGTAGTGGCCTTCGGTGTTGACGGCCACGGAGATCGGCTTGCAGGGCAGCGGACCCAGCTCGGCGCTGTGGCCCTTCTCCACCGAGCAGTGCCGAAACGGTCCCTGCGGGTTCAGGATCGCGGCCATGTGCGGGCCGAAGTGCGAAAGCCAGAACTCACTCATCTCGGTGGTCTCACCCAGGCGCAGGTGCTCGAAGGCCGCCCACAGCGCCTCCATCCGTGCCACGACCTCGCCGTGCTCGTGCCAGTCCGGGCACCAGCGGAAGTACTTCTCGGACTGGAACTCGCTGACCTCACGCCGCCACACCTGCGCGACGTAGCGCTCGACGAAGTCGGCCAGGGTCTTGAAACGCAGTTCCCGCTTGGGCTCCTCGGCCTCCCCGTCCGCCGCCGCGGCGGGTTCCGGGGCGGGCTCGGGTTCGGCGCCGGTGGGGCTCAGGGCGGCGTTGGCCTGGTTCACGGCGGTCTCGCGGACCCCGGCCACCACCTCGGGGGTGAGCAGATCGGCCACCACCCCCTCGGCGATCTCCTTGGCCGCCGCGTTGACCTGGGCGGTGACCGCCTTGCGGGTCGCCGAATCCAGCAGCGCGCCCAGATCCATCTGCGCCACCACCGCCTGAGCGGCCGTAGCGTCCTCGGTGGGCGCGGGGTTGTCGGTGGCCTCGCTCATGCCACGACCTCCTCACCGGTGGGCACGCTGCGCAGCCGCGGTGGCGGGGTGACCCCGGCCGTGGACGGGGCGTGCTTGCGGGCCGGGTCGTGGCGCTTGATCGAGTCGTCGACCTTGTCGGCATAGGGACGTTCGCGCCACGGCACGAGCTGCACCAGGGCGGGGCGGTGCCCGGAGGAGAACACCACCGCGCGCCCGCGCGGCAGCGAGGCCAGATCGCTGGCGGTCAACGTCACCTCGGTGGTGCGCGAGGTCGACACCGACCGGTGGCCGTTGCTCTTGGACACCGAGTCGACCAGTTCGTAGTGCTGGCCGATCAACTCGGCGCGATCACGCAGGAATCCGGCGTCGTCCAGGCCCGCGCCGAGGACCTTGAAGTTCGCGGCCGACCACAGCGCGGTCATGCCGTCGTGGCCCCAGCAGCCCACGCCCTGCGCCCAGGACTGAAGGATGGTCATGACGATGATTCCGCGAGAACCGAAGTGGGAGTACTGCTTCGGCAGCGCCGACCACTTGACGATGTTGGCCGCCTCGTCCAGCGCGATCAGCATCGGCACCGGCAGGCGACCGCCGTGGCGGGTGCCCTCGGTGGTCGCGGCGTCGGCCACCGCCGCGCACAGCGCCGTCAACAGCGGCCCCGCAGTGCCCTCACCCTCCAGACTCAGCGGGTACAGGGTCTCGGTCGAGGTCACGAAATCCGCGCACCGGAACTCCGTGCGCGGCACCTCGCCCGGCTCGGGCGGGGTCACCCACGGGCGGATGCCCTCGTAGCGCAGGCACGCGGCCATCTTCTTGGCCGTGGAGAACACCCCGGACTTCTCCTTCGGCGAGGCCGAGTACTGGGCCGACAACGCCCGTGCCGTACGACGGAACCCCGCCTGGGTCAGGATCTTGACCGGCGTCGTGTCGTCGGGGGTGACCGTCCAGTCGAAGGCCTGGGTGATCGGCGCCCGCGACACCGCGCACGCCAGGAACAGCGCCATCAGCAGATCCTTGCCCTCCGGATCGAAGAAGGCGTCGGTCTTGCTGGCGTCCCCGCCGACGGCGAAATGACCGGCCAGCTCGGCCGCGCGACGCTCCGCGATCACGAGATCGCCGCCCGCGCGCACCCACGCCGAGGGATCCCAGAACCACGTCGGCTCCTGCTCGGCCACGCCCTGCGGATCGAAGATCCACACCCGACCGAACTCCGCGCGGGCATCGCGCGTCGCGTCGACCACGTCACGCTTGTTCGACGTGGCCACGACCGCACCGGGGGCTTCCATCACCGCCGGGATCACCCGTGAGGTCGACTTGCCCTGACGCGGCCCCCAGATGTCGAGGTGCAGGTCCTCGAACGAGGCCCACAGCTCCTGCCCGTCACGGACATTGAGCCCGACGAACACCCCCGGAACGTCGTCCTCGCCGAGGCGCACGTTCAGGTCCTGGGCCTTGCCCAGCACCGCGTCGCGGCGCAGATCGGCCAACTCGCGGCCGTAGGCCATGTACCGGGACTGGGTGTCGACCTTCTGCTTCTTGATCCGGCCCGCCCGACCGCACCCGCGCAGCTGCGCGCACTTGCCGCACGCCGCCGTCCACGCCCACCGCGCCCCGACCACCGCACCGGCCGCACCGACGACGAGAGTGACCGCACCGCCTGTAGCGGCGTGCGTCCAATCCACGTCTCCGGTCATCAGCCCGATTCCGAGTGCGGCCGGGTTCCACGGCACGTCCTGATCAGGCCCGCCGAAGAGGGCACCGCCGACCCGGACCGACAGCCCCGCCACCTCGGCCACACCGAACACCGCACCCGTCGCGAGCGGCGCAGCCCACTCCGAAACAGCGCTACCACCAGGAGCTTTCACACTGCGATCCATCACGCGGCCCCTTCCGCGATCCGGGCTCCGCGCACGGTGAGAGCGACGGCGCGGAGTTCCTCGGCGACGACCAGTCGCCGCTTCTGATCGCGACGCGAATGCGAGGCGGGCACCTTCACCGACGCGGTGACCGCGCCCGTCAGCCGACCCGCGAGCACCTCACCGACCGCCCACTCGGCGCACTCGGCCAACCGCGGGCAGCCACGGCACAGGCCCATCGCCTGATCGGCGGCACCCGCCCGGTTCGGCGGGAAGAACACGTCCTGGTCCACGCCGTTGCAGGCGCGATCGGTGAAGGTCGCCGGGTCCGGGAGTTTGGTCGGCTTGTTCATCACCGCGCACTCCCCGCCGGAACAGTGCTGGTCGGGGCGACACCGCAGAACGGCTCGCAGGAGCCGATCACGCGGGTCGGGGACTGGGTGCTGGGCTCGTGCGAGGGAAACAGCAGCACCACAGCCACCAACGCGGCGAGGGCGACCAGCACGGCGGCCGCGAACAACGCGCCCATCACACCGACCCCACCAGCGATCCCGCCACCGACCGGGACATAGACATCGATCACGCGCTCGCGGGCCATCACGCCACCGCCTCCGCCATCGACACGAAGCCCAGTGCCTCAGCAGCGGTCAGGCCGATCAGACCCGCCCACCGCTCGACTTCCGGCCGCTCCGGAGCGACCGCGATCCGCATCGCCGCCGTCGCCTGCGCGCGGGTCAGCGTCCGACCCGGCAGGTAGTCCACGACCCACAGGTCCTGGCCCACGTAATCGGCGTGGTGCTCGGTGGTCTCGCTGACCAAGTGGCCAGCGGCCTCGATCACCGCCGGGATGGTCGGCGCCGCGCTGCGCCGCCAGGTCTTGCTCGTCCATACGTCGGGGATGTTCATCGCGTCCTCCTCAATCGTGTGCGCGCTGTGTGCGCATAGCGCACACGATTGAGTATGAACGTGATAGCGACCACGCACAAGAGCGCACACGGTCGAAAAATCGCCGGTTGTGCGGCATCCTGATCCGCGGCGCGCACACGCGCACACGATGGCTAGACTTGATCGATGAACTCCGAGAGAAGGACCCCCATATGAATCCGCACTTGCAGCGGCCCGAGCCCGTGTACCTCCAGCTCGTAACTCACTACCGCGACGCGATCACCAGCGGCGAACTCGCCGAGGGGCAGCGTCTGCCGACCGTTCGTGAGATCGCCGACTACTGGAAGGTCGCCTACACCACCGCGGCCAAGGCCGTACGCCAGCTCGCTGCCGACGGTCTGGTCTCCACCAGCAAGCAGGGCACCATCGTTGCTTTCCTGGAGGGATCGACCTACTCGCCTGCGGATCGCCTGCGGTCTGTTCACCGCGGCCGCGTGATCTACCCGCACGGTGCCTCGAAAATCATCTCGGCCGAAGTCATCGAGGCACCCCAGCACGTCGCGGACGCGATGGGACTCGATGCGGGTGACCGGGTCGTTCGCCGCGAACGGGTTACCGCACACGGGGATGTGCCCGTGACCTGGTCGGTAACCTGGATGCCCGCCGAACTGGTGGAAACGGTGCCGGAACTGCTCGACCTGGCACCAATCCCCGGAGGGCAGGGCACGATCGGCCTCGTCAAGGAGCGGACCGGCCGCTTCCCGAAGGTAGGCCTCGACAGCTACCGCCAGTGCGCCGCTCGGGCGACCGCGCTCATCGCCGAACGACTCGGCATCAACGAAGGCGATCCGATCCTGCGCGGCGAGAACAGCTGGCCCGAAGAATCCGGCGTCGTCCTGGAATTCGGCGAGTTCGCCATCCCCGAGGGCCAATGGGTGACCGTCTCCTGATGCCCACAGACGAGCCAGACCACACCGCTGCCGCAGTGGAGTCCAACCGTCAACTCTGGAACGAGTGGGCAGCGATCCACGCCGAAAGCGACTGGTACGACCTCGATGCGGTCCGGGCCGGGGCCGATAAGCTCCGGCCCTACGAAGTCGCCGAGGTCGGCGACGTCACCGGTCTGCGTCTCCTGCACCTCCAATGCCAGATCGGCGCGGACTCGGTGGCGTGGGCTCGTCGCGGCGCGCGGGTCACCGGCGTGGACTTCTCCCCGGTCGCCGTCCAGATCGCCACCGAACTGGCGCAATCCCTGGCGGTGACCGCCGAGTTCGTGTGCTCCGACGTGCTGGCGCTGCCCGAAAACCTCACTGGTGCATGGGACGTCGTCTACGCCTCACGCGGCGTCCTCGGCTGGATCTCCGACCTCGATCGCTGGGTGCACGTCGCGAGCCACTTTCTACGGCCCGGAGGAACCCTCTACCTCACCGACATGCACCCCCTTGCGCGCGCCGTCGACGACACCGCCGACACCCTCAGTCTCGGGCGGCCTTACTGGTCCAGACCGGAGCCCACGCGGCACGTGGTCACCGGTTCCTACGCCGAACCGAATGCCAAGGTCGTCTCTGGCAGCAAGTACCTGTGGACCCACAGCACCGGCGACCTCATCACCGCTGTCGCACAGGCTGGCCTCTACATCGAGTTCTTCCACGAATTCCCCTGGTTGGACCGCGCACTGCCCTCGCTTACGAAAGTCACTCCGCGGCAGTACATACCGCCCGAAGGCATCGAACTGCCGCTGTATTTCTCGCTTCGTGCCCGGAAGTTGAAGCCAGAGTGATGCCCCCAGATTGGGCGAAAACAGTGGTTCTGCGGCGTGTCAGCCACAGATATGGTCGGAAACGAGCTAGTACTAACGACTATGGCTAGAACGCGCAGACTCCCGGTGACGAAACCCGTCGGTACCAATCTGTCGTTCGAGGTAGTGGATGCCCTGGACGCCGCAGTAGCGGCGCGAGGGCTGAGCAAGAGGGCGCTATTCGAGATCGCGCTTCGGCGAGAACTCGGTCTGCCGCCCTATCCCGGTGACAACGGACAGGAGGAACTGCCGATATCGGCCTAGCCGGAGGACTCCGCAGCCGATCGCGGAGGAGATAGTCCCCATAACGAGCGAAGGCCTCCCAGCGCCAACTGGGAGGCTCTTCATGGCCCCTGAGGACCGACGCTTTGGAAAGCGGTTCCAAGGGTAGCAATACTGCACGTTCGCAACAAAGGATCGCGCCCGGTGTATCGGGTCACGATTCCGCGAACAGCCGGTGTTGGCTACCCTCTCGCATCTCACGAGGCTGTGTCGCCTCGCCTCCTCGACACGGACGCAGGCCCGCGCTGGCGGTCCCGCTCTTCCGTGTGCCTGCCCTGCGCTTGGAGCTGCCCGAGAACGCCTACGCGGCGTCTCCGGCGTGCTGGTGGTCGCGTGAGCGGTGGATCGCGCACCACCTGGCCCTCTACGACCAGTACTACGCGCTACTGCGCCGCAACGGCATGGTCGAATCGGTATCGAGGCGGACGTTCGAGCACTACCTCATCGCCGAATCCGGCGGCGCCGACCACGGCACCGGCCGCAACGCCCGGCTGACCGTCGCCACGCTCCAGAAGGTCACCCTGCGCAGCGAGTCCACCATGCATCGGTGTCGTCGACTGCTGGGTGCCCTCGGCGGTAGGACGGTGGTGTTCCGGGGCCGTCACCGCACCCGCGCCGAACGCCTGGACTCGTGGCGGCGTGACGACCCGTGCCGCGGCTGGTCAGCGGTTGCCGCACTGCACGAATCCACGACACTGGCTGTGGATAACTCCCTGGTGGAATTCATCCTCCACCAGGGCTTTGGCACCCCACCGGGGCAAAGCCCCGGTTCGCTTTCTCTCTCACGTCCGAGAGCAGTTACTGACCACCAGGACGTGACGAAGGGACGCGCTCCGCGCGGCCAGGACACGAAGGGGGTTCGCCGGAAACCTCGAGCGTACGACTCCAGGGCGGTGCTATTGGCCGCCAGAGTGCGCACAGACGCCCGTTTCCCGCTCTGGGTACGACAACTCGGGGTGCAGGGGCTGGCGGCCGTCCTGACCCGCCGCGCGATCCACGGGTGGCAGGCCGACGACGTGCACGCCGCCCTCGACGAGGTCTACCTGAGCGGGCGTCGGATCTTCGACCGGCCCCGAGATCCCTACGCCTACCTGGCCTACCTGCTGGCCAGCACCCCGGTCGACGAGCCGCCGATGCTGCTCGACCGGGCGCGAGAAGCCGCCGCGGAACTGGAGCGGCTGGCCCGCCAGCGCGCCGAGGCCCAGGCTCGACGCGCTGAGGCGATGGCCTCGGTACCGGCCTCTCGGGGGTCGGCGGCGGTGAGCCGTGCCCGCGCGGTTGCGGCGGCCGCCGGACAGCGAGGGCTCAGCACCCAGGCGGCGGCGCGGCTGCGGGCGGCCGCCAAACTGCGCGACCTCGCGCGCGGTGCCCGCGAACGATGACCGCGCCGGGTGGTAGTTCGGCTGGGGTGCGGAGCGCTGCGGTCGAGGTGTGCACCGCGATCACTGCTAGCTAGTCGTGCTAGCAAACCTAGCCTTGCAGGTCAGCAGCCATTTCGGTCCATGTATTCGCGCAGGGCGAGGTCGGTGATCGAGGCGATGGAGATGCTGCGGTCGCCGGTCTCGTACCGGAGTTTGTCGACCGCGCGGCCGAGGCGGTCCTTGGTGGAGGGCCGGATGCGAACGTTGTGCTGTTCGATGAGGCGTTCCTCCAGCGGTGTCGCCGGAGGGATCTGCGGCGGTGCGGGTGCGGGTGCGGCGGCCGCGGGCGTGGGGTCGGGCCTGGTGGGTTCGGGGCGGTCGGGGATGGCGTCGGCGGGGTGACGGCGCTTGATCGCCGGTTCGCGGTTGACGCCGCTCATGCCGAGACTCCCGCCGTGAGGCCCAGCTCGATGGCCAGGTCGGTGTAGGCGACCTGGAGGGCGATGACCTTGCCGCCCTGGAACAGGTGCACCGGTCTCGCCGCGGAGTGCGCGTCCTGTCGGGCGGACAGGTCGGGGATCACGGTCCGGCAGACCAGGCCCCCGTCGGTGCCGTAGGTGCCGTAGGCCTCGCGCAGTTCGCGCTCGCGGAAGTTGTGCTCGCCGGTGTTGCGACGGCGTGAGACGACGATGGCGCCGAGCTCCAGCCGCGGGTTGGGGCGTCGGCGTACCCGGTCGATGGTCTCCTCGACCTCGGTCACGCCCTTGACGGAGTCCTTGGTGGCCTCGGTGACCACGATGGCCTGATCGGCGGCGACCAGCGCCGAGAACAGGAGCCGGCCCAGCGAGGGCGGGCAGTCGAACAGCACCGCGTCGTAGGCCGACAGGTCGACACCGTCGAAGGCCGCGTCCAGCCGCCACACCAGGTCGGCGTCACCGGCTTCCTCGACGGCGGCCAGTTCGCGGGTGGCCGGGGCGATGTCGACCAGGTCCCACGCCGAGGCGACGACCACGTCGGCCAGCGCGCCCGGCTTGGCGGTGCGGTCGAACAGGTCCGCGACGGTCAGCTGCCCCGGCGCGACCTCGACACCGACCCCACCGGTGGCATTGCCCTGCGGGTCCATGTCCAGTACCAGGGTCCGGCCGCCCTCACCGCGGCGGCGACCGGCCGCGGCCAGCGCGCTGGAGATTCCCAGCGTGGTGGCGGTTTTTCCTACGCCGCCCTTCTGGTTGGCCAGCACGATCCGGCGAGGTTGGCTCTCATCGCTGCGCGCGCTCGTTTCGCTCACGGAGCGACCCTAACATCCATAGCAAGTATCTATAGCTAGGCGCGCTAGCATAGCTAGCATTTATTAATATGTTTTGTTAAAACGTATTAACGAAACGAATTAAAAACGTATCAAACATAACGATTTGTGGTAGAATTCGAGGTATGACACAGCCCGAAACCCCGCCCGCGACGGCCGCCGTCGCGCCGCGTGTGTGCCAGTTCTGGACAGGATTCGACGCCGAATCCGGCGAACACCAGGTGTGCGGCCAGCCCTTGGACGACGGCGCGGGCCGTCCCGGGCGAAAGAGCGAGTACTGCGGCGTCGAACGGATCGATCCCGACGGCGTGCGCCGCAAGCACGACCGCCTCGGGGCGTTCCAGCGCAAGCGCGAACTGCAACTGGCGGCCGCGGGGAAGGCCCCGTCGCGCCGCGAACGGTCGGCCCCGCGCCCGGTGACCTCGTCGCGGTCCTCGATGGCGGATCTGCTCGCGCAGTGGGAGATGGTCACCACCTCCCACCGGGCGCAGCTGGAGGAGCTGATCGGTCGCGCCGCCGAGATCGTGGCCACCGCGGGCGATCCGGACGCCGCCGTCGCCGAGGTCTCGCAGCTGCGCCGTGACGCCCAAGCCGAGATCGACGCCGCCCGCGCGGCCGCCGAGGAAGCCGAGACCGAGACGGTCGCCGCGCGCCGCGAGCGGGACCGCGCGGTCGAGGATGCCGAACTGGCCGCCCGCGCCGCCGAGGACGCCATCGCAGACCGCGACGCCCGCGTGGCCGAGGCCGACCAGGCACGTCAGGACGCCGAAGCCGCTGCGGCCGAGCAGATCGCGGCAGCCACAGCCGCCGCCGACGCCCGCGTCGCCGAGCACCTGGCGCTCGTCGAGGTCGCGCGCGGCGAGACCGCCCAAGCGCGGGAGGAGGCCGCCGCCGAGATCGCGGCCGCGAACACCGCCGCCGACGTGAAAGTCGCCGCGAGCAGGGCCGAAGTCGAGACCGCGCACCGCGAACTCGAGGACACCCGCACGGCCGCCGATCAGGCGATCGCGCAGGAGAAGGCCCGCGCGCAGACCCGAGTGGAGGAAGCCGAGGAGATCGAGCGCCAAGCCGCGCTCCAGATCACCCAGGCCCACGACGAACTCGCCGCCGCGCGGACTGCCCAGGCCCGCGCCGAGTCCGCCGCCACGGCCGCGGACCGCGCCGCCGCCGACTCCCGCGCCGAAACCGCGCGGCTGCGCACGGAATTGGCGCAGGTCAGAGAGGAGGCCAGCGTCGAACGTCGCGAACTGCGGGCGCAGGTCGATACCATCCGATCCGACTCCGATGCCCGCGCCCAAGCCGATCGGGCCGAGATCGCCCGTCTGCGCGACGAACTCACCGCCACCCGCGAGGACAACCGCGTCGAGCGCGACCGCCTCCACACCGCCCACGAGGGCGACCTCGCCCGCGCCCAGGCCGCCCACACCGCGCAGCTCACCGCCGTGCAGGGCGCGCTGGACACCGCCAACACCACCATCACCCGACTCGAATCCGAGATCACCACACTGCGGACCGCGCTCACCGAGGCCCGCACCACCAAGAAGGGCGACCGCTGATGCTGTTCCGAACGAAGAAGACCACACCCGCCCCTGCGCATCCACCCAGCGGTGACGTCGAGACCCTGGCCGAGCAGCTCACCACCGCCCGCGGCCGTCGGGACCTACTCGGCGGTGACGCCGCGACAGTGCTGACCGAGGTTCTGTCCGAGGCCGAGATCGCCGAGCAGCGCGGCCTGGCCGAGTGGCGGCGCGCGCAACTGCGCGAGGCTGAACGCGCGGAGCTGACCGCGCAGCTGGCTGCCGAGTCCGCGATCCGGCAGGCCGAGGCCGAGATCCGTACCGCCGACATCCGTGACGCCGTGGGCGCCCGCAAGGCCCTGGCCGCGCAGCGCCGCGCGGAGACCCCGGCCTCGACGATCGCGGAGTTGCACCGCTACAGCCAGGGCACCCGCTACGGCTGCGCCGCGGTCATCACCGCGGGCATGATCTGGTCGGCGGTCAACGTCCAGCACAACATGGCCCCCGGTGGCCCGTCCGACCCGATGTTCTGGGTGTCGTTCCTGGTCGAGGGCATGATCTCCGGACTGCTCGTCATCATCGCCGTGGGCACCGCCAAGCACCGCGAAGCCGCGGGCGTCGAGCCGTCACCGGGACTCCAGTGGGCCGAGGTCGGCCTGTTCCTACTGACCTTGGCGCTCAACACCTACCCCTACGTCGCCGCGAGCCACTGGTACCAGGCCAGCCTGCATGGCATCGCGCCCGTGCTGATCGGTGGCGCGCTGTGGGTGCTGCACTACCTCGGCCGCGACAACGCCCGCGCACGAGAGATCGTCGCGCAGCGCATCAACGCCGACCTGGCCACCCACCTCCCCGATCTGCGCGTGCACACCACGCACTCCAGCGCCGCGCGCACCGAGCCCGCGCCGTCGGCGCCCGCCGTTGCGCAGCATCGTGACGAGGAGGCCCGCACTCCGGAGCCGATGGCCGAATTCGAGGCCGAGTTCGACCCCGCACCACACTTCGCTGCGGAGCCCGCACTTGCCCCCGCACCGCACTTCACGGACGAGGAAAGTGCGGTCCTGCCGACCCCGCACCAGAGCCCGCACCGCACTTCGCCGGAGATGCACAGCACTCCCGAAACGGACGCAAGTGCGGGTAGTGCGGGCACCCCGCACTACGAAAGTGCGGGGGCCGCCACCGACACCGCCGAGCCCGCACCGCACCAGCCGAGCGAGGAAAGTGCGATACCCGCCGCACCAGTCACCGAAGAGACCCCCGCACCTGCCCGCACCGAAACCCGCACCACCCCGACCAGCGACGACACCACCGACGAGGCCACAAGTGCGGAGGAAGTGCGGGCACCGCGCGCACCACGAACCAGGACTTCCCATCCCTCTCGCGCCGCTGGTGCGGGGTACCCGGCATCGGTTGGTGCGGGGGCGCGGTCGCAGGCCGCACTCGCCCTGTCGACGGTCGAAAGTGCGGGGGCAAGTGCTGGTGCTGGTGCGGGAGAGGACAGCCAAGTGCGGGCCTCGCTGACCCCGCTCGCGACCGAAGTGCGGGGGCGCGGTGTCGGCGCGCGGATGCCCGTCGAGACCGTAGTGCGGGTGCTGGAAGCACTCGACCGCGGCGCGAGCATCAACGCGGTGCACAACGGCACCGGTGTGCACCGCCGCACCATCGAGCGCATCCGCGACACCGCTGCGGTCGTCCTGGCCGAAGCCGCGCGCGGCGAGGGTGGTGGGCGCGTGATCGAATTGCGCAAGCACGACCGGACGTAGCGCACCACCAGTCCGAACAAACGACGAAGGCACCCGGCGGCTCTCACTCGCCGGGTGCCTTCGTCGTTTCCGAACTCTACAGGCGTGCTATCGCTGTTCGGGGCCACGGCCTTCGGTCAGCGAGTCCCCGATCTCGACCACGCGCTGCTGGTAGCGGTCCTGGTCTAGGCGTTGCACGTCGAACCCGGGCGTGTGCTCCCCGTCGAGGTGGCGCTGTGCCATCGCGAAGTGCTGGGCCACGTAGTTCGGGTCCTGCATGCGGCGGTCCACCTCGGCGGTGAGCGCCGCGATGGCGTCCTGGCGGTCGGCGCCGGTCACGTGCCAGTCCTCGCCCGGGTAGTAGGCGCGGATCGTGCCGTCGGCCTGAGTGACGAACTCGGGTTTCTGGCTGACGTGAACGACCTGGTCAGGGCCGGACTGCGGGGCCTGGTGCATAGAAAGTCTCCCTCGAACCGTCGTCGTGGACCACGTAGCAGATGTACTGCATGCCAGGGTGCCCGACGATCGGGCCGCTGTACATGCAGTTGACGGTGGTCGCCCCCGCGGTGCCCGCGATGGTGGCGGGCACCACCCCCACCAGTGCTCCGATGACGACCACGCCGAGCGCTGCTCTGGCTGTCCTGATCACGTGATTCCCCCTTCGACCGAATTTCGGTGAACACAGGGTTGGACGCCACCAGGTCCGCTTCGGTTCCACCGGCCGCGAGAATTCTCCGCGCGGGGTTCGGGGGGACGCAGCCCCTGGAAGCGCGAACTATCCAGGGACCGCGTCGATGCGGACTCTACCGAGACCCCGCGCCCGCCCCTTGCCCCGTGCGTCGCTCCTGTGTGTCCCACCAGGACGCGGTGGTGCACGCAAGCTCGGTCAGTCACAGCAGGGTGTAAGCGGTAAGGACGGCCAGGGCCAAGGACAGGCTGCTGCCGAAGCCGATCGCCGCAGCACGCAGGGCAGCGGGGGTAGTTCCGCCGTCGATTTTCGCGAGGAACCCCGCGGTGATCCCGGTGATGGTTGCCATGAGCACAGTGCAGGTGAGTACCAGCGTTTTGGTGCTGAAAGACATTGCGGAAGCTCCTCTTGGATGGGCGCGGTGGGGGGATATCCGGATACCTCTGCCCACGTCCGCATCGAGAATCAGCCGATCTCGCCATTGCAGCACTCGCTCGACATTGCACGGTTTGTCGAGCGAATGCTTCGGAGATCATGAGGTCTCGGTTCAAGAGGCGACCGAGCGCCTACCGGTCCGGTACTCTCAGGACAAGAGCCGGGAGCGAGCTAGTGTTTAGGTGCCCTATCGGCACCCCCACCGAGGTCTCGGTGGGTCGCTGCGCTGAGCATGAGGAGGCTGCGGTGGCAGGTGGGTCGGCGAATCGTCGGGCGTCGACTCGGCGTGCGCGGCAGGAGAATTTGGATGGGGGAAGACCTCACCGGCGGGTGGTGAAGCTGACCCCGGAGGAGGACGCCGTCCTCTCGGCGCGGGCTGAGGAGGTGGGGGTGACGGTGGCGCGGTTGATGGTGGAGACGACCTTGGCCGGGGATCAGGTGGAGTCGGGGCGCGCGTACGCGGCGTTGCGGCTGCTGGATCTTGAGGATCAGATCCGTCGGATCGGGACGAATGTGAATCAGCAGACCCGGCATCTGCATCAGGTGCGTGGTGATCTGGCCGAGGATCTGGTGCTGGCGCACGCGGATGCGTTGCGGGCGGTGACGCGGGCGTGTTTGAGCGTGGACGCGACCGCGCGGTGGGTGATGGGCAAGACCCCGGCGGTGGACCCGGGCGTGGTCGACGTGGAGGACCTGGCCGTGAACGGGCGGTGGTCGGATCTGGACGACGAGAGCGGCGCGGGCTCGACCGAGGGGCGGTGATGTCGCGGTGATGCCGAACATCCGCAAGGGCTCCTACATGGTGGATCTTCTGGTGTATCTGGCGGGCAAGGGCCGCCGGAACGAACATCGCGATCAGCGGGTGATCGCGGGGGATGTGGTGACCGAGGCGGTGTTCCGGGGTCCGATCACCCCGCAGGCGGCGGCGTCGTTGGCGCGGCTGCTGGATTCGCCGCGGCAGACGGTGTTGCGGGGTGCGCCGGTGTCGGTGGTCGACCGCGGCAAGGTGCGCAAGCTGGTCGCCGACGGGGTCGAGCGTGCGGAGGCGGTGAAGGCGGCGACCTCGGATCACAACACCTGGCACTGCTCGCTGACGTTGAAGCCGGAGGAGGGCCAGCTCAGCGAGGAGACCTGGGCGGCCATCTCGCACGACTTCATGGAACTGATGGGGTTCGCCCACCGTGAGGACGGGACACCGGACACGCGGTGGGCGGTGGTGCACCACGGGCTGAACGAGGGCGGCGGCGACCACGTCCACATCGCGATGGGCGTGGTGCGTCCGGACGGGTCGATCGCGGACCTGTTCCGCGATCACGTCCGCGCGCAGCGGGCTTGCAACCAGCTCGAACACAAGTACGGGCTGCAAGTGCTGGCCTCGCGGGAAAGCGGTGGGACCGAGCGGGCGACGAAACCGGCCGAACGTGCCCGCAGGGACCGGATCGGGGCACCCGAGACCGACCGGGAGGCGATGCAGCGGCGGGTGCGGGCGTTGGCGATCGCGACCGGCAGCGAAGCGGAGTGGATCCGGGAACTGCGCGCGGCCGGGGTGTTGGCGAAGCCGCGCTTCACCAAGGGCGGGGAGTCGGTGGGCGGCTGCTCGTTCCAGATGCGCCCGCAGGTCAACCGGGACGGCAAGCTGGAGAAGGCCATCGAGTACAGCGGCGGCTACCTGGCCAAGGACCTGACGCTGCCGTCGATCCGGGGGTGGGCGGCGTGGGACCGCTCCCCGCAGGCCGAGCAGGAAGCGTTGCGGGAGTGGCGCAAATCCCTGGGCGAGCCCGCCGCGACGCGGTCCGGTATCGCCCCCTCCGACGAGCGAGCCGCGATCGAGGAGTTGGGCCGGTGGAGCGCCTACATGCGCACCATCCCCGAATCCGACCACGACGCGTGGGCGCAGGCAGCCTCCCGCACCTCCGGGGTGTTCGCGGCCGCGTCGGTGCGCACCGAGACCAAGCCGGGCCCGTTGAATCAGATGGCGCGGCAGCTGGCCCGCGCGGGCCAGCTGCCAGCGCATCGCCGTCGGCCGCAACCGGTTCACGGGTCGGCGGTGCGGGCGGTCGCGCGGATGGCGTGGGGCTGGCAATCCCAGGAGGCAGGGACGGTCGCGTTGATGTACGCGCTGACCGAATGCCTGCTCACCGTTCGCGACATGCTCGACGCCAACCACCGCGCCACCGAGGCGGCGGCGATGACGTTGACCGCACGGAGGGCGCTGACCGAGATCCACATGCGCCGCGACGGCATCGACCCGACCCGTCCCTACGTCCGGGAGGAAGGTTCACCACCCTGGGCAGCGGCCTACCGCGCCGCAGTCGTTGTGGATCGCGGTGACCGGACCGAGGCCGAAGCCGACATCGCCGAGACCCGAAGGGCGTGGGAAGCCCAGCGCCTGAGCGACATCGGCATGGTCGGGCGCCGCCAGGTCGACGAGCACGGCCACATCGTCGCCGAGGCCGCGACCACACGCCAACCGGTGCCGGGCGGGCGCACGACGACCCCACAGGCCCGCGGGCGGGCGCGTGAACTCGGGACCGACCGGACGGGCCCGGATCTGGAGCGCTAAGGGAGGGTGCGGCAGCCTCTTTCGGCCGGTGCCGGGGCGCTGGCGGGTGGTGGTGTCGGTGGTCGGGCGCACTCTAGATCGCATGAGTGACAACGACTCCGTGAACGCCGCCAACGCCGAAGCGGCTCGGGTGGCGGGCTGGCCGGACCTCACCGGGACGGCGAAGCAACTCGGGTGGGCCATCACCTGCCGCGCGGACAAGGTGCGCGAGCTGGAAACCTCGAACATGGACGAGACGGAGAAGAACCGGTGGCGTGAGGCGCTGCTGCGCGAGACCCGCGCCGGTGAGTGGATCGACGCCCGCTACCTGCATTGGGGCGTGATCGGTTTGGCGAACCTCACCCCGGCCGAGCGCGACGCCCTCGGCTTCTGATTCACAGGCCGTAGCCGCGGTCGTTGGACGGCTCGTCGTAAGACGGTGGGCCGTGCTGGTAGCCGCTGCTGGGGCCGTTGTCCCACACGACGCGGCGCAAGCCGCCCCCGGACAGCCTCTTGGCCCGGGTGCGGCGTTGTCGAGCACCAGTGCCGGGCGTGGGGGCGGGTTGGTTGTCGGCTTCAGCGCGGGCGATCTCCTCAGCTTCGAGGTCGAGTTCGCTGAGCTGGTCACGGCGTGCGATCTCGGCGCGGACGGCATCCTGGAAAGGCGTTCTGTCGCGGGCGGCCAGGCGTTCGTCGGCCGCGCGGGCGACGGCGAGTTCGCGGGTCGCGTCGGCGATGTCGGCAGCACGGCCTTGGTGGTCGTCGGCTTCGGTGAGGGTTCTGTCCCACCAGCTTTCCGGGACGGTGGTCTCGATGATGAGGTGTCGGGCGTGGGCGTCGGTGGCGGCTGCGCGCTGCTGGACTTCGTCGCGCTGGCGGTGCAGTTCGGTGAGGTGGGCTTGTTGTTCGGCGCGTGCGCGCCACCGGATCTTGCGGGTGGTGTCGAGCTGGTGTTGGGCGGTGCGGATCTGGTCGCCGAGGGTGTAGAGGTCGCGGCGTAGGGATTCGGCGGCGGTGACGGCGGGTTGGGCGCGGCGGATCGCGGCCGCGTGTTCGTCGAGTTCGCGGTGGCGGGTTTCGAGTCGGGCCAGGCGCTGTTTGGCGTTGTAGATCCGGTTGGCGTGGACCGCGGCGAGTCCGCCGTCGAAAAGAGGCTCGTGGCGGGCGACGGCGTCGGCGAGGGCGGCGTCGCTCATCCGACGCGGGTCATCGGAACGTAGGCGGTGCAGCTGCGCGCGGGCCCGGGCCAGCGCCTCGGCGCGCTCATCGACGACCGGGGCCGCGTCGAGTTGGGGGACCGCACCGTCGCCGATCTCGCGGGGCAGTTGCGGGGCGGGTGCGGCCAGCGCGGTGGCCATACGCCAGCGCAGCGCGGCCGCGGGTTGTTCGGCGGGCAGTTGCCGGGCGGCGTGGGCGGTGCGGACCGCGTCGGGGATGTCGACGCCACGCACGGCCGCGCGGGTGAACTCGGTGGCGAGGGTCGGCCAGTACGGATCTGTGGCGATGCGGGTGTCGAGGGCGTCGACGACGGGCCGCCACCGTCGGGCGTGTGAGTCGTGGCCACCGACCCGCTCGGCGACTGCGGCGTCGAGGCGCTGCTGTTCGCGGCGGTCCGCGACCGGGTATTGGCGGGGTCCGGTGGGTCGGCGGTCGAGGTCCGGAACCCGGTGGGCGGCACGCCAGACCGCGAGTTCGGCGGTCAACGCCGGGTCGACCTCACGCAGCCCGGCCGCCCACAGGGGCACGGTGTCGCCGGTGGTGGTGCGGGCGTGGGCGGCGATGTCGGCGGCCAGGGCGCGGATCTGCTCGGCGCGCACCGTGAGGTGCTGGCGGTCCTGCTCCCACGCCTGGAAGGCGCTCGGGATGGCGGGCAACCAAGGCAACGGCCCGCTGTCGTCGCCTTGGGAGTGGCGTCCGGTGGGGTCGATCCGCCAGTCCAGCACCGCGGCGGGGTCGGCGGCCGAGGCGAGTTCGTGGGCGGTTGCGGCGTCGGTGAGAGCCTGGGCGGCGTCGGCGCCGGAGACCTCGAGCACGGCCAGGTGCTCGCGCAGGACCGGCCACGCGGGCGCGTCGGTGATCCCGGGGACCAGGCGCTCGGCGAGAGCCTCGATCTCGGCGAGTCGTTCGGCGCCGACGCGGGTTTCGGCGATGTGGGCGAGGGCGTGGCGGTAGGCGTCGCCCGCGTCGGCGAGCAGGCGGTGCGGGTCGGCGGCGTCGCGGGCCTGGGTGGTGGCCGAGGTCTGGGTGCCTTCCCGCGCGAGGACTCCGGTAAGCAGGTCCAGGGCGGTCGGCGGGTGAATGGCTTCGTAGGCGTGGGCGGCGTGTTCGTCGACGGCGGTCGCGGTCGAGAGGTAGAAGTAGTTGCCGCTGCGACCGCGGGTGGCAATGACGTAGAGCTGGGCGCGGGACTCACGCCCGGTGAGCACGCCGTGGCAGCGGTCCACGGTGATGCCCTGAGCGGAGTCGATGGTGGTCGCGTAGCCAAGCCCGACATGGGTGCGCACGTAGTCGGCGGGCAGGGCCACACGACGCCCGGACCCGAGGTGCGCGGCAGTGATCCGCCCATCCTCGTGGACGGCACGGACTTCCCACCGATATCCGTTGCGCACGTAGTCGGTGTCGGAGATCCGCAGGCGGGAGTCGTTGCGGCGGGTGGCGATGATGTCACCGACCGAGGCCGACAGCCCGTCACCCAGGACGATTTCAGGGCCGGGAATCTCGCCGTGACGTTCGCCGCGCGCGAGCCGATCCGCGCGGGCCAAGGCGTTGAGTTCGCCGACCAGGGCGCGGGTCGGGGCGAGCATCGCCGCGTCACGGCCCTGCGAGAAATCGACCCGCCACGCCCGGAACGCCGCGGCGACGTTCTCGGCCTCGGTGCCGACGTGCACGCGAGACCGGTCGAAGTAGTAGGCCAGCCCGGCCGGGTCGCCCTGGCGCACCGCGAGACTCGCCGCCGCCTCGCTCGGGTCGGTGAACCGCATGACCTGCGTGAGGGTCGGGGAGGGAGTGGAGGCGACGATGTCGCGCACGATGCCCCCGGCCTCGACCGAGGACAATTGTCGGTCGTCGCCGATCGCCCGGATCGTGGCGCCGCGCCCGATCAACAGGTGCACGGCGGCATCCAGTTTCAGGGTGGAGGTCTTGGCGGCTTCGTCGATGACGACCAACGTCGTCTCGTCGATGACGGGGAGTCGTTCGGGGGCGTATTCGGCGAGGGTGAGCAGCATGTCCACAGTCATCGACGCGGGCACGCCGGTCTCCTCGGCGAGCACGGCGGCCGCGGCCGCCGTCGGCGCGATCGCGATCACCGTCCCGCCGGTCGCGGTCCAGGCGTTGACCAGCACGCGCATGCCAGTCGTCTTCCCGGTACCGGCAGGGGCGACCGCGGCCATGAACCTGCGCCCGGAGGTGGCGCAGGCGTGCACGAGCCCGCGTTGGCCGGGGTTGAGTTCGTGGCCGTTGGCGGCGAATTCGACTTCGGCGAGCGCGATGGCGGTGGCGGTGATGGTGCGGCCGCCGTCGAGTCGTGCGGCGGCGAGGAGTCGGTGCTCGGCGGCGACGATCTCGCGGGAGGTGTACTTGGTGGACTCGGCGCGCACGTAGACGCTGGTCCCGTCCGAGCGCACCAGCCCGGCCGCGGCCGGGGCGGGATCGACCGCACGGCGCGGGATCGACATGCCCTCCCCGAGAGCGACCGCGCTCACCTGTTCCAGGGCCTGCGCCCAGTCCGCCGACGCGACGCGGCCGCGTAGCTGCCGGACGGTTTCTGCGCGGACGTGGTGGGCTTGCCAGGTCGCCCGCTCCTCGGCGACCACATCGAGCACCTGCCGGGCGATCTCGTGGGCCGACACCGGTTCTCGGGTGGGGCGGGTGTGCCCGGTCATGGCGTAGAGCATGGTGTCGAGCCGCGCGGCGGAGCCGAGAACGCGTTGGGCCTGGATGCGCCAGTCGCGGCGCTGCTCGGCGCGGGATCTGGCGTGGTGTTTGTCGCCGCGGGTCGACAGCGCGGCCTGTTCGGCGAGCCGCCACAGCTCCTTCTGCGACGGTTCGCGGCCGTGGCGGGCCTGGAAATCGGCCGAGAGCTGCCCGACCTTCGCGCTCACCTGCTGCGCGCGGGAGGACCACTGCGCCGCCAGAGCGGGGGAGAATCCGGCCAGTTCCCGGACCGGACGCTTCGACGGGTCGGTGCCGGGGCGTTCGGTGAACTCGATGCCCGGGAGGGCGGTTTCGAGGTGGTGTTCCAGGCGGGAGTTGTAGATCTCGCTGGCGGTGACGGCGTGCTGGTAGAGCATCCGCCCGTCCAAGGCACCCCACTCGCCGGTGAGGCGGCGGACCTTGTTCGAGATGACCACGTGGGTGTGCAGGTCGGGGTCGCCGGCGCGGGAGTCGCGGTGGTCGAACATCGTCGCGATCAACCCGCCGACTTCGACCTGGGCGATGCCGCCGTCCCCGATGCGGGTGAAGGTGGCGTGGTCCTGGAGGTAGGTGAGCGCGTCGGCGATGGCGGCATGGTGGGCGTTCTCGACGATCTCCGCGACCGGTCGGCGTTCCAACGCCCACAACGCGCTGACCGACTTCGCCGGGGAGAAGGTGAGGTCGAATCCGGCGACCCGTTTGGAGTGCGGTCGCGCCGCTTTCGCGACCCACGCCGACAGCTCCTGCTCGTCACGGTGGGCGTGGCCGTGCTCGGCGAGGAACATCCGGCCCGCGACCTCGGTGGCGATGTAGTCGCGGTCGGTGTCGGGGATCGGCGCCCCCGGCAGGCGGCTGTGCTCGACGTTCCACGCCTCGTAGGCGCGGCGGCATTCGGCGCGGTAGGCGATCTCGTGGGCCTTGGGCTTGCCGAACGGCGTCCCGATCCGGGCTTTCGCCCGCAGTGCGCGGTTCCGGGCGATGCGCGCGGATTTCCCTGCGGCGCGTTGGGCGGCGACTTCCTCGGCGATCAACGCTTCCGCGTTCGGGTGCAGGCCGCGCCCCATCAACGCCCACATCTGCGATTCGGTGACCTCATCACCGGCGACGATGAAATCGACCATGCGCCCATCGGCATCCAGGACGGTCAGATCGGCCAACCCCGAACCCCACCACCGGCCCGGGGATTCACCGCGTTCGGAGTAATAGTCGGCCAGAGCCTGCGGGCCGCGCTCGTTCGCGTCGTGAGTGGCGATGTTGCGCAGGTAGTACTCGTAGCCGTCGCCACTCGCGATTTTCGCCAGTGACATCACCCCAACCACCGTACCCCGCAGTCTGATTCGGTCACCTTTCCGGCGATAGTCCGAAAACAGGGCCTGCATGCAAGAGGTGTGCAAATTTGTGTGTTGAGCAGGGGGAATGGTTAGGGGAGAAGGGTAGCGAGAGCATGTGGTCAGGGTATGGAGAGGGGCTGCGGCGGGGATGGTGAAGGCGCACAGCGAGTGTGGAAATGAGAAGTCGAGAAGGCTTACCGGTTGTGAACCGCGCACGGAATGCGCTCAATCCCGTGACCTTGAGATTGTCCGGTTTTCGAGACGAAGATGAGGCACCCACCATATCGGTGGATGCCTCATCTTCAACGCTTGTGGGCACTACTACGCGTCAGGTCTTCTTCGGTCTTGTCGGTCGACCTTGGTCAGCATCGCGGCCGTGATGACGACACCGACCAGAATGGCTATCTGGATGGGTACGTTCATCGCGCACACGACCAGCGTCGCGATGAATCCGATGCCCCCGCACGCCAAGAGGCCGTACATCATGCCGTAGAGGTACATCTCGGCACGGGCCTCGATCTTTTCGCCCTGCTCGCCACCAACGCGTCGTCTGGCATCAGCCATCCTGCGGAGCGGCGAGTAAAGGAATTCCAGCAGGCCCAGCCAGCCCGGGAAGGCAGCGAACATCAGCAATCCGAGGCCGCTGGCGATGACGTAGCTCGAAACCGCGGTGTAGACAGCCAGGCTGGTAAGAATCCCAGCCAGGAGCGAACCCAGAAAGCTGACACGGCCAGCGGTCACCGAGACGATGGAAATGCTGTCGACACTCACCCCGATCGAGATGATGGCGAGCCCCACTATCACCATCTCAAGTGGATAGCGCAGGCCAGCCGGATTGAGGGGCAGGAACCAACTCGTATCGTTCGATCCAGCCACCAGTAGCAGCAACGCCGCCAGCAAAGGCAACGTGGTCCGCTGGGCAACTTGGCGCACATACCGCTCTTTACGAGCGTCTTTACGGGAACGGCGAGTTCGTCGCCCTCGCACGCCAAACGTCTGCCGCCCACCATCAGAACGCTCTTGCTGCTCGGTCTGCGGCTCCTCCGGGGCGGTGGGCGGCTCTTCAGGGTCCGCGCAGGTGGTATCCCCGGGGTCGCTGATAATGACGCTCAAGCGAGGCTTGTCCGCGTCTGCGGTTTCGGCCAGCCGATCCCATATCGCGAGCACAGCCACGACCTGCGACCCGGTCAACCGGCACACGGTGACGAACCGCTCCACCTGTTCCCGAGACTTAGGCAGGGTGACGTTGTCCTTGTTGAGGAACCGGTAAGCAGTGGACCTCGGAAGATCTGCGTACGCCGCGATCTGGCCGCCGGTGAGGCCCGACCACTGCTGGATGTCGCGCATCATCTCCATGAAGGCCGCCGCGTCGCGGACATCGGTGGGCACAGCGAACGGCGACCGCCGCTCGCTGTGCGACCCCATGGTGTGGAACGCGTCCACTACTGCACGCCCTGTTGCGGACCCGGAGTGCCGATCCGACGACTCAGCTCTTGGCAGAGCGCGACGACCGGCGGCGCGGCTACCACGACGACCAGCAGCGTCCCGATGGTCGCGGCCGCGGTCTTGGCGGCGTCGGTGGGCGACATCCCGTGCGCCATCAACATCCAGCTGTAGGCCAGACCCGCGATGACGAGGATCGTGCCCTTCCAGGTGAGACCGCCGCCCACCTTCCTGTGCGCCACCGGCGCCGGAACGCTCATCGGCTGCTGCTGGACTTGCCCATCCACGGGATTGGGTTTTCGAGTGAAGAAATCCGACACGGACGTACCTCCGGAGGGAGGTGCCCGTGCGGGGCGGTTACGCCAGTGACCCGCTTGTCGGGGGCAACCCGCGACGAGCGTTCCACCAGGCGGGTTCCAGCCCGCACGGACACCGGTGACACAGCCGAGCACCCTTTGAAAGGTTTGCGTTTACGAAACCCGTTCCCCGAATTGGCCTTCGAGGGTGGGCCGCTCCAACATGGGTTGGAGCCTGCGACATACAGTCTGCCGGCTCTGATCACCAACTCGCCCGTCAGGGTAGGGATGAATGTCCAGCAAGAGCACGCTCTTTCAGCTCTCACTTCCCTCCTTCCCGGGGCGGACGCGGTGTGGTAGAGACAGACGAAATCTCACGCTGCCCAACAACCTCGGCTCGCCGGAAACGCCCGTGGGCCGAGGTGGGCGAGTTGCGACTCACCAAGGAGGGCCACAGCGTCCCGGTGTCCAACGGGCCTGTTCAGTGAGACGGGTTCTCACTCGCACCACATGAGGTACGAATGGTGGCGGACCTTGCATTTTTCGCCATTCGTGCACTTCAGAGCGCATTGGACAGTCAGGGTGGACACCGCTGGACAGTATCGGTGGCCTACAGTGAGGAACAGCCCGATCGAACGGGTCATGAACCCCCGGATGATCGCATTGACACAGCCGAGCACCCGGGTGATGGGATCCGTTGGCCCGGATAACCCATCGACATCGGTGCCCTCCAGGCCGCGCAGGCGGCCGGAGGGCACCGATCACCATCTTGCCCACTCCCACGAGTGATGCCCGCGTCCGTTCCGACCTCGATGCAGTGGTCATCGATCAGGCTGTTCGACGACAGGATCGGTGATCGAGTGGACACACAGCCATCGTTGGCACCACCACCTCTTGTTTCCGGGCGTCCGGACGAATTCACGCGTCTATCAGGACATCGACACTCTTACCGATACTGCTTCTGATCTCGTAGATGCCTTCGCTGATCTGGTCCGAGTTGTGTTCGATCTCGTCCCGCCAGTCCTCGGGCCATCGGGTGTCGTCGGACCACCGCACCCCCGACAGGTGCACGCCGACCAGGTCGACGGCGCTGAGGTCCTCGCCGATGAAGTTGTTGAGGACCTTTTCGAACCGGAACAGGCCGTGAGCGAATCGCTCGAGGAGCCGGTGAACGGCGCGCGCGGCCGCGAGGGAGTCGGTGAGCTGGGTGGCAGGGGTTTGCGACTCCGTGCCCTGCAAGGCGGCACAAAACACCTCGTGGACGGCGATTTCGATCCTTCTCATCGACACGCGCAAGAACCGGCGGACGTGTTCGAGCCATTCGGCCGCGGCGCCATCGCCGCCGTCGAGCACGTGGGCTGCGGCGTCCTCGATGAGGACGTACCCGAGCTGGTCACTGATCTTCCGCAGACCTGCGTCGACTTGTTTGACGGCACCGGCCGCATCTCCCACGCCTCCGGTGCGTTTCGCGATCGAAGCGAACACATCGGCTATCCGACGAGCGACCGCCATCGCATCCGTCATCGCGGCGGCGGCCATGTGGCGCAACTCCAGGCGGGCCGCCAGCGGCGGCTCCAAGGCCAGGACGGCATCCACGATGTCCCACTCTTCGGCTTGAGGCGAAGGAATGGGCTTCAGCTGTACAGCAGGAATGATGGCGGCAAGTCCCGATTCGACATCGAGCACATCGCGCAGACCACGTGCGAACTCGATGTGTCGGGTTTCGATCAAGGCTTCCCGCAGGCCCGCGTCGATGTCGAGCTCGCGAGCAACAACCTTGAGCAGGTTCTTGCTGTGCTCGGCCAGTAGTGCGTCCAGTGCGTCATTGTCCAGGGAATCGGTCATGACTCCTCGTTCATCTTGACGTGGCGAGCAATCCGAAGACGCGCCTTTTTCAGGCTCGATCGCACCGCCTCGGCGGACAGCTGTAGCTCATGAGCAATCGCGGTAGGAGTCAATCCCTCCAGGGTGTAGGCCATGATCTGGCGTTGGCGCGGGGGCAACTTCCGGATGGCGGTGAGCAACTCCTGGCTTTCGATAAATTCGGCCATGGCGTCCGGTGAGGGCAGCAGCGCCGAGCGCTCCGGGACCGCGGCGACCAACTTCTCGTCAGCGTCTACGAATCGGCGCACCAGCTTGCGAGCAGCGACTGTGCGCGCGTACGCCTCGTGATATCTGATCGTCGACCAATAACGCCACGACTCCACCATCGCGTCTTGAGCGATCTCGGCGGCATCCGCTGAGCTGGCACCGAGAATGATCAGGAAACCGAACAACCTCGGCATGAAGTCTCGATAGAAATTGGTGAACTCGATCTCGTCCGCATCCGGCTCCACCGAGGACTGGAGTCGGGACGGTCGAGCCTTGGAACTTTCCTGCTCAGCCATCGCCGCCCCGCTTCGTTGTCACCCCTCCACCCTCCTCGCCCGGTACAGACCGCTCGAAATGCTTTTCCACCGGAAGTGGAACTGTCACAGGTAAAGAGGCTGGATCGGCCCCTCCCGTGAACTTCCACCGAGCAAGTGTGGTGCAGGACACATCATGAGTGGAATCAATCCAAGGCGGTGGCGACACGGACACACACCGCGCGGTCCTGCTCCATCATCTCCAGCGCGGCGTCCGGCGTCGGATGAGCGACGGTGCCACTGATGACGACCAGGCCCGCGCCGAGGTGGTGCAGGCCCGCGACCCGCTCGCGCCACGCCGTATCGGCCACCAGTTCGCCGTCGTAGATGTCGCCGAGTCCGGCCGGTCCGCTGATCCGCACCGCGGTCAGTCCCGCGCCGATGGTGATCGTCCAGCCAGCGGCGGGGTCGTCGTGGAATTCGATGTCGCGCATCGGCTGCGCGCCGTGGGCGAGCAGCGCGGTGGTCCAGGCGTCCGCGGTGACCAGCGCGCCGGACTCGGCGATCACGGTGGCGCGCACTCGTGGGAGCACGATCACGACCGGTGTCGAGCCGATGATCGCGGTGAAGGTGGTGACCTGCTCGATCTCCGGAACGGGTTGAGACATGGCCATCGACACTACATTTCGCCGTTGAGGCTCACGCTGGGTCCGTGGCGGGCGGCGCGACGCCGAGGTGTTCGTGCAGGGCGGCCAGCTGCTGTTCCAGCGTCGCGACACGGTCGCGTAGGGCGGTGACTTCCTCGTCGAGGGTGGGGGTCGGTTCGGGCGGGGTGCGCACGAAGCTGCCGACGCCGTGGAAAGTCTCGATGAGCCCGGCCTGCTGCAATTCGGTGACTGCGCGCGCCACCGTGTTCAGGGCGGCTCCCCACTGGGTCATGAGTTCGGCCTTGGTGGGGATCTGGTCGCCGGTCTTGTACTCGCCGCGCTCTATTCGGGCGCGCAGGTCGGCGGCGATCTGCGCGTATCGAGGCTGGTTGCTCACCGACTCAGTGTAGGTCGACCCGTAGTCGATCATGTGAACTGATTGACACTTGATTCTATTGATTGACCTGTGGTGCACTTGAGAAATCAGGTCATCGACCAGCAGGGGTGCTCATGTCCAACCGTTCGGCCAAGAAGCGGCCGCGTACCGCGACCCACCGGCCCGCCACGCGCCAACGTCGCTACCGCCACGATGATCTCGTCGCGGTGGACCTGTTCTCGGGATTCGGGGGATTGACCCGGGGGGTGGAGATGGCGGGGTTCACCACGATCCTGGCGGCCAACCACAACGCCTACAAGGTGGATGTCCACGAGGCGAACCACCCGCGCGCGGAGCACTGGATCGCGGATCTGGTCGACCCGGAGTCCGCCGACTACCACGACGTTCGGGACCTGCCCGCCGCTGATCTGCTGGTCGCGGGTGTGTCGTGCGTGAATCACTCGCAGGCGAACACGCAGAAGGCCTACCAGCAGGGCGTGTCCCTGTTCGATTTGGACGATCCCGATTACGAAGCGCGGGTGACCCGGTCGGAGCGGGACCGGGCGACGGCGAATTGCGTGCTGCACTACGCCGACCGGCACCGCCCACGCATGATCCTGGTCGAGTGCACCACCGAGTTGACCTCGTGGGGTCCGGCGCTGCCGGGTCGCCGGAAGGTCGGTGACGGCACCACCTATCGGTGGTGGCTCAAGCAGTTCGATCTCCTCGGCTACCAGCATCAGGTGCTGTACCTGAACTCGATGTTCTTCGGGGTCCCGCAAAGTCGGGACCGGCTCTACATCGTGTTCTGGGACCGCAAGATCCCGGCCCCGGATCTGGAGCACCGTCCCGCCGCGCGCTGCTCGCACTGCGATGAGGTGGTGGAGGCGATGTGGTCGTGGAAGACCGGGGTGCCGCCGACCGGCGCGGTCCGCTACGGCACCCAGTACAACTACCGGTGCCCGCGCTGCCACCGCGAAGTCGTCCCGCCGATGACGCCATCGCTGCACGCCCTGGACCTCACCACCCTCGGCACGAAGATCGGGGACCGCAAGCGCCCGTTGCAGCCGGCGACCCTCGCCCGCGCCGAACGGTGCAGGCAGAAGTTCGCCGAGTTCCCGGCGATCCTGTTGCCCGACACCAGCACCGGCCGTACCGAGCCCGTGTTGCTCGGGTCGGGGTCGGTGTTCGCGGCGCACCGCCACAACGGTGACGGCAAACACCTCACGCAGCCGATGGACACCATGACCAGCACGCACGAGAAGGCGGTGCTGTTCGGCGCGGTCAACAACTACCAGGGCGCACCCCGTGCCCTGGTCGATCCGCTGCCGACCCAGGGCGGCTCGGAAACCCTCGGGATCGTCACGGCCGGGCCGGTCACCGCCGCCGGGGTGATCCTCCAGAACCAAGGTGTGGACCGGCGGGTGTCCAGCGTCGGTGAACCGCTGAAAACGCTGGTGGCCGACAACAACACCGCCCTGCTGTTCTCCGG
>NZ_BAGG01000255.1 GCF_000308695.1 Nocardia takedensis NBRC 100417 | reverse complement strand
TCATCGGATACCCGTCGGCCGCGTCCGCGGACAAGGGAGCCGCGGCACTGGACGCACTCACCACAGCCTTCGCCCCGCACTACGCCCTGTTCACCACCTACGCCGACAGCAACACGGGCGAGGCCCGCGGCCGCGCTACACCCCGCTGACTTCTCGCCGAGGCGGCCTACCGAGGTTGTGCGGCAGTTGACGGCCGAGCAGATCGGAGACCATCCGACGATGTTCGCGGCCGAACCCTCTCAGTGCATCGGACACCACCCGCAGTCGCATCTCGAGCGAACTCACGACCTGATCGGGGCCGAGGTCGAGTAGCCCGCGCAGCACACGGCAGGCCGCGTCGGGGTCACGGCTGGCGATGTGGGCGAGGGCGATGTCGATGCGGGCGTGGGCGTCATCGAGGTAGTGACCCAGCGGGGCAGCGGTCCAACCAAAATTTTCGACCGCGCAGCGTGCCCAGGCAACGCCTCGTCGGTGGTCGCCGGTGAGGCAGTGGATGCTGGACATGTAGGCGGCCACGCGCGCCGGGGGGAACTGGAAAGCTCCGCCGAAACGGGTCAACGAGTCGTGGTGGCCGGCGGTCCGCAATGCGTCCTCGATCGCTGTGGAGGCCAGGACGCGGCCCCCGGTTCCGGCCGCGCACCGTGCCCGCAGCAATGCGTGCCGGACCCGATGGTCTCCGTGCGTCGACGGCCGGGCGCGATGCAGGAGGGGCAGCGCCGCCCAGGGACCGGTGTGGTTTTCGGTGATGAGCGCCTGGGTGCTCAGGGTCCAGACCTGTAGTGGTTCGTGTTCGGCGCGCACGGCCAGGGTGTGAGCGGCGTGGGCGTGCTGGAGTGCTGCGCTGGGGTGGGCGAGGTCGTTGCCGAGTTGGGCGAGCAGGTCTGTGGTGACCGCGGCGAGAACGAGGAGGTCTCGTGCGCGTCGGGGTGGGGGTCCCGACCGCAGGGCTCGGCGGATGCGTGCGCGTACGGCATCGAGCTCTGCGGCCAGCCCGCGGGGGCCGTGTCGGGCGTATCTGGTGGACAGGGCGGCGATCTCGGTGGTGAGGGAGTCGATGGTGACGCTGGAGTGGTCGTCGGTGCTGATCCATTCGGCCAACGCCAGCGATTCCTCGGCCGAGGCGTCCAGGGGTGTGGGGTTGTGTTCGCGGGCGAGGGTGATCAGGGTGCCGTTGGCGTGGAGTGCGGCGTCGAGTGCGGCGGCGACCTGCTGCGTCGGTAGGCGTTTGCCGGTTTCGATCCTGGACAGCATGCCGGGGTCGAGGTGGATGGCGGCGGCTATCGCGCGCAGTGATCGGCCGTCGGCCAGGCGGAGCCGCCGGGCGGCGGCGCCGAAGTTGTCGGGGATCATCGTGCGGCCGTACTGAGGGTGATGGTGTTGTCGGGCGTTGGCTTCGGTTCGGCAACATCGCAACACTGTCGGGCGCGCCCCGGGTGTTGGCAGAGTGGTGTGTGGCACCCGGCGACGCCACGACGACCGAGCGACCTGATTCCTCGCCGGTCGGAACGGACTGCCACACGGTCGGTCTCGGGTTCGATCCAACCCGAGGCGATGGCGGGTCCCCTTTCGACGCCGGGTGCCGCCCCCACCGCCATCAGTAGAAGGACCCTGCTCGTGTTGTCTGCCGACTCGGCCTGCCGCCGTCGTGCCGGTGCCTGCCGCCGGTCGGAGGCGTGATCGTGGAAACAATTGTTGGGGAGCATGATTCGCCCCGTCGGCGTTGCGAGTTCTATCGGCGGGTGTGTCTGCTGCCCGCGGTGTTCGAGCCGCGGAGCGGGGCCATCACGATGAACGCGGGCCTCGTGTGGGCGGTGGTGTTCGACGCGGCGTTGGGCAGTGCGGTCCGAGACGAACTGCGCGACCGGGATGTGTCGGGGCCGATCATCTCTCATCCCGACACCGCGACCTGGACGTTGCTGACCCGATCCGATATTCCCGTGCCGTTGCTGGTGGAGATCGAGCAGTGGGATACCCGAGTGCGGGTGCTGCGCGGCGGCAGCAGACCACCGCCACCGCCGACTCGACGCCGCGAACCCGTGCGCCTGGACGACGTTGTCGAGCCCGCGCCGGTCGCGGATGTGATCACGCTGCCATCGCCCACCGACCAGGGCCATCGGCTGCGGCAGTGGATCGTGGAGGCAAACGACGACGTCCGGCCTTCGGGCGTCGTGGTCGTCGACGCGGTCCGGGCCGCGATCCGCCGTGCCGATACCACCGCGGATCGCGCGCGGGCGGGCACGCCCTGAACTACCTCCGAAGCGGGTGCGGATGTCGCGGGCGGGGGATGGCGTTTCGGAGGGGAAGCGCCATCCTCCCGCCCGCGCGGGCCGGTGGTGTTCGCGGGTGGTCGACGGGAAGGCCGGGGTAGCGGGATCGGCAGCGTGGCAGTGTTTCCGGTGGTGGCTGCGGTGTTGGGTGGTCATGGTTTGCGGGCGGTTCCGGCGAGGACGAGTCCTTGCAAGGGGGAGCGGTTGTTGGGTGTTCGGGGTGTGTCGGTGTGGCGGTCGAGGTAGGTCAGGCCGGGGGAGGTCAGCGGCCATCCGGTGAAGTAGCGGTGGATCTGGTCGCGGGTACGGAACCATCCACTGCCGAAGTGCGTCAGGAACCCGTTCTGGAGGTCGACGGCGAGGCGGTGGGCGGCCCGGTCCTGAGCGGGTGGGCGATGGTAGTGGCTGATCGCCAGGGCCGATCCGGGGGCGAGCAGGTCACCGTATCCGGCGGTGACGGCGGCGATCTCGCCCGGAGCGAGGTGCAGGTGGTGCACGATGCCGCCGGCCAAGACCGCGACGGGGCGGCGCAGGTCGAGTCCGCCGTGGCGTTGGGCCAGCCGTAGCACGGTGGCGGGGTCGGTGAGGTCGGTGTGGATCGTGCGGCAGGCCGGGAACGCGACCTGGAGGTGCCGCACGCAGACCAGGTCGTTGTCGACGTGTACGACCCGCGGCCGTGGTTGGTGGCGTGCGGCGACGGCGCGCAGATCGTGGCCGGGTTCGGGCAGGCCCGCCCCGAGGTCGAGGAACTGATCGATCCCGGCGCGGGCCAGCTCGGCGACCACGTGGTGGAGCCAGGCGCGGGTGGCGCGGGTCAGCGCGGGCAGCTCGGGCGCGATCGCGAGCAGGTCGTCGAGCGCGGCGCGGTCGACGGCGAAGTTCGCCTCACCACCGAGGAGGTGGTTGGTGGCGCGCGCGACCGACGGTCGGGTCCGGTCGAGTCCGACCGGGAGGTGCGGAGGGTGGTGGGTCATGGGGGTCGACATGTGTCCTTGGTCATCGGGGATAAAGTGCGGCCGTCGGGCGCGGTGTGTGGCAGGGCGGGGATTCGGGGGAGGGTGATCGGGCGTCGGAGGCACGCGTGGTCGATGTCGACTTTCGGTGCGCGCGGGTGGGCCGAAGGCACTGACCGTGTACCGGCCCCTGCCGGCGGGCAGGGGCTTGCGCAGTGGAGCGTCGCGCGGCGGAGAACGTCCGATGTGGTGGCCGCGCGGGGGTCAGAGTGGTTGGACGTCGTGGGCGACGAGTCCTTCGCGTTGGGTCACCACGCGGAATCGGACACGTCGACCACGCGAGAGCGGGGTATCGCCTTTCACCGAGAGTTGGCGAACGAAGATCTCCTGCCCGTTGGAGGCGGTGATGAACCCGAAGCCTTTCTCGGTGTTGAACCAGCGCACGGAACCCACCATCGTCGACGATGCGGGGTTCGTGGTCACCATGTGCTCACCAGGTGATTCATCCAGTCCAGGAAGCCGGGGTAGTCGACCGCGGTGGACACCTGGACCGGGCGCCCGTGTGGGTCGCGATGGATCCGCCCGTCCGCGCCGATGCGGATCGTTTCGGACCCGAACGTCACGAACGGCAGCCCCAAGCTCGCCGACAGGGTCAGTGGATCGTGCATCCAGCTACCGCCTTTCACCCGGAACCAGCGATCGAGCTGGATGCTCAACGTGCGTGCCCAGGTCGGGGCGCAGTCCGCGGCGAGGGCCTCGACCAGCGGCGAGTCGTTCGTGATGCGGATGGCGTCATTGTTCGTGTGTTCGGAGAGCACCAGACGCGGCCGCGGGACGAGTCGCAACGCCAACCCTGCCGAGACCTGATCGATGTGGAAATTGTGGGAGGCGCGGGTGGGGTCGCGGTAGTGATCGAGCCAACCGCCCATCTGGGTGAGGATCAACTTGTCGCCGAGGTCGGGGGAGGCCGACAGCAGCGCCGCCAGCTCGGTCATCGACGCGCACCCGACGCAGCGCACCGGCCCGTTCGCGTTCAGGATCAGTGTGGTCAGCGTCTCGACCATCGCGGACTCGCGCTCGAGGCGTTCCTCGAGGCCGGGATGGACGTAGTCGGGCACGACTTGTCCGGGGTCGGCCAGGTAACGGCGCTTCCCGCCGAGGTCGATGCCCTGCACCACCTGCACGTCCGTACGACCGAGAGAATCGAGGAACCCGCGCGCCCCCTGCGCGCGCAGGCCCCCGACCTCATCGGAGGTCACCACCACGAACCGGGACACCACCCGGGCCAGGATGACCAGCATCACGAGATCGTCGGGGTCGAAGAACAGGTCGGTGAAAGCCAGCGTCAACCCGTCGCCTTCGGGTTCGGCGCGTCCAGGATCGGCGGATGTCAACAGATGCGGCATCGGATAGTTCCTTCATATAGGAGAACGGGTTCTGGTCCCGGGGGTCAGCCGAGTCCGAGGATGCGGGTGATCCACTGCGTGATCGTGGAGTGGTCGGCCGTGTGGAGGATCTGGACGAAGTGACCGTCGAGATCGGTGTGCAGGTGCGCGTCTCGGTCGATGTAGACCCGGGCGGGGATGTCGGTGGGGTCCGGAAGGTTCAGCGCGGCGGCGACGGTGGCGGGGATGTCCACGGGGACCGAGCGGTGGCCGAGGTGCAGCCAGCGGTCGATGTGAACCGTGATGAGTTGCGCCCAGCGCGGCGCGGCGGGGTCGCTCAGCGCGGTGTAGAGCGGGGACGCGCGGGTGAGCCCGTCGTGGTCGTCGCTGTGGGTGTCGAGGACCAGGCGCGGGGTGGTGGACAGGGCGCGCAGCACGAGTCCGGCGGCGGTGGGGTCCAGGCGGAAGTCGTTGATGGGTCGGTGGTTCTGTGGGGCGGTGTCGATCCATCCGGTCCGCATCGTGACGTGCAGTTCGTCGAGGAGATGGGGGTGGGTCGCGGTGAGGGTGGCCAGGGTGGTGGCGGGCCCGGCGTTGATCCAGATGACCGGGCCGGTGCTGTTCTCGCAGAGGCGGGCGAGTTCGGTTTCGGTGTCGACGTGAGGATCGGCGAGGGCGGCGACCAGATCCGAGATCAGGAAACGGTCGTGGCTGCCGTGGAGTTGATGTCCGGGGATCACCGGGACCTCGGGACGGCCGAGCGCGGTCAGCAGAAGGCGCGCGTGACTCGCGCCGGGGCGGTGGGTTGGCTCGTCGCTGGTCGCGACCACCAGATTCGGCACCGTGCGGGCCAGGACCGCCAGCGCGATACCGGCGGCGGGGTCGTAGCCGAGGTTGGCCTCGAACACGACGGTCGAATCCATGATCGGGGGTTCGGGGACAGTGGACTGATCGGGCATCGACGCTCCTAGCGGGGTGACGGAGTGGACGAGGTGGAGGGCATCGGTGCGGCCGCGGGATCGGTGCTCGGCCTGTGGGGTAGCCGGGCGAGCCCGGTGTTGAGGTTGTCGGCGAGCTGGTTGTAGAGCACGGCTTGGCCGCCAAGTGATTGACGGGCCTCGGAGTCGACCGGTGATGCCGGGATGGGGTCGGTGACGGCGATCCAGCATCGACACAGCCGCGACACCTCCTCGCCGAGTCCGGTGCGGTGGCACGCCACCACGTGCGATCCGGTAGCTGGAAGGATCTCGGCGACGTGGTCGTCAATGGCCCGGGCCAGTACTTCGAGGTCACGATGGGCGGCGTGCAAGGCGTCGGTGACGACCTCGATGCCGTGGTGTTCGCCGGATTCGTTGGCGGGGTAGAGGAACTGGCGCAGCGCGTCACGATGTCGACGATGGGCGTCGAGCATGCCCGCCGTGAGCCGCACGAACGTCGACAGTGCGGGGTCGACGTCGGGAGCGGGCGGTGTGCTCCATGCCCGGAACAGTGTGAGCGCGAGCGGGATGGGATCGACCGGCGGCGGGTCGCCGGCGGGTTCCGAGGCTGCGGGGTGGGTCCGGGTTTCCGGCTCGGTGGCGGTGGTGTGCTCGGTCATCGGGGCGCTCCGATCCCTCGCCACCCGAGGGGCAGCAGGATACGGCGCGCTTCGATCGCGGTGACCAGGTCGGCGTAGCCCTGGTAGGTCTGGGCCATGTGCAGGGCGGCTTCGCGGCGGTGCTCGGCGCTGGTGGTGTGGCGGTCGGCCCAGCTGGTGTGGGCGTAGACCCGCGCGAAATGGCTGATCGTCGCGCCGAGGGAATGGGTGTGGCGCGGCACGTTGACCGGGCGCGGAAGACGGAAGATCGCCCAGCCGTCGATCCGTGCGATCGTCTCGGCGACATCGTCGCGCAGGACGCGTTCATCGAAATCCGCAGGGCGACGGGCCGTCGACACCGCGCCGGTCAACAGTGTCGCGTGCAGATCCGCCAACTCCCGCGCCCACTCCGACAGCGGTGAACCCGCCTCCACACGGCTTCCGTTGATCGCCTGCAACAGTCGCTGCGCGTCCAAGAGTCCCTCGATGCCGTCCACGGCCGGGGCAGTGGTCGTCGGGTCGGTGGCCGGGTGGGGTGACGGTGAAGCGACGGCCTCGAGGGGCCCGGTCCGGCGGTTCATCGCGCGCACCTGTCGAGGCCGTCGGTCACCGCGACCGTGGTGGGCAGAGTGGCGCGAGTGACGGTGTGGCCGCCGCTGGGGATCCGCTCGACGTGCGCGCACAACGCCAACAACTGTTGCGGTGGCTGGCCGGTCAGGACGTGGGGCTCGTCGAGTTCCACCACCACCCGCCCGTTCGAGGTGTCGATCAGCGTGCGGATCACCGCGTCGACGGTCGTGGTCGGTTCATCCCACACCGAAGCGGGCGTGACCCGGTGACGGGTGTTGATTAGCACCATGTAGACCGCGTCGACCTGTTCCATCAGGTGCGGTGGCCAACTGCGACTGCTCAGCGCCGTCGCGGCGTCGAGTTGGGCCGCGGCGGGGATCGCGCCGATCCGGGACTCGACGATCACCAGTTCGTGGCCGGTCTCGGGAACCAGCGATCCGGAAGCCGTGTTGTCGGTTCGTTCGAGGAAGTGCATGGTCGCCGAGACTCTGTCGGTGAGGTGAGCCACGGCTGCGCGTCCGGCCGGATCGAGGTGACTCAGGTGTTCGCGAGACGGGACGATGACGTGCAGGTCGGCTCGGGTCGGGATCTCGCTGAGGATCTGCCAGAGCAGGTCAGCGCGACGTGCGGGTGGTGAGAAGATCCGAGCGAGGTCGACCCGCCACCCCTGCGCCAGGGCCTCGAGGCGGGGAACAACCGCCGGGACGGTGGTCCGGTCGAGTTCGCGCAGCATGTTCCGCACGACGATCTCGGGCGCGGGAGGCTCGAACCAGACACGGCCCGAACCCAACTCCCTCTCTCGCGCGAGAGCCTGGATAGCCTGATCCGCCGAAGCGGCGGCGGGTTGAGTCAGCAGGTCAGAGCGAGCGTATCCGATCCACATCGTGGCCCCTTACTGATTCTCCTAGGAAATGGTGGTGGTATTGGCGACCCGCACGCTGTTTCGGACCGAGGTCGCAGGACGCGGTGTTTCCCGTCGTTGCCGGCCGGTCGATCTCGGAATGGTCGGAGTGCGATGTCGAGACCGGTGCGATGCGTTCGGGTCGATCGAAGCGCGATCACGGTTGGAGATCGATGGCTTCGCAGACGGTTTATGTCCCCGCCGGCGGTGGCGGCGACGGCGGAGGGTGGCGTGGAATTCGAGTTGGATGCGTCTCAACTCCGGTCATAGAGAGAGTCAATCGCGATGCGAGATCGGTCACCATGACATCGGACCGGGCACAATCGGGCATTTGTGTATGCCCGCTCATGACAATCTCGGGCACGCGGCGAATTCCGCACGGCCGCCGCGTCTGTGAGCGCTGCATCGGCGATCCTGCTGCGCGGCGTCTACAGAACTAGGTGTAGAGATCCCAGCGTTGGTCGAGCCGGCCCGCTTTGAGTGTGGCGAGGCGGTGGGCGTTCTGGGCTGCCACGGTCGGGCGGTGTTGGAGGTCTGGTAGGACGCTGGTGACCATGACCAGTTCGCGGATGCGGGACAGGATCGGCCAGGCACGGTCTTCTCGGACGTCGCGTCCGTAGGCGGTGACGAACGCGCGGTAGAACTCTTCGCGGTCGAACCGTGTCGCTCCGACGGCCTGCGGGACGAGGTCGTATGCGATGGGGCCGATCCCGGTCTCGTCGAGATCGCACAGTACGACTTGATTCTCGCGCCGCAGCAGATTGCCCGTGTGGGGATCGCCGTGGATGATCCCGGTGGGAAGGTGGCCTTCGATACGGCGGTAGTCGTCTTCGATCTCACTCCACCGGTCGGTCAGCCACGCCAGGTCGGCCGGGGGCAACACGGTTGTGTCGGCCTCTTGCAACCGATTTCGTGCGGTGGAGAACGGGTCCCATTCCGGCAGTGTCGCGTGATCGGCGACTGTGAGGCCGACGGTGTGCAGGCGGCGAAGTGGAGCGGCGAGATCATCTGCGCTCCAGTCCGTTCGACGGATAAGTTCGTGCCAGAAGGTCACAGTGTTGCCGTCGATGGTCAGGGGCTGGTCGACCTCGAGCAGCGTCGCGACGGGCGCACCGTGGGCTCGGAGCCAGCGCCCCATGGTCACGACGCGTTGTCCTCGTTCGATCGCTACGGGGCCGGCGGCGACTCGCAGGACCATCTGTTCGGCAGGAAGTCGGTAGACGGCGTTGACGGTGTACTTGATCAGTTCGGCGCCGCGGGGATTCAACCCGACTCGTGCGCATGCGCGTTCGACGATGCGCTGTAGCTCGGCGGCTCGGTCGGCCGCGATCTCGGTCGCCACGAACACCAGCCTAAGCGGTGGTGGCCCGCTCGCCGGTCGGATGGGCTGCGGCGTTCGTCATCATCGGTTGCCATCGTCGGACCGTGTCGGCCAGGTCGTGAATGTCGGCGCGAGGCGAGACACTGGTGGCACATCGAACCATCTGCTGAAGGCGGTCCGCGACCCGCGCACTGCTGACCTGTTCTGCCCTCGCGATCGCGGCGCGCGCGTAGGGGAGTGCGGCATCTATCTCGCCGACCCGGAAGCAGGCGGTCGCGACGGTGATGTTGTCGAACAGAATGCTGCGGGCGGGGCGTGCAGGAGAGGAGGCTTGCAGCGAGGTTCGGGCGTTGTCGATGGCCGCCAAGCTGTACTGGTCGGAGGCGGGCCTGGGCGCGGTGATGGCGAATTCGTTGTAGATGACGGCCTGGATGCCGGTGAACTCCCCAGGGGTGAAGAAGACTCGGGTCCACGGGGCGACGATGTCGCCGACTCTGGTCATCTCGTCTTCGGCGCGGCTCAGAGCGATGTTCATGCGATTCTGGTCGCCCATCATCGCGTGTGCCCATGCCTCGTTGGCGTACAGGCGAGCGGATTCGCCGCTGTCGGAGGCGTCCTGAGCGGGAAGTTGACCGAGTTGGAACAGGCGAAGCGCGGTCCTGGGATCGCGGTCGCTGAGACTGATCCGACCCAGGACGTACAGGATCGAGGCGACCAAACTGTGCGCACCGGCACGGCGCGCGAACACCAGTGCCAGGGTGGCGAATCGCCGCGCACGGTATTGATCGCCGGCGTCGTGACAGGCCCAACCGACCAGCCTGGCAAGATCAGCCGAAGCGACCAGGATGCCGTGATCGGCGGACTCGTCGCGGCACAGCTTGCGCAGGTCCGCGATCGAACGCAACAGTTCCGTGGCGGGATCGGCCACCCGGAACCCGCCGTGGTGCTGGTCGAGGCTACGCAAGTGGCCGATCGCTGCCTGCACAAGATCTATATTCTTCGAGCCGTCCTGGCCGGGGTGCCACGCAGCGTGCGCCGTGTCTTCGAGGCGAGGAAGCCACGCGAACAACGATGTGGTCGACCCGACGACCGCCATGGCGAGAGCTTCCAGCAGAGTGGTTTCGTTTGCTTGCTCTGCGGCTGTCGTGACGGAACCGACGTAGGGCGCGGTCACCGGCGCGGTCGTCGTGTTCGTGACCGGGTGCGGCTTCGGCGCTTGGTGGGCGTCGAGGATGGGAGCGCCGATCGCGGTCAACAGTCGGCGGTAGTGTGCGGTCGGGCGCTGTACGTCACCGTCTTCCCAGCGGGCGACGTGTCGCTCCGAGCATGCGACATTCATACTCTGTTCGCGGCCTTGGGTGTTGATCAGTTCGGCGAAGTCCCTGCGGCTGATGCCGAGAGTCATCTCGCGGAACGACCGTAGACGCCGGCCCCAGGGCGTCGACGTTCCCGAGCACGCGGTGCCGTGAGCCGATTCCGTCACGAGGTCGCAATTGTCGATCGATGGGTCCACTGCCACCCCTAACGTTCGGTCACCCGCTTGTGGATCCCCAGGAGAGGCATCGTTCGCGGCGCGGAGCACCTCGCAGGGGGCGGTGGACTGACTTCCGACCGTTCCTACGACGTAGCAGATAATTATGCCTGATAATCTAACCTGATAATCGGCATTGAAGGCGGTAACGTCCGATCGGGCACAGACAACCGAATGGGTGGGAATGGCGAGGACCGCACGAAAAGTACTGCTCGGACGCGAAATCGATCACCTGCTCCGACAAGCTCGGGTCACCCAGGCCGAAGCCGGTGCCATGATCGGTGTCGGACAGTCCCGCATCGCCGCCGTCATCGCGGGCACCGGAACCCTCAGCGCTGACGCGCTCGGAAAACTCGTCACCGGCCTGCGCATCGGCGATGACGACTATCTGACGATGCTGCTCGAACTGCGCGAGGACAACCACCGGCGCGGATACTGGACCTCCGGCTACCGACGCGCCTACATCGAGGAACTGCGACTGCTGGTCGACCTCGAAGCAGTGGCCGATCGAGTCCGCGAAACCGCGGCCGAGATCATCCCCGGCCTGCTCCAACATGCCGACTACATCCGAGCTCTGCACCAGCCGTTCCAACCGGACGACCACGACCCCGACGCGATCACCGTCGATGACTACGTCGAAGCCCGCGTGGCACGACAGCAGATCCTCTTCACCGCTGACCCGCCCGAAATGCACGCCATTCTGTCCGAGTCGTGCCTGCGGCGAACCTACGGCGGCGACCAGGTGATGGTCGACCAGATCCGTCACCTCGTCGAGCTGTCCACACGACCGAACATCCAGATCCAGATCATGCCGTTCACCCACCAGGCCCCCGGCGCAGGCATGGAAGACCGCTACGTGCTGCTGCGCGCCCCCTCACCCGGCGCTGCCGGCGATCTGGAAATGGCCGTCGTCGAGGCACAGGGCGAGATCCGCTACATCGACGACAAACCCGCTGTCGCCATCCGCGACAAGATCTTCACCCGGCTGACGATGACAGCGCTCGGCCCCACCGATTCGAGGCAATTCATGCAACACCTACTGCGCGGACTACGCAGCAGACCGACCGTCTCGCGATAGCCGCCACAACAACCGAATAGGAACACCGTGATGTCCAGCCCCGACTTCGAACCGCGCCCGCTCGACACAACCAAACCCAGTTCGGCGCGTATCTACCACCACATGATCACCGGCGAAGTCATCTTCGAAACCGACCTGCCCTACATCCAGCAGCTCTACGACGCGATCCCCTTCTACCCGATCTGGGCCAGACACAACCGCGCCTTCCTCGCCCGGGCGGTACGTCACATGGCCGGCCACGGAATCCGCCAGTTCCTCGACATCGGCTCAGGGCTACCCACAGGCGGCAACACCCACGAAATCGCCCGCGAAATACTCCCCGATCCCCACGTCGTCTACGTCGACAACGACGAAGAAGCCATCAACCGCGCCCGCGACCTACTCGCCGAACAGCGCCTGCTCGACACCACCACGATGGTCGACGCCGACCTGCGGCAACCCGAACGAATACTCGAACACCCCGAGACCCGAAGACTGCTCGACCTCGCCCAACCCGTCGGCCTTCTGCTGATCTCGGTACTTCCCTGGATCAGCGACGCCGACCACCCCCAAGAACTTCTCGACCGCCTCCGCACGGGACTGCCATCCGGCAGCCGGCTCGCGATGACGCACGTCTCCCTCGAAGACGCCGGACCTGAAATAAAAGCACAGGTCGCTGCCGGAGCGTCGGTGTTCGCCGCGGCAAGCACCCCCGTCACACTGCGAACCCGGCAACAGTTCCACAGCTTCTTCAACGGGTGGGTACTGACCGAACCCGGCATCAGCTACGCCACCGACTGGCATGCCGACCACCCCACCGACACCGACGACAACTCCCGACCCTGCAACTTCGCCGCTATCGGAACCCTGCCGTAACGTGAAACGGTGCGCGCCCGGCCTGCCCCAGCCGGGCCCCGCACAGCTCGAAAGGAGTCACCCTATGCTGCCGACACCGACCGTGAGTCACTTCCGGAAGGCAGCCGCCAGCTCTCCCCAGCAGGCATGCGTCATGATCTATCGCGACGCCGAACACACCATGATCTGGGACGACAAACTCGCCGGCCCCGGCGACCACGAAGTACCACGCGACGAGTGCCTGGCATTCGACCACCACCAGTTCGACGCGATCCAACACGCCATTCGCGAAGGAAGAACCTTACCTGATTGGCTGGTGATCGACACACGTGCCGACGGGTTCTACGAATTCCGCGCCACCTCCGAGTACATGAACACCGTCGGCAGTGCGCGCCTGTACTTCGACCGCACCGAGTACGACACATTCACCAAGGCAGTCCACAAGCAAGAATTTGAGCGGTCGGCGTTCGGGAGTGATTGAGTGCGGGGGTTCAGAGCTCGTGGCGGAATCTCAGATTGTCTGGCGGTGGCCTGGCGGATCCGGTAACAATCTGAGATTGCTTGCCTACCGATCGGTGGCGTTCAGGTCGTGCGGCCACCGCAACAGCCGTCCGGTAGGCTGCGCTGACCCGCGCTCCAGTTTCCCGATATGTGGGCCGCAGCATCATCGTCGACTGCGCCTGAGTAGCCGACATCGCGCGCGGTTCAGAACAGCCCTTCGAACCACGGGGTCGGCCGACGCCGCTCTCCCCGTTCAGCTGTCCCCCACGTAGCCCAGCCAGCGAGCGCGGTGACCGGCACCATCCCACCGTAGCCGACTGTGAGTCTTCGTCCATTGCCGCATCTCTGCCGCTTACTAGGGGGCTGGCCAGGGCGCTCGCCGACCTCTAGAGACGACGGAAGAGGTGTCGATCGTCGCAGGGCGGTACCAATCGGTCAGTCGTCGCGTTCCATAGCCCGGTCGAGATGGGCGTCTACCGCCATCTGCTCGGCAACCAAGGCGGTGCGCTCGTACGAGCACACCCAGCAGTGCCCGACACCGATGGTCGCGGTCATGCCGTCGAGGCTGCGTGCCACGAACGCGGTCTGCCCGCATACAGGGCAAACCTCCACAGCCACTGGTTCATCGGGACGCTCGAACGCCTCTACCTCGTAATCCAGGGCAGTCCGCCGCTCGAATTCCGCCGAGTCATTGTGCGCTTCGAGGTAGCGACGCGCACGGTCTAATTCCATGTCGTCGTCGGTGCGGTTGCTCTCCCAGTCCCTATCGATCTGCACCCAGGTGATCCCACCCAGTTTCGGATGACGGTCCAGCGCGGCGAGCGCGGCCAGATGCTCAACGGTCAGCGCGGTGTCGGTGTCGGAACCGGTCTCACGTGCATGACGGATCGCCTGCGTCGCGACGACTGCGGCCTTCAACAACGCGACGTCGACCTCAGTGAACGGCAGCACCACAAGCGGGTCGTGTGTGTCGGGGAGGTCGGTGACCGGGTTGCCCGTGTCGTGCGGGACACGGCCGGTGCCGCCGGTCTTTTTCTTGATTACCTCTAGTAGCTCGCTCGCCGACTTGATCATCGCCATCCCGCGCACGGACTTCTTTTCCTCGCCCGGCCACGTATGCGCGACCAGGACGGTGAGCCCGTTGGTCAATGCCTGATCGAATACGGCCTCGCGACCGTCGAGATTGGGCTGGTGGGTCAACGTGTATGTGCACTTTGCATACTCGTGCGCCCGCCGGTCGGCGTCCATTTCATCGCTCCAGTTCATAGTCGGCCAGCAGCGGGTGCCGCCCCGGATCCTGTTCGCCCTTGCGCATTTGGCGCGTGAAAGCCTCTTTCCCAGGACCCTCCGCCACCAGGTTTCCGCCCTACCCCGCCGACCCCTTGGCGCGCCGCGCCGTACCCACGAAGTCCTCGAACCGAAAGCGTCTGCGCCAGATCGAATGTGAGACCAGCCTAGGGGGAGATCGCTGGGTCCACTGTCTGAGGCCGAATGTCACGATTACGTATTCCCGCAGGGACCGTCCCCCTACTATCGTGTTGCATGCGGATTCGCCCAGTGGGAGCGCTCATCCAATGCACGCATCAGGCTGGTCGCGACCATCACGGCCAAGACCGCGTTCTCCGGGGTGAAGTGATCTGGATGCGCCTGGTGCACGGTGACGTGGCGCGAGTACTCCGCTGGCCGCGGAAGCTGGCGGGGATCTTCGGGGCTCCAATCGGTCAGAGCGCGAACCACCGGCGCGACAGCCAGAACGTAGCGCAGCCGGTCCTTGGCTCCCGCGGAAGCCAAGTTCTGTACGCGACAGCGGGATCGCGCCTTGTTGTGCTTGCCGAAAGCCCCGCCAAGGAGGGTGTCGAAAACACATGTGGCGAGCGCCATCGCCGCGCTGTGGTGGCCCTCCCGCATCGTGGCGATGGACTCAAGCAGTAGAGGCGCGACCGCAGAAACGGCCGGAGCCAACTCCCAATCGAGGGCGTCGAAACAGTCGTCAAGGATGGCGTCGGTCCGGTTCACCAGAATCGCCGCACGCTCATGCCGGTTAGCGGCCTCCAACAGCTCGGCGACGATCGCGGCCCGGGGGACATAGACAATCGGGATGCCTTCGTCCTCCGCGATCTCGCGCGCCCGCTCCAAAGGGAGGGCCATCGCTTCGCTGTCCGGCCAATTGTCGGGGATCCGGCGGGACAGGGCCCGCAGGATGAGTTCGTCGAAATCTGGCGGCAACAGGTTGGGCGGCAGCGGGACGCCAATACCCCCCAGGGTTAGAGGTTCTTCCAATACTGGCAGGATCGACGTTATCGCCGACATGTCGATGAACCGAGTTGCATCAAAGGCACGAAACGCCGCCGCAGGATCGACTGCGGGTGTGAGCCATGAGGGTGGGGCGAGGTGAGCGAGCTGCGGTAACCCGTCGACGTACTGGCGGAATGCGGCTGTCGCGGCAAAGCTGTCGGCTGCTGGCAGCGCCCAATCCGGCGGAAGGTACCGCGTGAAGTCGGGGAGCATTCTGATGAATCGCCAGGTCTGGTTGGCCTGCCTCAGTACCTCAAGCCTCTGAGCACGGGTGATGGTAGTCATTGTATGAAGCGTAAGGCCAGGTCAGAACGACTTCGAACGATTTATCCGCGCTGCGAGCGCCCCTGAGAACCGGCGTGCGCCGGAACGACCGAGGTGCGCTGGCCCTGACCGACCTAGAATTCGGCACAGGTTGGGCCCGTGACGCTGTCGCTGGGAAGGTTTGCGGTCAGAACTCGACCTCAGGACCTACCTGTCGCTGGGATGGTTACTAGAGCTGCGGCTAAGTCCGTCGAAAGCTTCGCCATCTCCAGAAACAACCAGGAAACTGGGCCTACTCGAACCCCTCAATCGTGGTCGACCAGAGGTAACCGAACGCAGTACCCAGCGGACCGAAGCGGTTGATCGGCAGGTGTCGGTGAATCGCAGGACCTGTGCTCGGGGCGTCGGTGGGATCTGCGGCTCTCGGGGCGGGGTGTGTGACGATAGGGATGTTGCGCAACAAATGCTCGGAGCTGGCGAGGGCGTAGTCGCGGCCGGACGCCGGTGAGTGTTTCCTCCTCTCAGGATGGCCCAGCCGATGGCGGGTCTGAGCACAACGCGCCGTGACTGTTCGAGGCTCGCGTCAGGCTATGCCGACGCCGGGAATCGGAGCGTGAGGCTTTGCCCACGTGGCCGGTGACAACCAATCCCTATCCCACGAGGCGGCCGGATTTCGGCCGTCCGGGTTGGTGCCCGGCCGCCGCAATCCCTGAAAGGCCATGACGATGGGAAAAGAGTCCGGTACACCGATGGATCGCGAGTCCGCCGACCGCATCGGCGAGGCCGCCGAACGCGACCCCGACAGTCCCACCGCGGTCAGCGGGTTCGCTGACCGCGCGGACGAGGCCGCTAGTCGCAACGAGGCCGAGGACTGATCGAGTCGGATACGACCACCCCGCCGTGAGGAAAACGCTCCCGGCGGGGTGGGCTCTCTCGCAAACAGCGACGGCCTGGGAGTTCGGCTTCGCCGCGGCGCGGGAGCGCTAGTCGATCCCGAAGTCAGAGCTCGACGTCGGGACTGATCGTCGGACTGGGCGCGGCGGGATCGGTTTGGTCTGGGCCGGCGTGGTCCTCGGCTGTCGGGCGGTCGCCGTTGTGGCGAAGCGCGAGTTCGTGGTCCGCCTGGGCCGGAGTGAGGTCGCGTCGTCGTTGTTGTTCGGCGTGGAGTCGTGCGATGTCGCTGCGTGTTTCGGCGGCGAACCGTTCGGCAACGTCGCCGTTGGTGGAGGCGGCGCGGGTGGTGCTGGTGGCGAGGGCGTCGGGAGTGGTGTCGAGGATGTCGTCCCACGCCTCGGGTGTTCCGGCGTGGTTGACGGCGTTGCGGTGGGTGTCGCGGGCCTGGGTGCGGGCGCGGGTGTGTGCGCGTTCGAGGTCGGCTTGCCGGGTGATGAGTTCGTCGATGCGGGTTCGCAGGGCATGGCGGACGTGGCGTTTGTGGGTGGGGGTGGTGTCGAGGTTTCGGCGGTGGGTCGCGAGTTCGGTCCGGGTGGCGTGCAGCGCGCGCGTCGCTTCACCGAGCCGTTGTTGCGCCTCGACCGCCGCGCGGATCGTGGTTTGTGCGTCGCGGTGCCGCTGTCGCAGGTCCTCGATGTCGGTGCTGTCGGGTTGGTCGGTGGGGGCCGGGGCGTAGGCCGCGGCGTAGGTGTCGGTGAGGGCGAGCTGCTGGTGCAGTCCGTCGAGGCGGTCGGCGAGTTCGGTGTCGGTGAGCGCGAACAGCGGATCGGTGAGTGGTGGTTGGTGGTCGGGTTCGTCGGTCGGCACGACCAGTGGGTGGGCGGTGATCCACGCTTCGATCTGGGCACGGAGGTGGAGGTCGGTGACGGCTTTCCAGTCGCGGCGCAGGATGGCATGCACCGCGGGAAGGGGTTTGGTGGCCGCGAGATGGTCGGCGCGCGCGGTCAGGTGCCGGGTCGGGGCGTGGTCGGGGATCCCGGGATCGCCGTTGTCGCGGCACTCGCCGCAGAGCCCGTCATCGGAGTGACGCGGTGGTATCGGTGTCGCGTCGTGGGGGCGGCGTTCGATGCTGCACGCGACGCATTCCAGACCGCGGACGCGGCGGGTGGCGGCTTTGTCGTAGTCGAGCGAGTACGCGGCGGGGGTGGGGTCCGGGGCTTCGTCCCGTCGGTAACTGCGCCCGGCGAGATCCGTCTCGCGAGGCGTCGGTGTCGCACGGCCGGGGTGGGGTGGTAGGTGCGAGTGGGATAGTCGAGGGTCGTCGGTGAGGCCGCGGACCTCGTGCGCGTCGGGACGCGCCCAGGGCTGGTCGTCTGTTCCGGCGCGGGTGTCGTGGTAGTCCTGCTCGTGGCGGCGGGCGCGGACCTGCGGGTCGGGCAGTGGGTCGTGGACGAGGTCACGGTCGACGCGGGCCTCGTGGTCCCGAGGCGTTCGGTGGCGGTGTGTCCGGTCGAACACCGGGGTCGGTGGTGTGCGGTCGGGGCGGTCGTCGTGGACACCGGGATCGGTGGTCGGGGTGCAGGCGTCGATGAGCGCCCGATGTTGGGGAAAACGTTGTCCGGCATCGCGCAGGCGAGCGGTGGCGACGGGGTAGGCGTAGCGGTAGAGCGTCTCGGTGACCGCGCCCAGTACCCACCGTTGTTCGTCGGTGAGCTGGTTCTCGAACTGCCGGAATCGGTGGACCGCCGCCCGGATTCGACCGTCGCGATACAGCTGTGCGATGGCCTCGAGCTGTGGATCGAACCCGGACTCGGAGACGTCCGCGGGGGCGGCCGGGTCCGGGGCGGGTTGTTCATTCCGGTCGTCGGGCGGTTCGAGGTCGGGGGGATGCTCGCGGGAGGTCGACGCGGAGGGTGTCGGGCTGGGTGTGTTGTCGTTCATCGGTGGTCCGTTTTCGTTGGGGTTGGTGGTGGGGGTGTGGTGCAGGAGGGCGTCGATGCGCCACACGAGGGCGGAGGCGATCTGGTCGGGGCGTAGGCCGCTGCCGTCCTCGGGTGTGGCGGCGGTGAGCAGTTCGTAGGCGGTGGTGAGCAGTTCGCGCGGTGTCCAGGTGGTGTGGGTGGCGCGGTCGACCGCGGCGACGACGCGCGGCCAGGCGGGGTCGTCGACGACCCGGGCGGCGGTGTCGGGGCCAAGGATGTCGTGCAGGTCGGTGATCCAGTCCGGGCGCAGGTTGTGGTCGTGGCTGTCGAGGGCGGAGGGGTCGAGTTCCAGGCGGGACCAGAGCGCGGCGGCGGGCATCTCGTCCGGCAGCGGGCGCAGCGCGGCGGCGGCGCGTAGTCGGGTGGTGATGTCGATGCCGGCGCGGGCAGCGAGGTCGATCCGGTCGGCGATCACCGGCCAGTAGGGGTCGTCCACGACGCGGGGCTCGATCCCGGCGACGGTGTCGGCCCACTGGTTGACCGCGCGGGCGGGATCACCGAGCGCGGCTTCGACGCGGGTGTCGAGGTGTTCCTGGTGGGCGCGTTCGCGCACCGGATAGCGGGGTGCTCCGGTGGGGCGCGGGTCGGTGTCGGGAACGTGCAGACTCGCCCGCCACACCGCCAGATCGGCCAGCAGGTCGGGGGCGGCGGCGAGGAGCGGGCGCGCCCAGACCGGCGCGGTCTGCGGCGTCCATCTGGTGGTGTCTTCGCGGATCTGGGTGGCGAGGTCGGTGAGGATGCGGGCGCGCGCGTCGGCTTGGGTGCTGGTGGTGTCGAGTCCGGTGGGGATGGTGGGGGTCCAGGGCAGCGGCCCGGTCCCGGTCGAGTGTTCGCCGCTGGGGTCGAGGCGCCAGTCCAGCACGGCCGCGGGATCGGCGGCGGTGGAGAGTTCGCGTTCGTTGATCGCGTCGCGCAGGGCGGTGACGGGGTCGATGCCGGTGGCGGCGAGGGTGGCCAGGTGTAGGCGCAGGGTGGGGTAGGCGGGGCTGTCGGTGAGTCCGGGATGCAGTTCTTCGGCGGCGGCGTCGAGGTCGGCCAGCGCGGTGTCGCCGAGGGCGTGTTCGGCGGCCAGACCTACGGTGTCGAGGTAGATGTCGAGGGCGCGGCCGATGCGTCGGTGGGGGTCGAGGGCGTCGCGGAGTTGGGTGTGCGCGGATTTTTGGGTGCCGTCACGGCCCAGGATCGCCACCATGTTTTCCACGGCGGTGTGCGGGTTAAGGGCTTGTTCGGTGTAGAAGGAGCCTTCGTCTCCGCTCAATGCGGAGGGGATGTAGGCGTGGTTGGAGTGGATGCCGCGGGTCATCGCGACGTAGAGCTGTTCGCGGGATTCGCCGCCGGTGAGCGCGACATGACACGTGTCGGCGGTGATTCCCTGCGCGGAATCGATCGTCGCCGCGTACCCGAGACGCACATTCCGCGCGACGTAGTCGCCCGGCAACCGCACACTCGCACCGGTTCTACTGTGGTGTCGGGCGGTGATACTGCCGTCGGAATGGACAGCGGTGACGGTCCAGACGTAGCCGTTGCGCACCCAATCGTGGGCACCTGAACGCAGTTTCTTCGCGTTCTGTCGGGTGCGGATCGTGTCACCGACCGAGGCTGCGGTGCCGTCGTCGAGCACCACTTCCGGGCCGTCGAAGCCACCCTCGCGTAGCAGTCGGTCGGCGCGGGCGCGTTCGTTGAGCGCGGTGACGGTGTCGTGGGAGGCGGCCAACATGATCGCGTCGCGTCCGGCTGCGTGGTCGTGGGCCCAGGCGGTGTAGGCGTCGTCGTGGGTCGCGCCGGTGTGTCCGCCGTGGATGCGGTCGTTGTCCAGGTACCAGCCGAGCGCGGCCGGGTCGCCCTCGCGCAGCATCAGACTCGCCGACGCCTCCGAGGTGGAGGCGAAGCGTACGACGTGGGTCAGGGTGAGAGTCTGCTCGGGGGCCGCGGCGGCCATGTCGGCGTCGACGCCACCGGCCTCGATCGCGGGAAGCTGGCGGTCGTCGCCGAGGCAGCGGATCGTGGCGCCGCGATCAGCGAGGAAGCGCAGCAGTTTCAGGCGTTTGAGGGTGCCGATCTTGACGTGTTCGTCGACGATCACGAGCGTGTCGGCGTCGATATCGAGGACCCATTGCGGCAACGGCGGGGGATGCTCGCCTTCGCGAACCTCGGCTCGGCCGGGTGTGTGCAGGTCGATGACCGTGAGAAGCTGGTCGACGGTTTCGCAGCGCGCACCGATCGATTCGCCCAGCACGGCGGCGGCCTTGGCGGTGGGCGCGAGCCCGAGCACCGTCCCTCCGCTGGTGTGCCAGGCGGCCGTGAGCACCGCCATGGCGGTGGTCTTGCCCGTGCCGGCCGGGGCGTTGGCGGTGTGCACCCGCAGCCCCGAAGTCGCGAACGTTTCGACCAGGGTGCGCTGCCCGGCGTTCAACGGTCGGTCCGGGTGGGTGGTGTCGTTCTCGCGGATCGCCGCGCCCACCACCTCGGGTTGTAATCGGTGGGCCCCGGGCTGGACCGACAGCTCGATCAACGCTTCCTCCGCGGCGAGAACGCGAGTGCAGGTGTAGATCCGCGACCCGGCCGGGGTGTAGATGCTGGAGCGATCACGGCGCGCCAACGCCTCGGGAACGGTGGCGAGTTCGGGTTCGGCGGTCATGTCGGGGTCGCCCATCGCGATCGACCGCGACGGATCCAACGCCGCCCCCAGTACGGCCTCGGTGGCGGTGTCCCAGTCCCGGGCGTGGATTTGGCCGCGGATCTGGCGTTCGACTTCGGCGCGGATGTTGGCCGCCCGCCAGGTGGAGCGGTGCTCGGCGACCACCTCGAGCACCCGGTCCGCGGTCTCGGCGACCCATTCCGGGGTTACTCGAACCCGTCGTGCGCGTATCGGATTCAACGCCGCCGACACCATCGCAGCGACGGCGTCACGGCCTCCGAGCAGCGCGATGGCCTGCTCGCGCCAGCTGCGACGTTGCTCGGCGAACGAGCGTAGGTCGTGTTTGGCGGGCCGGGTTTGCAGGGTGGCTTGCTGGGCCAGGTGGCGCAGTTCGATCGCGGTCGGTTCGCGACCGTGCGTGTTCTGGAAGTCCGCGGCGAGTTCACCGACGCGGGAGCGGATCTCGGTTTCGCGCCGCGACCACGCCTCGATCAACCGCACCGGAACACCCAGGATCTCCCGGATGGGCCGCTTGGACGGGTCGGTGCCGGGGCGCTGCCCGAACTCCACACCCACCGTTTCCTCGAGATGGTGTTCCAGTCGGGTGTTGTATATCTCGGAAACTGTGACCACGACCCGATACAGCGCCGCCCCGTCGAGAGTGCGCCACCGCCCGTCCGCGGTGCGGACCCTGTTCGCGATCAGCACGTGCGTGTGCGGGTCGGGGTCTCCCGCACGCGAATCCCTGTGAAAAAAGCAGGCCGCCACGATGCCCTCGACGTCGACCTGCCGGATCCCGTTGCGCCCCAACCGGGTGTAGATCCCGTGGCCCTCCAACCACCCCAGAGCATCCGCGGCCGCGGCGCGGTGGGCGGCCTCGATCTTGTGCGCGACCGACAACGGCGCCACCGCCCAGAACGCCGACACCGACTTCACGGGGGAGAAGGTGATGTCGAAACCCGCCACCGCGACCGAGGCCGGGCGCGAGTTCTTCGCGATCCACCCCGACAACTCCCGCTCATTGATCGGTGCACGGCCGTACTCGTCGGTGAACATATCGAACGCGATATGCGTCCGAATCCGCGCACGATCCTCCTCCCCGATAGACGCGTCGGCAGGTAATCTGCGCTCGGTATTGTGGTCGGCGAAGGCGTGCGCGCACCGTTTATAAAATTCGGAGTCGGGGGCGTAGACGCGAAAAGGGCGACCCAGTCGAGACGCTTTTTCGGCCGCGTCGACGGCCTGTCTCGGTGTCTTCCCGGCCGCGATCGCGGCGTCGTAGGCGGCGTCCTCGAGCAGTTCGGCGTCCGGGTGTCGACCCATCCCGAACAGGGATTGCATCTGCGACTCGGTCACTTCAGTGCCGGTTTCCAGGCCGAGACCGGCCAGGCCGGCGCCGTGCCAGACCCCGGGAGCCTCCCCGTGCGCGGAGTAATAGTCCGACAACGACGAACGGCCGCGCGAGTCGGCGTCGTTCGCGGCGATGTTTCGCAGGTAGTACTGATATCCGGTACCGGCGGCGACTTTATGAATAGTCGCGGTCATAACTCCATCGAGCACTCGGAAACAGGAAAAGTCGAGGGGGTGGATTGCCTTCTTTTTCGTCACCTCTCGCGTTTTCCCTGGTCGTTACCCGACCGGAATGTGAAACTATCTGGGCTCAGATTCCTGAATGCAAGAGGTGTGCTGTAGAGAAGGAGGAGGAATGAGGGGGAGGAAGGGGGTGTGGGAGGGGGAGAAGGTGAGAAGGGGGTGGGAAGTGGAACAGGTGCGGTGGCAGAACTGGTGAGGGTGGAGAGAAGGTGCGGGTGGAGAACGGGTGGGACACCGTGTGGTGTCCCACCGTTCGGTGATGTCCGAGGGACGGTCAGGTGCTTCCCGGCTCGGGTCGGGTCGCGAGTGCGTCGAGCGGGGTGAGTCCCGGGTCACGAGTGAGCGCCGCGAGGGTGTGACCGTGGCAGCGCTGGGGTGCGCACCAGCAGCCCAGGACCCGGCCGGCGAGTTCGCCGCGACGCAGGCGGGCGAGCAGCTTTGGCCGGCGGGGCAGGTGTTCGGCGTGTAGGCGGATGACTTGTTCGCGGTTGCCGTGGCGGCCGAGGATGTAAGGGTTGCCCCACGCTGTGGTCCGGTCGATCGGGACGAACAGATCGTGGCGGCGCGCCCAGTCGATGAGTTGGGCGTGTCCGGCGGCGGCGCGCATGGACACCACGAGCGCGCGTCCTTCGGCGAGCAGGTGATGCGCGTCGGTGATGTTCAGGTGCGCGGGGTCGGTGTGCGGGTGGTGAGTCATGTTGACGGGTGGCCCCTTTCCGGTTCGGGTGGTGCGGATCGGGGGTGTCGTCGTCACGGGCGCGGTGTGGAGGTCGAGGGTGGGCGTCAGCCCATCACGTAGTGACGCCGCAGGCGCTCTCGACCTCCGCGCGGTGACCGTGCTACCCCTCGGGTCGGTTCGCGCCGGGCGAACCGGGGCGTGACTGTCGCGGCGGGGTTGGGGATAAGGCTGTGGATGGCCCGGCGGTTCTTGGGGATAACGTCGGCGCGGCGGGACAGAGGTTGTGGGGTGGGCGGGTTCGGATCAGAGGCTGGAGCTGGTCGGCGGTCGGCGGGGCGCGGAGCTCGGGGGAAGGGACAGCCAGCCGAAGGTGGAGCGGGCGTAGACGAGGTCGTCGTCGAGGACGATGACGTCGCCGACCGAGAGCGAGCGGTGGCCCTGGGAGTACCAGGCGCGGGTGTGGGCGTTGTCGAGGTCGGTGTCGGGGTGACCGTTGAAGGCGGCGTAGACCCGGTCGAGGAGTTCGATGGCGTCCGCGCCGTCGTCGGGGTCGATCAGCAGGCGGCAGTGGTAGGCCAGTGTCAGCGGTGCACCGGTGCGGTACCCGCGCAGCATGGCTCCGGGGTCGGCGTTGAGGTACACCCGGACATCGACATACGGAGGAAAGCGGCGGAGCAGGATCCGCCGCAGTGCCAGGGCGAGAGGGCGGATGATTCGGTGTCGCACGTTCGCGCTCCTGAGGGTCGGTGGGCGTTGGGGTCCGGTCCGCCGCGGGAGCGACACCGCGGCGGACCGGCGAACAGGGGTGGAGCGGGGCGAGAGGGTCAGGCCACCGCGGCGCTGCCGGTGCGGCGGGCGGGGACGAGTCCGAGTGCGAGACGGCAGTCGGTGCAGTAGTTGTCGGCGTGGACTACCCCGTTTCGGGCGCAGGCGTCGCAGCGCCCGATGCGCTGGCCGGCGCCGAGGGCGGACCCGCCCCGGCGCGGCCGTCGCGCGGTCGCGGGTCGGGGTGTGCGTTCGGGCTGGCCGAGGTTCATGGCCATCCAGCGGGTGATCAGCCGCCAGGTCGGTCCGGTGCACGCCGCGGCGGTGCGGACGCGGTCCAGCAACGCCCGCGCCTGGTCGGGATGGGTCGCGGCGATGTGCGCGCAGCGCGACTCGACGTAGGCGTAAGTGCGGTAGGCGTTGGTCACCACGACGGCGGGAATGGCGGGGACGGGAGGGATGCCGGGGTGGCCGTCGGCGCGGCAGACGTCGCAGAGCCCGTCGTCGCTGACGGTGTGTCCGTCGCGGGTGTGGCGGGGGCGGCGGTCGGTGGCGGGTCGGTCGATCCAGCAGCCCACGCACGGCCAGCCGAGGTAGGGAACCATCGCGGCGAGGTCGTAGTCCAATCCCGAGCCCTGCCAGGTCGGCTCGGGGACGTCGAGTTCGCTGTAGGGCAGGTAGATGTCGCGGTCGCTGGGGATCGGGATGCCGGTGCGTCGCGCGGCGAACCGCATCTGGTCGGCGGTGGTGAGTCGGCGCGGGAAGCGGCGGGGTGTGCGTGGCGCGCGCCGCTCGCGCTGCGGGCGGGTGTCGGTGTCGCGTTCGCGCAGGAACTCGGTCGCGGCGTCGTCGAGTCCGTCGTGGCGGGCGCTGGTGCTGATCCGGCGTTCGGGGGTCTCGGGTGCGAGCAGGTAGCGGTCGGCCTCGGTGTAGCAGCCGGCGACGTGCAGGAAGTAGGAGCGGTCCCACAACTCGGCCTGCACGTGCGCCCAGATCAGGTGCGCGGGCTTGCTCGGGTCGGGCACCGGCGGGGTGCGGTCGTCATCGTCGTCGACTGCGGTGTCGATGCCGTAGAGGCGGGTGCGCGCGTATCCGGCCCACAGGTCCTCGCGTCGACGTTGCACCGCGAGGTCGCGGCGACGATGCCGCAGGCTCACCTTCCCGACCTCGGGGGCAGGGATCAGGGTTCGGCGCGCGGCGATCGCCTCGGGGCGCAGGCGCGCGGTGTCGGTGGCGGCGCTGGGGCGGGCGGTGAGCCGGTCGCGGTCGTCGCGACGGTCGCGGATGGAGCGGCGCACCCATTCGGCGGCCTCGATCGAGGTGTCGGGTTCGCGGGGGATCTCGGGGCGGTACAGGCCGGGATCGCCGTCGGCGGTGGCGTCGAGGATCAGCGCGCGCAGTTCGGGGCGGCTCTTGGCCATCCACCCGATCTGGCGGGCGGCGACCTTCCACGGGGAGCGTTCCATCACCGCGGCGACGCGGTCGAGGAATCCGCGCTCGGCCTCGCTGGCCAGGGGCAGGATCGCGGCGAAGCGTTCGCGCGCGGTGTCGGGGTCGGTCGCGAGCAGGTATTCGATCTCGCCGAGCGCGGCGAGGAACGGCGAGTCGCCCGTGGCGGTGGAGTCGGTGTCGAGAACTGCGGCGGGAGAGTCGATGTCGGTATCGGTGGGTGCTGTCAACGTAGCGGTCATCGTCGAGTCCTGTTCTGTGTCTGGATACGGCACAGCCCCGTCCGGAACGCGCGCACGATGCACGCAACCCGATACGGGGCTGGGCGGCTGGTCGTCTGACCCGCCTGAGTGCGACCGACCAGGGTGGGCGCCCGACGCGGCGGGAGGGAACGCGCCGAAACGGCCGGCGCCGAATTCGCGGGCGCTGAGCACCTACCTGCCGCGTCTGAACGTGGCGGGGCGCGGGCGAATTCGGTGACGGACGGGCGCGGGCCCGGAGCCGTGGCGGGCGCCCACCCTGGTAGCACTCGGGAAGGCGGGGCAGATGACCGGACGCTCAGCCCTCACCCACCGCCACCCTTCCCACCTCGAGCGCCCCCGCCCACAACGAAAACCACGCGAGCCCGCGAAGGCTCGGTGGGCGGCAGTACTCAGTAGCCGGTCGCGGCGCGCAACGCGAGCATCAACTCCAGCGGGTCCGGGCGTCCGGAGTCGGTCCCGGCGCCGTCGCGGACCTTGCGCAGCTTCAGGTAGGGAACTCCGCGTATCAGGACTCGCGGTTCGGGTGGCTGGTCGAGGTCGGGGTCGGGGTGCGGGTCGGCGACGACGCGGTAGGCGGTGCGGCGCAGCCACATCTGGTACCAGGCGTCGGCGGGACGGCCCTGGCGGGCGGAGTCGGTCTGGGGGATCCAGAACCGGCACGCGCAGTCGGGATCCGCGCAACGGGTGTAGCGGGCGGCGGTGTTGGCGGCGTGGTGGTGTTGGGTGCCGTTGAGCATCGGGCACCCCCGCGTGCTGTAGTGGGCGCATTCGGGGTGGCACCCGGGTTCGGCGGCGTAGCCGTGCAGGTAGTCCAGGGGACGCACGAACACCACGACCGGGTCGGTCAGCGGGTCAGCGCAGATCTGACACAACTGTTCACGCCAGATCGCTTCCGCCCGCCGCGCGTCGTGCGCGCCCCAGATCGGACGCGACCGATCGCGGTGGGTCAGGGTGATCTCGGGTATGACCAGCCCCGCCGCGCGCGGAGGTCGGTCAACCGGGTGGGGACGGGGACACGGTCGGGCCTGTCGTTGATCAGGATCACCTCGCGGAAACTCGGGCCGCCCACGTGAGAGGGGCGGCGAGGACGGTGAGCACGAACCGGGCGCTCGCGGCGCTGCCGCGGTGGTGGTGTCACCGGTGGGCGGTGGCCGGTTCGTGCGGGTGAACGGATGCGATGAACCGCAGCGGCACCAGCACCGGCCGGTCGGCGGCGGTGCGCACGACGGTGTGACAGCGCCCGACAGCGCCGATGTGCACCGGTTCGTGGCGGTGTCCTCCGTGCAGGGTGAGGGTGGCCGCGGTCGCGACTCGTCGCAGCCGATGCAGCTCGACGGCGAGTAGACCGACCGTGCCCGTGTCGGGGTCGATCTGCTGGTCGGCTTCGGCGGTGGTGTCGTGCTCGGTCAGGACCGACAGGCGTGCGGCGATCACCGCGCGCAGCCGCCGTAGCCCGTCCCAGGGGGCGGACTGCTCGGCCAGGACGTCGAGGCGGGCGATCAGGTGGCCCAGGAACCGGGCTTGGAGCGTGTTCGCCTCCCGCGCTTCGGGTCCGCTCATCGCGACCCCCTTTCTCGGTCAGGCCGCGGCTTGACCGCGTTCGAGCGGGGACGCGACCGGGGCGCGGTGGGCCTGGATGGTGCGACGGTGGCGGGCGCGCCGGGCCAGGGCATCCGGGCTGGTGCGCCTGGCCTCGGTCTCCGCGCTCGGCTCGGCTTCCAGACGCAGGTCGTAGCCGGGCTCGCGCAGCGGCCGACGCGCCCACGCTTCGATCTCGACGCCGGCCTCGACGATGTCTTGGCCCGGCACCGGCTCTTCGGATGGGTGATGGAGTTCGGCGCGCGGGCAGGCGTCGCCGAGGGCCAACACCCGCGCCAGGGCGGCGACCGGGGAATGCGCGTGAGCGCGATACACCAATCCCAGATAGGCCCACTGCGCCGAGGACAGCCCGGACAGTCGCGCGGCCAGCTCGGCGCTCGCGCGACGCGGCTCGACCGCACCGAACGCCGACAACCCGATCGCCGCGACCGCGGACGGCAGGAGCTCGGACAGAGGGACCGGCGCGGGGCCGAAGGCGACTGGGGCAATGGTCATGTCGATCTCCAGGAGGGGTGAGGGCGGACAATGGGCGGCTTACGGGGAACGCGGCGGCGGAACTCGGTGCACGGCCGCGTGTTCGGCGCGGGGAGACGGGGCGCGGCGGTGGCGGTCGCCGGATCTACGGGGCCGGTGCTGCCGGGGCGGGGTTCACGCCGTTCGATTCAGGGAGTTTCTTCACTCATCACCGACACGTAGTGGATCCGCTGCCAGGTACGCGCGAGTCGATCTCCGGGTGCATCGCCTCTACGGCCTCCGCGGTCGCCGTCCTCGCGCCACAGCCGCCCGTCCGGACCGAGCACGGTGTACCAGCGGATCGGCTCCCAGTCGCCCTGCTCGAGGACATAGGTTAGGTCTCGGAATCGTCGACTCGACGGTCGACGTTTCGGGCATCGCGGGACCGCTGCCGGAGTCGGCATACCGGACCGGCGAAGGCCCGACGGTCGTGTCGGTGGACCTCGCCGAGGGAGCGACGCACGGACCGGGGTGTGACCGTGGGGACGCCCTCACCCGAGGGCTCTGTCCGCGAGGTGAGGTCATCGCCGGGGGCGGCTCCACGGTGTCCGCGCGCGCAGCCCGACCATCAAACGGGCGGAACGCGCCAATCCTCGGGCGAGGTCTCTAGAACGGGGGCTCGCCATCGCCGCCGAAACCGCTTCCGAAGCCGCCACCGAAGTTGCCGCCGAAACCGCCTCCGGATGCGCCCCAGGGATCGTCGCCGCCGCGGCTTCCGGCGGCAGCGCCGACCAGATCGCGGGAGCGATCACCGCTGCCGTTGTCGTTGCTCGTGGTGGCGTGGTTGGGCTTTCGCTTGTTGACCTTGGCGGTGGCGTAGCGCAGCGACGGACCGACCTCGTCGACCTCAAGTTCCACGACGGTGCGTTTCTCGCCCTCGCGGGTCTCGTAGGAGCGTTGTTTGAGCCGGCCGCTGACGAGCACCCGTGCGCCCCGGGTCAGCGACTCCGCGACGTTCTCCGCGGCCTCGCGCCAGACGCTGCACCGCAGGAACAGCGCCTCGCCGTCGCGCCATTCGTTGGTGTTGCGGTCGAAGAACCGCGGGGTCGAGGCGACGGTGAAATTCGCGACCGCCGCACCCGCCGGTGTGAACCTCAGCTCCGGGTCCGCGGTCAGGTTTCCTATCACGGTGATGACGGTGTCTCCGGCCATGGTGGCACTCCTTGCAGGTCGATGATCAACAGGGACAGAACAATTCGCGTGAGCATGTGTCGGCTCGCCGAACGCGGCCTTCGCGCTGACGGTCAGAGCACCGCTGGGCCGCGGTGTCGGAGGGGTTCGGGGTCGGCGGTTTCGTCGAGCGCGGTGAGCACGTCGGTGACCGAGTGGACAGGACGGGCGTGGCCGTCGGCGATGAGCCGATCGCAACCGCTGGAGGTCGCGCCGGGGCCGGGCACGGCCAGCACCGGGCGGTGCAACCGGTGCGCCCACCGCGCGGTGGACAGGGTGCCCGAGCGGATCCCGGCCTCGGGGATCACGAGCTGGCGCGACATGGCCGCGACCAGACGGTTGCGCGCGAGCAGGCGTGTCCGGTCGACGCCGAATCCGGGCGGGTACTCCGACACGACCGCCCCGCTCGCGGCGACGGCGTCGAACACCTCGGCGTGCGCGGCGGGATAGACGCGGTCGATCCCGGCCGCGGACACCAGCGTGGTCGCGACGCCGTGGTCCAGGGCGGCGCGGTGAGCGAAGACGTCCACCCCGAACGCGCCGCCGCTGACGATGTGCACACCTCGGGCGGCCAACGCGCCCGCGATCTCGCCGGTGATGCGGGCACCACGGGTGGAGACCGCTCGCGAGCCGACGACACCGACACGGGTCAGGACCGAGACCGCCTCGACCGTGCCGCGCACCCACACCGCCACCGGCGCGGCGGAACCCTCGGACCGATCGAGGTCGTGGAGCCCCAGTCCGGTCCAGCCGGGATCCTCACGGGTGAGCAACCACGCCCCGGCCTGGTCGGCGCGGTCGAGATCGCGGGCGGCGAGGTCGGCCACCGCCACCGTCGACCCCGATCCACCGGTGAGCGCCGCGATCCGGTCCGCGGCGTCCTCGATCCCGGGACCCGCTACGCGGGCGGCCGCGAGCGCGCGGGCGGCGGTGCTCTCGGTGAGCGCGGCGCGGGCCAGAATCGCCCACGCCCGCAACCGCCTATCGCTGAGTGTGGCGTGGGTGTTCATGGCAGCCTCCTCGAGGGGCGGGTGGGTGTGTGGTGGCCGGAGGGCGTCGCGGGCACCGGTGTTCGGACATGCGCGCCGCGGCGGGCCGCGACACCCGAGCGGTGGTGCTGGGTGTGCGGTCCGGGGTGATCGCGTGGTGCTCACACCTGCTCGGGCGTCCCGGTGTCGAACGGGCGCGCGGTGTTCGGTGCCCGGTGGTGTGTCAGGAGGCCCACGGCGTGGTCGTACACGGTGCGGGGGCTTCGCCGGTCGGAGCCGAGCAGGCGGGTCAGTGTCGGGTCGGCGGGGCGGTCGGCGCGGGCGATCCGTAGCCACCGGTGCGCGAAGAGCTCGCGGTTCTCGGCGATCTGGTCCAGGGCCAGCATCAGTGCGGGCAGTGCCCGGTGTCCGGCGGGCAGGCCGTCGACCAGTACCCGCCACAACGGCATCGTGATCGGGCCGGCGTTACCGAGGGTCGTGCGCAGCAGGTGAACGCGCAGGACCGGGTCGGTCAAAGCGACGGTGAGGTCGGCCGATTCGACCGCGGTCAGCTCACGACCGGAGCCGACCGCGACGATCGCCTTCTCCACCAACAGGGCACGCTCTGCGGTGGCGGCCGGGTGGTCGGCGGGGTGTGTGGCGGTGGCCCGGGTCGACAGGATGGCGGCGATCTCGGAGGCGCGCACGAGCTCACGCCTGGACCTGGTGGTGGCCCGGCCGGGCCGCGGAGGTGTGTCGGCGGGCAACAGGTCGGTGCGGCGGTCCACCTGGGTGGGGTCGGCCAGCAGCCAGCCGAGGGTGCATTCCCCGCCGGTGACGGCCAGGCGCAGCCGCAGCCGTTGCGCGAGGTCGCGGTACCAGGCCGAGCGATCCGGGTCCGCGGCAGCGGGATCGATGATGATCATCACCGCGAAGGCCGGCGTGATGTGGTGGTAGAGCTGTGCCATGTCCGCGACGTATTCGAAGGCGGTGGTCTCGTCGAACCCGGTCGGCAGCGCGGTCGCGAACTGTCCTTCGTCGCTGGTGTAGAGCACACCATCGCGTAGCTGGGTGCGCATCATCAACATCCGGATCTGCCCCTGCGGCGGACCCGGATTCGACGCCAGGACATCGGCGAGGAACAGGCCATGGTCTTGCGACATCGAATACTCCTCACTCGAGATGATCTACCGACATCCACCGCCCCAGTGGCCCGGTCCTCGGCGAGGACCGCCGATCCGGCCGGGGGTTCGACGGTCGCGGGTCAGGGCAGTGGCAGGTCGAGGCGTTCGGCGCTGAGCGGGCCGCGACGGCGGGTGATCTGTACGAGCAGGGCGGGGTCGTCGCCGAGACCGGCCAGCAGCAGCGCCGGGCCCGCAGACACGCAGCGGTCGGTGCGCGCCACGGCCAACGCGGCACGGGCCCGCCGCGGCCGGGCCTCGACGTGATGGGTGATGGCCAGCAGCATCGCCGCCACCGCGCGGTGCCCGGCGGGCAGTTCACGCACCAACACCTCCCACAACCCCACCCACCGGCGACGCCCCGAACCCGAGGCGAGGGCGTAGAGGTAGTCGCGCAGGTCGGGATCACCCAGCGCTTCGGCCAGGGCCGCGAGTTCGCCGACCTCGAGGCGTCGCGGTGTGTCCAGGGCAGCGGCCGCGTCGCGGATCCGACGCCACCGGGCCCGGGATCGGCGCGGTGACCGATGCTTTCGCGCGGTGTCGATGGCGGGGATCCGGTGGGCGGCCAGCAGCGCCGCGACCTCGGCGGCGCGCACGGCATCGGGGGTGAAGTCGTCGTCGCCTTCGGGCGCCGAGTGCTCGATGACGCCACGGGTGTTGACGCTCAGGCCGATCCATGGTGATCCGGGGCGCAGTCCGGTCACGATCCACAGATCGACCAGGGTGAGGTCGTGGTCGGGCAGGCGTGTTCGGGCTCGTTCGGCGAGCAGTCGATATCGGTGGCGAAAGCCCCGGAACGGGTGGGCGTCGACGACGATCAACGCCACCGTCTCGGTCGGCTCGCCGGCGACCGCGTCCAGCACCGGCGCCAGCACGGCGTCGATCGCCGCAGGTATCTCGGCGGTTTCGGTGAACGCGTCGAGGGGTAGCTCCACGGTCCGGTACGAGCCGAGCCCACCGGCCGCGTCGCCGGTAGCCCAGAGCAGCGCGAGCAGCCTGGGCTCCGCGCGCTCGGTGAGCGTAGCCGCCACCGCGGCCAGCAACGCCCCGGGATCATCGATCATCACGACAGACCGCCGGCGCCGAGGAAACCGGAACCGCCCCGGCGCCCGGCGTCCGGCGTCGGGTCGGGCTGCGGGGGCGGGTGGTTGGGGACGGATGTCGCGTGCGGCAGGTGTTCCATTACGGCCACGGTCCTTTCGAGAAGAGGGTCTCCACCTCGCCAGGCGGGGTGGGGGCGTGACCGGCCGAGGATGTTGTGCGGGAACCGGACACGATGCTGTGAGCTCATTGCGGGGTGGTGACGGCGATACCGGTGAGTGCGTGCAGGGCCTCGCGCCAGTCGCCGTAGCGGGCATGCACCTGCTCGTCGGCGATCCGGTGTCCGCAGTCAGCTGCGCCGTAGCGCCACCCGTCGCGGTCTCGGACGATCGCGGCCAGACACAGTTCACCGTCCCAGAGACGGACCTCGCTCGCCTCGCTCTCACCGCCGGGGTGAGCGGTGAGATCGTCCTCGCCGCGGCAGAACTGGACACGCAACACCGCCTCGGCGGGAGCGTCCGGGCATACCGGTGACGGGACAGTGTCCGGGGTCGACGGATTCGAGGGGTGATCGTGCATGCGGAAACCTCCAGGCGCGCGGGTCGTGGACGGGAGAACGCGACTCGCTTCGGCCTGCTTGAGCAGACCGGTCGGGTCGGCCCGCGGTGACGTGTTCGGTGTTTCAGGACGGGCCGGTGTCGCAGATCTGGGCGTGGGCGCCCTCGCTGCGCACGATGAGGACGAACCACGCACCGGGGTCGGTGTCGGTGTCGCGGATCAGGTCGAGGAGAGTGGGTTCGGCTCCGTCGAGGGTGGTGGTCAGCCGCATGTGATCGAAATGGTGGCCGGCCAGCAGGGGGTGGTAGTGGCGAGGCCGGCCGGGTCGGTGGCCGTGGGCGTAGACGACGTGCATCTTGTTGGTCGGGTCATCGGCGGCGGTGGGTGCTTGTCGGGGCAACCCGTTGCTGACCAGGTAGATGCCTCCCATGTCGTGGATCCAGATCAGCGCTGGCGCCTTCGTCCCGGTTTCGTCGTAGGGGTCGAGGTCGTGGTCGGGGGCGGCCATCGCGTGCTCGGCGAGGTCGAGCACCTCGGCGCGCGGGAACCACAGGCCGGCAGTTGCGTGATTCATCGTGCTCAGGTGTCCTTCCCGGTATCCGGTGGTGTCGCGTGTTGCTGGACCAGACGCCGCCACCACCGCGCCCGGCCTCGGCCGGCCGGAGTCAGGCAGGCGAGCAGGCCGGCGTCGAGCCCGCGGTAGAAGGGACTGCCCTCGATCTCGTGACGGTGGGCCAGTTCGACCCGGAGCCGCCCGAGGTCACCATCGGGTTCGGTGGCGTGGCGGTAGAGCAGTTGGTGCGCGGAGACCTCGCCGGTGGGATCGGCGATCGCGGCGGTCAGCACCGTCTCCCAGTGCGTCGTGGTCCCGGGCGCGACCGCGTCGGCGGCCGGGACCCGGTGGTGGTCGAGCAGACGCTGCCCCTCGCGCAGGTGCTCACGCAGATACCCGCGCGCGACGGCGTCGATGTCGGCTCCGGCGGGCACGCCGACCACGACGGTGCGCGCTCCGGTGAGCCGGTAGCGCGAAGGGAACCGGTCCTCGGGGTCGACGCCGTCGAGCCAGGGCGTGCGGTCACGGCCCAGCATGGACTCCCCGCCGGGCGGATCATCGAAAACGTCGAGCAACTCCGCGCGACACGCGGGACTGCTGGGAGACGACAGGGCTTCGTCGCGGAACTCGCGCCAGTCTCCCCATTCCCACCCCGCACCGGCATCGATCACATACGACGTGGCCGCGACCGGCACACCGTCGAGATACACGCTCACGTGGGGCTGCGCGGATATCCCGTCACACACCACCACGACCTCGACCGACACAGTCATCTCCTTCCGATCACAGGGATTTCGCGCGCCGACTCGACAGCCGAGCGACAGGCAGATCGCCGCGGGTGAAGCCGGGGCGAGGGGCAGGTTTTGAGAACAGGGCCGAGCGACCGACCTCACAGTGCGTGGCGCGCGCAGATCCCCGTGCCGAGAGCGTTCTGGGTTGTCACCGACCGCGCGGGCAGCGGAGCGGCAGTGGCGCGCGGCTGCGCGGTAGGCGGTTGGGAACACTCGAACGCGCGCGGGGCGGGGGTCCCGCTGGTCGGCGGTCAGTCGTGGAGCGGCTGGCCCCATTGGTTGGTCGGGCGTTGCGGGAACTCGGTGTCGTCCTCGCGGGGGGTGACCGCGTCGGCGGAGGTGACGAAGTCGAGGAACACCCAGTGGTCCCCGGTCCGCACCGGCACCTCGACGCTGGCGACCCACGCGCCGGTCGAGAGCCGATGCCAGGCACGCAGCAGACCCGGCATCGGTCCGCTCAGACGCAGACCGTGTTCGGCGACACGGCGCGGCACCGCCCTGTCCGGGTCCGGGGCGGGAAGCACCATGTCGATGTCGACGTAGACCGGACGCATGGGCGAGAACGGTCGCCACACATCCCAACCACGCCGTTTATCGAACACCTGTTTGAGTATGCCGGAAGTTGGCTGGCGGCGTACACCGCAGCCCGGGTGTGGCTGATCAGCACATTTGCCACCTGATCAGCGTTCCTGTCACCGCTGGGCGTGGTCGAGCGCATCTGGTGCGGCGAGAAGCAGCTGTTCGGACGCGTCTTGCTGCTCGAAGGGGTGTTCCCAGAACGCCTGCGGTCGCGATGTGGACGCTGATCATGATTTCTCCGAGCGGGACCCTGTGGACTGCCGAGCCACTGCCGCCGAGGTTCATCGGTCTGGGGGCGAGGCGAGCTCGGGGTAGTACTGGGCGGGCACCGGCTCGAGGCGGAGTTCGCGGCGCGCGGCGATGATGTAGGTGGCGAACGCGGCGTGGGTGGGTCGGCGGCTCGACGCCCATTGTTCGCGGGTGTGTTGGTGCTGTTGGGCTGTGTCGAACAGGTCGGTGATCGCCGCGTCGAGCTGAGCCGCTGCGACGACGACGGGGCGGGAGCCGATGAGCCGCACGACCGCGTAGGCGTCGTCCCAGCCGGCGGTTTCGGTGCGTGCGGTGGTGACCAACTCGGCGAACTCGGCGGGCGTGTGGTCGGCGAGGGCGACGGTGCGGATGTGTTCGCAGGTGGTTCTGAACTGTTCGACGAACCGTTGGTAGCCGGCGATCTTCTGGTCGCGACGCCAGCGTGAGGCTTCGGAGCGGTGGTCCCACATCCGCCCGAGAACGACACCGAGAACTCCGGTGATGGCCGCTATCAACGCAACAGTCACATCGTCCCCCTGCGGCGCATCGGCTGCGCACGCCGTTCCGACCAGCCTAACCGTGTCCCCGAAGCCCGCGGCCACCTACTACGAGATCGTGACCGGCGCGATGGACGCGCTACGCACGATGCGCTCCTGACCCCTGTGCGGTCTGGTCGAGGCTTCCGACGAGGACCGCCATCCGGCCGACACACGGAGTCGGAACCCCGTAGGGCGCGGGGGAACTCGGTCGGTGCATCCGTGGAGGCGATAGGATTTCCCGTGGCCGCCGATGCGCGCGGCTACGGGGCCCGTCGCAATACGTTGTCGGGCCGTGAGTTGTCGGTGCCGCCGGACCACCCCCTCCGGTCCGGCGGCATCACCATCCCCGGCCTTCCTCAGCGGCGGCCGGTTGAGTTGCCCCCGCCTCAAACGCAGCCTCGGGCCAGGGGGCTGGCGGTGGTCATCGTCGTAGGTGTCGGGGGCGGTTGCGGGCGTAGCGCAGTCCGTTGTCGATGGTGCGGTCGGCCTCGGCGGTGGTGAAGCCCTCGATGCCGATGTGCCCGGCGGCGGCGTCGGTGAGCACGGTGCGGGCGTGGTGGTCGGTGATCTCGTCGGCGGCGACGAGTCGGCCGAGGACGAGTGCGGCGCGGAACAGGGTGTGGTTGCGCAAGCGCACGGGTGCGGTGGCGACCCGGTGGGCTTCGGCGTTCAGGATCGCGGCGAGGTAGGCGTCGGGATGGGTCGGTACGTCACCCTGGGTGTTGCGTGGGGGCGGTGGTGGTGGGGTGAGCAGGGTGAGCAGGGACGGGGGCAGGTCAGCGACCTGGTGGTGGCCGGTGAGGGTGTAGTCACCGGCGGGGGTGCGTGATCCGGCGGCCAGGACGTAGCCGCCGTGGGCGCGGGTGTCGATGCCGTCGCCGAGAAGCCCGATGCTGCACCGGAGTCGGGGGGTGTCGGGGGCGTGGTAGTAGAGGTGCCAGCCGTGCGGGGTGGCCACGGTCCGGGTGATCGGCACGGGCGCGTCGAGTCGGCGGGCCAAGCGCGAGAGCGCGTCGGAGAACCCGTCGGCGGGCGGGGTCATGTGGCGGGGGTCGAGGTCGATCACGCAGAGCCGGGCGGGGCCGGTGGCGATCGCGATGTTGCGGGCGGGGTCTCGGTCCCACCAGGCGTGGATGCGGTCGGGGTCGGTGCTGGCGTGTTCGGGCCAGCGTTTGAACACGGGTGGTTTCTTGGCCCAGGGTCGGACGGGGAACACCGGCCATCCGTGGGCCGCGGCGGCCAAGGCTGCGGCGCGCGGGTCGGTGATCGTGGCGGCGCTGGGAGGATGTTCTGTGATGGTCACCGGCGCGGTCCTTCGAGTCGGACGGTGTGGAGGGCGGGTCGGTCGGGGGCGGTCACTACGGACTCCTCGGTGGATGCCGCGAAGCGGGCCGGGGGGTTCCCGGCGCGCCCGCGAGGGTGTGCGGGCGCGCGCCGGGAACCCGGGTGCGGGGCGGGCGGGTCAGGCCGCGGCGGGCAGATTCTGCTCGTCGGGGTCGGGTTCGTCGGCGTCGCGGGAGGCCGTGTCCGGCTGGGGCTGGGTGCCGGTGGGGTTGTCGATGTCGATGCTCTCGGCCTTGATCTCTCCGAGTGCGGCGAGTTCGACCTCGACGAGGGGGTAGCCGAGTTCGCGCAGGAATTCCAGGTAGCGGCGCACCGCGGAATCGGCGTAGCGCCACAGGTCCTTGTCGGCGCGGTGTTCGTAGCCGCCGAGCAGCAGCGCGAGCGCGATGACCTGGGCGCGTGCGGGTTTGGTGGTCTCGAGGGTGGCGAGCAGGTCGTGGCGGGTCCGATACCCCTCGATGCCCAGCAGTTTCAGCGCGCTGCCGAAGGCGTGGTATTCACCGGTGAGGGCGGGGTCGGCGAGCAGGGACCGGGTCATGAACAACGAGGCTTGGGTGGGCGGGGTCTTGCGGGCCAGCAGTCGGGTTACGAACTCGATCCGGGTCGCCTTCGCGGCCAGACCCAGCTTGTTGAGTTCGCGCGTGCGCCGTCGCGCGATCCGTTCGATCTCGGCCGCCGCCTCGGCCGCCGCGGCGCGGCGTTCGGCGTCGGCGCGGCGTTGGGCGGCGGCCTGCTCGTCGTCGACCGGAGCGAAACGGGAGCCGCTTTCGGTGCCGGTGCCCTGCCCGGCCTCGCCCTCGCCCTCGCTCTCGGCGTCGGTGGTGTCGGTCTCGGATTTCAGGTCGGCGAGTGCGTACAGGCCAACGGTGTCGAGGTGTTCGCGGGGCAGGAAGTACTCGGGCGCGACCTGGTCGCGTTCTTCGACCTCGCGGGCGTGGCGCAGCCCCTCGGCGGGGTCGGTGTCGGGGTGTTCGTGGGTGTTCCAGTCCACGGTGTCGGGGTCGATGCGGTGTCCGGTGGCGATCTCGACCCACACCGGCTCCTGATCGGTGTCGAGCCACACCAGCCACGGTTCGGGGTTGGTGGCGATGTGGGCGAACTCGATCGCTTGGCCCTCGGCGGTGACGATCTCGGCCGCGCACAGCAGCTCTCCGTCGTGGTGGTAGGTGTCGGGGTAGTCGGTGAGAACCGCGAGGCCGGCCTGGGCATACGGGAGGGCGTCGGTGAGGTAGGCGCGGGCTTCGGCGCGTTCGACCTTGATCTTGTTGGCTTCGTAGTCGAACACGCCCTTGCGGGCGTTGAGCAGTCGGGTGACCGCGTCGGCGTCGCCCACGGCCTCGTAGTCGGCGATCACCGCGGCGTGAGCGAGGTCGTACTGGTCGTCGTCGATGAGCCTGCGCGCGGTGGCCGACGCGCCGACCTTGCCGACGAGTCGCACCTGCTCGCGTTTGGTCTGCAATGCCTTGGCCACGCGGGTGACCGAGGCACCGAGGTCGAGGGCCTGGGTGATCCCGGCGGCGCGGTCGCCGTTGGTGATCGGGATCCGGCGGTCGTTGAGGGTGATCTGTTCGAAGATGCGCTCGATCTCGGCCTCGGCGGGGTCCACGCTCGGGTCGAAATCGCGGATATAGATGGGGACCTCGGGCAGCTCGAACGCCAGCGCGGTCAGGGTGCGGACCTGCCCGTCGCGAACCAGCAGGCGTCCGTCGGGCATGCGGATCACCAGGATCGGATCCTTGACGCCGTGTTCGCGTATGGATTCGGTGACCTCGGGGTGGTCCTCGAGTCGGAAGTCCTTGCGCACGTTCTCGGGGATCTCGAGCTCGGCGGGGTCGATGGTCGGCCCCGTGCACAACCGGCCGGTGTCCGGGGTGCTCTCGGCGTCGGCACCGGGTACGCCGGGATCCGAGCCTCCCTGATCGTCCGGGGCGGTGACGGGTTCGGGACCGGGGCGCGGGTCGGCGTCGGCGGCCTGGCCGTCGGCCTGCTGGTCGAGGTCGGGGTCGGTGATGGGTGTGTCGGTGTCGGTGGGCATCGAGATGGGCTCCTATCGTGAAAGAGGCAGGGGCCAGCCGGTTTTGGACCGGCCGGTCCCTGCCTCGGGGGAGGGGACTTCGATGAACGGCGTCGGGTGGGCTCGGTCACCCGCGCTCGGGATCGGCGGTGCGGGGTGTCTCGAGGGCGATGTCGAGGTCGTCGCGGGCGACGGCGATCTCGGCGTGGATGCCGCCGTGTTTGGCGGGCACGGGCCGGTAGCAGGCCCGGCACACCACCCCGGAGTACGCGTCGCTGCTGCCCTTGCCGCTGGCCTGACAGCACGGGGTCAGGACCGCGGTGTACTCCCCGGCGAACCGGATGATCACGCAGCCCTCGGCGTCGAGACCGAGGATGTCGGTGACGGCGTCGAAACCGGCGGGCAGGAGAAGTTTCCGCTTGGCCGTGGTCACCGGTGCTACTTCTTGGTGCGGGTGGCCACGTTGATCGGTCGCAGGCGCCGCGCGCCGTGCGGGGCCTCGGGGTCGGTGTAGCCCCAGTGCTTGGCCTTCCAGTCCGGGTGCTGCTCGCGCCAGCGGATGACGGTCTGCTCGTCGAGCGCGTCGACCGGTCCGGCGGCGCCGAAGTGCTCGGCGGTGGCGAACTCCTCGCGGGTCAGGGTGGTGGTGGTTTCGGCCATGAGGCACAACTCCTTCGAGACATGTAGGGGCAGGGGACAGGGGTGGGGCGAGTGACCGGGGGAGGCGTCGGGGGTTAGACGAGGGTCATCGCGGTGAGAGCGAGGTCGTCGAGGGTGTCGGCGCGGTCGGGGTCGGGGATGGTCTGGGAGTAGCTGGTGACCGCGTTGGCGATCCCGGCCGCGGTGAGTTGGCCGCCGGCGATGAAGTGCGACAGGATGCCGGAGCGTTCGTCCTCGGTGAACCCGAGTTTCTTGCCCATGACCTCGAGGGTGCGTTCGGGCGCGGTGACCGGGGTCCCGGCGTGGCGTTCGAGCTCCTGGACCCGGGCGTCGAGGAATTCCGGGGACATCCATTCCGAGACCTTGTCGCGGGTCTCGGCGGTGATGACGGCCAAGCGTTTGCGCTGGGTGTCCTGCGACCAGGAGCCGGTGGCGCCGATCTCGAGGCGGTCCCCGACATGGCGTTTGGTGTAGGCGAACATCGGCAGCGTGAGCCCGTTGTCGCAGATCTGGACCACCAGCTCCGGTTTCAACGTGACGGCGTGGTGACCGATCTCGGAGTTGGAGAACCGCAACCCCGCGAACACGACCGGCTCGGCCCCGGGGCGGTAGCCGCGTCCCTCGCGGGCGGCCACGCGCCGCCATCGGTCGATGTCCCCGGCGGCGCGGCGGCGTTCGGCCTCGAGTTCGGGGTTGGCGAACGGGGTCCGGTAGTTGTCCAGGAACGTCGGCGCGAGCGCGTGGATCTTCGGGGAGACGACCTTGCAGTGCATGGAGGATTCCGACAGGTCACACGAGCGCACGGTGACGTCGGTGTCGGCCAGCCGGATACCGTCGAGGACGGCGGTGAGCACGTCGAGGTTGTCGATGATCCCGTAGCGGTCCGAGAGCACCGCCCGCAACAGCCCCGGCTCGCCGCCGGTGCCGGGGGTGAACAGGCGCAGCAGGAACGAGCGCTCGTCCGGGCCGCCGGGCAGGCGCGGGTCGGTCGGGCCGTGCAGCAGGCCGTTGACGTTGGCGTCGTAGAGATCGGTGCGCTGCATCTCGCGCAGCGATTTCAGGTAGCCGGCCGGGATCTTCAGCTTCGACCCCAGGTGCGAGTCCGCCGCCCCGGTCGGCCGATACAGGCCGTCCACGGCGGTGAATCCGCGCTCGTCGAGGACCGGCTCGACACCGGCCAACTCGATCAACCCGTCGGTGGCGCGCAGCGCGGAGGCGGGGGCCAGGACGTCGAGTTTGGCGGCCTGCTGGTCGTTGAGCAGGCCGACGAGGTCGCCCAGGTCGGTGTGACGGACGGTCGAAGCGATCGACATAGCGATGTGTTCCTCTCTCGGACAGACGGATACGACACGCCACACCCCTGTCGAATGGCAGGGGTGCGGCGTGTAGAGGTTGGGGGTGGGACAGGTCGGTGCGAGCTCGCGTGCGTACTCAGGCGCGCGGAAGGACAGTTCTGTCGCTGTGGGGCCTGGGTGATCGCCCGATAAGCGTTGGCCTGGCGCGCGCACCGGCCAGATGCCGCTAGCAGTGCTGCTGGACATCATTCGACGGTGGCGAGGCGGCGCTGGTTCAGCACCGGTAGCGGTGCCACATGTTCGCCTAGATCGGTAATGCGATGCCGACCGGCGGACGAATAGAAAGTTGTCGTGTCCAGCGCGAAAGGAGCCTGGGCCACGGCGACCGCACGAGTCACGTGCGCCGCGGCCAGCGGAAAGTCATGAAGGCCGCGTTGTTCGGTAGGCGGTGAGATCGTCCCAATTCGCCCAGGTCACCGAATATTTGCCAAAAAAGTGAGGTATGTCATACTCCATGCGCTATTGCTCTGAAGGGCTCACGGTGGCGTGACCTTGGTCGCAGGGAGGTGTCGATCGAACCGGCTTTGATCCGGTTCAGATTCGCTTGAGATTCGCTTGAGATTCGCTTCCAGTCTATCCCTAACTGGATCCGCCTCCATCACCCCTTGTAATAGCTATGTGCTCTGTTTATGTAGTCCCTTGTTGTTGATCTATGAGTAGAGCCAGCTTTCGGAAGCCGCCTGGATGGCCACTTCCTGGGGGTGTGTAGCCAGGAGTGTGCAGTGGGGGTTGTCCGTGCTTGGATGGTCGGCCTGTCGGTGGAGTCCCAGTAGAGTTCTCGGGCAGTGGACCGGCTTCGGGTGTCGGGTCGGTCCGCCGTTCGACTCGCTCGTTTCGCTTGTCTCCGTAGAGGATTCGACGCAAGCGCGGCGGATTGGGGCGTCCCGACTGTCGGCGGTCGGTGCGGTCCCTGTCCGCGGCGATTGGCGCGGATGTCGAAGGCTCTAGAAGCCGGAGCGAGAGGGCGCAGTTCATCGATGAGTTGGTCCATGGGCGGGTTCGAACGCGGTCGCGAGATCGCTGGCACCCTCGCTAGACGAGGCGGGCAGGCAATAGTGATCGGCCTGCGAGTTGTATCGATCGCTTCGATCCTGGCGAACGTCATCGGAAACGATGACGCCGCCAGCGCGGTGGTGACCGTGCTGGCGGCAATCACGAAATTGGGCGGGATTCTGGCTAGCCTAGGAAACTGACAGGATCCGGCCCCTGGTGAGGAAGACCCTCGGGTGAGCGCCGTGCGGCACTCGAGCCCGAGGGCTCTTTCTCCGCCTCAAGTCTACGGACAACGGGATAGACCACGAAATCCCGTGCGTGAAGTTGCTAACCGGGTCCGGTGTCGGATCGTTGTCCGGGGTGCTACTTGTTGCGTGCGCCGCCCTGCTGAATGTAGGCAGAGGATCTTCTCCGCCGTTGGGGCGCTGTCGAGCCACTCGACCCCGGCCTGCTCGATCGATCCATCGGACGTGTGCAAGGTGGTGGCGGGGGCCGGGATGTCGAGTTTGGCGGCCGGCTGGTTGTTGAGCAGAGCGACGAGGTCACCCTGCTCGGCGTGACGCACTGCCGAAGCGATCGACATCTCGGTGTGTTTCTCTCTCGGACAGACGGATACGACACGCGACACCCCCGTCGAGCGGGAGGGGCGTGGCGTGTGCGGGGACTTGGGATGCGGCGCGGGCTCAGGCGGCGGCGGGTTCGTTCTCGCCGGTGCGGGCGTGGGTGAGCTCGGCGAGCTGCTGGATCAGTTCCTCGACGGCGTCGAGCTGGTCGCTGGTCAGGGCGGGGATCGTTACGATCGCGGTGGTGCGGTTGTCGCCCGCGTCGGCGCAGTCACGGCGCGACTTCGGCTTCGGCGGCGGTGTCGCAGGAATGCAGGTAGAACTCGGTGCTCGTACCGCCCTGCTGGATGTAGACGAACGACCGCGGCGCGGGCGGCGCGTGGTCGAGCCACGCGGTCAACCCGCGGATGGGGTGCAGGATGTGATGAGCTCGGGCGTGGTGGTCGCAATCCTCGTAGTCGCGTTCCTCGCCGACCTCGGCGTAGGCGAGCACCGAGCGCAGGTCGGCCAGCAAGGCGGGGGTGAGTGCGAGATCGAGCTCGGTCATCGTCGAACCTCCCTCTCGGAGGGTGTGATCGGGCGGCGGGGAGGGCGTCACCGCTGCTGCTGTTGGGGCAGGGTCTGCACGAGCGCCCAGGAGGCGTCGGTCTCGGCGCGGGCGGCGGCCAGGCGTCGGTATCCGTGTTGCTGGAGGACATCGAGGGCGGCCAGGGCGTGGGAGGCGTCCTGGCGGCGCTGATCAGCGCAGTGATGGCGGTGTCGTGCGGCGCGTTCGTCGGTCAGGAACTCAGCGACGATCTCGAGGACGGTGTCGGTGATCAGCTCGCGCACATCGGTGTCGGCGGCGGCCAGGGGGTGGCCCAGAGTGATGTGCAGGCGTCCGGGCTCGCCCAGGCACACCGCCGCGGCCGCCCCGCTGCCGGGTTCGCCGGGGAAGAACTTCGCCAGCACGCGCGGATTGCCCAACGCTTCGCCGCCGGTGTGCAGGCCGAAGAACCGCACGACGACCATCGACCGGCGTTCGGTGATCCCGTCGACGGTGACGAGGTGTTCGCCCATGTCGGTGAACACCTGCCCGGTCAGCGGGGCGTCGTCGGTGGCGAACAGGGTGTAGGCCGCCCCGTAGTCGGTGGTGTTGGTGTGGATGCTGAGGCTGAAACCTGGTGTGGGCATGACGAATCCAGACTCCTGTCCGAACGGCAGGGTAGAAGGGGGACCGAGCATGACGGCACGGGGCGAGGCCCGGTTTTTCAGCCGGCGCGGGTGTGACGTTCCCGCGGCGGTGTGAGCGCGCCCGGGTGCCGGGCGCGGGCGCGGCGTCGACGCGCGAGGGCGGTGTCGGCGAAGTCGGTGGTGACGATCTCGGTGCGGACCGGGCGTTGATGCCAGTACGGGTCGTGGTAGGCGGTGTCGACGCTGCATCCGGGCTCGAGGGCGATGCCGGTGCCGGAGGAGAACCGCTTGTACTCGGCGTCACCGAGCCCCTCGCGCATCCGGTGGCCGCCGCTGTAGCGGAACGGGGCCGAAGGTTGCGGCACGAGGAAGACTCCGTGGCGGGCGAAGTGCGCTGCCAGCGCGATGACGTGGTATTCGAAGCGGGGGCCGCGGTATCCGGGGGCATTGGCGGTGCGGGGGTGGTTGCCGAAGGGCGGGTTGGCGATCGCGGTGTCGAACATCCGCCACCGCTGCCGACTCGCCGCGAACACGTCCGCGCACATCCAGGTGGCCTCGGGGACCAGCTTCATCCCGACGGCCACGAATTCGGGATTGGCTTCGACACATACGATTTCGCGGGCCGGTAGCCCGTTGTACTGCTGGTGGGTGTTGCGGCAGGCGAACGCGAGCGCGCCGATGCCGGCGCACAGGTCGATGACCCGGTTGCCGACCACGTCCAGGGACATGCAGTCCGCGAGGTCGGTCGGGGTGAAGAACGCGCCGCCGGGCTGGTTCTGGTTCGCCGATTCCTGGTAGTGGGTGAGAACGAACCGTTTCTCGTCCTCGTCCAGGTCGCGGTGCAACTCGGTCAGGGCGAGGGCTTCGCGATGCGCGGCGGCCTCGGCGCGGGTGAGTCTGCCCATGACGTATCGACCTCCGAACAGGGAAAGGTCACCGGGCCCGAGGGCGCGGGGTTCGGTGACGGGGATGGATGTGGAAGACGGAATCGCCGCCGTAGTGCGGCGTCGGCTGGATGGATCCGAGGGCGAGGCCGCGTGGGTGTCAGGGGCGTGTGGCGGCGGGAGCAGGAGTCTCGGGTGGGTGCAGGATCTCGTATTCGCGCATCGCCCATCCCGGGGCGGCGCACAGTGGCGGCCCTTCGGGCAGGATGCCGGAGTCGGTGATCTGCGCGCGCCGCCACCGCGTCGGGGTGTCGACGAGGACTTGTCGGACCTCGCCGATGCCGCGCGGGTAGGTGTAGGGGCGGTCGAACCGGATGACGGCGCCGACCGCTGTTGCCGCGCGACGGCGGGCATCGGCCACGGCACGGTGGTGGCGGATCGCCGCGGCCCGCCAATCGGCGGCCTCCGGGTAGTCGGTGGTGGTGAGCGCTTCCAGGACCCTGCGGGTCACGCCTTCGTGGTCGGCGGGGCCTTCGGTCTCGTGTAGATGCTTGACGATGATCTCGGACTCGTTGCCGCGGCGATGGCGCGAGTAGAGCAGCACGTGCGCCGACACCGTCACCGGTGTGGTGGTGGTGTCGGCGACCGCGGCGTAGAGGGCATAGGACCAGCCCCCGCGACGTCGCCGGCCGAGCGCGTGGCGGCAGTGCGCGATGACGCGATACCCGTCTCGCAGGTTCTCGCGCAGCGCATCCAGGACGAAGCGGTGGGTGTCGGTCGAGGACGTCACGTAGTAGCCGGTCGAACCCATGTCGATCTCCCTTCGAGGACCTTCGCAACCCGCCGGGCGCGAGAGGACTCAGCTGTTGTCGCGGAGGAAGTCGCTGAGCCGTTGTTCGGCGGCGTCGATCGGGTCGACCCGCAGCGGGTCGATGCTCTCGAACTGCCGCAGGATGGACCGCAGTTCGTGCACGTGATCGGGATGCAGGGTGGGGACGAGGTCCTGGGGTCCGGAATCCACGGGGTGGTCGGCGTCGGGTGCGTCTGGTGAGGGCGGACTGTGGTCAGGGGCGGTCAGGTCGGGGTAGCGGGCCGGCTCGTGCGCGGGGAATTGGCGCAGGTGTTCGATCAGTTCGGCGTTGGTGAAGCCGTGATCGGTCTCGGGTGCGGAGAGCACGGTCACCACCCGGTGCGCGAGCGCGACCGCCGGGGCGAGCCGGTCGTGGATGTCGAGGCAAGCAGCGTAGTCGTAGTCGTCGAGCTCGGTGGAGAACTCGATCGCCTCGTGCAACTCGACCGCGGCCCGCCCCAGCTGCCGCGACCGCAACGGATCAGACCCTGCCGCGGCTCGGTTCAGGTCGTCGAGCAATCCCATGACGGCCGTACCGGCGTCATGGACAGCCGTACCGAGCGCGACATCGACCTCGTCGACGCCCTCCCACCGCTGGTACAGGTCGTTGATCTCTGCGTCCCAGTGCGCGATGGCCGACCGCAGATTCTCCAGCGGCTGCGGGGAATCGGTCACGGCGGGCTCGATCCGGGTGTGCGCGATCGGATCGGAGTCGCCGGTGACCGTTGGCGCGGTGACACCGACGCTGTTGTGTGCTGCCCGCAGGCCGGTGATCATCTCGGGACCGTACTGGTGGGCGATGCGCATGCCCAGCGCGTCCGGTCTGGTCGAGGCCGGGATGGGTCGGCTGCGGCTGATCGCGTCGAGCCAGTTCAGGACGCCTTCCAGATCGGCGGGTGTGACGACGGTGAGGGCGTCGAGTCGATCCAGTGCCTCGGTGTCGGCGGGGCGGGCGGTGACCACGTAGCGGAATTGCGCCCGTTCGGCGGCGGCGATGACGCCGGCCAGGGCCTCGGGGGTGAGCCGGGGGCGAAGGCTGCCGTCGAGGTTGAGTTCGGCGATGAACAGCATCTGGTCGAGCAACCCCTGCCAGGGCGGGTCGGTGGCGAGTTGGTAGACGGCCAGCGCGGCGGCGAGATCGTGAGACGCGCTGTAGGCGGAACCGCCGACACGGTAGAGGCTGTACGGCTCGTTCGGATAGGCGGCGTCGCTGTTGTACAGCGCGGCACGGACTCGGTCGCGGGGCTCGCGCAGCATCGGGTGCGCGGGCACCGTGGTGGCAACGGTGTCCAGGGCGGTGGCGGCGCCGGTGGCGATCAGGGCCAGGTCAGCGCTGCCGTCGTTCGTAGGGGTGGCGGTCCAGGCGAAGGTGTCGATCACGGGTTCTCCGTTCGGTCGGTCAGTCGGGGGCGTCGGAAAACGGTTGGTCCCGGCAGGTCCCCGGGGGTGAGGTAGACGTGGCGGGCCGAGAGAGCGGCGGTGACGCCGTGGTCGGCGATGTGATGGTTGGCGCCCCAGGAATTCGCGGAGGTGATCGGTCCGGGCAACGGCGTAGGTGTTGCGGGCCAGCCGCTGGGGCCAGGGGCGGTGTTCAATTTCTCGCTCAGAACCCGCCCTGACCCCGCACCAATGACGCCCGAATTCACGCTGAAACACGTCAGAATTCGCCCTAACCAGCCGCGGCGCGGTCGGGATCGGAGCGAGCCAGCACCGCCGGGTCGACCTCTCCAGTGACCGCGCCGGTGCTCAACACGGTCGCGGCCTGTTCGACACCGAGCTCGTCGACCAGGTGCCAGAAGGTCTTCGACGGGCCGCGCGCCGCGGGCGGCAGCAGCGCCCACGCCAGCCGCCGCGGGTCGGTCACCGCCGCGAACGGGCACAGGTCAGTGTTGGGCATAGGGAATCCGTTCTGCTGGTGGTGAATCGGCGTGTGATGGCCGCTCGGTCGGTGTGGATGTGAGGTGTGGTCGGCCGGTCAGTGGCCCATCGCCGTGACGGGGCGCCCGGCGCGCCAGTTGGTCCAGGCGTCGGCGATGTTGGGGCGCGAGCCTCCCGCGGCGACCGCTACGGCGTAGGCGTGGGCGAAGTCGACCGCTTCGCCGGAGCCGACTCCGGCGGCGTCGCACCAGCCGCGCACATACCCGAGCGCCTCGGCACACAGCCAGGAGGCTGTCCGGTCGCGCAACGCCTTCTCGTATTCCTCGAATCCCGGCACCCGCCTGGCGATCGTCTTGGTGGGGGAGAGGTCGGCGGTCAGGTCGCCGGTGGTCTGCCACGCGACCCACGCCTGCGCCGGACCCGGCACGAAATCCGGGTCGTTGTCGAGGCATTCGGTGAGGCGGTCGGCGTAGGCGATGGCGAACGCGCGGGCGATATCGGCTTCACGGGCGTGGGGGTGGTGGATGCCCAGCGCGCCGAACACGAACCCCTCGGCCATCGCACGGGCCCGCTCGATGCGGGCGCGGCGATCGATGTCGGTGTCGGTGTCGGGCGGGTCGACGAAAGCGGGTGTGGACATGACAAAACTCCTCGACTGGGCCGGCAGATGGTGGAGCGAACACCCTGGCGCTGCGCGGTGTGTCACGGCCTGGTGGCGCCGCGCAGGTGCAGGGCTTCGACGATGTCGTGGGTGCTGGGACGGTCCGCGCCGCGCAGGTCGGCGATGGTCGCGGCGACCGCGAGGGTCTGGTCCGCGCCGCGGCGGGTGATCGCGCCCGACCGCAGCGCCGCCTCCAACGGGGCGGCCTCGGTGCGCGACAGCGGGAACCGCGCGCGCAGCAGCGCGGCGGGGACGTGCGCGTTGAGGGTGTGGCCGTCCTCGCGCCAGCGTCGGGCCGCGCTCTGGCGGGCGGCGGTGACCCGCCCGCGGACCTGCGCGCTGGACTCCGGCGGTTGGTCACCGAAACCGGTGCGTTCGTCGGGGTTGTCGCGGATCGTGATGGCGACCCGCTCGGCCAGGACGCGAGCCAGCCGGTCGCGGTGGCGGGCCTTGGCGGCGGGCGGACACGCGCAGGCCGTCGCGGAGCTCGCGTAGCACAAGCATTCGTGCGAGGTCAGGACCGCGATGGTGGCACACGGCATCCGCAGTAGGTGGTCGCGGTCGGCCACGACGACTTCCTCGTCCTCGAGCGAGGCACCCAGCGCTTCGAGGGTGCGGTCGTGCAGGTCGGGGTAAGACTCCAGGTGCAGCACACCCAGATGCGCGCGGGCCAGCGCGCCGGGCCGGGCGGCGGTGGCGCTGCCCGACAACGCCCGGGCACTGGCGGAGTGGTGGACCTCGACGTAGGGGCGGGCGGCGATCGAGGACAGCGGCCCTGCGGGGAGGGTGCCGGCCAGGGACGCGATCGCCCGGATCTGGAGCGATTCGGCTTCGGTCGGGCGCGGCAGCAGGCCGGGCAGGCGTCGGGCCAGGGCGCCGAACCCCGCGGTCAGTGGTCCGATCAGGCGCAGGTGGTGTCCACCCGCGGCGGCGACCTCGAGCGCCCATCGCGCCCGGTACCGTCCCCGGACCGCGCTCAGATCCACCTCAGCGCTGCCGGTGTACTCCGCTGCGGCGGTGACGAAGGCGGGGCGAGTGACAGCGTTGTCGGCCCCGCCGAGCCAGGCCGCGACCGCGCGGAGGTCCTCGGCCCCGACAACGTCGATTCCCGGTGCGAGGGCGGCCTCGGTCAGGTTCGCGCGCGGCACGATCGCCAGCGACCGTCCGTGGTCTCGGGCGGCCAGGACCGCGGGCAGGATCCCGCGCAGCGGACGCAATCGCCCGTCGGGGGCGAGTCCGCCCAACAGCACCAGTCCGGCCAGGCGTGAGGAGCTGATCGCGGTCGGGTGAGCGGCGGCCAGGACCGCCACCGCCATCGCGAGGTCGTGGGCACCCTCGATCGACGGCGCCGTCGACGGTGTGACGATGATCCGCACCCGGCCCGACGGCCATGCCCACCCGCACGCCGGGACCGCCGCGCGGACACGGTCGACCCCGGCGGCCAGCCGGTCACGCTCCGGGCCGAACACGACGACCGAATCCAGTCCCGGCGCGACCCGCACGTCGATATCGGTCAGTATTCCGGTGAGCCCGCGCACGAGCACCGAACAGGCCACCGCGCCCCTCACCGGACCTCCCCACCGAGCCGGTCGACGAAGAAGGGCGAACCGGGCATCGACGCCTCGGCGAAACGGACAGGACGGAAACCCATTGCTGTAACTCCGATCTGGTGCGGACAGGGAACAGTGCGCGCCGCCTCGCGACACACCAACGCGGCGGCGAGAAACCGGCCGATGACCGTCGAAGGCGGCGCACGCGCGTCGTTGATTCGACAGTGGGACAACGGATTACGCATGTGGTCTGCGATGTGTAGTGGGCGGGTCATGCCGGTGTAGCCCGCGGTGCCGGTGTCCTCAGGCAGCAGGAAGGTAGGTGCGGGCCTCGACCAGGGCACGGACCTGGTTGTGGACTTCTTCGGGCCAGCGCACCGGCCCGGCGATCGGGAACTCGGTGACGGGCAGTTCGACCGGGTCGCCGTGCACGAACCTGTCCTCGCGGCGGCGCGCGCGCAACCGCACCGTGCCGGGTTCGGTGATGGGTTCGGGTGGGGTGGCGTACCAGTAGGGCGGGTGCGGCCAGGCCGCGTCGTAGTCGACGCCGTCGATGCTCCAGGACCAGTACTCGGCCTGGAGTCCGTGGCGGTGCTCGAGTTTGGTCCTGCCGGGCTTGCGTTTCGGGCGCGCCGGCGGGTCGGTGGCGTCGAGGTCGGCGAAGATGTCGGGGAACCGTTCGCGGGCCTGGGCCTCGGTCATGACGGCGGTGACGTCGTGGAAGCGCACCGTGTCGTCGGTGGTGATCCACCGGTGCCCGGTCATCTTCGCGGTGATCGTGTGCAGCAACTGTGGTGAGAGCGAGAGGTTCACCACCGACACCGATTTCGGATTCACCCGCGTGATCTGACGCCAGCTCGACCCGTGCGCGCGCACGAAGTCCCCGACCGTGAAATCCTCGCGCCCCCAACCCGGGGTCAAGCCTTCATCGATCTGGGCCTGGCGGATCTGTTTCCAGTAGGCGATATCGCGTTCACGCTGGGTCATCCGGGCAATCACCCGCTCCCGATACTCACCGGTCGCCGGGCCGGTGGTCTCGGTCTGATAGACCTCGCCGCGGCCGTCGAGGAAGCGGCGAGTGTGCCCGTCCAAGACGCGTTGATCCCCGCGCTGCTCGGCCTCGAGGGTCTCGATGCGATTCGCGACCGTGCGCGGGGAATAGCGCAGGTCGGTGGTGTGGGCGGCGGACTCGGCGCGCTGGTGGGCACGCTCGGCGTCACGACCGGCCTCGACCACACGCCCGAACGCCTTCCACGACCTGTCGAGCGCGTTGCGATGCCGGCGTTCGGAATGATGACCGATCTTGACCGGCTCTCCGAACGGCGGTAATTGCTCGTGGGCGCGCTGATTCGCGGCCTCCGCGGCCGCAGCGCGGGCGTCCTTGCGTGACGCCTTGTCCTGCAACGCCTCCACTCTATCGGCCTGGCGTGCGGCGCGGGCGGCCTCGGCGTCCTCGGTCGCACGCGCGGAACGGTCGATGTCGAGTTCGACGGTGTATCCGGCCTCGCGCAGCTTCTTCGCCGCGTAGTCGATGTAGAGCTGCTTGGGCTGGCGATCACGCGAGGACAGCACATACCAGCCGTCCAGATTGCGCGACCACCGCCAGTGCCCGATCGCCTTCCGTACGGCCTCCATGAGCTCGTAGGTGCCGTCGCCGCGGGCGGTGCCGGTCAACAAGGTGCCCTCTTCGGCGGTGTGGGAGATCGTCAGCGTCGACATCGGACACCACCTCCTTCCATGAGATGTCGACATGCGCAGGCATGCATGCGTTGTGGGTGGGGTGCGGCTCGGTCGGAACCGGGCTCGGCGGCCACGGCCGC
>NZ_BAGG01000256.1 GCF_000308695.1 Nocardia takedensis NBRC 100417 | reverse complement strand
TCGTGGACAGCGCCTCGCCGACGGCGTCGTCGACTTCGACGCCGCGCTGCGTGATCCCGCGAATCCCTCTGTGCTTCGCGACGAGTACGCGGGGGTGGACCGGCTGCATCCGAGTGTGGCGGGCTATCGGGCGATGGCCGAGGCCATCGATCTCGCCCTGCCGGCGTCCACGCCCGCTGCCCGGTGCTGATCCCGGTGCGCCGGATGCGACCCATCGGAATCACATCCGGCGCACCGCTGACCCGGCACCGCAGGCCGACACCGCCCGCGCGGAGACAGCCGCCAGAGTTCGAGCGGATGCGCTCACAACCAGCGGTGGGCGAGTGGGGTGCCGGACATGACGCAGATGACGGGACGATCCAGGCCGAGCACCCCGGCCAGGTGGTAGTCGACGATCAGGCAGCCCGCGACCGGTGATCTCCGCAACTGCACGTTCTCCGCGCCGCACATGTAGCACCGGTGCCAGCGTGGGCGCTGATCGTCCATGACTCGACTTCGCCGGGGTGGCGGTCAGTCGTCGGCCTGCTTGTTGGTGCGGATCAGCTCGCGGTACCAGTACCAGGAGTCCTTGCGTGTGCGGCGCATGGTGTCGCGGTCGACGTGGACCAGGCCGAAGCGTTCGTGATATCCCGCCGCCCATTCGAAGTTGTCCAGCGCCGACCAGACGTAGTACCCGCGCACATCGATGCCGTCGGCCACGGCGTCGGCCACGGCCTTGATGTGGGCATCGAGGAAATCGATCCGCTTCGGGTCGTGCACGCTGCCGTCTTCGGTCACCTCGTCGTGGAACGAAGCTCCCGATTCGGTGATGTAGATCGGCGGCAGCACCGGATATCTGGTGTTCATCTCGCGCAGGATGTCGGTGAGTGCCGAAGGAACCACCGCCCAGCCGAAGTCGGTGCGCGGCACATTCTCGATCGGGACGGGGGAGAACGGCATCCCTTCCGGCACGTCGACTTCGAGGACGCCGCTGTAGTCCTTGCCGGAGCGGGGGGCCTCGATCCGGACCGGTTCGTAGTAATTGATGCCGTAGAAGTCCAGTGGTTGGGCGATCGTCTCCAGATCACGTTCCAGCTGTGCCTCGGTGGTGCCCGTGGTGGTGGTCACCAGTGCGGTGATGGTGTCGTCGGGATAGCGGCCGAGCAGGATGGGATCGGCGAAGGTCCAGTTCGTCAGCGCCGCGAACATCTCGGCGGCTTCGATATCGCCCGGTTCGTCGGAGGCCGGGATGACCGGATAGTGCTGTCCGACGATGCCGGCGCGGCCACCGAGTGCGTGGATCTCGCGGACGGCGAGGCCGTGACCGAGCATCTGGAAATGGGCCGCCGCGAAACCCTCGAGTCCGAGTCCGAGCGCGGGGGCGTGATCGGCCAGGACATGTCCGTAGAGGGTGTGCACGTTCATCTCGTTGAGGGTCAGCCAGTTCTCGACCCGGTCGCCGAGCCGGGTGACCACCACGCGGGTGTACTCAGCGAACGCTTCGGCGGTGTAGCGGCGCAGCCAGCCGCCCTCGTCCTGGAGCGGCTGGGGCAGATCCCAGTGGTACAGCGTGGGTACCGGCCGTATGCCCGCCTCGAGCAGGGCGTCGACGAGCCGGTCGTAGAAGTCGAGCCCGAGGGGGTTGACGGTGCCACGGCCCTGCGGGATCACCCGCGGCCAGGCGATGGAGAAGCGGTAGTCGTCGATACCCGAGGCGCGCAGATCCTCGACATCGTCGCGATAGCGGTGATAGTGGTCGGCCGCCACCGCAGGGGTGTCGCCGTTCTTGGTGGTGCCGGGCTGGGCGGCGAAGGTGTCCCAGATACTGACTCCCCGGCCGTCCTCGGTGCTCGCCCCCTCGATCTGGATCGCGGCGGTGGACATGCCGAAGCGGAAGTGCCGTGGCAGATGTGTCGACATCGGGTTCCTTCGTAGGTGACAGGGATTCAGGCGGTGCGGTGCAGCCGGGTCGTGCACAGTGCCGCGGCGCAGCCCGCGACGGCGGCCGACCCGTACAGCCCCGCGTAGCCGGCGGCGCTCGCCACCAGTGGTGCGGCGACGAACGGCGCCAGCACCTGCGGGAGGGTGTTGGCGATATTGGCGAGCCCGAGCATGGTGGCGTTGGTGCCAGGGTCGGTGAGGGTTCCGGTGACGATGGCCACATCGACGGCCAGGTACAGACCCCAGCCCAGGCCGACGATCGCGGTCGCGGCGACGACCACCGGCAACGTCGGGGTGCAGGCGAGGACGCCGGTACCGATCGCGGCGACGGCACCACCCGTCGCCGCGAACGAACGCCGTCGGCCGAGTCGGTCGGACAGGAATCCGGCGGCCCCGGCGGTCACCGCCGCCACGGCGACCACCAGTACGGTGATCAGCAGTACCGCGTTCTCGGGTTCCTCGACCCCGACTTCGTCGTCGAGGTAGAAGTACAGGTAGAGCAGCATGACGGCGTTGACGAAATTCATCAGGAAGCGAATCGTCCAGGCCCACAGGTATTCCGGCTGGGGTCGCGGCCGCCTGCGCTGAGCTGCTCGCGGGCGTGGGCGCTCGTGGCCGGTGCTGTCGGGCCGGGCGTACGTGAGCAGCCACGCGGCCGTGAGCGCGCACACCGCGATCGCGACGGACAGGTATCCCCATCGTCCCTCGCCAGAGAGGACCGCGACGGCGGTGCCGACGACGACGCCCGCCGTCTGCGCGATGCCGAACAGGGCGCCGACCACACCGTGCTGGGCCGGGGGTACCTGGTCGGCGATGACCGCCGCGTAGGCGGCGGCGGGTCCGTTCAGTCCGAATTGCACGAGTGCCCAGCCCGTAACCATCCACCCGATGGTCGGTGCCCATGCCAGCACGAGCAGGCCGGCCACCCCGATCGCCAGTCCGGTCACGATGACCGGCAGGCGCTGCCCCCACGGTGAGCGGATGCGATCGGAGATCAGGCCCCACAAAGGATTGGCCAGCAGCGACACCGCGGCCCCGGTACCGGTGACCACCGCGAGTACGGATTCCTTGCTGCCGGCTCCGTCGAGTTCGAGATCCGATGCCTGGGCGGGCAGCAGGATCTGCAGCGGTCCGAACCAGCCGACGGCGATCCCGATCACCGCGAGCGCCAGGGTCGTCATCCACCACGCGCCGACCGGGGCCGGGGTGGTGTCGTGGGTCGGTTCCTCCTGGACGCCGGTCGTCATCGCAGTGCCGATTCCCACATAGTGACGTAGGCTTCGGCGCCGTTCATCAGATCGTGTTCCAGTTCCTCGCGGTACGGGCCCGCGATGCCGAGCAGATCGGCGAACCAGTCCGCGTACATGCCGTACTGCGCCACACCGTCGGTATTGAGGTCGAAGGTGCGCTCCCCGAGCCGCTGCCGGTCGAACACCACCCCGTTGGGCGCGGTGAACGGATAGATCAGTGGGGCACTCGTGGCGTCGAGACGGGGAGCGGCCAGCGCCGCCAGACCGTTGACGTCGGAGCCGAAACCGTAGCCGCGCACCCGCGCGCCGTGCGGACCCGACCTGTTGGCCCGCCACTCCGACAGGAAATCCGGTTCCCCGTCACCCGCATCGGTCGCGGCGTAGGCGTAGCTCGCGACGAACCCACCGAGATCGAGAACCCGGTCCACGATCTCCCGGTCCGCCCAGGTGTGCGCGGAGATGATGCCGGGATAGCCCGCGTCCTGCGTGATGTCGAGGGTTTCGCGGGCGGCCCGCACACTCATGTGGTCGATGTTGATCACCATCCCTCGAGCGATCGAAGCGGTGATGAGATGGCGGCCCAGATCCGTCAGGCCACGCACATTGCAGATCGGGCCACTGGGATAGACCGGCAGCACCACCCCGGCGGGTACCGCTGGGTCGCCGCCCGCGAGCAGGCGGGTGATCTCGTCGCTGACCAAGGGCTGTTCGTGGTCGGCGGCACCCTCGCACGAACGTGCCTGCCACCAGTGTCCGGTCGAGAGGAGATTGCCGATGTTGATCGCCGCGCCGGTGATGCCGTGATCGAACCGCGCACCGCCGAAGGCGTTGTCGAACTTGTGGATGGGGAACAGATTGCTGACGCCGAGCGCCTGCAACTCGTCGAGGCCGCGGTCGACATCGGCGACCGTGCACTGCGCGATATCGGCGATCTCGCGGCAGCCGAACAGTTCGGAGTTCTCGACGCCGAGGATCACCGCGAGTTTGCCCTCGGCGGCGATCGAGCGGACCTGCGCCGGTGAAGTGGCGATACGGAACCAGCCGCGTCCGTGACCGCCGTACTCGGCGTCGATATTCGCCTCCATGGCGCGTATGTAGTCCGCCTGGATGCGGATTTCGGCCATCTCGTCGCAGGTGTGCATCCGCTGCAGATACAGCTCGCAGATCACCCGATTGGCGACGAACAGCGTGTTGACGACCCGTAGCCCGGCCCGCCAGGCCCGTTCCAGTCCTGACTCGTGCGCTTGTTCGTGCAGGACGGTGTTGTGCTCGGGCCAGTAGGTGAAACTCGGCCAACCCTGGCCGTCGGCGGCGGTGGGATCGGTCTCGCCGATGATGGCCTCGAGCAGTGAGCCCGGCTGTGGGGCGATATGGGAGTCGCAGGGCCGCAGGGCTTGCGCGACGCCGCCGGGGGCGAACGGTGTGCCGCAGCGCAACGCGCCACCGAATGCTTGTGCGGAGGTCAGGTGCGCGTGCGCGTCGATGAGGCCGACCAGGGAGCCCGAGGCATCCACCCCCGGCGTGGCGGTGAGCGTGCGCGCGGCGGCGGGTTCCTGGCGGCCCGGCTGCGCGGTGGCGTCCCCGCGCAGGCCCGGCGCGGTACCGGCCACGGCGATCAGCGCGGTGAGTGTGATGGTGGGCATCACCGCGCGGATGAGCGCGGTCGCGCGTCGGCGCGTCATCGCTGCGCCCGCCTCGGCGCGGGTACCCGGGTGGGCGCGGACCGCTGTTCGTTCACCATGGCCACCGTCTTACTGGTCATCTGTCCAAGTTTCCGTGTGGACGTTACCTGGAGTAGTTCGGAATTGTTACTTCTGTGCTAATCAAATTGCCGAAACAATCTCGCGGATCGTGCCGCGATCATATTCGGAACGCCGACCAACTGTACAGTCGGTCAGCTACCGTGCATCAGTGCGGACAGTATGCGACGAGTGTCGCAGATCATGGTGCCGTATGCCGGACTTCCGGTTGCGCGGGTGGGCCGTGAGCGTTCGGCGCCGGTGTGTCGGAGGTCCGCCGTTCGGCTCGGATCGGTGTACCGGCCCTCGGTGTGGTCGCCGGTCGGCGTGGCCCCGGGTGGTGTCGGAACCCGGTTCGATGTCCGGTTTGTACAGTCGTAGGACTGTGGAGGAGGTTCGATGGCTCGAACTCTGGTGGCCGATCACGCCGGTCGATCGGCTCGGGAGCGCATTCTGGCCAGTGCGCTGACGGTGTTCGCCGAGCGTGGCTACGCGGGTGCGTCGCTGTACGCCATCGCCAAGCGGGCCGGGTTGTCCCAGGCCGGGCTGCTGCACCATTTCCCGGACAAGATGTCGCTGCTGCTCGCCGTGCTCGAACAACACGACGACACCACGGATCTGCCCGCCGACGGTCGGGAGCGCAGCGTCAGCGAGCTGCTGGAGCTGCTGGTGGCCACCGTCGAGAAGAATCTCGCGCACCGCGCGGTCATCCGGCTGGCGCATATCTGCGCGCTGGGTACGGGGGAGGGGGCCGATATCGCCGCCGGGTGGTCGCGGCAGCGGATGGCCCGGATCCGCACGGAGATCACCACACTCGGGCGCCGGTCCGAGGAGCGCGGGGAGATCCCGGTCGCGGTCGACGTGGATCGGATTGTCGGAGTGGTCATCGCGGCCTTCGTCGGACTCGAACACCAGTGGCTGCTCGACGAGGAATTCGACATGGTGGCGGGCATGACCACCTTTGTCGAGATGTTGCGGGCCGGACTAGGACTGCGTGAACCGGGTCCGGTCGCGCCGATGTGAGGGCCGCCGCCGCAGCTTGCCCTGCGCGCCACTCGTGGTGATCGGGCAGCCGCCGCCGCGCCACGTCCGCAGCGGCCGTGGTGTTACATCATGGCGAACTCGTCGTGGCGAAACTGTGTCGAAAGTTTCCGGTTCGTCGCCCGGGGTGGCTGGCCCCCCACATTTCCACTCGAACTATTGACTTTCCATTGAGCTGACCTACCGTGTGTTTGGTCAGCTTTGTTTCCGGCCGTGCGCGGCCGACCTCACCGAGTAGTCGAGGGATCTTCGATGACAGTCAGAAGAATGACATGGGTGTGTGCGCTGGCGGCGGGAGTCGTCGCTCTCGGTCAGGTACCCGCGACCGCGGCACCCGAACAGCAACCGCAGGTGCCCGGCTATCGGACCGCTCTCGTCGACGGTGGCGTGGTCACCACAGTCAGCGGTGCGAGCTTCGTCCTCGATCCGGCCAGTGGGCCGATCACGGTACGTGACGGGCGGGGACAGGTCCTCGATATGGTGCCCGTGCTCGCCACCGTCGACGGGCAGGCGATCCGCCTCATTCAGCAGCTCTCCGCGGACGGGCACGAATTACGGCTGGAGCCCGATCTCACGGGTCTCGATCGCACCGCCCTCCGCCCGGTCGCGTCCCCGCTGGAGAATCAGCTCGCGACCAATGACCTGATCAACGCGGTCAGCGTCTCCACCTCGGTCGGTACGCTCATCGGTACCGCCATCGGCGCGGTGATCGGTGTCGGTGTCGGCATCGGCGTCTCCGGTGCCGTTTGCGCCGCCGTCTCGGTGGCGTGTGTGCTGGCGGTGCTGCCGGTGCTGAGCCTCGCGGCCGCGGTCGGCGGGGTCGTCGGCATGATCGGTGTCGGTGGTCCCGGTGTCGCCTATGCCCTCTACGAGTACGTCACGACCATCAACAGCGCGCCGGGTACCAGCAAGTACGCCCCTGATCTGTACGGCGCCCCGCAGCCTCCGGCGTCGGCCGGACAGTGAGCGGGGTGTCGTGATGAGGACGATGCTGGCGACAGCGGTGCTGTCGACCTCGGCGGCCTGTGCTCTGGCCGTCACGCCGGTGGCGCAGGCGGCCCCGCCTGCGGCCGCGAGCTGGAAGGCTGCGACGATCGGTGCCTCCGTGGTGATCTCGGTCGAGAACGCGACCGCTGCGCTGTTCGACGACGGCTCGGTTGTCGGATTCCGCGATACGGCGGGTGTCCTGCTCGACACCATGCCCGCGGCCTACGAGCTCGACGGATCGGTGTATCCGCTCGATATCAGGATCGCGCACGGGGGGCATATGGTGACCCTGCTGCCCACGGCCCGCCACCGTGCCCCGGTGGCGAGCGCGCTGGAGAATCAGCTCGCGTTCAACGACTTCGCCACGGACATGTCGGTCGGCCCCACCGTGGGGCTCGTCGCGGGCACCCTGCTCGGTGCGGTGGTCGGCGCCATCGTCGGCGCCACCACCTGTGTGGTGATCGCTCCCGCGTGCCTGTCGACGATCGCGGCGGCCGCTGGCGTCTTCGCCGGCGCGGGCGGTGCGCTCGGCGGAATCGCCGGTGGCGCCGTCGGTCTGGCGTCCGGGCTGTGGAAGTACCTCACCACGGTGCAGGCGGCGCCGGGAACTACTCCGTACGCCGACGGAGACGGTCTGCAGAATCCCGACAGCCCGCCCGTACCCGACGCCAATCTCCGGTTGCCCGCTATCCCGAACCTCTCCAGCGGTTCGGGGTAGCAGGCAGGGGCCGAAGGGCCGCGCTCGGTCGATGGAGATCGGCGGCGCGGCTCTTTCGCCGGTTCACGGCCGGAACCGCCGCGAGGGGTGATGTCAGTTTCAACCTGGTCGCTGCCGGCAGCAGCGACGCCGATCGGAACCGAGGTATCCCATGATGCTCCACGGAGTCGAATCATCCGATTCCGCCACAGCCGCGCGTGCGCGGCACAGTCGGCCCGCGCTGTCATCGCTTCGACGTCACGAATCCCCCGCTCCGGTGGACGAGGCGATTCCACCGGTCGTCCTGCGTGGTGTCGTCGAGGTCGGCAGGCAGTTCGGCGTCGCCGCCGTACCGTGGTTCGCCGGGGTGGATGTCGACCCGGTGGCGCTGATGATGGGCGCGCATCCCACGCTCACCTTCGCGCAGACGATGACCGTGCTCGAACGGGCCCTGCGTGCGCTGCCACCGGGGCCGCTGGGGTTACGCGTCGGCAGCCGTGACGTGCTCGCCTCGCTCGGTATGCTCGGTGTCGCGCTCAGTGCCTGCGGGACCACCTCGGAGGTCATCGAGCTGGCGGCGGAGCTGCATATCGCGTCGGGCAGTCTGGTCGACGTCGACTTCGATGTCACCGACGATGCCATCGTCCTGACACTGTGGCAACGCGAGCCGCGCCCCGGCCTGACCGTATTCCTGTTCGAGGAAGCGCTGTCGTCGGTGATGGTGTTCGTCCGGACGATGTTCGGTGGCGAGGTGGCGCCGCTGTCGCTCGAACTCACCTACTCGGCCCCCGCGCACGCCCCGCACTACCGCCGGATCTTCCCCTGCCCCATCACCTTCGACGCCGACGCCTGCCGTCTGCGCTTGCCGATCGCTCTTCTGGAGCGCTGCCTGCCGTTCCGGCACGGACCCACCTGTGCCGCGGCGACCGACGCGTGCAGGCAGCTGGTACGTCCGGTGGGTGGACCGGCCGACATCATCGATGCGATCGAACGGCTGCTCGCCGACCGCTTGCGCGCGGCACCGACCGCCGCCGATACCGCCCGGCAACTGCACGTCACCGAACGCACCCTGCGCCGCCACCTGCACTCGGCCGGTGAGAGTTTCCGCACGGTACGGGACCGGGTCCGAGAGCGTCATGTGACGTTACTGCTCCAGCAGTCCGAACTGACCATGGAGGCCATCGCCAAGGAGGTCGGATTCAGCGACGGTAGGCAGCTGCGCCGTGCCTACCTGCGCTGGACCGGTACCTCACCGGCCACCGTGCGCCGGGTGAGTGCGAGTGGCTGATTCCCGTCCGGCCTCGGCACCGTGGTACGCGCCGGCTGATTCCATCGTGTCGGATACCGGTGCGTACCAGCGGAAGTGCGCAGAACCGGACACCGCGGTGGCCGTACCGGACCGATGCGACCGTGATAGGGGTTGGGGCGTAACGAGTTCCGTAATGTCATCGATGGCGGCGCGGGGTCGAATCTCATCGGCCCCCGTCCCGGATAATCCGCCGACCGGATGCCGTGGAATTCGCCCCGAGATCGCGTCGCTGAATCCTTTGGCCCCCCTATCACCGAGCCGATCCGACTCACCGTGTGGATGGAGAACCGCACATGCACTATCTCCGCAGTACTGGATTGTCCGTTGTCCTCGGCGCCGTCGTGGTGGCGGCCGGGGTCGGCGCCGCGGGCTCGGCCTCGGCCGAGGCCGTCGAGCGTGATATCGACTGGACCGTCCGGACCGAGGCGACCACGGTCGTGACCGATATCGATTCCGGTCACTTCCGTGTCGTCGGCGACGCTCTTGAGCTGGCCTACGACGCGGGCGCCGTACTCATCCGCGTGCCCCTGACGTTCGATGTGGCCGGCCGTTCGGTCGCGCTGAACGTCGAGGCGGGCGAGCACTCCGCGCGCCTGACGCCGATCATCGCGCCGGAGGCGGCTGCGACGTTCTCGGAGGCGCCGCTGGTACGGGCCGAGGAGATCGGCCTGGTCGCCATCCCGCCCGCCGCGGCGGCAGGCGGCGCGATCGGCAGTGCGATCGGTGGTGCCCTCGGCGGCCTCATCGGCTGCATCACCGGTGGCACGGGTGCCGGTGCCGCCGCGGGCGCGGCGACCGCCGGTCTCGCCGCCGCACCGGGCGGTCTCGCGGGCCGCGCCGCGGGCGGTGCGGCCGGGAGCATGACCGGTGGCACCATCGGCGGCATCGTCGGCTCGGTCGTCGGCGTCCTCGTCGGAGCCTTCTCGCCCACCCCCTGATCCGGTGATCGTGCCCGAAACCGGCATCGGGCACGACATCCGGGAATGCGGACGCCCCGGAAACGACTGCTACGGCAGCTGTTCCGGGGCGGACGTATATCTGGATCATGCCCCTCGAACGGGGAGAGCGGGATGATCCGGATCATCCCGGCGGGCCGTCACCAGAACCGCGGGGAAAGTTCCGAGGTGGCGAATTCGTCGGTGACCAGTTGCCGCAGGTGCGCGGAGGTGGGGAAGCGGTCAGGGTCGGTTCCCGCGATCACCAAGGTGACGTTGTCGCCGTCACTGCACCACGCCATGTGCAGGCCGCCCTCGCTCCGGCGGAACAGTTCGATATCGCCCGAGCCCACGATGGGGCGCATGACCATCTCCCGCGCCCGCACCCCCGCGATCACCTCGATCGTCGCCGCGGAGTCTCCGAGGTTGGTGCACAGGCAGACCGGCGCTTTGGAGGTCTGCGCTAGTCGTCGGGCGATCATGTCCGGTACTGCCATCTGGAGGGGTTGCAGGTGATGGAGTGCGGGCGTGGTGGCCGGGTCGCGGTGTGCTGTCAGGGCGGCCTTGGTGGAAGCCCTGACCTCGTCGAGGTCGACCCGCTGGTTGCGGCGGTAGGTCACGGTGACGGCGACCCCGGTGGTGGCGTTGCCGCGAGGATCGTTCTCGACGCGGGTCGACCACGGCACGTCGACGCGAACACGGGTGCCGTCGGTGATCCGTCCGGACCGTCCGAGGATGCCCACCGCCGTGCCGATCATCAGGCCGTTGGAGGAACCGGAGAACCGCGCCGCGGTCTGCTCCCAGTCGGCCAGGGCGAAGGAGACCACGACCTCAGCAGGCCGATGCACCGGCGGAAGCTCGAGCCGAGGCCAGGCGGTACGGGGGTGGCGCGGGGCATCCTCGACGTGACGGTTGCGCCAGGCGGCCGCGATTCCCGCGCCGATGGCCCCGCAAACTGGCGCGCATATCGGCCAGGTCGGCGCGCAGTCGCCCCGTACCGGGCGTATCGCCGACCAGCCGTCCCGAACTCGTGTGCCGATCGGGTGGCAGGCCGCGCGAGATCCGTTCGACGGCATCGCGCACCGCGAAGACGACCGCGCCGCCGTCGGCGCCGACATGGGAGGTCACCAGTGACGGCAGCGATCCGGTGCCGTGCGGTGCGGCCGAGAGGCGCCACATCCGTCCGTCGGCCGGATCGAAGTCGACCTCGGCCTGCTGTGCCAGCCAGTCGAGCACGCCGCCCTCGGGCACCGGGTCGGTTTCCCATATCGGTGCCATGCTGGCGGTCGCTGGTGCCCACCACGGCCGGGCCAGCGGGATGCGGCTGCGGACCACTCGCCGGGCCAAGAAGCCCTGTGTCAGTTGGGCATGCAGAGCTTCGACGGCGTCCCGTGACAGTTGCCGGTCGAATCGCCACGCGATCTGGGTGAGCAGTTTGGATCCGAAGATCCGGTGGGCCTTGAGAAACAGGTCATCGTCGGCGGTGAGGCGATTCATCGGCCTGGGCGCCGACGACGCGGGAGCAGCCTCGGGGACGGTGGGGGAGACCATCGCGAAGTCCTTCTCGATCAGTGGCGCCGCATCGCGCGCAGCGTGACAGGGACGAAGATCATGACCACGACGCAGGCACCGCACAACGACCACCAGGCGTCGGCGCCGAAACGGCCGGTCTCGGTGAGCAGGCGCACCGCCGACACCAGATGCGAGACGGGGTTGACATCGGAGATGGCGGCCAGCCAGCGCGGCATCGTCGAATCGGGAACGAGGGCATTGGAGGCCAGGGTGAACAGAGTCAGCAGGATGGCCGAGACACCCTGGACCGCCGACGGGCGGGAGAACCGCAGGCCGACCGCGGCGAAGATCCAGCTCATGGCCGCCGTCACCACCACGACCAGGCAGGCACCGGCCACCAGCAGCAGCGGGTACAGCGGGCGATAGCCCATCAGATATCCGACGATCAGCAGTGTCGACGCCGCGATGACATAACGCACGATGCCCGCGGTGAGCAGGCCCGCGATCGGGGTGAGCCGGGCGATCGGCATGGTGAGGAACCGTTCGTGCACACCGGAATTCGCGTCCTCGCACAACTGGACACCGGTGGTGACGGAGGCGGTGAGCACGATCTGCACCAGCACGCCGGGAATCAGCACCGGCAGATACGCCTGCGTACTGCCCGCGATGGCATTGCCGAAGATGCCGCCGATGAGGACCGGGGTGATGATCGGCAGGGCCACCGCGTCGAACAGCAATTGCGGATTGCGCCGGAAGGTCAGCAGACCGCGCACGGTCATGATCCACACCTGGTGCGCGACGGCACGGGTGCCGATCGCGGCGACCGGGGTGCGCGGCCGTGGTCGCGAGTCGACAGCGGTGTTGGTGATAATGGTCATCGGGCGGCTCCTGGCAAGGGGGTGTGGCCGGTGAGTGCGAAGAACACTTCGTTGAGGTCGGGCCGGTCGACACCGAACCCGCGCAGGCGGATTCCGCTGCGCTGGAACTCGATCAGGATCGTGGTGGCCAGCTCGACGGTGCGCAGCGGCACCGTGAGGGAGAGATCCTCGGCGCTGACCCGTGGTACGGCTCCCGAGATCCGTTCCGCCGTCGACACCGCGTCGGGGACGCGGGCCGGGTCGACCAGGCGCAGGCTCAGACTGTCCTCGCCGACCAAGCTCTTCAGTTCTTCCGGGGTGCCGTGGGCGATGATCGCGCCACGGTCGATGACGGCGATCCGGTCGGCCAGCGCATCCGCTTCCTCGAGGTACTGGGTCGTCAGCAGGATGGTGACGCCCTGCTCGACGAGTGCGCGTAGCGATTCCCACATGCAGTTGCGGGTGTGCGGGTCCAGCCCGGTGGTCGGTTCGTCGAGGAAGATCAGTGCCGGTGCGGTGATCAGGGTGGCTGCCAGATCGAGTCGCCTGCGGGTACCTCCCGACAGTGCGCGGGCCGCGCGCCGGGCCACCTCGGTGGGTTCGAACTGTGCCAGCAGTTCACTCGCGCGCCGCTGCGCGGCGCGGCGCGACAGCCCGAGCAGACGGCCGAGGACGCGCAGATTCTCCTCGGCCGACAGACCAGCGTCGAGGGAGGCGTACTGGCCGGTCATGGACCGGGCGGCCGTGCCTGCTCTACGGTGTCGTAGCCGAAGATCCTGGCATGTCCGCTGGTGGGGCGGGTGAGGTCGCCAGCATGCGCACCATGGTGGTCTTGCCCGCGCCGTTGGGGCCGAGCAGGCCGAGTACCGATCCACGGTCCACCACCAGATCGATACCGTCGACCACGGTGGTTTCGCCGTAGGACTTGCTTAGCCTCGAGGTTTCGATCGCGGGTGGCTCATCCATGTCGTCTCCCGATGGCGGTCCTGGCGGCGGTCGTGTGCCGTTCGAGGGCGTCGGCTGCTCGGACCAACCCGTCGTCGGCGAATTCGGCGGCGAAGGTCGCCGCGCGCCCGGCGGCCCCGGCGCTCATCGCGATGGTCAGCAGCTGCCGCGCCCTGGCCTCGGTGAGCCGGGTGAACGGCAGTGTGACACCGGTTCCCAAGGCTTCCAGGCGTCGCCCCCAGTAGGGTTGATCGGCCAGGAACGAGCAGACCACCGAGGCGATTCCGGCGCGCAGGGTGGCCGCGACGGTCCCCGCGCCGCCGTGGTGCACCGCCACGGCGCACGCGGGAGCACCCAGGAATGCGAGACGGCCGCGCGGACGGCGAGATCAGAGGTGGTCCGTGAGGGCGCCGCGCCGACGAACAGCAGCCTGCGCCCGAGGTGCAGGCATGCCGAACGCAGCAGGGCGATCACCGCGTCGACGTCACCGACCGGCATGGACCCGAATCCCGCGTACACCGGTGGCGGACCCGCCGCGAGCCACTCGTCGAGTTCGGTGTCGTCGTCGGGCCGGGTCATCTCGGTCGGTACCAGGAAGCCGACGAACGGCCGTGCCGCATCCCACTCCAGCGACAACGGGCCGAACAGGCGCCGATCGTAGGCATGGAGGGCGATCTCGGCGGGCCGTCGGGCGGCGCCGGGTTCGCGGGCGCACAGTGCGGCGACGTCGGGCGCGAGCGCCCAGGCCCGTGCTCGTCCGGCCGCTGCCCAGCCGACCCGGTTCACCTGGCCGGGCACCGCCGACCCCCACGCGGTGGGCACGATCGGCACCGAGCGGTTCGGATGGATCGGGAAAAAGTGCACCGAGGCGAACCCGACGGCCGCGACGGCGCGCCCCACTTCCTCACCCGCCATGGCCGCCACGACCAGTTCGGTACCGTCGAAGGCCCCGAGCAACTCCTCGGCCGACTCGGTGAATCCCTGCCGGTTGAGGTCGCGTAGTCGGCGCAGCCGGCGCAGCGGGCCGCCCGCAGGACCGCTATCGAACTGGGCGCGCAACAGGTCGTTGGTGTCGAGGCCGAAGGCGATCGCGGGAATGCCGTGGCCGCAGGCGAATTCGACCAGATTGGGTGAGACCGCCAGGGTCACCCGGTGGCCGCGATCGATCAGCTCGCGGGCCAGCAGGATACCGGGCTGGGCATCGCCCCGGCTGCCCCCGAAGGCTAGCAGGGCCTTCATGGGTGTACCGGATCGGCGGCGGGTGCCTCGGCGGTGTAGTCGCCGGTCACCGCGATCGCCGCCATGATCCGGCACAACCTGTCGGTGTAGTCGGCGAGCCGTTCGGTGGCCACCGCGACATCGGGGGCGCCGAGGCCGAGGGGGTACCGGGTATCGTCGCGACCCACCCAGATCGACACCGTCGAGGTATCGGTGTCGGCGGTGAAGAGCCTGGTGTCGGGGTCGTTGGCAGCCGAGCGGGTGCCGTGGCGCAGGTCGAGAACGGTCACGAAATACGGTTCGCGGGTCACGAGTTCGGCGCCACGGCCGGATGCCATCAGCCGTCCGAGGGCGGCGTGGGCGGGCAGTCGTGACATCCGGCGGGTGTGGACCACGGCACGGTGCGCGGCGGCCAGGGTACCGAGGAAGGTGGGCTGCTCGCCGAGGGGGAAGGTCATCGGCACGAAATTGCAGAACCAGCCCTGTGATGTGGCGAAGCGGCGGCCGTGCCGCACCGAGGCGACATTCAGTGTCCAGAACCGTTCGCGGCCGGTGAGTTCGAATTCGGTCAGTGCGAGAGCGGTGAACACCCCCGCCGCCATGGTGGCACCACTGGCGGCGACGCACCGGTCGAAGGAGTCAGCGGCCGTCGTTGCGAGCAGTTCGGTGCGGCGCAGGCTGCGGCGGTGCCTGCTGCCCTCGGGGACGCCGAGATCGATCGGGGCGCCGGGCAGTCGGAATCCGGTGCGGCCCAGCGCGTGTTCCCAGTACGGATACAGCGCGTCGGCGAGGGAGTCGTCGGCTCGCTCGTGTTCGCGCAGCGCGTAGTCGGCATTGTCGTCGCCGGATACCGTTGCCGGGTTCGTGCCGTGGTAGCGGGCAGTGAGTTCGGCGGCGGCCATCGCCTGTGAGATACCGTCGCTGAAGGCGTGATCGGCCACGAACACCAGCTCGAAGTCGTGTTCGCGCGGAATGGCCGCGAAACAGGCGCCCGGCCACTCGAACGGGGATACGGCGGATTCGAAGTGCCGTAGCAGTGCGTCGGTCCATCCTGTTGGTGCGGGATCGGGCAGGGGGACCGCTTCGAACGCGACCGCCTCGGGTGCCACGATCCGGCGCACAGGTGCGGTGTCGGCGCGGTCGAACCAGGTTCTGAGTCCGTCGTGGGTGCGCACGAAGGCGGAGACCGCTTTCACCAGCCGCGCGGTGTCGAGGACACCGGCGATGGTGGTCACCATACCGAGGTAGACCGGGGCGCCCGGATCGGCCGTGCGGAGATGATCGGCCTGCAGGAACGTCGGTGGTGCCGTGGACTCGCGGGCGGCGGCCGCCTCGGCGCGCGGCCGCAGTCGCGGCGATGAGCACCGGCCGGGTCCGGACCCGCACGGCATCGGCGAGGGGCACGAACCGCATCACGCCACCCCTTTGCCCGGCTCGGGCACCACCGCGACGGCGCGCAGGCCGGTGGTGCGATGGGCGGCCTCGCGCAGCACCTCGGTGAAGGCGTAGATGAAGCGTTGCACCATGGTGACGGGCCAGGTGGCGGGGAAGCGCGAGGAGATGTTCAGGCCGCGGCTCATCCGTCCCACCCAGAAGTAGATCTCGTCGTCGGCGTAGGAGTCCGCGCGCAGGGTGCGGCCGTTGAGTCCGGCGATCGGCTCAGCGTCGGGCAGGCACCGGAGGTCGACGAACGAGATGGCGAACCGGGGGTAGTCGGTGGTGCCGAGCAGTTCCATGATGCGTGCCGCCGGTTGCGTCATCGTCGGTTTCGCGCGGCTCAGGGCGGTGTGGGCGGCCACCAGCGCGTCCGGGAAGTCGGCGTCGGCGGACACTTCGACCTCGAGTGGTGCGATATTGACGAACCATCCGACGGATGCGGAGAAGCGGGTGGTCGGCCGGGTCGCCAGCGGCATGATCGTGCGGAAGACGGTGGAGCCGGTCACCGTCCTGGCCGCCAGGGTCAGGGCGGCGAAGATCGCGACGGGCGGGCGGAATCCGAGATCGGCCGCGAATTGCTCTGCGGCGTATGCCTCTTCGTCACTGAGCAGCCATTGCGAGATACTCGTCTGCGCCGCCGGGGTCGCGGTCGATGACGTGGCGATCGGCACCGGGAACCGAGGGAACAGACCGCCGGAGCGTGCAAGGAAATCCCGCCAGATTTCGACGGCGGGTGAATCGGTGGTGAGCTGGGCGGCGCTTCGCCGTTCCAGGACGGCGTAATCGGCGGTGTGCAACTCGGTGATCACGAGCAATTGGCTATAGGCGTCCATCACCGAGTGATCGGCGCCGACCAGGATAGTGAAGCCCGCCCCGTCACGGTGTTCGACCGTCGCGACTAGCAGGTGCGGCCACACCAGCGGCGACAGGTCCGATTCCATGATCTCGCACAGGTGCCGGTTGAGTTCGGTGGCGTCGTCCCGGTCAGTGCTGTCCTCGTCCACGATGTCGACATCGATGGCGTCGCAGGTCAGCCGGCAGATCGGGAGGCGGGGATCGGAATCGAGGACGACGGTGGTCCGCAGCCCTTCGTGGCGGGCGTGCCACATCCAGAGCATGTCGCGGAAGGTGCCGACGTGCAGCGCGGCATCCATCTCGAAGATGGTGCCGATCCAGCGGCCACGGCCGGGCCGGGGATCACCGGGGACGATTCGCGGCAGTACTGCTTGTGCGCGGTGGTGAGGGGGCGGTGGTCGAGATGCCACCGGGCATCCGGCGCGGAGGTGGCGCGCCAGAGCCGCAGCCGACCCGGCTTCACGTCGAACTGCGACATAGTTGTGTATTCCATTGACTCTCACCAATTCCATGACATCGTGTCCAGACCGTGGTGGCGGCTGGGGGTGCATTCGGGTGCGGAATATTCCGGGCGCCCCCGCAACGATTCGGGAATTCGTGTCCGGGTGCCGGTCGATTTCTTTCGATGTGGTGGCATCATTCGCTCGGGGCAACGGGAGCTAATGATGCGGCGGGGCGAGCTCCGCTGCAATGCGGAGGCCGAGTGGCGGGGAAGTAATTTGTGGGTGTGAGCGGCTCGCCGGATAACGCCCCGCGCAACAATCGGGAAGATTGCGAACCTCCGCGTCCGCACCGACCGGGCAATCCGGCGAGCCTGTGGCGAGCGTATTCGGGGATCGTGCGCACCTCGCGTCGTGCGTGCATTCTGGCCGTTTCGCGCCAGCCTGTGGCCGATCGGGGGCCACTGTGTTCCGGAGCACATCAGGGCAGCTCAGTGCGTAGATATCGGGCCGGCGGGAGTGGCCCGCCCGCAGCGCGACGCCTGTCGGGTAGTGGCGCCGTGCGTCGCCCGGCATTCCGGGGGGTCATGTCCGAATCGCCTGCCGAATATATTTGTACGGCGTCTTCGAACCCGGCGTTTCCGGTTCGTCGCGATCGTGTAAATCCCATGACACGGACTTGACCGGGGCGCGTTTTGGAATATTAGATAAACGAAGTTGGTCACTTGTCCAGTAGTTCGCCGGTCGATTTCCGGCAAAACCATGAAGGATATCTATATGCCGACTCGGCACCGGCCGCTCGCCGTTGTCACCGGGGCCAGTTCCGGACTCGGCCGGGGATTGGCGACCCGGTTCGCGGCCCGCGGTTACGACTTGGTCCTGATCGCGCGCCGGGCCGCGCGCCTACAGGCGATAGCGCGGGAACTCGGCGCGGAATATCAGGTCGGTGTCCGGGTACTGGTCGGCGATCTGGCCGACCCGTGCGTACCCGAGGCGCTGGTGGCCGATATCGAGGCCGCGAGCGACCGGGTCGACGTGCTGGTCAACTGTGCGGGCTTCGGTACCGCCGACGAGTTCGTTGACGAGGATCCGGCCCGTATCGCCGAGGAGATCGCCGTCGACATCACCGCGCCGACCCTGCTGGCCCGGCTGTTGCTGCCCGCCCTGCTCCGGGCACCACGGGGTGTGCTTCTCAACATCTCGAGTACGGCGTCACATCAGCCGCTGCCGACCCTGGCCGTGTACGCGGCGGCCAAGGGGTATCTGACGTCGCTGACCGCCGCTATCTGGCAGGAGACCCGTGGCAGCGACCTGCGGGTGCTCGCACTGTGTCCCGGCCCGATCGCCACCGAGTTCTTCGAGGTCGCCGGGACCGAACGGTTCAAGGTCGGCCGCGTGGCCACCGTCGAGGAAGTCGTGGACGCAGCCTTCCGGGCGATCGACCGCGGCGACGCGCCGGTGGTCACGGTCGGTCTGGCCAATCGCCTCATGGCGCTGGCGGTCCGATTCGTGCCGCGCAGGCTGATCCTGGCTGCCGGGCAGCGCAGGATCGCCGGACCCGAACCCGTCCGGGTGCCGTGACCGGCCCACCGACCGCCGATCGGGCGGTCCGGCTCGCCGCCGGACAGCCCGCCCTGTCACCGACGACCGCTCGCCGGATCGCCAACCGCGCTCCGCCCGCCTACCGAAGGGCCACATGCGTGCTGACCGAACTGGACGAACACGTCCTGGCCGCCGTGAATCTGCATGCGGTTCTCGACGCACTCCCCGAACTCGCGCGCCTGTCCACCGAGGCGGGTGCCGTGCTGACCAAAGTGCACACGCCGACCTCGCTCACACTGGTGGTGCGCGGCGGCCCACGGGCCCATTTCACCTTCACCGTCACCGGGGTGACGCGCACGGCATCCGGTCACGCGGGGCCGCGCCTGCTGTTCTCCTCGGTCGCGCACCTCAACGCCGTCATAGCGGGGACGAAAGACCCATGTCCGCTGGCTGGTCCGCGCGGCCTGCGCTTCCTCGGCGCGGTCTTCGGTCCGCTCACCGAAATGCTCGCCGGCTACCTGAAACCGGAGCCCGAGCGGCTGGCCGATCCACAGTTCGCCGAGATCAGCACCCGCTTCGCACTGCACGTCGCGACCAGAGCCATTGTCGTCGTCGGCAATCTCGATCGCGGCGGCCGTTATTGGGCCCACCACATGCCCGACGGATCACTCGACCTCGAGGTCGGCGACGAGGTGCGCCACCGCATCCAGGTCACCGACCACACTCTGCGTCTGGTCGAGGATGCCGATGGCCGCCACGCGCGACACTGCGTTTCGCCGACCTCGACGTGGCCGGTGCGATCCTCGCCGGCCGCGAGAGTGCGCTCGCCTGTGTCTGCGACGGCCGCATCGCCATGCGCGGATTCATCCCGCTCGTCGACAACACCAATCGCATCCTCGACCGGGTCGGGGCCTACCTGGGAGCACGATCACGATGACCGCCACCGAAAGCCATCAGACCATCACCCCCTACCGGTACGACACCAGCGATGTTGTTTTCCGGCGCGCGGTGCGGGTCATCCCGGGTGGCATCTACGGACACCAGGGCCCGAGCGAGGGCTGCTACATCCCGCGTTCGGCGTTCCCGCTGTACTCTCTGCGTGCCGAGGGCACCCGCTTCTGGGATGTCGACGGCAACGAATTCATCGACTACATGTGCGGATACGGGCCGAACGTGCTCGGATACGGTGACCGCGATGTCGCCGAAGCCGCGCAGGCGCAGGCGGCGCTCACCGATGTCTGACCATCCCCTCGACGGTCATGGTGGATTTCGCCGAACTGCTCGTCGACACGGTGGCTGGCGCCGATTGGGCCTTCTTCGCCAAGAACGGTGGCGACGTCACCACCTTGGCGATCATGACCGCGCGCGCGGCGACCGGCAGGCGCGGGATCGTGTTCATCGAGGGCTACTACCACGGTGTCGCGCCGTGGACCCAGAAGCTGGACTATCCGGGTGTCCTCGAACAGGACGTCGCGGGCAACATCCAGGTGCAGTGGAACGATCTGGAGGCGCTGCGCACGGTGTTCACCGAACATCGCGGCGCGATCGCAGCCCTGATCGCCCAGCCCTACCAGCACCGCAACTTCGGCGACAACATCGCGCCCGCTGTCGGTTACTGGCAGGGAGTGCGCAAGCTGTGCGACGAGTTCGGTGTGGTGCTCATCGTCGACGACGTCCGCGCGGGCTTCCGTCTCGACATGGCGGGCAGCGACCACTACTTCGGATTCCGGGCCGACCTCATCTGCTTCTGCAAGGCCATCGCCAACGGTTACAACGTCTCGGCACTGTGTGGTGCCGACAGTCTGCGCGAGGCCGTGAGTTCCATCACCTACACCGGCAGCTACTGGATGAGTGCGGTCCCGTTCGCGGCGGGTATCGCCACCATCGAGAAATTGCGCCGTATCGACGGCCCGAGGATGTTTCGTGAACTCGGCGCCGAACTGTGCGCGGACTCGAGGATGTGGCCGCGAGTAATGACCACACCCTTATCACTTCCGGTGAGCCCGCGCTGTTCTACCTGCGGCTCGACGGTGACGACTCGCTGATGCTGCATCAGGACTGGATCGCCGAGTGCGTGCGGCGCGGGGTGTTCCTGACCTCGCATCACAACCACTTCATCAACGCGGCGCTCACCCGTGCCGATATCGCCCGCACCCTCGACATCGCGAACGAGGCGTTCAAAGCCATCCGGTCGCGGTGACGGGTGCCGCTCGAGGGAGGCTCATGACACCGCGCCATATCCGAACAACGAAAGGACCGACGATGCGGATCGGTATCCCCAGTGAGATCAAGAACCATGAGTACCGGGTGGCGATCACCCCTCGGGTGTCCGCGAACTCACCGCTGCCGGCCACACCGTCGCGGTGCAGGCCGGTGCGGGGGAGGCAGCGCCATCACCGACGACGACTACTGTGCCGCCGGTGCCGTCCTGACCAGCGCCGATGATGCCTGGGTCGCCGAACTCGTGCTGAAGGTCAAGGAACCGGTCGCCGAGGAATACCGCTTCCTGCGCGCGAATCTCACCCTGTTCACCTACCTGCATCTCGCGGCGAACGAACCGCTGGTGGACGCGTTGCTGAGCAGCGGCACCACCGCGTTCGCCTACGAGACGGTGCAGCCGGTCGACGGCAGCCTGCCGTTACTGGCACCTATGAGCGAGGTCGCGGGCCGAATGTCGGTGCTCGTCGGCGGGTATCACCTGCTCGGCAGCAATGGCGGCCGGGCCTGTGTGCTCGCCGGAGTGCCCGGCGTGCGCCCGGCGAAGGTCACCGTCATCGGTGCCGGGATCACCGGTTCCAACGCGGTCATGCAGGCCGTCGGTGCGGGCGCCGACGTCACCGTACTCGACATCTCGGCCGCCCGGCTGCGCGCGCTCGACGGTATCTATCGCGGCCGTGTGAAGACGTTGGCCTCCGGTGCCCTCGAGATCGAGCGAGCCGCCATCGAAGCCGATCTCCTGATCGGGGCGGTCCTCATACCTGGCCAGAAGGCGCCCGAACTGGTCGGCATCGATCTCATCGAGGCTATGAAGCCAGGCAGTGTGCTCGTCGACATCGCGGTCGACCAGGGCGGATGTTTCGCCGGTACGCGACCGACCACCCACGACGCGCCGACGTTCACGATCGGACAGTCGATCATGTACTGCGTGGCGAACATGCCGGGCGCGGCCGCCGCCACCTCGACCCCGGCCCTGACCAACGCCACCCTGCCCTACGTCAGCACGCTCGCCGCCCACGGCGTGCACCAGGCGGTCGCCAACGACCCCGCGCTCGCCCGCGGCCTCAACACCATTGCCGGTACGATCGCCAACAAGGCTGTGGCAGAAGCATTTCCGGACCTGGCGGCGTTCGATGTCGACTGAACTGTGCGGGTGCCGCCCGGTCGGCGGATCGGCTCGCGGGTTCCCGTCCTCGGCGATCTTGGTCGGCAAACCGCGTCGGCGGCGGGATGACCGGCGCGATCACCGCCGAACCTCCACCTGGCTGTAACGCCGGCATACTTTTCGGCGTGTCACACCTGTCGTGAAGTTGCAGATACGCCATCAATCAGTGCAGTTCAGAGCGTGTTCCACTGATCGTTCTCCGTGTGTGCGAGTGCACTCCAACACGTGGCACGGAAAAAGTGTCGTAGCTGACGTGAAACTGTGCGCGAGAGGGGCCTCGGGCCGGGCGTGATCCAGAGATTTTGGTGGAAGGCGAGTCCGCCGTCGACGCGAGTGCTCGGTCGAATTGTGCGCGGGGTAGCAGCGGGCCTACGGCGGTTGTGCGGGTCAGCTGCTCGTAGTGCCGGGCTGTGTGGAAGGCGGCACTGCGGACTGCCGCGAGGTATTCGTCGGCTCCGCGTCGAAGATGAACGTTGTCGGTCCGGTCCGGGTTCGTGCGACCCGACCGGACCGACAACGGCTCGGACTGTACCGAACAAGCCACCACCGACAGGCTGCGGTGACCGTCTTGCCGGGATCCAGCGCCGATGCTCCACATGTCGTCGCCGACTTCTCCTGCGTCCGCGGTGCGGTGTCAGGTCCGTCGGCGGGTGCGTGTGGCGAGGGGGTGGTCTTGTCCGGTGACGGCGACGAGTGCTTGTGCGCATTCGCCGAGTGTTGCTTTGGTGTAGATGGGGGTGGCTGTGGTGCCGGGGTCGCGGTGGGCGGCGTAGCGGCGGGCGATGGCTTCGCCGAATTCGCGTTCGACGAAGGTGAGGGTGGTGTGGCGGAGCCAGTGGACGGTGACGCCTTTGGCTCCGGCCCAGGGGAGGTGGTGGTGGAAGCGGGTGTGGAGGTTGTCGTAGCGGCGGTCGGTGATGGGTTTGCCGGTGTGGGTGCGGTAGATGCGGGTGCCGGCGGCGGTGTCGGGGCCGCCGCGGTTTTCGTAGTGTCTGATCAGGCGGTCCATGAGTATGGGTGTGATGGGGTGCCAGGCGTCGACGCCGCCTTTGTGGTGGAGCAGTACGGTGCTGTCGGCGGTGCTGAGGTCGTCGTGGTCGAGTCGTAGTCCGGCTTCTCGGCGGCAGGCGGTTTCGATGTGCAGGCGCAGGATGAGGGCGTCGAGTTCGGTGTCGTTGCCGGTTTCGGCGGCGATTCGGCCGAGGTCGCGTACCTGTTCGGGCAGTAGTGCGTGTCGGGTGCTGTCGAGTTTGCGTGGCATCTCGACGTTGGTGGCCGGGTTGTCGGCAGGGGGGATGAGGTTGTCGAGTTCGGCGTAGCGGTAGAGGCAGCGGATGGCGTAGAGCAGGTTGCGTTTGGCGCCGATCCCGCCGCGCCAGTTCGATCGGACCACCGCGCGGGCCTGGTGCTGGTTCATCAGTCCGGTGATCTCGAGGGAGGTGGGTTCGTCGAGTGCGCGCTCGTCCCATTCCGCGGCGACGATCTTCCAGTAGCACCCGTAGGTCTCGCGTTGGATCGGGGTAGCGGCAGCGGTGACTCGGGTGATGAACTCGCCGAAGGTCGGCATCGGGGCGGGATTCGGGTGGTGGTCCTTGCCGACGACGGTGAGACCGAGTCGGGAGATGGTCTGGAGCAGGTCGGCGACCTCGGCGTCTTTCATGACGCGCGTTCCCACAGGTCGGGGCGATCCGCGTGGAGCGCGGTGGTGAGGGCGCGGGGCGGGTAGACCACGAGGCGGTCGTGTTCGCGGGACGCGGCGAGCAGGACACGATCGCCCACGGTGATCCGGCACTGGCCGCGCACGCGCATCGGGATGTGGAGGAATCCGTGGGGGCGCAGCGGCGCACCGTCAGCGCAGCGGAGGATCGTCACCACCGAGTTGCGGTGCGCTCGGATCGAGAAGTGTTGTCCCACCACCCATGCCAGGTGCCGTGCGGCCGGGGCTGCGGCGATTCGCCCGTTGCGGTCGACGACTGTCATCGTGAAATGCACCCCACTGGTGGAGATGTGTTCGGAGTCGTCGGGAAACGGAAACTCCGGCGCCAGGATCTGCTGTGTCGCCTGCACAGTGACCGCGGGCTCGTAGAGCCCTGAGAACAGGGTGGACAGCGCGGACGACGCCGGACTCGAATCGTGGTGCGCGAGATCGGATCGGCCCCCGGGAGAATGATTCTGCCGGGGTGGGGATTCAATGGAGGTCGATTCCCGTCCTGGTGTGGTGTCGGAGTCCACGGTGATGCTCCCTGGTGAGGTCGGCGCATGTGGTGATACGTCCTTCGCTCGGCCGTCGCGTGTCGGTGGTGGGGCGATCAGAGGTTCGCCCACCACGGGGCCGACGCGAGCCCGGCCGTCGGTGGCCGTGGTCAGGTTCGGTCGGCAGGCGCTGTTCGTGCCGGCGGAGTTGGACATCGGCGATGGGTCCCGGCGGTTGGGCGGTGGTTCGGGTCGGTCAGTCGTGGTGTGGCTGCCAGAAGGTGGTGCCGGTGTCGTTGCGGGTGATGGTTCCGAAGACGACGTCGGCGAAGTGGTTGGCGTAGAGCAGGTCCGGGCTGTCGGTGAGTGCTTCGAGGAGTCGGGTTCGGCTCAGTGCGGCGCGGTGGGGGTCGTGGTCGGCGTGGGGGGACCAGTCGGGGTGGCGGATCTGGATCGGGGTGTGCAGGGCATCGCCCAGGACCCAGAGTCGGTGCCGGCCGGAGGTGATGAGGAATCCGGTGTGGCCGACGGTGTGGCCGGGCAGGGGGACCGATCGGATGCCGGGCACGATCTCTTGGTCGTCGCCGAAGGTGACCACTCGCGCGGCGAGCAGGTCCAGGGCTTCGGGGGTGAGGCCGCCGGTGTCGAGGGCGTGTTCGCGTTCGGCCCATTCGCGTTCGTGGACGTAGACCCGGGCGTGGGCGAACGGTGGTGTGTCGGTGTCGGGTTCGGGGTAGGCCAGCCAGCCGCAGTGGTCCAGGTGCAGGTGGGTGAGCAGCACCGAGCGGACCTGGTCGGCGCGATGGCCGGCGCGGGCGAGGTTGGTGGGTAGTTCACCGCCGAACATGTGCCCGAAGACCGGGTTGTCGGGATGGGCCGGGAAGGAGAAGGGCCCGAACCCGGCGTCGATCATCGTGTCCTGGCCGACGAGCAGTCCACCGATCCCGGCCGCGAGGTTGCCCGCCTCGTCCAGATGGCCGCGGTAGCGGTCGAGGTCCTCGACGGTCGCGGCGGGAAGCCAGTACTGCGTGCGCAACGCCACCGCCCCGTCACGGACATGGGTCAGGCGAAGCCGGCCCAACTGGATTGTGCGGGTTCGCGCGGGCCGACGCCAGCGAGCATCGTCGGCGGTGATCGAAGAAGGCGGAGCGATGGAAGACACGAGGCACCGTAATTCTCTGTGAAGGGGGAGCAGTGCGCGAATTAGACGGCAGATGATCGGCGCACGACACCGGCGGATCGGGCGTCGCTCGCCTGCTGTAGTCGCGGATGTCGAGCGATGCAATAACGCAACCACAAAGCTTCCGGGGGGATCAATATCGGTGACCCGCACAATGTTTGCGGGTCACCGCCGACAAACCGGAGAAAACTCGGTGTCCGCTCCCGGTAAGGGTGAGAATACGCGGGGGAGTCAGGAAACATCGGTCGTGTAGTTCCTGCGCTGACTGGTGTTGTTCGACTGCGGTGTCCGTCCGGGGGCGGGGCCGGTAGGTTTCGCTTCCCGTCTCGTGGCGTGCGGCTGCCTGCGCGGCATAGATGCTGGAAAAACGCCTCAGGTGCATTGTGCCGTCGCTGTGGGGCGTGGTTGCGGCGGGTGATCGGCGGGCGGTGAATCGTTGTGTGCGGGTCGGGGGATCGGGGCCGTCGTTTTGTGCGGGTGGGATGGATTGACACCGTGTCGCGGGTGTCGAATGCTTGAGGCGTTCCGAATTCCGGGTTCCCCACGGCGAACCCGGAGAATCGAATTCACCCGAACTCGATGCGGAACGCAACGCAGGGGATCGCAGGACGGGGGAGACCGGGTCGTGTCGATGTCGACACGAACCCGTTGGTTCTTCCGGATTCGTGTTCCCCTGATCGTGTAGCGGGGCGAATTCGCGACCGTACGCGAATTCAACGTGCCTCGAAATTTGTTGGGTCCGGCGGGGTTGAGTCCTGCCCGAAAAATGCAAGGGAGTTCATTCATGAACGAGATTCTGGGTGCGCTGGCCAACGGTCTGGCGTTGGCGCAGACGGCGAGCTCGATCGTGCTCAACATCGTCTACTCGGTGCTGCCGTTCCTGTAGCACCGGCCCCGCACTCGGCGCGGCCCCGCACACCCGCGCCGAGTGCGCACCGCGTCCGTCATCGACCTTTGCGCCGCGCAGCGGCACAACCTGTGAGGAACGAAAAAGCCTGTGAGCAAGCACTATCGACATCCCCCGCGGTCCACACGGCGAGGCACCCGCGTGTGGGGTGCGGCAGCGTGCACCGCCGCCGCGGCCCTGATGACCGGCTCGGCCGCGGCGGCCGCCGAGCCGCCCGCGGCGATCCCCGACGGCGCGCCGTGCCCGGCGCTGCTGGTCCTCGGAGTCCAGGGCACCGGCCAATCCACCCCGTACGCGGACCCGCACACCGACAGCGGCATGCTCGGGCTGATCCTCGGCCCGACGCTGGCCGACCACCCCGAGGTCGTGCGCGCCTACGTCCCTTACGACGCCGGCTTCGGCGCGGTGCTCGGCACCGGAACCGGGCGGCTGCCCTTCGCCGACTCCGTCGACCAGGCACGCCACAACCTCACCGAGATGGCCACCACCGCACTCGGCCAGTGCCCCGACACACGACTGGCCGCGGTCGGCTACTCCCAAGGCGCGCTGGCGGTCTCGGAGTTCGCGCAACAAGTCGGCACCGGTGCCGGACCTGTCGCGCCGGAGCAGGTGGCCGGTGTCGCGTTGCTCAGCAACCCGGCCAAGAACCCCGGCGTCGACCCGCTGCCCGGCCGACCCGGCCAAACCACCCCCGACCCCGCCCCGGGCGCCGACGGCTCCTCGACCTCCACGGTGCGGTTGAACCCCGTTCCCGCCAACCCCGGCATCGTCGGCGCCGGAGTCGACTACGCCGAACTGTCGGGCAGGGTAGGGGAGTTGTGCGTGCCCGCCGACCTGGCCTGCGACGCACCCACGAACGCCGCGGCCCTGCGCACCGCCGCGGGCGTCCTGGCCCAGGCCGACCTCGGCGACCCGGTGACCGCGGTCGAGTCGGTCGGGGCCGCGTGGTCGGCGACCGTCGCCGAAACCGGTGCGGCCGTCATCCTGGACGACCTGTCGATCACCGAGGCCGGGGTCGACTATGCACCCCGGCAGAGCATTTCCCAACGTATCGCCGACGCCGCCCAGCCCGGACCGGGCCCGCACGCGGGCAGCGAACAAGCCGTCGCCGACAAGGTCGCCGCGCTCACCGCGGCCGTCGTCGCCGATCCCCTCGCCCAGATCCCCCGACTGGCCGGCCAGGTCCTCGCCGCGCTTCCACAGGTCGCGGCCGACAACGCCGACCTGCTCGACCCGGCGGTCCTCGGACAATTGTTCACCGCGCCCGCCCACCACACCGGCTACGGCCCCACCGGGCACACCCGACAGGCCGCCGACTGGCTCGGCGCACTCGCCGAGGACCTGTCGACACCGTGACCACCCCAGGCCCGCCCACCCGACGCACCGCCACGCCCACCCGCGCGATCCTCCGACCCGCCGGGTGGGCGGTCCTGCTCGCCTGCCTGATCGCACTCACTCTCGCCCACACCACCGAACCCGGCACCCACCAACAAGACCCCGCAGCGGGTAGGACGGCCTCCCCGCCGTCCTACGCGTCCCCGCCGGGGCGTTCCGGATGCACGGTCGCCGGACCGGCGCCGAGCTGCCACAGCGAATGGGCGCGATCCCTGTCGACGCGAACGAAAGCCCACTGAAATGAGCGCCCCCGAACCACCCCAACCCCACATGCGGCCGCGCGTTGATCTCACCCCCGCCATCGACGAGGCCCTCACCGCGGCCCGCGCCGTCCTCGGCGTCGAGACCCCCGACCGAGCCCACCTCGTCTTCGTCGGATTCCACGACCACCGCATCGTCGTGATCAGCCACCACAGCAACCACGCGTCGGCTGCCCCGACCCTGGCCGCGGTGAGCATCGACACCGCGGTCCTGATCGTGCTCGGAACACCCCGAACCATCGGCCGCCCCCTACGCCAACTACCCCGCACCCTGGAACAACTCGCCCACGGCGGACTCACCTCGGTCGCGGTCATCCACTGCCGAAACCTCCGCCCCGGCGCGACCTGGATCAACCTGTCCGACAACCTCACCCGCGACGGCATCATCACCACACCCCACCCACCGACCCCACACCGGAGGCGACGACCGCGGGGGACTCCCACCCGCAGGGCCGTCCTCGAACTGATCGGCATACTCGCCGCCCTGGCCATCCTGCTCGCCGCCGCGTGGATACTGACCCACCCGCTGCGCACCACCCCCTGCGACGCCACCGCCGCGCACAGCAGCCCGGCACGCAGCGAGGCGTACTACATACCGCTATCCGGATATGCGCATCAAACCATGAGAACGCTCCCTGGGATGACGTGGGCGCTTCCACATCGGACCTCGACCGGGCATGCCTGCGGGCAGGGGAGGCCGGGGTCCGCGACCGCATGGTGCACCTCGGTCCCGGCATCGATGTGGGCGCGGGCCGGCGCGCGGGAAGCGGGTGCGTTGTGAGCGCGGTCGTCGACGTCGTGCCGGTCGGTGTGATCGCGGTCCTGACCGCGATCGCGAACCTGAGCGCGGCCATCCACGGACACCGGCCACGTCGACCGTGGGCAGAACACCGACGCCACCACAACCCGCAACCTCCGCAGGCGATGCGGGGTTCGTTCGAGACAGGCGGTGAATCATGACCCAGGCACACACCGATCATCCGGTCCCGGGACCGAATCGGGCCGAGCGCGCCGCCGCGCACGCCTCGGTCAACCCGTGGGTGCTGTTGCAGCTCGGTGAGGGACCGGAACGGGGATGGGTCGTGGCCGAGGGCGCCCACCCCCGCCGCCACACCCGACTGACACGCACCCGCGTCGCCGGCTCCGCCGCGGTCGCCGACCGCCTCCCCGCGGTCCTCGACGCCACCCGCACCCAGGCACAACCACAGGTCGGCACCGTCTACCTGCCCACCGGAGCTCAGATGCGGGTGATCACCGTCCCCGTCCTCGGACCCGCCGACACCGTGGACGCGGTCCAACTCTGGGCCGGACCGCGCTCGCGCCCACCACCGGCCCGCCCCACCGTCGGCGCCCTGCACTGGTCGACTCCCGGCACCGGTATCGCCACCACCACACCAGGAATCGACCTCCTCCTCGACACCGACACCGACACCGGTCGCGGGCGAACCTTGCCCGACCTGCTGGGCCACCTCGAACACCTCGACGACCGAGAAGGACTGCTACGACTACTCGACCCCGCCACCGACGTCCTCACCCGACGATGGTCGGCGATCGCGGTCACCCGCGCCCTGGCCGGCGGCCCACGACGCAGCCTGTTCATCGCCGCCGTCCGCGACCGCGACAGCACCGACGTCCGCGCCGTCGTCACCGACATCACCGCCACCCACCCACCCGCACAACCCTCGATCACCGTGCCCTTGTTGCGTGCCATTCCGATCCGAGCCAACCACGCCATCGGCATCGTCGATCTGCCGACCGGCCTCGTCCACGAATGGATCCACCCCGGCTCCGCACCGCTGGACCGCTGGCAGCGGGAATTGCCCACCGTCCACCCGGAAGACCAGCCCGAACTCGCGAAGACCCGCGCCCGTCTGGCCGCGCGCGCCGACCACGCCACCACCACCGTGCGGATACGATTCGACGCCGACGACCCCTGGACCACCGTCCACGCCGACTGGACCGTGCTCACACGAGACACCACACCACAAGCGATGCTCGACCTCCGGCTCGCAAGGGAGACACGCGGCCGCACGTCGACCGAAGCTCAGCGGACGGATTGATCCGCACGGTCAGATCCGCGGTGTACGGCCGGGTGAGCACTGATCCAGGCACTCGATCGCGACTGACGGACCGATCCCGAGGTGCTCCAGCGAGCCTGCTCTGGTGCCGAGCTTGGTCAGATGAGGTGATGACCGATGTAGTCGTGGGCGATCGCCTCGGCGAGGCGAGCGCGGATTCTCGCTCTGTGGCGGTAGTTGTTTCGTACACCCTCGATGATGAGTTCGCGTGCTTTGACGACGGCGCGGTCGGCCGGGCCGTCGTTGATGCTTTGGCGCGCGGCGGCGTCGAAGAAATCCAGATCGGCTGCCGGTGGGATGTCGTTGAATCCCATCTCGAGGAGTTGACCGCGGAGGGCTGCGATGGCTGAGTGGTCGGTGGGGGCCTCATCGGTGGACGAAGTGTTGTTGTGTTCGCTGTACTCGGCGAGTCTGTTGGTCGCGCGGGCCGCTATCGCGTCGAATTCGGTCGATCCCAGACCGGTGAGAAAGGCTCGGGTCGCGCCCGGGCTCTGGTCGGCCAGGAGGGCTTCGACTTCGCGCCACACGGATCGCGCGATATTGTCGGAGCGATCCATGAATGGAGCGAGCGCGTCGGCGAGCCACGTGATGTGGCTGCCGATGGGGCCTTTCACCAGCCTCATGGCGGCCTGCACGAGGTCCTGCTCGAATCTCGGAGCGTTGGCGGCGAATCCATCCTGGAGGGCATCGATGGCCAGGACTGCGCCGGGCATCACGAGCCGGTTCACCGTGTCCCGGTTGTCCACGGTGTTCAGGCGGTTCAACACGGTGTCTCGCAGCCCGTGCCTTTCGGAGAAGATGTAGCCCGCCGCCAGCAGCCAGGTATGGCGCCAGTGGGCGGAGGGGACCATGAGTTCGAGCTTGTCGGGGGCGTCCTCATTGGCCATGAGACAGCGCGCTGCGAAGAACTCGGTGAGACTGCGGACCTCGAAGGCGAGGCCATTACCTCGAGCGACCAACAGGACGAGTCGTTGCCTGGCGAGGTGCAGGATCTTCTCGATCAGGGTTTCCTGCTGTGATTCGTGGTGTCCCTCGGCTTCGAGGATCCCGCGTGCGATGTTCTCCAGTTCATCGACCGGCAGGATCGACTCGGCGGCACCGCCACGCTCGGCGCGCGCGTGGATCGTCAGTCCACACTGTTCGTGAAGCTGATCGAATTGAGATCGGTACATCTCGAGGACGTCGCCGATGCCATCCGGTTTGTCGCACTCACGTGCGTAGATGATGTCGTAGTAGTTCTTGAACAGGGCGTATCGACTGGCTGGCGCCTGGCGCCGTTGTTCGAGCAGGAGACTCAGAATCGTCACTTGCAGCGGTGAGGTCATCAAGCGAGCGGTGTCCTCGCTGCGCGAGGCCGTGGTCAACCGTTCGACTACCTGTTCCTGCCGGTCGAGGTTGTCCGCGAATCGACACGCCAACAGACGTTCGGCATAGCGCATCGCGTCTGCGGGTGTCAGCGAAGCGAGATGCAGTTCTTCGTAGGCGATATCCGGATCATGGTCGAAGCCGATCGGCCGGGAAGTGCACACGGTGAAGACATCGGCCCCCAGAGCCGCCATCTCGGTCAGGAAGTCCGCGATCCGCGCTGACACTTCATCACGGATGACGGCGGAAGCCACTTCGTCCATGCCGTCGAGGACCACGAGCGCAGGCCAGGCATTCAGCAGACGCTTGGCCTGTACCACGGTGATCGGATCCGACGCGCGATGGTTGATCAGGCCCACGATGTGCTGGAGCAGGGTCAGGTCGGTGTCTTTGCTCACCAGGTCGGCGAACGTGCTCAACACCACCCGGACGGGAAGCCGGTGCAGGGTCGGATCCGGCAGACCGGCGGCCTCGAAACTGGTGCGTATCCGGTTCGCGCGTTCGGCTGTTTGCGCGGTGATCCGGCCGGAGGCTGAGTTCTCCAGCAGCGGAACCCGATAGAGTTGGCACAGCAGCCGAGAGATCGTCGATTTGCCGGAGCCGGGCCCGCCCAGGACCACCATTCGATCTTTCGCGGCGGGTCTATGCGCGAGGGAGAGGACCTGATCGCCTCGTTCGACGAGTGCCTTCAGTACCGGCGAGGTCTTTCGGGAACCCGCCACCGACGAGGCAGGCAGGTCCACAGCGACTTCTGCGAGCGACAACTTCGAGTTGTTACTGTCGCCGGACTCGCCGAGTTCTACGGTGGTATCGGTTCTCATGGCACCCGCGACGTGGCCGATCCATGCGTGGGCGATCCGCGCGTCGTCCTCTTCGACCTGACCGAGCAGTCGCGACAATATGTCTCCGGGCAAAACCAGATCCGCGTAACACCGCCGTATCTCGGCATGGGATTCCAGTAGGCGGTCCAGGTACTCGGCGTGCCACACGTGGTAGTCCCGGAAGTCGGGCATACCGGTCTTCCGGAGCGTTCCGTCCGACTGCTTTTCGCCCATTTCGCGGTACTGCGTGAACATTCGGTCGAGACGGTCCAGTCCTCCCGTCTCGGAGACGCCGGTCAGCGCGACATTGGTGACGAGGATGAGATAGTCGGGCTTGTTGTGGTGACGCTTCTTCTTCGGGTCGATCCAATCGTTGAGCTCGGCGGTGATCTGTTCGAAGAACCATTTCTGGTCTGCTGCCGTTTCACCGAGCCGCTCTTTGTATTTCGCCTGAATGACTCCGTAGCCGTTCCACGTGCCTCTGCCCTCCATGGCGATCTCGCCGCGGAAGGTCGCTTCACGCCCACCGTCGGGCCCGGCCCCGAAGATCTGGACTCCGGAACCGAGTTGGGCCAACGCCAGCGCCTGCACCATGTGTTCGAATCGGTTGCTGCCGAGCCGGGACAGGTCGTAGGTCATGGCGTCCAAAGCTACGTGATCGGATGCTAGCGGCGCGGGCCGACCACGAAGGTTTCTTCCGTTGCTCCGGTGAGTTGAGCCCGACGGCTCGGAATCGATGCTGTGAACTGCGCGTGAGCAGTGCGACCTTCATGGCTGGCAGGGCGGTTGGTGCTGACCGTCGACGACTCGAAGACGTCACGATGGAGGAGACGACAGCAGACGGGTCGTTGGGCAGCGCGAAGTTGCGTACTGGAGTTGGTGCGGGGGCGAGTCGAAGAGCTTGCCAGGATGGTGAGGGCTTCAGCGAGCCGCAGCAATGTCACCTCGATGCGGATGTCCGGCCCCTTGTCGCGCGTCGGCGCTCACCGAGTACGAGGCAGGTCAGCGAAGACCGTTGCGCTGCCGGTCTCCTGCGAGACGCCGACGCGAAGCGTCGACACGCCCAGAAAGTTGTTGGCCGACAACGCAATCGTGCAATCATCGTGGCGTGAGCATCTTGGCGTGCATGGTTTGTGGAGCGAGCGAGGGAGCCCAGGAGCGGCCTGTGCCCCTCCGCACGGTTGCCTGTGACACGTGTTGGGACGAAGCGGTGAACTTCCCCGACCGCGAACCCGAGAAGATGGACCTCGAACTGACAGTCGACCAACTGCGCGTCGCGCCCGCTGCGGACAGTCGTGCGGGAACGCCGACCACGTGCCGGCACTGTGAGACCGAATGCTTCTGGCATCGAACGCTGAACGGTCGGTGGCTGCTTCTCGAACCCGGCGCGTATCCCACGTCGAAGATCCCACCGGGCAAACGCTGGCGCGTCGCCGGTGACGGCACCGCGGTCAACCTGGGCGGTGCCAACCCGACGGACGAGTGCAGAATCACGCACTTCGACATCTGCCCTGCGAAGCGTGCTCCCGAAGACGGCCCGCTCTTACTTGCGCTGTGGCGTAGCAATCGCAGGGACTGGATGGCAAGACAGAATCAGTGACGGCTTCCCCATCGGAGATGTCTCGGCCCGTCCCGGCCGAGGTGGTGCACCTAGGACGCGCATGCGATCATGGTTCGCCGGAATTCAATGGGATACGGTGAATGCTTATTCGCCGATTCCCTCTCCGGCCCAGAGGATCCGATAGAACAGTCTCTCCGCGCGGGGGGTTATACCGCGTGATCCCGACATCTCGAGCCAGAGCGCGGCGGCGCGCGCCGGCGATATGGGACCGCTGCCGGCAATGGTCGAGCGACACCCCCTTCCCTTGGATCTGCGCCCGGCTCGTGTCGGGGTGCCGGACCTCAATCACGTGAACGCGCCGATCTGGTTCGCGCTGCTGGAAGCCCGAATGTGCGGGGGACCCCACCGATGACCATCTCGCGCAGCGCGTCGCCGTCGGCGCGCCCGTCCTGATCGCGATGAGCTCGGCTGAGCGCGGTCGTCCGAGCCGCCGGGTTCGGTGCCCGGAGAGCAAGCGTCCGCGAACCGTCCCCCTCTCAGAGTCGTGACGGTAGTCGAAGTCGTCACCAACAGAGATCGAGGCAGGAGAGCTGACGGGCGGCAGGCCGGGATTCGCGGCCGTCGACGCCGAAGCGTGCTGCGGCAAGCGGTGCGGGCCCGCCTGGGAAGCTGTCCAGCCGCGTCGAGAAGCTCAGCGGAGTGTCCGGCATCGTCAGGGTGATTCGGGAGACAACGGACCCGGTGGAGCATTCCGGTTGGGCCGCAATGAGAATTGCGCGGTGCGCGAACGAGAACTGACCAGATCGTCCGGGATGGATGCTCCGACCGGGCGAGGTGGGCGATGAGTAAGGCCAGCGACGCGGTTGCTGCCGCAGGTGGTTGGAAGGCGTGGTTCGGGCCCGCCGGTGCGCTTCGGTCGGACGCGCCGGCGAGCGAGAAGGCGGATCGGGGTCGTGAGCTCGAAGCTGCGCTAGTCGAGATGTTCGATGAAGCCGGACTCGATCCGCGATCGGGCTATCGGCCGCAGGGCGAGGAGGTCGACGGTTCGATCGTGCTGGACGGTCGAACGTACTTGTTCGAGGCCAAGTGGACCTCGGAAGCCCATCCGGCGTCGAGTCTGTACCAGTTCAAGGGCAAGGTCGAAGGCAAGTTGGCCGGCACGCTCGGTCTGTTCTTCAGTATGAGTGGCTACAGCAACGACGCAATCGGCGCGTTGGTCGCGGGCAAAGAGCTCGACATCGTGCTCTTCAACGACACCGACATAGAGCTAGTGGTCGAAGGTACGGTCGAGATCGCGCAGGCGATTCGCTTGAAGCTCCGCGCGGCAGCGGAATCCGGCACCCCCTATGTTCCACTCAAAAATCTGCTGACCGCCCGACGCCTCAGGACGATGGTTGGGGAACGCCCGAAGACGGTCTTCGTCGAAGGGCTCCGTGACGAACGAATCCTCAGGTTCCTGCGCGAGCGCACAGATGCCACCCTGCCAGTGCGGCTGATGCCCGCCGGAGGTCCGGCGAATATGGCACGGATGATCGACGCAGTACTCCAAATTGCCGGACAAGACATGCCTTTCGTTGCGATCCTCGAAGAGGACGAGTCGGGGCGAAGGTCCGGTCTTGAGGTCCAAGGGCTCGTGGACCGGATTACGTCCGACGGTGGACAGGCCACGCTTCTGTGGATTCCGGGCTCGTTGGAAGAGAGTCTGGGGCTCGGCGACCCCGACGGTCGGCCGATCTGGCGTGTGTCTGAAGATCAGCTCTTTCAACGCCTTGTTCAGGTTGACCTCGACGAGCGAGTGAGGAGCCATCCTGCATTGGTGCCCGTACTCCGGGCCGTCGGGATTCCGGTGCCGGGGCGATGACTCGAGCGCCGGTGGGTACGCAGCGGTGCTGCGGCCGACGTTGCCGATTGCGCGGTCGGTGAGCGAGGGCCTACGATTGTCGAGCGCTCTCGTCCGTTTGGGAGGGTTTCCCGGTATCTCGCTGGAGGCGGGTCCGGATGCAGCGCCACCGCTTTGGAGACAGTCGAAGTCGGTCTGCGTGGTGGTTCGCCTTTATCGAACATCTGCTCGCGTACACATCGGCGATGGCGCTGACGTAGCTGGAGCGCGTTGAGCCGCCTTCCTATCGCGGTTCCGTGGTGGAAAGTTTGGGCGGTCGGTGTGTCGGCGGGCATGGACAGAGCGGATCTCTGATGACCGTGCCGACAGTTTCTCCGGCAGTTCCTGATCGTTACCGAGTAGTACTGACCCCGTCCGGCGTGAACGATCCTGCGGTGTCGCGGGAGTTCGGCGATGTGCGGGCCGCGAGGGGGTGGGTGCGTGCACAGCTCACCCACCCGGCGCGGCGGCACGCGGACGCGCGGGAGGGGATATCCGACTATCGGGTGTCGATCGTCGACACTGTCGAGATCGCGCACCTGTCTCCGATGGTGTACGACCTCACCGGTTCCCCCGCTGCGGTCGCGGCCGCGTTGGCCGACACCGCCCGCTCGGTGATCAGTCCCGATGTGGTGTCGGGGCGCCGCGATCTGGACGCCGCGGTGGTGGTGCCGTCGTTGATGCGGCTCTACGAGCAGGTCACCGCCGAGTTCCTGCGTGCCCCCGCCGATGTCGAGCTGGCCGCGAAACGTCAACTGTTGCGTGAGGATTTGGCGATGACGGTGGACGGACTCGACGACCTGGACCGTCAGGCGGCGTTGAATCGCGTCGCGATGCACGATCTGGTGCCGTTGGCGCGTCCGAATGGTCGGTTCACGGCGACGTTCGAGATCCTCGAGGCGGACGCGGGGATCCTCAACCGGCCGATGCGCGGCACCCGGTTCAAGGCGGTCGCCCAGCAGCGTTTCGACAGTGCGAGCCACGCGCGGGAGTACCTGCGTCTGGTCAGCGGAACCTACCCGGGCGAGGCGTTGGTGCGCGCGCGCACGACCGAATCGCACGCCGACGGCGCCGTCAGCTCGTTCACTTCGCAGGTTCTGACCGGTGCGCGTTTGGCGCGGGCGTTGAGCGAGGTCACCGAGTTCGACGGCACCGTGATCACGGGGTTGGCGGGGGTGGACGAGACCAGGGTGGCGGTGTTGGTCGGGCGTTACGAGGAGGCCGCCCGCGTTTCGCCGAGTTTCGAGTTCGTCGACGAGGCTGGAGGTGCCGGGTTGATGCGTCGACGGATCGTCGCCTCGGCCCACAGCGCGCTCGGGACGGAACTGGCGTACATGCTGACCGATCCCGGCCTGGCCGCGGCACTGCCCGCGACGCGTGAGGCGCTGCGGCGTGTCGATCTGGGGCATCGGACCCACCGCAACATCGCCACCGAGGTCGCGGCGGTGGCGTCGTCGGGATTCGTCGGCGCCGAAGTACAGGTCGCGTTGATCCAGCACTACGACCTGCACGAGGACCTACACCGGCGGGGGAGTCGCCTCGGCGCGCGCGACCTCGCGGATCTGCACGCCAAGATCGGGGAGGTCCGCGACAGGGTCCACACCCTGTTGTCGCACCCCGCACTGACCGCGACCGACCGCATCGACGTACTCGAGGAACTCGCCCGCGCGCAACGCTCGCCGTTGGCCGGATACGAGTTCGTCTTCGATCTGCCCGACGCCGCGGCCCTGGGCACGCGCGCGGTGCAGTTGATGAGACGCCCACCCGCTGTGGGGCCCGAGGTGCGTGGTCGCGATGTCGATGATCTGCTGCGCCTGTATCAGTTGACCCAGGTGGTCGGGGACCGTGCTCGCGGGCCCGGACAGCACACTCTGCGTCTGCTGCGCTTCGATCTGGGCCGTCATCTGAACGGGCGGATCGCGACCCATCCGGGCCTGCTGGGCAGCGAACGCACGGTCCTGCGGTCGCTGATGACCAGCATCGGTCACGATCCCCGCCACGAACTACCCACGCGGCGCGCGGAGTTCATCGCCGAACCGGTGCCGGCCGGCGACCTGCTCCCGGTCGAGGCCGCCACGGTCGACAACTACCGCCTCAGTTTCGACGTCCCGGAGCAACCGGGACGCCGGGTCGTGCTCGGCACCGAGAACGGTCGATGGGTCGCCCGCAACTACGTCGCCTACCCGGGCCACCCGCACTGGAAGCTCGCCGACGGCGCGGCCACCTTCGCCGACCACCACGACATGATCACCGCGCTGGAATCCGGTGTCCGGCACCGGGACCGGCACGGGACCCTCAAGACCATGCCCCCGGCGTCGGTGCCCGCCGCGGTGGGCCAACGCCTGCGTGAAGTCGACCGTCTCCACACCGAAGCCACCGGCAGAGCATCCGCCCCATCCGCCCCGCCGCGCCCCACCGTGCCACAGGTCGCCAGGACCACGCGCTCACGACAGCAGGCGATCGGCACACCACCGGCCCCGCCCAGACGCCGCGGACTCGGCTAGGTTCTGTTGCCGATTGACGTGAGCAGTTGAACGATCAGCGCAACGATCACTTCGGCGCGATAAGCGCAGGCGAGTTATCGCAGTGGGTAACGCCTGCGCGCCGACGTCTGGCTTTGTTGAAGGCGCGACAATTGTTGGCGAAGTTCCGAACCGCCGACCGTTGAGATTCGGCGCGAAATCAAGAAATTCACTGCTTGTCGGTCAACATTTGGATACGATGGCCAGTCGAGCCCGTCGCGACCGAGTCGTGCACCGAATGACCTATGCGAAAACTTCGGAGACAGGCTCAGGGGCGGGCTTTGCCAAGAAGCTATACTTCAACGTCCGCTGGAGGGCTCTCCGCCAGCGCTACCCTGTGGTGACATACTACTGTCTGGTAGGTCACTTCTCGGTGCCTTGCGTGCTTGCTCGGTGATCTCGTTCAAGTGGCATTGTGCTTCAATCTCCCCACCGTAGGTTCGGACAATGGAGGGGTTTTGTCGTTGCTTCTCGTAAGCCTCATCTTGCAATCGCGGGCAGTCCTTGATCACCTCGACCACCGCAGCGGGCTTATCGTCACTGATGTAGTCCTTGATAACATCACCATAAGCCGCAATGGCGAACGCGCCAATAGTAAACACGAGGCCCCAAATAGCAATGGCCTTCTGAACACGGCTGGCCTTATCGACTTGTTCGCTTCTTCGGTCGAGAGCTGCCTGGTCTTCCGCGAAGGGCGGGATGGGAGCGGCTGTCGGATCGGGGATGGAGGCAGGGAGATTTGTTGGTAATTGCTGTTCAGTAAGAGCGCGGCGTATCGCCTGTTGGAAAAGTTCGGCTGAGCTGACCGGTTCGGTCACGGCAGCCCGCTTTCCTCGACGCCAATTGGAGGGGTGGAGGCTTCGATTGATACCGGCTGACCGCCCTCGTGGATGTCGCGGAAAAATTTCTCGCGTGCCTCCTCGAGGTTATTCCGCTCCGCTAGAAGATCTCTAATAACGCGCAGGCTAACGAAAGCGTTGATCATTATTGCGAGTGATACCGTAGATGATCCGAAGGATATCAGGACGAGAGCGGGAGAGTGAACTGACCTAATTAGCACTATGCATAGGACGACCGTGGAAAGTAGTAACGTCGCTGCTGCGATCAGGAACGCCAGCAATGCGTTGGAGCGTGCACGGTGTGCCCACCCGATGATTGTGGAATGGCGATAGCGTGCGTAGCCCCGCCATGAGTGTGACGTTGAAATAGCGCCCATCGTGTGATTGTAGCGTCAAGTGCGCGCTGTTGTAGACCGGACGGGAAGCATCTTCCCGCATCGCCTGGTTTCCCCGGGTCTTGCTGGTCGCTGATCTATCCCATCGCATGTGATTCTCAAGAAGTTCCCGCAGTTCTTGCTCGAAGTCATGACCCGCAGTGAGGCCGTAGGGGCAGTCTTGCTTATCTCTGATCGGTATCGGGTGGATGTCCCCTGGATGCAGTTTATCGTGGTGAGTGATGGCCGTTAGCTCGCCGCTGGGAGTAATCGTCTTGGCGACGATCTCGTCACAAACGCAGGCTAGACACGCCGAACCTCTGTGCGCGGCGCTAATCCGAAGAAGGTTTGCGCCAGCCGTGGCGTGCCAGCACGGCGCGCAGCTGGTCGGGGGAGGTGGCGAGGTCGGGGGCGAGGAGTTCGGCCAGTGCCGGGGTGAGTGGCCACATCCGTGCGGGGGCGTCGTCGCGGTGGGGGGCGGGGTCGGCGCGGGGCAGCCGCCAGGCGGTGTGGGGGTCGAGTGCGAGGATCGTGGTGTGTTCGCGGGTCTGTTGTCCGCCGTCGTGGCGTCCCAGGAATACGTAGACGAAGACTCCGGTGAAGTCGAGTTGGTCGCGTACCACTTCGATGCTGTTTCGGGTGGGGACCTTTATCGCGATCGGTAGTGTCCATTCGGGTGCGGGGTCGGCGACGATGGCGTTGAAGCGGGTGTTGTGGGTGCTGGTGTCGGTGATCACCAGACCGGCGCGTGTGCACCATGACGCGAGCACCGCGGCGCCGATGTTGTCGATCTGGGTGGCCTCGAAGTTCGGTCCGCCCCACCGGGCTTCGGCTTCTTGGCGTGCGGTACCGCTGTTGTCTGACACATCCATCCCCTGACGTGAGTCGCGACGTTCGACGCGGTCGCGATGAGGGGCACAGTACCCGCTCGACGCCCTCGCCTCCGATCCACGTGATGGCGGTCCTCGTCCGGTCACGGCCGCCGGTCGGTGGTCGCCGCTCGCGGCGCGGTCGGGATTCCGCGGGTCGGTGCGGGCGGTCACGATCCGTTGAATCGGTTGCGCGACAGCGGATTATGTGGATGTCTGCGTGGTGTGTCCGTGATGGTTGTGTCCGGGGTGGGGGTGCGCGGGGGCGGGGTGGTCTTGCGTCGGGTGCGCGGCGGGTCCTAAGCTTCGGTTGCGCCCCCGTTCTTTTTAGGGGTTTCCCGGTGTCTCGCTGGTGGCGGATCCGGATGTAGCGCTGCTGCACGTCTCAGGTGTCGATCGCCGGTTGCCGCAGCTATCGAATCAGTCGATCCCCGTGCGGTTCTTCCGTGCGGTGTGGCGCGTGAACGGTGTTGCGGCACCGATTTTTTGCCCCTGGTTTCGGCTCGATTCGTGTTCGGCATCCGAGTGACACGAGGGGCTTCCTTGATGAACGATTCGCTGCACCGTCGGCTGCGCCGCGCGGTCCTGGTCGGCGCGCTGCCGGTGGCGATGGCCGTGGCCGTGTCCGGCACCGGTCTGGCCGATCCCGGTCAGGCCGGGGTCACCCCGGGCGGCCAGGCCGGAGTCACGACGCCCGAACAACCCGCCCCGCCACCCGCGCCGCCGGTTCCGGAGCAGGGGTTGGCGGTGTTCGTGCCGGATCCGCCGGCGCAGTCGGTGCCCGACCGGCCCACACCGCAACCCCACCAGCAACAGCGACTCCGCGCGCCAGCGCCGGCGGTGGTTCCCGAGCCGGAGGACTCCGATCTCGACACCCTCGAGGAGGGGGAGGTCCGGATCGAGGAACCGACGCCTGACTTGGTGCCGGTGTTGCCGGGGCCGCGCACGATCCGTGCCGGTGATGCGGAGTTCGTGGTTCCCGATTTCGTCGATGTCTATCTCGAGGAGGACATCGAGGCGTGGTTGCGGTGGATCGAGACCGAGATCGCGATCCGTTACGACGCGCTCGGGGTGCCGCGGGAGGAGTCCGACCGGCGTGCGTTGTCGACGGTGGCCGGTGGTGCGGGTGGGGCCTACCTCGGCGCCGAGGTCGCGGGTGTTCCGGGCGGTGTCGTCGGCGCGGTCGGTGGGGCGGGTGTGGGCGCGGTGATCGGCGCCGGTGTGGGTTCGTTGGCCGGTGGTATCGGGGCGGTGCCCGGGGCTTTCGTGGGCGCGTCGATCGGTATCCCGGTCGGTGCGCTCGTGCTCGGTGTCCCGGCGCTGGTCGGTGGGGCGATCGTGGGCGCGGTGGCCGGTTCCGGTTTCGCGGCCGCGATCGGGGCCTCCACCGACACCACCCCGGTCCCGCCTCCGCCGCCGCTGTCCGAACTCGGAGCGCCGCCGCCCCCGGATCCCGATCCGGAATCCACGCCGCCACCGGATATCACGGTCGGCGAGGAGTGCGATTCCGCGGCGGCCCCCGCGCCCGAGCCGATCGCGGCGCCCGAGCCGATCCCGGCGCCGATGCCCGAGCCGGGCCCCGATGTCCTCGCCCACGTTGTCGACGGCGCCGCTGGCGCGGTCGACGCGGTCCTCGACGCAGCGACCGGCGCGGTGAATGCGGTGGTCGATGCCGCGACCCGTCTGTTGAACCCGCCCCCGCCGCCCGGCGGGTCCGGCTCGGTCTGACGCGACGGGACGGCGAGCGTGATGGCAACGAGCTCCGACACCTTCTGGGACGAGCTGGAATTCGATGACCCCGCCCCGACTCCGGCGGCGGCTCCGCTCTCGGCCGTGACACCGGTCGACCAAGTCGACGCGGTCGCGGCGCGTCACGACTGGGCCGACGAGCTGGACCTCGACCTCGAGCGGATGAACCTGGCCCCCGGCACGGGGACCGGTCGCCGGCGGCGTCGCGTGCGTCTGCTGCTCGTCGCCGCGGGCACGATCGCGACCGCGGTGTTGATTTCGGTCGGCGACTCCGGCGACGGTGATTCCCCGGCACGGGAAGACGGCGCGGCGAGGTCGACGTCCGCGACCACCGTGGCTCCCAGTTCCGTAGCGGCACGGCTCGATTCACCGGGCGCGGCGGGAGAGGGCTGTGTGGCGCGGGTCGAGGGCGAGACGGTAGTCGGGGCCGGGCGAGGCGACACTGATTCCGGGCCGGGGGCGATCTTGGCGTTCGAGGCCGCCTATTACCTCGATCGCAGTGGCGTCAAGGCGCGCGAGAGCGCCGTCGTGGACGCGGCGCTGCCCTCGGCGGCCGCGATCCAGGCCGGGATCGACTCGGTTCCGGCCGGTACGACCCATTGCGTGCGGATCACCCCCGCCGGCCCGGACCGCTGGTTGGTGGACCTGAGCGAACAACGCCCCGACCAACCCGCCCAACTGCACCGCCAGACCATCACCACCACCGGTATCGGCGGCCGCGTGCTCATCACCGGGATCACCGCCCGATGACCACCACGAGCGAAACATCGTCCGCGCGCCGCGATTCGGCAGTCGACACCGTGACACGCCTCCTCCTCGTCGTCGTCGCGGCACTGGTGTCGGCGCTCTACGGCGCGGGCGCTGGGGCCGCCGCCCCCACCCAACCCGAGCCGGCCGGCGGCGGTGCTGGTGGTGCGGGTTGTCCGTCGGTGGCCGCGATCTTCGTGCCCGGTACGTGGGAGACCGATCAGGACGCGGATCCTTCCCGCCCGCGTGGGTTGTTGGCGCCGGTGGCGTCCTCGCTGCAACGCCAGTTCGGTGATCGCGTCGAGGTGGTGTTTCCGGCCTACGCGGCGCGGGCGATGGACGGCATGCTCTACGGCGACAGCCAGGCCCAAGGTGTGGCCGCGGCGAGGAGCGCGGTCGCCGAGATGGCGGGGCGGTGCAGGGCGACGAAGTTCGTGTTGTCGGGGTATTCCCAGGGCGCGGACGTGGCAGGTGATCTCGCCTCGACCATTGGTTGCCGTTCCGATCCGATCCCGGCGCAGCGTGTGTTGGCGGTGGGGTTGGTGGCCGATCCGAAACAGGGCACCCGCGGCGGGAAACTGGTCGGCCCTCCCGTAGAGGGTTCCGGGATCCGCGGGCCTCGCGGTGAGGGGTTCTGCGCGCTGAGCGCGGTCACCGCCCAGTTGTGTCAGACCGGCGACCGATATTGCGCCACCGACGCTTCCGAGAACCCGATCCTGGCCGGCCTCGGCAAGATCCTCTCCCAACCCGGCACCCCGACCCCGACCCCGGTCCCCGGAGGCAGCGGTGGCGGTGGTCCGAGCGCGGCCCCGGACTCGGGCGCGGGAGCGGCCGAACTCACCGCGTCCCTCGACGCGGGTTTCGACCGCGCCGCACTGACCGGGCTGCCGTCCCAGATCCAGGCCCTGACCACCGGGCCGTCCACGGGCGCGGATCCCGGCGCGCTCGCCGAGACCGCCGACTCGGTCACCGACGTGCTGACCCGCCTGGGAGCCCTCGGTGAGTGGGCGCACTCGAATCCGTCTGTGCGAGAACGACTCACCGCCGCCGATGCCGAGGTCGGTGATCGGTCGGCGGGCAGGGTCCTGGACACTGTGCGGGGCATGGACCTCGAGGCGGTGCGCAGGTCGCTGGCCACGGTCACCGGCCACCTCGCCGGCGGGCCACCCGGCCCCGGCCGGGACGGTGAACTTGCCGGTGCTCTGGACGCGCTGGCGTCGGCGACGGGGGAGTTGACCGGCCTCGGGGGTGAGGTGCTCGCTCAGGCCGGGACGGTGTTGCCGCTGCTGAAACCGAGCTCTCTGATCACCCAGGTCACCACCGTGGCCTCGGGCACGGTCGAGTTCGCGGTCAACACTCCGGCGATTGTGGACGCGGTGCGTCGGATCGGGGCCGCGGTCACCGACCCCTCGACCGATCTGGGCGGGAAAGTCCGTGCGGTGCACCTGGTTTTCGCTGATCTGAACCGGTTGTGTCAGCCGCTGGTGCGCATGGCGGCCGGGATCGATCTGTCGATGGTGGCCGGGCTGTTGCGGATGATCCCGGACCCGCACGGCGTGGCCCAGACCGCGGCCCTGGTCCTGGGCGTGCTCGACGATCTCGATGTCATCGGGCTGGCCCGCCAGGCCGGCGCGCTACAGGAGAACCTGTGGGCGATCCTGGAAGCGCTCACCGGCGGGGCGGATCTGCTCGCGGTCGGCGCGCGGTTCGCCGAGTTGGGACACACCCTGCTGGGGTTCGCGTCCCTGGCGTTGGACACCCTCACCGGCACCGGGACCGAGACCTCCGCAGATCTGCTCGACACCGCGATCGACACCACCGGCGCCCACGACCTGGCGGGGATCACCGCCGCACTGACCGAAGCCGGTACCGGCCGGGGTGCGGATGCGTTGGCGGAGTTGGTCGCCGAAGGCGTCGACGCGGCCACCTTCTACACCTCGGGCGCGCATCAGTCCTATGACACCTACGTCGTCGACGACGCCGGGCGCACCGCGCTGCAATGGCTGGGCGACTGGTTCGCCAACCGCATCCGCCAGGTCGGGGCGTGAACGCGATGACCGACCCCGAACACGACAACGACGACGCCGGCGCCGGTGGTGGGTGGACGTGGTTGGCGGCCGCGATCCCCGTACTGCTCCTCGGCGCCATCGTCGCGGCCCTGGCGGGGGACCGCGAGGAACCCGAACAGGGCTGTCTACCGAACATCCCCAACACCCCGGCGGGACAGGGGGCGTCGGTGGTGTGGCCGATCGCGGCGGCGATCTCCTCGCCGTTCGGCCCCCGTGACGGCGAGTTCCACCACGGCGCCGACTTCGCCGCCCCGCTGGGCGCCGAGATCGTCTCGGCCACGAGCGGCACCGTCGTGGCGGCCGGGCCCGCCGATGGATTCGGCAACTGGATCGTCGTCGACACCCGCTCCGACGCAACGGGTTCGGGGACGGTGGCCGTGTCGGCGGTGTACGGGCACATGCGCGAGGGCGGGATCAAGGTGCGCATCGGCCAGTCGGTCACCGCGGGCACGCCCATCGCCGAGGTCGGCGACGCCGGGCAATCCAGCGGCCCGCACCTGCATTTCGAGATCGTGCCGGGCGGGCGCCTGTCCGGCGGCGCCGCCATCGATCCGATCCCGTGGTTGACCGAGCACGCCGGACCCCGACCCGACACCAGCGCCGGCCCGGGTGCGCCGGCGTTGGTCGCCCACGCGAGCGACACCGGTCCCGCGCTGGGGCCGGCGCGCAACAGCGAAGCGCACCTGCAACGCCGAACCGTGCATCTGCTGCGCGCCCTGGAGGCACGGTTCCCGCAGATCACCCGCTTCGAGACCTGGCGGCCCAGCGACCCGTTCCCCGATCATCCCGACGGGCGCGCCGTCGACGCGATGATCCCCGGCTACGACACCCCCGAGGGCCGGGCCCTGGGTGATGAGGTCGTGGCCTACGCCCACGCCCACGCGAAGACTTTCGGGCTGGTCTACACCCTGTGGCGGCTGCGCTACACCCCCGTCGAGGGGGACGCGACGACCATGGCGGCCACCGGCGACCCGACCACCGACCACGTCGACCACGTCCACCTCACCGTCACCGGCGGCGGAGCACCGGCCCCCGATCAGACCTACACCGCCCCCACCGAAACCAGCATGCCCGCGCGGTCGGGATGCGACCCGGCCGGCCCGGTCGCGGCCGCGACACCGATCGCGGCCGGCACGGTGCCCGAGGCGTTCGCGCCGTGGATCGCGAAAGCGGCCGGGACCTGCCCGCAGGTCGGGGCGCCGTTGATCGCCGCGCAACTCGAGAACGAGTCCGGATTCCGGGTCGATGCCCACAACGCGCGATCCGGAGCGACCGGGCCCGCGCAGTTCCTGCCCTCGACCTGGGAGGCCAAGGCCGTCGACGGCGACGGCGACGGCCGCCGCGACCCCCACAGCATCCCGGACGCGGTGATGTCGCAAGCCGCCTACGACTGCGAACTCGCCGCGATCGCCACCGACGCACTGGCCGAGGGTCGCCTGCACGGAGACCTCACACAACTGTGGCTGTCGATGTACAACTGCGGGCCCGGCGCGACCCTGGGCACCGGCGGGGTGTGCCAGAACCGCGAAACCCTGGCCTACGTCCGCGACATCCCCGAACGCGCAACACACTTCGCCAGCGCGACCCCCGGTGGCGGATCATGAACAGCCACAGTAACTTTCCACGGTTCGGCCGCGCGACCCGACCGAGCACCGCACGCGTGTGGGCGGCGTCGGTGGTCCTGTGCTGCGGCGCGGCGGTGTCGGGATGCGCCGACCCGACCGGCCCGAACAGCGGGGTGGATCCGGCGCCGGCGTCGGCGCAGCGATGGTCTCCGGAGGCGGCGGGACCGCAGGGAAGGCGCGCGGTCCCCGCGACCGTGCTGCCGGTCGACCTCGCGGGTCTGGATCGTGGTGATCCGGACGCGACCGCGCGCGCGGCGCTGCGGATCTGGTTCGACTCCAACACCAACACCGACGCCGGGCCCAACGACGCGGCCGCGCGGTCCGCGCCGCTGCTCACCGCACGGTTGCGGGCGGCGCTCACCTCGACCGGGTCGCTGAGCCCCGGGGCGCGGTGGTTGCAGCGGGCCGCGCGCCACGCGAGCGCCGCGGTACGGGTCGATCCCTCCACCGAGGCGGTCCCGCCCCAGACCCCTTTGCAGGCGATCCGCGTCTACCGGGTCACCCAGACCTGGTTCACCCCGACCGGAGAACTCCTCGACACCACCGTGTTCACCGTCGGAATCGTCCTGGAGCGCAACGGAAATGCATGGGAAGTGAGCGATGTCCAACCACGATGACCACGACCGCGACACCGACCCGACCTTGTGGGATCGCCCGGACGAGGACTATCACGCCGAGAACCCGGTGAACCTGCGCGAACAGCGGCTACGCCCCCGCACCGCCGCCGATCCGGCCTCGATGCGGCTGCGCCCGGCCCCCGCCCCGCCCACCGCCCGGCCCGCGCCGTCTGCGGTATCTGCGGTGTCGGCGGCCCCGACCGTTCCCGAGCCGTTGTCGCGGGCGGAGGCGGAGGCGTTGGGCGAGGCGCGCTCGCGTGATGTGCTCGGTGTGGCCGCGGGGGTGGAGGCGGACCCGGCCGGGTGGGGGTGGCGCGGCAAGGCCAACGCGCTGGGCGCGCGGTTGAAACCCGACCGTGAGGAGGTCTCGCACCGGTTGGCGGTCGAACGGATCCGCCAACCCCTGCCGGGCACGCCGGTGATCATGGTGTGCAACCCCAAAGGCGGCGGCGGCACCACCCCGGCGACCCTGATGCTGTCCAACATCTTCGGCCGACACCGACACGGTGTCGTGGCCTGGGACACCGCCGAAACCCGGGGAACGCTGGCTGCCCGGGCGGCGCGCGCCGACCGTCGGATGCCCACCACCTGGGACGTGGTCGAACACGCCGCCGGGCTGTGTTCGGACACCGTCGCGGCCTCGGCGATGGGACAGTTCCTGCTCGCCCAGCCCACCGGGGACGAGATCCTGGCCGGCGACCAGTCCAGCAGGCGGCGGCAGATGCTCGGCGCCACCGAATGCGCCGCGATCCTGGCCGTCCTGCGTCGCCATCGCACCATGGTCCTGCTCGACACCGGCAACAACGAACGCGGCGAAGCGTTCACCTGGGCGCTGGACAACGCCACCGCCCTGGTGATCCCGTTGACCTATCGCCGCGACGCCGCGCACATGGTGCTGCGCGCGCTGGACGGGATCGCCGCGCGCGGCCACGAACACCTCGTCGCCTCCGCGGTGGTGGTCCTGGCCCAAGGCAGCGCGGTCAACCCCGCCGCCCGCCACGCCGTGCACGAAGCCCTGGCACGCGCCGAGATCACCCGCCTCACCACCGTCCCGTTCGACCCCGACCTCGCCGGCGGTGAACGCATCGTCGCCTCCCGCCTCCACCCGGCCACGGTGCGCGCCTGGACCCGGGTCGCGGCCGTGGTCGCCGACGGCCTGGCCGAAACCCTCACCGACGCCCACCCCCTGCTGAACACCGGCCCGGCTCCCGCATCACGGCCCGTCGCGCAGGAGCTCGACCCGCGCCCGCGCCCCTGGGCGGCGCCCGAACCCGGCACTGGCCGCGCCGAGGGGCGTGCGGGACTGCGCGGCGTGCATCGCGCGGGAGAGGTGGCCGGATGAGGACCACGACATCACCACGGAGGCCGACGCTTATGAGAACCGCGCATCCACGCCCGAGCGGCCGCTCCGCCGCGCGGTTGCTCACCGCGGCCGTGGCGGTCGCGGTGTGCACGAGTATCGGTGCGGGGATGGCGGCCGCCGCGATCCAGAACCCCCTGGACGGGGTCGCCCCGAACTTCGGGTTGTTCGGGGCGGCGCTGGACACCGCCTGGAAACGGGTCGTCGCCGCGATCTGGGCCGCGGTCCTGATCGGGTCCACCGTGCGGGTGATCGTGGGCGCCTACAAGGTCCGCCGCTCCAAGAACAGGGGTTACGCCGGGGACATGACCGAGGGCATGGAAGACCTCCAGGACGCCCTGGTGTCGCTGGGTCTGGCGGGACTGGCCAGCCCCGTCGTCGGCGCGATCCTGTTCGTCGTCGGCGGCTGAGAAGGAAACGGAGAAAACATCATGTCCCGCAGAGGATTCGCCGAGATCACCCCCGAGAACACCAACGACTCCCACCCCAGAACACCGACACCCACACCGACATCGACCGGCGGCCCGCCGGACGGCCCGAGCGGGCCGGTGACCGAGCGGATCCCGTGGAAATGGGTGGCCGCGGCCGCGGGGCTGGTGATGCTGATCGCCGCCGTGGCGACAGCGACGTCCGACGGCGGGCGCGATGTGGACGAGAGCGTGCGCACCGCGCACGGACCGACCCGGGTCGTGGACGAGGTGCCCGCCGGATACACCCGGGACCGGGCCGGGGCGGCGACCGCGGCGGTCAACATCGTGCAGGCCCTGGCCCAGGCCGGGCACGGACGCGTGCGGATGGACGCGGTGGTGGCGACCATGATCGCCGAGAACCCCGGCCCGCAACTGGCGCGCGCGATCGAGGTGGGCCGCGACCGCGCCGCCGGGGACGCGGTCCTCAACGTCCTGCCGGCCGCGGTCACCGTCACCGCGTTCACCGACACCAGCGCCGAGGTGACCGTGTGGGCGATGGGCGTCTCCCGAGCCTCGATCACCCCGACCGATCCGGTCTCGGTGATGACCCTGTGGACCACCAACACCGTGTCGCTGCTCTGGCAGGACGAGGACTGGAAGGCCGTGGAGAAGTCCGGGCACGTCGGACCCACCCCCGACGAAGTCGTGGCCCCCGCCTCCGGCAGCGCGCTGACCAGGCCGCTGCTGGAGGGCTACTACACCTACTACCTCAACTGAGCCGCACATGAACCCGATGACCTGGACCACGCGCACGGTCGCAGCCCTGGCCGCGCTGCTGATCGCCGCCACGAGCGTGGGCCTGGCCGCCGCCGCTCCCGCCCTCGGCGCGCCCACCACACCGGGAACGCCGACCTCCTCCACCGAGGAACTGCCGGAGGGGTTTCCGGCCGATCTGCGCCGGTTCGTCGGCGGCACCGAGGAATTCCGGTCCGGTCCATGGTTCGACGGGCCGTGCCGTGACCGGGGCGGGGACCTGGGGGCCTACCTCAACGCCACCCTGAGCGCGGAGAACCGGCTGCTGTTCTGGAGTTCGAGTGAGCAGGCCCGCCAACAGATGCTCGCCGGAGTCGGCAGCGGCGGGGTCGGCGCGTTGGACGCGGGAAGTCCCCCCGCCCAGGGCGGCGAACCCAGCGCCGAACGCCTCCCGAAAGTGTTCCCCGCCGGGGACGCGGCCTACCACCTGCCCACCGGGTACTGCGCCGAGGACCTCGAACGCTGGTCGAACCCGGAGTGGAACACCTGGGGTCTGAGCTGGGCACAAGCCCCGGACAAACAATCGATGAACGAGATCGGCAAGGCGTCCGGATTCGACCGCGTCCCCGCGCAGGCGTGGAAAGACCCGTGCGGCGGCGAAATCGACGGGATCTATTGCAGCCACGCGTTCTTCCTCGACTGCGACCAGGCCGAACCCACCGCCGACGACCTGGCGCGCTGCATCGCCTGGAACCGCGCGGTCGGGCAGCTCTACACCGGCACCGCGGCCTGGATCACCGCCAACACCTCGGTCTCCGATCGGCTCAGCGACTACATCGAATCCACCCGCCTGTTCCGGGAGGGCAAGTTCGTCGTCGACGCCTTCACGTGGATCTACGGCCACGCGCTACCGGACTATGTCCGCTTCGTCGCCGACCCCCAATCGGTGATCGACGACTGGGCCGACGCCTCCAAAGACGGTGCCGTGCAACTGTCCTCGCAAGTGCTGCGCGGTCTGGCCGACGTCGGCGGGTTCGACCCCGCCGCCGACTGGTTCCTGCGCTGGTATGCGCTGTCCACCGGCATCGGGGTGGTGGTCATGGCCCTGATGACCATCCTGGCGCTGTGGCGCGCCGCGGCCAAGGGCGAAACGATCAAGACCCTCGGCGGTGATCTGCTCGGCTACGCCCCGGCCGGGGTGGTGATGATGCTGTTCGCCCCGATGCTGGCCCAACTGTTGGTCGAACTGTCCAACGAGATGTCGCAAGCCGTCGTACGCGCCTCGGGCCCGGACATGGGCGAGATGGTCAACAACCTGGAGCGATTCACCGGGGAGCTGACCGCGCCCATGCTGCCCGGCGGCGTCATCGTGGGATTGATCCTGTTCCTGTTGCTGATCGCCGGCGCGCTCGGGGTGTTCTTCGGGCTGCTGATGCACGCCAACGCGCTGCCGGTGCTCGCCGTGGCCGCCGGCATCGGATTCGGGATGTGGGTGCACCCGAAATGGCGGCCCAAGGCGTTGCGGCCGGTATTGGTGTTCATCGGCATCGTCTTCTCCAAACCGCTGCTGTTCCTTCTCCTCGCGGTCGAGACCAGCCTGATCAACGCCGAACTGACCGGTGCCGTGACCGCCCAGGGCGACACCGGCAACCTCGGCAAACTCTGCATGCTGGTCGCCGGGTTCATCGTCGTCGGCCTGGCTCCCTGGTCACTGGTCAAATACGCGCCACTGCTGCCCACCCGCGCCGACGCCTCCGGCTTCGGAGC
>NZ_BAGG01000257.1 GCF_000308695.1 Nocardia takedensis NBRC 100417 | reverse complement strand
TTGCCAGCGCGTAGCCAAGGCACGCCGCGCGTAGCGCGCTCTTGGCTTTCTCCATCTCGGCCGGGTCGCCCGCGCCGATGAGGTAGCGGGCACCGGCCACGGTCAGACACACCGTCGCCAACGCCGCGAGGATGCCGATCAACCAGTTCCGCAAGTTGTCGAGAACCTGGTCGAGGGTGCCCGCGACGGCGAGCACCGTACCCGGCGCGGGCGCGGCCGAGGCCGCCCCCGCGACGACCACCAGGACCACGGCCAGAGCGAGCGCGACGGCCAGGATCGCCGGCCACGACCGGGCGCGGGGCGGGCGAGCGAGGGGGGTCTGGGGAATTCGGTTCAGGCACATGCGCGTTCCTCGGGTTCGTCGGTGGCCGGGTGGATGTGGGTGACGGTGGCGACGGGGTGTCGGTGTCCGGTCGTGGTGTCGAGTGCGTCGACTTCGGTGGGGCTGGTGGTGGCGGCGGTGTGGGTGCGCTCGACCAGCCAGGCGACGAGTCGGGTCTCGGCGCGCCAGCGGCGTTGCAGTAGCGCCGTGTGCGAGACGCCCTGCTCGGCTGCGAGGTCGGTGATCCGGCGGTGTTCCCAGCGGGTGAGCAGGATCAGCTCGGCCGCTGCCTCGGTGAGGACTCCGGCGGCGACAGCGCGGGCCAGGACGGTCTCGGGGTGGCCGGGCACGGCGGACCACGCGGGGGGGCTGTCGGTGACCTGGTCGCTGTCGTGGTCGCCGGTCGTGAGCGCGGCGGTGATCGCGTCGTGTTGACGGGCCGCGTTCCTCGCGGCGTTGCGTGCCGCCCACCGGAGCCGATGCCACACCCCCGGCCGGTCCACCTCGACGCCGGCGACCGCGGTGAGGAACGCGGTCAACACCTCGGACTCGATGTCGGCGCGGTAGGGGTCGGCGGGTGCGGTGAAGCGCCCGGCCACCCTCGCCAGCATCGGCACCGCCAAGGCCACGCACATCAAGGTCGCGTCGTGGCCGTGGGTTCGGGATCGTCCGATCAGCCACACCCAGATCTCGTCCACCACGGGGGCGGGAAGCTGCGGATCGTGCAGCGCCGCCCGGAGCCCGTCCCATGACCCGGCCCGCTCGCCCAGCGCTCGAGCACCCGGTATGGGAACTGCGGGTAACCCTCGTGTGGCGATCCTTTCGTATTCACCGGCCGCGATTCGTAAAGGCGATAACACCGCCCTCACATCCGGCTCGACATTTCGGCGCGTCGATTCGTGCACTATCCGACTCCTGTTCGTGGAAACTGTTCTCTTTCGACCAGAACAGGACACCTCACACCTCTCCCCGAAACGTCCCCAACTCATCCCCGGAATGTCTCCAATCCATCCCCGGATCGTCCCCAACTCATCCCCACAGATGTCCCCGCGCCGATCCGGCGACCATTCCGCAAATGAGCATTCCCGCCGGTCAGCATCACATTAGGCGCGCGATGAGCTGGGCTTACATACAAATGGGGACGGTTTGGGGATGAGTTGGGGACGGTTTGGGGATGACTCGGAGAGGCCGGAAACGGGCACGGCAACATTTCTGGAAACACACAAAAATAATTCTTTGACTCGCGTGTCCGCCCGGGCCCCGTCGGGGGTGCACTGGCGTGAAATCGGAGGCTGCGCGATCCGTATCGAATTGTTATTGATCGGTGATGTCAAGAATTGAGGGATTGGTGACCTTTATTGGGTGAAGGCTTTTTCTTTCACCGTCAGGAGTGCCCCGCATGACCTCTGTTTCCTGTCCCCGCCCGCCCCGGGCCGCTCGCCGCGACCGGCAGTCCTCGACCCCGGTTCCGGTGCCGCCCTCGACCCTGTGGGCCACCGGAATCGAACCGCTCGACCCGGCCGACCGTTGGCCGGCCCCGATCCTGACCCGCGCGATCGGTGAGTTCAGTTCCCCCGGTGCGCGGGTGCTGTTGACCGCGTGGCCCGCCCCGGTCTCGCGCGGGCGACTCCACCTGCTCGAGGCCGACACCGAGACCGCGCGCGCCACGGTCGAATCGTTGGGCCGTGACCCGCGTTCGGGCGGCGACGAGTCGGTCGATCTGGTCGTGGTGAGCCTGCTCGCCGATCACCTGGACCCGGTCACCGTCGCCGAGAACGTCATCGCCTCGGCGGCGGATCGGATGGCGGCGGGCGCGCTGCTGGTGGTGCTCGGACGCTGCCGCCACAGCCGCGACGGGGTGCTGCTCGACCCGGCCGGTCCGGTCGTGGCCGCCGCACAGTCCGCCGATCTGCTGTTCCTGCAACACCTCATCGCCGCGCCCGTCGCCGGCGAAACCATCCCGGCCCCGCACCCCGCCACCGGGACCGGGCAGGGGCGGCACACGGTCGCCCACATCGACGTGTTCGCGTTCCTGCTCCCGATCACCGGACAGGCCGCCGCGTGACCCACCCGCCACACACCACCACCGCGCACCCCATGCCCGACCGCCCTCGCGAAGGACACCAGATGACCGTCGACCCCACCGCTCCGACCGCCGCCACCGACGACTCCCCCACCGCCACCACGCCGGCCGCCGCGACCGTGCCGACGTCGGTGTGGGTGACCGCGCAGACCACGCCCACCTTCCAACGTCGGGGCCGCTACCACCCCGACAGCGGCGCGCATCCGGCGAAGATGTTCCCCGAGATCGTGCGCCACGCGGTCGAGGCGTACACCCGGCCCGGGGACCTCGTGCTGGACCCGATGTGTGGGATCGGCACCACCCTGGTCGAGGCCCTGCATCTGGGTCGGCGCGCGGTGGGTGTCGAGTACGAGACCCGATGGGCCGACCTGGCGCGCACCAACGTGGAACTCACCCGCGAGGCGGGGCTCGACCTCGACGCGCAGGTCTTCCAGGGCGATGCCCGCAAGCTCCCGAGCCTGTTGCCCGAGAGTTTGCAGGGGCGGGTCGATCTGGTGCTCACCTCCCCGCCCTACGGCGACTCGGTCCACGGCCGAGTCACCGCCAACGCGAACAACAACACCCGCCCGATCAAGAAGTTCAACCACCGCTACGGCGCGGTCCTCGATCGCGGCAACCTCGCCAACGTCGGCGTCGGCCGCCTGCTGTCGGGGTTCACGCGGATCTTGGTCGGGGCCGCCGAATACCTCGCCCCCGGTGGGCATGTGGTGATCACCGCCCGCCCGTGGCGACAGCACGCCGAGCTGGTGAACCTGCCCGCGCATCTGGTCACCTGCGGCACCTTGGCGGGGCTGGTGCCGGTCGAGCGGTGCGTGGCGTTGTTAGGGCGGCTCACCGACGTCGACCTCAAAGCCCGGTCGAGTTTCTTCCAGCGCGACTTCATCCTCAAACAGCGCGCAGCGGGGCTGCCGATGCACCTCATCGCACACGAGGACGTGATCATCCTGCGCAAGCCCGACACCGCCGGTCCCCGTGCGGTCTCGGCTCCCCAGTTCGGTGCCGCGCCGTTCTGGGGCACCACCGTCGCCGGCCCGGACGGGCTCGCGGCATGAACACCACGACTCCCGAGAACGGTTGGTTGGGTCGGGTGCTGCGCGCGCCCGGCCCGACCATGGCCGACCTCGTCGCGACCATCCGCGACAGCGTGCTCTCGCCGGCCGGGTTCGCTGTCGCGCTCGGTGTTCTCATCGTGCTCACCGCGGGCAGGGCGCTGGTGGTGTGGCGGCGAGGCAGGCTCGGCGCCGATGCCCGTCACATCACCGTGCTCACCCCGCCCGAGGTCGACGCGAAAGGCGCGCTCGCGTTCTGGGCCCACCTGATCGGCCAACTACGCCCCGCCTGGGCGCGGGTGCTGTTCGGGCAACCGCACCTCGGATTCGAGTACTCGGTGACCCCCGAGGAAGGGGCCGCGATCCGGCTCTGGGTCCCCGGATTGGTCCCGCCGGGACTGATCGAGCGGGCCGTGGCCTCGGCGTGGCCCGGCGCGCACACCGAGACCACCCGCCACGCCCGACCGGCGCTACCCCGATCGACCCCCGACACCCGCCGGGTACTCGTCGGGGGTGAGCTTCGGCTCGGTCGGCGCGAAGGGTTGCCGCTGCGCACCGATTACAGCGGTGAGTTGGTGCGCGACCTCATCGTCTCCGCCGACGACCTCGCCGCGGGCCAAGCCGCCCACGTCCAGATCCTCGCCCGCCCGGTCACCGGCCGACGCGGCGCGCGCGCCACCCGCACCGCCGGGACCTACGGCGCGGCGGGTGTGCCGCTGGGGTTAGCGCGTGGTCTGGCCCGTGACCTGTTGGACCTGCTCACCCCCGGCCCGCTGTCCCCCGCACGGCCGACCCCGACCCCGACCCTGGGTCGGGCCGGTGGCGGTGCGGGCGGGGACCGTCAAGCGAGGATGGAATTCACCGCCGCTGCCCGCGCGGCGGCGGGCAAGACACGAGGCCCGCACTGGGAAACCGTTGTCCGCTACGCCGTCTCGATCCCGATCACCGACAACCCCGCCGGCGGGAGGCGGGGTGCGCGGAAGATCGCGCGAGGACGAGCCGACGCGCTCGCCACGGTGTTCGGTTCCGCGACCGAGCACAACTACTACCGGCGGCGATTCCGTATCCGGCTCGGGTCGCTGCTCGAGCGCCGCTACCTCGGGCGCGGGGACGTGCTGTCGGTGCCGGAACTGGCCTCGATCGCGCACCTGCCCACCGACACCGGGCTCCCCGGGCTGCAACGCGCGGGTGCCCGTGCGCTGGCCCCGGCACCGCAGATCCCGGTCGGCGGCCCCCACACCAAACCCCTCGGGATGGCCGACAGCGCGGCGCGTCGCCCGGTGGCGGTCAAGGTCTCCGACGCCCGCCACCACCTGCACATCCTCGGCCCCACCGGAGTCGGCAAGTCCACCCTCCTCGCCCGGATGATCCTCGCCGACGCCGACGCCGGACGCGGGGTCATCGTGGTCGACCCGAAAGGCGACCTGGTCACCGACGTCCTGTCCCGCCTGCCGTCCCGGTTCGCCGATCGGGTGGTGTTGTTCGACGCCGACTCGCGCAGCGCGCCGCCGTGTGTGAATCCCCTGGACCTCGGGCGGATCGGGGCGGACAAACGCGATCTCGCGGTCGACAACCTCGTCACCGTTTTCCACCGCATCTACAAGGCATGGTGGGGACCACGCACCGACGACATCATGCGCTCGAGCCTGCTCACCCTGTGCGCCCAACCCGGCACCCCCACCCTCGCCGACCTGCCCCGCCTGCTCACCGAGCCCGCCTTCCGCCAACGGGTCACCCGCACCACCCCCGACCCCGTCCTGCGCGGGTTCTGGGACGCCTACGAGCAACTGAGCGAATCCGGGCGCGCTCAACTCACCGGACCGTTGCTGAACAAACTACGTGCGTTCCTGCTACGCCCGTTCGTGCGCGCCGCCATCGCCGGCGGACCCTCCACCGTCGACTTCGCCGATGTCCTCGACCACGGCGGCATCTGCCTGGTCCGCATCCCCAAAGGCTCACTCGGGGAAGAGACGAGCCGACTCGTCGGGTCGCTGCTGGTGGCACGGACCTGGCAAGCCGTCACCGCCCGCGCCGGCACACCCGCCGCCGACCGCGCCGACGCGAGCCTGATCCTGGACGAGGCCCAGAACTTCTTGAATCTCTCGACGCCGGTCGAGGACATGCTCGCCGAAGCACGCGGACTACGCCTATCCCTGTCGTTGGCGCACCAGAACCTCGGCCAGCTCGGACGCGAACTACGCGAGGGCATCTCGGCAAACGCCCGCAACAAGATCCTGTTCGCCTCCTCCCCCGAGGACGCCCGCGACCTGGCCCGCCACACCGACCCGTGGCTCACCGAGCACGACCTGGCCCACCTCGACGCCTACCACGCCGCCGCCCGCCTACTCGTCGGCGGACAGAACGCGCGCCCCTTCACGCTTACGACCCGCCCCCTCGATCCCCCGATCCCGGGGCGGGCGGCCGAGATCGCCGCCGCCGCCCGCACCCGCCTCACCACCACCGACCCGACACCGGTTGACACATCCACCGGTAAGTCGTTCGCGACGCCGCCCCGACCCGACCCGCGCTCGTCCTAGCCCGCCGCTGTCGCGCTGCCCGAGAAAGGTTGTCCCGCAAGCCATGATCGCCCGTCCCGATCGGCAAGCCGATCTACGCGCCCCACGCCCCGCCCGCCCACCGAGCGCCGACGCGCTGGTGGCCCGATTGACCGAACGAGACCGCTGGATACTGCGGATGCTGCACGAGCACCGCGTGCTCACCACCAACCAGCTCGCCGCACTCACCTTTCCGACCCCCAAGGTCGCGCTGCGCCGACTGAGCATCCTGCGCGAGCATCGCGTCCTGGAACGATTCCGCCCCTTACGTCCCCGGGGCAGCGCGCCCTCGCACTGGGTGCTCGCCCCGGCCGGGGCCGCCGTGCTGGCCGCCGAAGCCGGGGTCGGGGTCCGCGAGCTGGGCTACAACCCCCAACGCGCCCTCGCCATCGCCCACAGCCTGCACCTGACCCACACCCTCGGCGTCGCCGAATGGTTCACCACTCTCACCACCGACCACCGCCACCACCCCGGCCGGGGGCGTGTGGCGGCGTGGTGGTCCCAGACCCGATGCCAACGCCTGTGGGGCGACCTCGCCCGCCCCGACGCCTTCGGCCGCTACACCCACCACGGCGCGGTCCTGGACTTCTTCCTCGAATACGACCTCGGCTCCACCTCCCTGCCCCGCGTGGCCGCGAAACTGCACGGCTACAGCGAACTCGCCCGCACCACCGGAGTCGTGACCCCGGTGCTGGTGTGGGTGCCCACCACCACCCGCGAGACCAACGCCCGTCAAGCGCTGCTCGCGACCTGGCGGCGACTACCCGACCCCGACGCGGTCCCGGTCGCCACCGCCGCCGCCGAACTCCTCACCCCCTCACCCCACCCCAGTCCGGCCGAACGGGTATGGCTGGCACTGGACGCCCCCGGGGCGGGGCGAAGGCACCTGCACGACCTGACCCGGGCGTGGCCGCGACGGACCCCGCCGGCTGTCGACCTCCACACCGGCCAGGACACGACCCGCCTCGCCGGGCAGTTCGTCCTCGACCCGCCCCCACCCCACCGGCCCCCGAACCTGCGGTACCGGTGAACCCCAGTGCTGTTCAAAGTCCTCACCGCGGGCGGTGCCGCGTTCGTATTCGTGGTCGTGGTGATTTCGGCCGTGGTCACCACCGTCGTGTTCTACGATCAGGCTCGCCCCGCGCCCGCCCCCTCCGCAGGCGCGGGCACCAACCCCAGTCCCGAAGCCCTCGCCGACATCCCGCCCGAGATGCTCGTGCTCTACCAGGGCGCCGCGAGTGACTGTCCCGGCCTGGACTGGTCGATCCTCGCCGCCATCGGCGAAATCGAGACCGACCACGGGCGCTCACCCCTGCCCGGGGTTCATTCGGGTGAGAACGCTTCTGGGGCGGGCGGTCCCATGCAGTTCCTCGCCCCGACCTTCGAGGGCGTGGTGGCGCGGCATTCGCTGCCAGCGGGCGGGGCGAGCCCGCCCTCGCGGTACAACCCGAGCGACGCGATCCACGCCGCCGCGTTCTACCTGTGCGACTCCGGTGCACCCGGGGACATGTACGCCGCCATCTGGGCCTACAACCACGCCGACTGGTACGTCACCCAAGTCCTCGACCAAGCCGAACGCTACCGCGCCACCGCGCCCTCGGCGACCGGCGAATGCCGTGCCGACGCCGAACTCACCGCGGCGAGCCCGACAGTCGCGCAGGTGATCTCGTTCGCCTGCGCCCAGTTGGGGATCGAGTACGTGTGGGGCGGCAACGGACCCGACATCAACGGCGGGTGGGACTGCTCCGGGCTCACCCGAGCCGCCTACGGGGCCGCCGGACTCAGCCTCCCGCGCACCACCTACGACCAGGTCCACATCGGCCCCCGCATCCCCGAAAACCAGCTCGCCCCCGGCGATCTCGTGTTCTACGGCGACGACGCCGACGTGCACCACGTCGGCATCTACCTCGGCAACGGGCGCATGGTCCACGCCCCCACCTTCAACCAACCCGTCCAGGTCAGCGGCTACCGATGGCCCGGCGCCGACTACTACACCGCCACCCGACCCACCGCCACCGCACCAGCGGCACAGGTCGAGTCACCCCCACGCCCCTAACGAGCCCCGGATACCCGCCGCACCCGTCACCAGACAGGAGACCAACCATGCCCACCCGCCACCACACCACCCACCGCCGTCTCGCCCGCGCGCTGCTCAGCGGCGGACTCGCCGCCGCCCTCACCGCAGGGACCGGCCTCGCCGCGGCCGTACCGACCCCCACACCCGCTGGGACGGACTGCCCGCGCTGGACAGCGGTACTCGCCCCCGGCACCAGCGAGACCACGACCGGCGGCGACCCGTCCCGCGCGGCCGGGGTTCTCGCTCCGGTCGGTGCGGCGCTCACCGACCGCTACGGCAGCGACATCGCCGTGCGCACCCACACCGCCCCGGACGGCGGCTCGGAAACCGCCGGCGTGGAGGCGCTCACGGCGGTGTTGGCCGGCCTGTGCTCGACCACCCGGGTCGTGTTGCTCGGCTACTCCCAGGGCGCGCACCTCACCGGAGACCTCGCCGCCGCCATCGGCGCGGGACGAGGACCTGTCCCGGCCTCGCGGATCGTCGCGGTCGGACTGGTCTCGGACCCACGCCGCGACCCCACCACACCCCAACTCGGCCAACTTGTTTCGGGGCAGGGGGTTCTCGGCCCCCGCCCCGGTGAGTTCGGCGAGCTGGCCGATCGGGTCGTCACCGTCTGCGCCGAAGGCGACCTCTACTGCTCAAGCACGCCCGAGACCGCACCTGTCCTCACCGCGGTAGGCCGCGCCGTCACCGCCACACCCCCGACACCCACCACACCAGCACCGACCAACAGCGCGACGGGCCCGCTTCCCAGCACCGCCCCGGCCCCCGGCACCCCGGGCTCGGCGCCGATCGAGGCACTCGATCCGACACAGGTCCTCGCCCAGGTCGTGACCGTGCTCGCCGGACTGTCGGGGTTCGTGGCGAACGTCCCCGCGATCGTCGATGACCTCGCCCAACTCCCCGGCCTACTCGCCACCTCGAACATTCCCGGACTACACCGGGTCGCAGGCGACCTGAACAACCGGTTCTCACCGCTGGTCGACATGGTCGCGGGCCTGGACCTGCGCCTGGTCGCGCGGGCGTTGGCGTTGGCCGCGCCGCTGGACTCGTCGGGATGGGTCGCGGTAGCCGCGCAAGTCGTGAACGTGCTCGCGGGCCTGGACATCGCCCGTATCGCCCTCGACATCGGACGAACCCAGGAAATCGTCTGGGCCGCTACCGAAGCCCTCGCCGCAGGCGACCCGCTGAAAGCGGTCCTCGCGGTCACCGGGCTCGCCCCGGTCGCCGCCGACCTCGCTGCCGCCACCGCTGCCGCGTTCACGGGCGGGGCGTTGTCGGGCTACTCACGCGCTTACACCACCGCCACCGGCCCCACCACCACGGCCGCGCTGGCCGGTCTGGCCCGCCAGGGCAGCGACGCCGCGCTGGTCGCCCGGTCCGGGGTACACGCGGACGGATACGACACCGCCGCCCCGACGCTGATCGAATGGGCGCTACGGACGATTGGCAAGAGCCGATAGGTCACCGCCCGCACACACCGGCGTGTAGCCGCGACTGGTCGGTCCAACGAAGTACGCGGACTCTGGCGTGCCGAGCAGCCTTGGCCCCTATCTGATTGTCGGCTTCTCCTTGGTGGCTTTGTCCAGGGGAGCACGACCATTGGCTTCCCTGATCATCTGAACAAGTGCTCTGATCTTTTTGTGGAGGTCGAGGTAGTCGAGTCCTGCGCTCCAACGCTCAATGACCGCTCGTGCAACTCGTACCTTGTCCGGCCCGGCCTTCGGGTCGGTCGGGCGCAGAACATCGCTGTACTTACCGTTGTTCGGGGTGAACGTTCGGCGCGGGTAGAGGGCATCGAGGACTTCGGCGAGCAAAGTCGGCGGGACGTAGTTCTCGACGGTACGTCCCTCGGTGACCCAGCAGATTCCGGGTTCGTCGCCAGCGAGTTCGCCGACGACCCGGGCTTTGGTGGCGTTGATGCGGGCTTGAGGGTTCGTCCTGTCGCTGTCGATCATCATTGCGAGGTGTCGGTTTAGCCTGCGGAGACTGATGAACTGATCAACCGAGTTGGGTTCCTCGGTGCTCAGATGGCTGAGCAAACGGCCGCCGTAGAACATGATCGTGTAGTCGATATGCTCACGCAGGTCCGGGTCCATGAGGCGCAGCCAGTGTTGCAGGTACACCCGGTCCGAGGGGCCCTCGACCCAGACAACGGCGTTGGACTGCAACAGATCGCTCGGCCGGTAGCCGAGGTCGGCACAGATCCTCGCCAATTCATAAGGATGACCCGCCGGAGTGATTTCGGTTCCCTGCGTCGTGTAGGTCGCGTGGAACACTCTCGCGAACGAAGCATCGAGCATATGAGCTGAATGGGTCGCGATCAGGTACTGGTTGCTCGTCTTCTCATAGAGGTAGGCCAGCAGCTTGCGTTGCAGGAGCGGGTGCAGATGGACCTCAGGTTCCTCCATGCAAACAAGAGTGTGCTCTTCCAGAGTCGCCGCCGCGGCGAGGACCACCACTTGGGCGATGCCGGAACCGAGATGGTCGAGGGGCAGCAACATACTCCGACGACGCACATTCAGTTCGAGGTCATGAGAGATTTCCAGCCGGACGTCGTCCTCGTCCAGGACGTTACGCAGGAAGACGTTGATCTGCTCGAACTTTTCGCGGTCTTCGTCCATCGCGCGTGAGGGGACCTGGAGCCGGAAAAGCCGCTCGATCAGACCCTCCCCCGTCATCGCTGCATCGTCGGGCACGGGCTCGCCGGAGCTGGTGATCCGCCGCGACGCATCTACGAATCGCACTTTCGGAAGCTGCAATTCAGCCCGCACCGCGTGCAGCAGCCGTTTGATCGGTCCCGACTCGTGGTTGCTGCGCATACGGCTGTGTAAGAACCGCACTGCGGGTGGGGCAGCGGCAACGATAGCGTCGGCCTGCTTGTCGATGTCGACCGCTTCGCGACTCCCTGCACTCAGACGCAGCCAACTGCCACCGCCCGACCCGGCGATTTGTGTGGGGGCGCACTCGAACACAGTTCGCAGGGTTTTGACCGCTCGTTCCTGAGTGGCGTCTCCTTCCAGATACGCGATCATCATCTTCTCTATGGTCGCCTCAGTGATCGGAAGCGCAAGCTCGAAGGTCACGTCACCGCGCAATGGACGATCCAGACCTTCCGGTAGGGTCCGGGTGAGCTTCGCGAGTTGATTTGCGAACCGCAGGACGTTGGATTTACCGCTGTTGTTCTGTCCAACGATGAGGTTGACCTTGTCCAGCGGGGTGAGGAGCTGGAGTTCTCCATGAAAGCTGCGAAAGCCACGAATCCCCAAACCGGCCAATGGCATTTGGTGGTCACCAGACATAGGTGACAACTCTCGCATATGCCCGCTGGTAGACCAGTTCAGAACCCCGGCCTGCGCCGGGTCTCGGGCGATCTGCACAACCGGTTCACACTGCTGGTCGGCATGATTACGACCTAGACATGCCTCTAATAGCGAGCGCGCCGGCACTCGTCGCGTCACTGACGGCTCGGGTGGGTCGCGGTGGCCGCACAGATCGTCGGGGTCCTCGCAGGACTCGACATCGCCCGCATCGCCTTCAATATTGGATGAGCCCAGGAAATCGCCTGGGCCGCCACCGAAGCCCTCGCCGCGGGCGATCGTTTGAAAGCGATACTCGCGCTGGCGGGGATCGCGCCGGTCGCCGCCGATCTCGCCACCTCCACCGCCGCCGCGTTCACCGGTGGGGCGCTGTCCGGGTACGCCCGCGCCTACACCACCGCCACCGGCCCACCACCGCTACCGCCCTGGCAGAACTGGCGGGCCGGCGCGAAGATATGGCCCGATTCGCCGAATCCGGGGTGGTTGGGGGGGATACGGCACCATCGCCCCGGCGCTGATCGAATGGACGGTAGAGGCGATCAACAACAACCGATAGGCACCCGCCGCTCCCGGTCGGTGGGCTGCCGACGCTCGTCGTGGTCGAAACGAGTTATCGAGGAGCCGAGGTAGGCCGTACGGTGTCGGAAGTGAGGGCCGGCACCAAAATGACCGTAAATGCCTCAGGCACAACGTGCTTGCTCTGGATAACAGTGCGAGACTGAGCCGCGTGACTCATGCGCCTAGATCGCTTTCGCCGAATCAGCAAGCCGCCCTCACCATCGGGAAAGCAGTGTCAGCGGTACTGCTGATCTTCGCTGTCGTTTCAATCTTCATCGCCTCGCAAGGAGACGTCGAATGCAGGCAGTGGTCCTACGGCGGGGACTGCCTTGATCGCCATGACAGCACGCAAGCTCCCCTTATCGTGGGAGGCGTGCTGTTGGTGCTGTCGATTGCTGGATTCCTCACCGCGGCCACCGTCCGACGCGGACTCATCGAACAGGCTGAGACCTAGTCGTACCAGCGTGGATGGAACCATCGGACCAGATAGCACGTCCAAGTTGGCATGCCTGAACTGAGCCCGATTCCATACGCCGAACCCCCGATCATCGCAGAGCCTCGACCAGACGAGCGCAAAGCGGCAGTCTGGCGCAGTTGGATCGCTGAACATCGGGCAGACCCAACTGAACCAAACGGCGAGGAGACGTAGGCGGCGTCCGCGCCCCGAGCACCCCTTCCCCGGAGTAACTGTCAGCCTGATTCGCGGCGATCACCAGCGAATCGGTCGCGTTCGGAGCAGCCGGCCACACCGCAGCGTTCGCAACTGGCGCTGACTCAACGGAACCTGTTGACACCCTGTGTACGTTGAGGTCGGATTGCGTTGCTCGTGGTGTGAATTCGATGGCGTCGCCGGGGATTCGGCGCGGACACGAAAGAGGGCAAGCGGATGGTGGGGACGAGTTCGTTGGTTCCGGTGTGGGCACCTGTCACAGCGGCCGGGGTCATCAGTACGGCCTCGGCGGTCGTGGTGAATCTCGCGACCGGCGGAGGGCCGTGGTGGCTGTGGGCGGTGGTCGCGGTATTGATGGCCGCTGGCATCGCGGCCTCGCTGTGGCTACACCGACGCCAAACCGGCACCCCGCCTTCGACGGTCACCGCTTCGGGCGAGCGCTCCGTGGCCGTACAGGGCACCGCTGCCTCGATCCGCACCGGCAATCTCGGCGTTCCTGCCTCCCCGGCAGCATCAGCCTCGCCGGGGAACCCGCAGACGTAGCGGCGTCCACGGCCTAAGACACGCCCGGCGGCGCGCGGGTTCAGCACGCCGCTTGCAGCGGGTAACAGGGCTGTGGCGGCGGGGCGAGTGGTGCGGGGGCCACGGTCGCGGGCACCACAGCGCCATCAGTCGACTCGTCGGCTGTGCCCATGTGAGTCACGGTCAGCACCAACAGCAGCAGCACCACCCCGCCGAACAACGCGCCCAGAACCCACAGGATCGGCATCGGTGACGCGCTGCGGTAGCCGTGGACGTAGGCCGAGCGGTAGCGGCCCCGCCGGGACGCGGGCCGGTCCTGCAAGCGCATGGACCCGCGCACGTAGCTTCCGCCGATCTTACCCTTACGCGAATGTGCCCGCACCGCTTCATATCCCATGAACGCCATTGTTCCCCCCGGGACCGACGCGACCGGTCGGTCGACGCGCAACGACCCCGGAAACACGCCCGCCGCAGCCGCGAGACGGCCGGTGGGGCCGCGCGGTCTGCGCGGCCCCACCGGTCGTCTCGCGGGTGCGGGGTTAGCGGGTCATCAGTTCCCGGGCGTCGTCGGGTGTCACAGGATCGGGGACGCGCGGGATCGGGGCGGGGGTCTGTTCCGCGCGTAGCCGCCACGTGGGTACGACGAAGACCGTGTCGTTGGGGTCGGGGTGGGCGGCGGCGACCGCGCGGGCGGCGGTGTCGTTGTCGGCGCTGTAGGGGTAGGTGGTGCCGGTCAGCGGCCCGGACACGATCCGCAGTACCGAACTGGCCGGGTGGAATTCGGCGTCGGTGACCTCACCGCAGTAGATCAGATAGACGGGAATCCAGCGCGGCGGGATCACCAGATCGGGCGCGATCGTGAGTTGATATCCGGCTTCTTCGGCGATCGCGAGCCACATTTCCAGCGAGTCGAACGCGTCCAGGGTGGTCGCGAAGGTGTCGTACAAGGCAGCCGCGACGTAGGCGGCGGGAAAAGCACGCATGACGGATGAAACCTTTCAGAATCGAGATGACGAACGAGTCGAACGGGAACCCCGGGTCCGGTGCCCCCGGGGGCCGCGCAGCACACGCCACGCGACGCGGGGTCGCACCGGACAGGGCCGGGGGTGGGGTCAGTCCGCCAGCGCGAACCGTTTGGGCGCTTGTTGGGTCTGGCGGGCGGTGCCTTCCCGGGTCAGCTTTTCCAGGGCGTTGTTCACCGCCCCGCCGGAACGGTCCAAGGCCTTGCCGATCGCGGTCGGGCTGAATTCTTCGCCGGGGTGGTCGCGCAGGAAATCTTCGACCATCCCGCGCAGCGCGCCGTTGGGCAGCCGTTCACCCGACTCACCGTCACCCGCTGCGGGGTCGGGGGCCGGTTCGGGGGTGTCGGTATCCGGGGCGGTGGTTTCGTCGCCGGCCGGGGCCGGTGCCGCCGGTTGCGGGTGCACGCTGTCCGGTGCCGGTTCGGCCGGTGCGGGTGCGGGTTCTCCGGGCAGTCTGGGAATCCAGGTCTTCGCGGCGTTGGGGGTGTCGGTGTCGCGTGCCGATTCGGCGAATCCGGCGTCTTCCCACCGGACCAGGATGCGGCGGGCGGTGGTGGTCGACATGTTCGCCAGTGCTGCCAGTTCGCCCGTGGTGGCCGACTGGTTGGCGTCCAACACCACCCACAACGCGGCTTCGGTGTCGGTGCGCAATTCGGGCACGGGGGCCGGTGCCGGTTCGGGCACGGGTGCCGGTTCGGGCACGGGTGCCGGTTCGGGCACGGGTGCCGGTTCGGGCGCGGGGGCCGGTTCGGGCGCGGGGGCCGGTTCGGGCGCGGGGGCCGGTTCGGGCGCGGGGGCGGGTGGGTGTTGGGCGGGTGTCTTCTTCTTGCGTGTGGACATGACTATCCCCTTCTGACCAGTGGTTTTCGGGTGTTCGGGTCATGTCCCGGCCGGGACGGAACACCGTCCCGAACGGCGCGCGTGGCCCCGGGCGGGTGGTGTCCCCGGTTTCCATGACCGCTCGATACATCGCCGATGTCAAGCGGAACGTGCAGAAAACCTTTCGCCCCCGAACACCGACCGATGGCACGGAATACGCGCGGCGCGAGCACATTTCGGCTCGCGCGGTCAGCCTTGCGGCGAGCACGCTGCGACTCGCGGGGCGGCCCTGCGCGAGGGCGCCTCGCCTCGCGGGAGAACGTGAGACGGCCACCACCGCGGGGACTCGCGGTGGTGGCCGTCGACGGGTGAGTCGGTCTAGAAGATCTCGTCCAGGGGAATTGTGCGGGTGGCCCATGCTTCGGGCAGCGGCCCCCCGTGGGCGAGATGCACGTCCAGCGCGAAGATCAGGATCGCCAGTTGTTCCAGGCGCTCGAGGTGCTGGGCTTGCTCCTCATAACGGTCGGAGTACCGGCCCCGCCGGCGCAAGCGCAGTTCACGAATGTTCTCTTCGACGCCGATCGCGCGGATTCGGGCCAACAGGTCGTCGGGGTCGGGGGTGTAGTCGTGGTCGGTCATGTCGGTTGTCTCCCAGTCGTTTTCGTGTGGGTGTGGGTGTGGGTGTTCGGGGGGCCGGGGCGGGCCGGGGTGTCCCGCCCGCCCCGGTGGGGGTTCACGCGTCGCGGACAGCGGCCACCGCCGCGCGGGCGATGGCTTGGGCGGTGGTGGCGGGGTCGGTCAGCGTGTGCACGGTGACCCCGGCGAAGGGGGTGACGCTGTCGCGGTCGGGTGCCAGCCACAGCACCGCGCACCCGGCGGCGCGTAGCCGGTCGACCCGCTGTTGGCCGGCCATCCACAGGACGGGATCGAATCGGCCGTCGGACACGATCACCAACAGACGGGTGTTCTCGCGGCGCGACAGTCCCAGCGACGAATCGAGCACGTCGATCGCCTCATCGATGACTTCCTTCGCGCCCTTGACACCGAAGTCGGTCACCCGGGCGGGCGCGATGCCGGGGCGGGTGATCGGGTGCACCCGTTCACCGAAAGTGACTGTCGCGGTCTGGGCCGGCATGGTCGCGGTGTGCGCGGCGTGGGCGATGATCCATGCCGCCGATGCCGCCGGCCGAACGTAGTCGCGCATCGAACCCGATATGTCGCAGGCGATTCCGATGCGCAGCGGCGGCACCTGTACCGGTTTTCGGTGGGTGCGGGTGAACATTTCAGCGGTCGGGATGGCCCCGGCGGCTTGCTGCGCGGCGCGCGCCATCGCCCCGCGCATCCGCACCCGCCCCGGGGGCAGCAGCGAACTTGACTTGACCTGGACGCGTTCACGCTGCGCGGCGGTGTCCAACCCGCGCGCGAGCACGCGGGCGGCGGCGCGTTCGTCGTCACGCGGCTCGCGGGTGCTGCGACCGGGCGGGGCGTAGGTGTCGAATTCTTCGGCGACCGCGCGCACGATCTTGTCGATCGCCGCTGCGATCGCATCGCCCAGCGCCGACCCCGGTTCGGGGTCGGCCTGCGGGTCGGGGCCTACGATGTCGACCCAGCGCCGGCCCAACTCGAGCATGGCGGCGGTGTCGTCATCGGCGGTCTTGTGCGCGTCGCGCCAGATGGCGCGCAGGTCGGCCAGTCTGGTCTCACCCAGCACGGCTTCGATGGCGGCGGCGGCGGGCGCGACCTCACCGGCGGCGAGCACGCGCGCGTCCACCCGGGCCAGGATCAACCCCGCCGCGTGCGCGGCGGCGTAGACCGTCATCGGTGTAGCCGCTATCGCGTCCGCCCCGCCGCTGTCACCGATGATGAATTCGGTGGCACTGGCACGCAACCATTTCCGGTCGTGTCGGCGGCGGCGGACCTGCGCGCGTTCGATGCGTGATTCTTCCAGCAGCATCGCCGCGTCGACCACCGCCGGGTCCGCCACGTAGGGCGGTTGCCACACCGAATGCCGGGCGTGCGCGCATTCGTGGATGAACGCGCCCCACACCGCCGGATAACGGGCACGGTCGCGGTCGTTGACCGGGCGGGCGGTCGCCGGGTCGACCGGCAGAAGGTCACCGTTCATCTCGATAGCGGCGCGCGCGGGCAGGAACACCGCCGGATGCCCCAACCCGGCACCGGGGGCGATGGTGACCTTCAGATCGGCACGCCCGGCGATCCGGCGGGTCTGCGCGGTCAGCACGGCCGACAGGGACTTCCACGCATCCGGCACGGGGGCGGGGGCGATGGTCGGGTCGGTCAACACATGAGTCATGACGGGGAAAGGTTCCTTCCGAACAAGGGGGCAGGGGGCCGACCGTGCGGCCCCCTGCCGGGGGCGGGCGGTGCGGGGTCAGCGGCGGCGGTCACCCAGCGCCAACGGCGCAAGGTCGGTGCCGAACACGCCCTTGAGAACTTGGGACACGATCGGGTGATCGTCTTGCGGCGCGGTCCCAAGCAGATTGGCGGCGGCGGTCAGTTCACTTGTCGCGGCGGCTATCTTGCTGAAGGCCAACAGTTCCCGCAGTTGCGGTGCCCACCCGATCACGCCCTTTTCGTGCCGCCACGCCAGTTCTCGCGCGGCCTTGACAGCGTTGGGCGGCACCCCCAGAGCGGCGGCAAGGTCGTAGTCACTGGACACCCGCACCCAGAAGGCGAACCGCGACGCCAGCGCATCGGACAGGATCGCCCCGTGCACCCCGGGGTTGTGGCCTGCGACCAGGTAGAACCCCGGCGCGGCCTTGACGATCTCGCCACCGTTGGCCTTGACGATGATCTCGCGCCGCCCGTCCATCGCCGGATACACCGCAGCCAACACCGTCGGGGACACCAACGTCGCGTCGTCGATGAACAGCACCTTGCCTTCCCGCATCGCACGGACCAACGGACCGTGCACGAAAACGAATGTGCCGTCGGGGTTTTGGGTGTACTCGCCTACCAGATCAGCGACCGTGGTGTCCCCATCGCCCTGCACCGTGAACAGGTCGTCACCGAAAGCGGCTTCGATCAGGCTGGTCTTGCCGGTTCCGGGCGGCCCGTACAGCAGCACGGGGACTTCGTTTGCGCGCATGGTCCGCAACACGTCCACATCCGCCGACCCCGCCAGTTCGCGCGGGTGATAGGGCAACCCGTTCGGACGCGTCACCGGCCCCGTCGTCGGCACCGGCACGGGCGCGGACGCGGCGGGGGCGGCGGACTTCTTGGCGGGGGCGGACTTCTTGGCGGGGGCGGACTTCTTGGCGGGGGCGGACTTCTTTGCGGGGGCGGACTTCTTGGCGGGGGCGGCGGACTTCTTGGCGGCGGACTTCGCCGGCGCGGCGGACTTCTTGGCGGGGGCGGACTTCGCCGGGGCGGGGGCGGCGGTGGGCACCGGGGCGGCGGCGGTGGCGGTGGTGCGGGTGGCCCGGTAGCGGCGGGGCGCGTCCGATACGCGTTTGGCCTGTCCCGCCGCTGTCAGCACTTCCAGCGCGTTGCCCACCGCCCCCGAAGACCGGTCAAGGGCCTTCGCGATGTCGCGGGGGGAAAGGTCTTCGCGCGGCTGATCTGCCAGCACACCGGCCACCAGTCGGCGCAATTCCCCGTTGGGCAGGCGGGGGGCGGTGGGGGCGGGGGTCACGGTCGAAACCATCGTGTTTTCTCCTGAAACAGTCACCCGAATACGTACCGCCACGCGGGATCGCGGGCAGACGGGTAGCGAGGCCACCAAAAGGGTTTTTCGTGGGAATTCCCCGGGCATTTCCGGGGCACGAACTGAAACTAGCTCGCCTCACAGCGAGTCCACAACCGGTCTCGCGACTTTTTTCGGAATTTATTTCCGCGAGCACACACATCGACAAGACAAGAAACAAATGAAATGCGACACCGAACCGATGAACAAGCCCACCCGAGACTAAACAAACAAAAACCCCAGACGAAAGAATTGAGAGAATAAAAGAAGAACAAGGGTGCCGGAACATTCGACTCGGATACGAGATCACCACCCGGGGCGAGCGATCTGACCGGACGAACAGCGCCGGAGATCATGTCTATACAGCTTTGTGTATAGACAATCCCGGTTGCGTCAACCCTCCGATACACCACGCCCTACCAGCGCATATGCCGCGCGCGGGGGTGGCGATTTGACCACCACACCCAACCCCCCACGGAAAACCACCACGGAACCCCACACGGAACGACCACGCCGAGATCGCCGACCGATACACCACCCGAGATACTCAGTCGACAGAATTCGCCGTCGCGGAATCACCTGTTCATCGCGAACCGAATCACCGAGCACGCATAATCCAATCCCATATCCACGCCGGCGCGTGGAATACCTTCGGAGATATTCGCGGTGCGACCATTCTAAGCCATTCTCCACCGGTATCACATGCCTGTTCTTTCGTAATGGTCGCGACGTTTCAGCGATTCGGTGGGGGTGACGCCGTATCGGTGCCGGATCGGAGTCGATCGAAGAGTCGGCGGGTGTCGGGGTCGGGTTCCTCGCCGATCTCGGCGAGTTTGGTGGTGAGTGCGGTGTAGGTGCGGTTGAGGGCGTCGCGTTCACCGAGTCGGGCGTGCAGACGTAGGACGTCCTGCCACAGCAATTCGTTGTAGGCGTCGTTCTCGAGTGCTACTTCCAACAGTCCGAGGGTGGCGTAGGGGTCGGCGGCGTGGGCGGCCAGCCAACTCACGGCGTTGAGGTAGTGGCGGCGCGCGTCCTCCCGTAGCGGTTCGACCCATTCCTGGGCGAGGTCGCCGGCCAGGGTGGTCGCGGCGAGGGTGGTGATCGTGTGGCAGGCGGCGGCGCGGGCGGCGTCGGTGCCGGCGTGGCGTCGTGCGGCCACCGCCTCCTCGAAGTCGCGGTAGTCCACCCGCAGCGGGGTCTCGGCGAGGCGGTAGTGCACGGGGTCCGCGGCGAGGACATCGGTGATCCGGCCCTCGGTCACCGCGGCGAGGGTGGTGCGCAGTCGGCTCAGGCCGTTGGACAGCGTCGCGGCCGAGCGCTGCGGTGGCGTCTGCCCCCACAGGGCCTCGATCAGCCCTTCCCGTGTCAGACCGGCCGGATGCAGGGCCAGTACCGAGAGCAGCGCTCGACTGCGGGGCTGTAGGCGACCGGTGACGTCGTCCACTCGGACGGCTCCCGGTGCCCGCCACGTGACCCGCAACGGTCCGAACACCGTGATCGCCAGGACCGGCTCGATGGTATCCGGCGGCGCATCGGGCGCGGGGGCGGGCGGGGTCGGCGGTGGCGGGGTCGGGATAGGGGGCGGATCGGATGCCGGAACGCGACGTTCGGCGGCGTTGTCGTGGCCCTGGTGGCCCGTGATGGCGTTGTCGTGGTCGGGGGCGGGGGGCGGGGTGGATCGGGGCGGGGCGGGGCGTGCGGCGGGTACGCGAGAGGGTGTGGGGCGGGGTCGGAGGTCGGGGCCGGTCGGGTCGATCCGATATACGCGCGGCACGGTCGGATTCCGGCCGGCGGCGGGGCGGCGGGTCGGTGGCCGGACACGGTGACGCTCGACCGCGACGGGGGCCGGGGCCGGGTTGGGGGGCGTAGTTGCTCGTACAGACCGGCGGCGAGGTTGCGGGCGGCCGGGAGCAGGGCGCGACCTCGTGGTGCTCGGGTGCCGTACGGCAGGGCATCGGCGGCGGCGGGAGCCAGGGGCAGGGTGCCCACGACGGGCACGGCCAGGACGCGGGCGTAGTCGACGCGTGGGTCCGCGCCGAGCAGGATCACCCCGCGGTGAGGACTGTGGGCGGTGAGCCGGTGAATCCGGCGAGCGGCGTGGTCGGGGTCGACGCGGTCGGCGCGGACCACGACCAGGCAGGCGTCGGCGGCGGCCAGGACCGGCGCGAGCCGGGTATCCGGTTCGGGGGAACCGCAATCGGCGACGATCGTCGCGCCCAGCACCCGCACCCCGGGGCCGGGGCCGGCCAACAGGGCGGCGGCCACGGCGGCGCGGGCGGGGTCGCGGCCCGGTGGTGCCGCGAGCAGCGCGACCCCGCCGGGTAGGTATTGCACGTGCCCGACGAGCCGTTCGGGCCGCACCGGGGTGGTGTCCGGGTCGAGGCTGCGGGCCAGACTCGACAGCCCGAGGTAGGGGTCCGCGCCGATGAGGGCGGCGAGCTGACCGCCTCGCTCGTCGGCTTCGACGAGCAACGACGCCGTGCCCGCGACGGGCCGGCACTGCGCGAGCGCCAGGGCCGTCGTGGTGACTCCGGTACGAGGGCCGACTCCGGCCACCGCGATCACCAGCGGCGCGCTCGCGGAACCCGGGGTGTCGGGGTGGGTCATTTTCCCCGGTCTTGGAAGCGGGTGATCAGCGGACCGGTCTCGCCGGGGCGGGAATTGACGATCCCGAGGAAGTCCTCCCGTACCCCGTCCGGGGTCAGGTGCGCGACATGGGTGTTGGCCGTGCCGTCGGGTAGCGGTGTCACCGCCGCGCAATAGATCGTGCCCACGGGGATTTTCGCGATGCCCGCGGCGAGGCTGTCGTGGGTGATCCCCATCGCGGGGTCGAGCACCCGCAGCGCGGCGTCGACATCGCGGGCGTAGTAGGCGGCCTGGAAGTTCGCGAACACCCCGACCACCGTGGCCGGGTCACCCGGCCCGTTGGTGACCACCGTGCCCTCGAGCCCCTCGCAAGCGCCCCCGTGCCCGGTCATGGTCGGCGTGCTCTGCACGCTCGACTCGGCCGTGGCGCCGAGAGTCTCGCCCCGACGCGAGTCGCTCGCCCACGCGCCCACCACCCCGGCCATGATCGCGACCACGGACACCAGCGCGCCCCACCCCCGCCACGACAACCCCGTCCGCTCCCCCACCACCGGGTCGTCGGGTAGGTCGGGGACCGGGGTCAGCCACCGCCCCGCCGGGTCAGGGTCGGAGTCGAAGTCGAACTCGGCGAAGGGCTCGCCCCCGGTCTCGACGGTGTCGAGGTCAGGGTCGGGGTCCGGGTCGGGTGGCACCAGGCGCAGAGTGTGGGCGGCCTCGAAGTCCTCGAGCCATCCCTTGCCGTGCGCGTCATCGATCGGCTCATCGGGGGTATCGCGGTCGCGCATTCATCTCGCCTCCTCGAATCGGTTGCCGGTACCGGTGACTCGGCACGCAAGCCGGGTCATCGGATGTCCCCCGAGGTCTGCCCGCATCCCGTTGTCCGGGACGAGGTTTGCCGGGATGCGGGCAGGATTCCCCCGGACGGGGGTTCAGAGACCGGCCGACCCGTGGACCCTGGGCGGGGTCGGCGCGGTCGTGGCCGGTGGTGTGCGGGTGAGGTTCTCGGCCAGCCGGGCGAGAACGTCCGTGGTGGCGGCCACGGCGGTGTCGGCGTGTCCGGCGTCGTACTCCCGCCAACTCACTTCGGTCCCCCGCTGGCGGTAGGCGATCAGCGTGCGCCGCCCCGAATGCGGAGGCACGAGGCCGTCGATCGCTCCGTGGTAGAGGTGCAGCGGCATCGGCGGCGCGGTGTGGGCCAGGGTCTCCAGACTGAGGACTCGTCGCCACCAGTGCTCGTTCCACGGGTCCTCCCGCCGGCACCAGCGGGCCAGCGGTTCGGGGAATCGTTGCGCGAGTTCGGGTCCGGTCAGGGTCGCGGCCTGGGCCAAGGCGCGGGTGCCGTCCTCGGTGAGTACGTGGCGCAACGGGATCTGGTCGTAGGCCGCCGCCAACCCGGCGACCGCGGCGAGACCCAACCCCGCGTTGCGGGTGATCGAGGGTGCCAGGGCGGCGAGGTCGGAGACCACCGCCCCGGCCGCGACCCCGCGCAGGTCGATCTCGGGCGCGTACCACGGGTGCAGTTCCCCGGCGGCGGCGACCACCCGCCCGCCGTCGCCGTACCCCCACGCCACGACCGGGGCGACGGGGATGTCGAGGTCCGAACCCCAATACACCGCCCGCGCCAGATCCAACATGTGCCGTGCCCCCGCGCGGGCGGCGAGGAAGGTGTGCGGGCCGCACCCGGACATGCCGAGCCCCTCCCCGTCCGGGATCGCGACCACCCAGCCACGTCGCAGCGCGGCCTCGATCCCGCCGGGGTCGGGCTCGGCCCCGACCGCCAACAACTGCGACGGCGCGCACAATCCGCCCAGTCCACGGAATTCCGGGCAGTACAGCAGGATCGCGGCCGGTCCCGGTTCGGGGATCGTCTCGGGGATCAGCACGATCCCCGAGGCGGGGACGGCCTCGCCGCGGGCGTTGCTGGTGACGTAGACGAACTGCCACGCCCCCGCCGCCGCTGTGAGTTGCGGGCAGAACACCGGCCGCACCCGCACCAGATAGCCGGGGCGCGCGTCCGGTCCCAGGGTGGGTGGGCGGAAGAAGTCGTCGGTCTCGGACATGAGTGTTTCGGGCATCACTGGCTCCCTGCGAGGTCGTGGGCCAGCGCGGTCAACCACGCGACCCCGGTGGCGAGTTGTCCGGCGGCGGCGTAACCGGTGTGCGCGGCAACGAGGTTCGCGTAGCGCAGCCAGACGGCGGGGTTGGTCATATCGGTGTTCTCGGCCAGCAACCGACCCACCGCGTCGGAAAGCTGGCCGGCGAGTTTCGGCAACTGCCCGACCGGGTCGGCGGCCACGGTCGCGGTGATCTGTCCCCACCGCGAGGTCGCGGCCGCAGCCTGCTCAGGACTCGGCGGCACGGTCGCGGGATCGGCGGCGTCGGTGAGCCGCGAGGCCAGGCTCGCCGCAGGCGCGTAGTCGACGACACCGGGCCCGAGGGCGAAATCGTCGTTGACCACGGTCGTCCAGGCGTCGCCGAGGACACCGCCGAGCAGGGCTTGGATCGAGCCGAGCGCGGCCACGGGGTCGCGGAGGTCGGCCTGGGCGGCGATCCCGGCGGCGACCCGCAGCAGTGCGGCGTTGTCCGGTGCCGCGCACGAGAGGTCCCCGTCGACGCAGATGTCGGCCACCCGCCCCGTCAGCGCCCCGTAATCGACCCCCTCGCCGGCGGCGATCCCGCCACCGGCAGGCGCGGCGGTGGTGATCGCTACCGACGCGACCGCCGCCCCCGAGGTGCCCGGGGCCGGGTCGGGCGTCGACTGTCCAGGGCGACCCGGGATCACCGGCGAGCCCGCCGCGCGGGTCGGGTCGGAGTACAGGGCCACGGCCGCGACCTGATCGGGAGCCACCGGTCCCCCGCCGGCCCCGACGGCGCGTGCGAACTGCGAGACCACGTGCGCGCCCTGCGAATAGCCCACCACGGCCAGGGCGGTGCTCGGGCAGTCGACGCCGATCCGGTCGGCGGTGGCGTTCAGTTCGGCCAGGCCGTCGCCGACCGACTCCGCGTAGGGGTCCGGCCCCGAGTTGGTGCCCCACGCGCCACCGAAACTCGCGGCGTAGGGGATGTAGGTGTGGCGCACCAGATGCGGGAGCGCCGCGCTCACCGGGCCGAGCAACTGGCCCAGCATCCCGGTATCGGCGGTCGCCGAGGCGGTCGGTGAGGACTGGCCGGTGCCCTGCACCCCCAGGACCCACAACACCGGGCACCCCCCGGGGGCAGGCTCGGCCGAGCCCACCCCCGGAACGAGAACTGTGCTCATGGCGCCCGCCAACGCGACCGCGGCGAGGACACGAGACCGGCTCACGGCTGCCCCACCCCCGCACCCGCACCGAGCGCCGCGCCCACCGCGCCGGCGACCACCGCGCCCACCGCACCCACCGGGACACCGGCCACCACCGCACCGGCCAACGCACCGGCCGCCGCACCCAACGCGGTACCAGCAACCCCGGAGGTGACCGTCCCGACCACCGGAACCGGCACCACGGTCCCCAGCGCCGCCCCGGCGATCCCGCCGATGGTGCCGCCGATCAACCCGCCCGCGACCGCACCGGCCGCAGCGGCGGGCGCACCCGCCACCCCCGCACCCACCGCACCACCACCGGCACCGCCCGCGATCGTCGCACCCGCCACCCGATCCGAACGCCCCGCCGGCAACCCGATGCTGTCGAGGAACGTCGCGGCCTGAGCCTCGACATTCGCGGCGGTGTCGTTGATCCCGTCACGGACCTCCGGGGGCACCCACTCCGGCGACGGCGTCTGCCACTGCCCGATACGGATCGTGTCCGGCGGTGCCTCGATCGGCGCGACCGGAGCCACCGGTTCCGGCGAGTGCAACTCGATCACCTGCACCACCGGGGCAGGCCCCGGCGCGGGAGCCGGACGCGGGGCCGGACCATTGCGAACCTCGGGCGGCTGCACCGGATACACCGGCGCGGGCGGCACCTCCACCACCGGAGACGGCGGGGGCGGCGGTGCGGGAGTGCTGGTCCCGGGCTGCGGGGACAAGACCTCGAGTCCGGGCTGCGAGGCGATCGGATCGAGGTCGGCGGCACCGGCCTCCGGGCCTGCCGACATCAGCAGCACCGCCGCGACACCGGCAGCGACCAGACGGCCATCCCTCAGCAGCCTCAAGACGAACACGGTGCGATACCGCATCCACCGCAGGCGGCTACCCCCTCCCCACCGCGCCCACCGGGCGCGGGTTGTTCTTCCGTTTTCGGGCATGGGAAATACACCTCTCCTGTCTGGGGAATAGAAGAAAATCGGATCGGGAAATGCGCGGAATGGCGCGCGAGAATGACAGAAAGGCCCCGGCCGCCCGACCTCGGCCGGAACCCGTCGCCGAATTCCTCAGTCGCGAGGAATTCTGTGATCGGTCACAGGTACGTCAGTACCAGACCCAGTCCCTGCGAGACGACCGAGAGCACATTGGAGACCAGCGAGGCCCCCGTGTCGAGCAATGCCAGAATGCTGTAGATGTCCACGTTGTTCCTCACTTGAGTTGTTGCGATTGCCCCACCATCACAACCCCGAGCCCCCCTGCGACACCAGCACTTCGAGGGGTCAGAAACGTGCTAACACAACCATTACCCCGCAGCGCACTGCGCGGGCCAGCGCGAATGCGCTTAAAGGGTCACGGTTGTGTGAGGTGACGAACTTCGCCGGCCGCTACCGTGCCGCGAGCACCGATGCGGCTACTTCCGTAGCACCGGCACGGCAAACGCTCATGCGCGAACGGCATGAGGCGAATGGTTAATAGTCTGTTAGCTCACAGAGAATAAAGTTTGCCGGGTCCGATCTTTCTCTGGTAGAAACGAATCGACCCGCGAGCACGCTAACCCTCCAGCGTACCTGCGGGATTGAACGATCGGAAGACCGCGAGGAAGAGGGCAAGACAATTGACCGCGCTGCCGCCCGACCCGGCACCCCGACCACGACGCCGCCGCCCCCACCGACCGACTCCCCAGCCCCCGGAACCGCCCACGAAGCTACCCAGCCTCGGGACCTGGATCAGCAAACTGCGTGAACGCCATGACCTCGCACGCAAATCCGCCGCCCGCCGACTCCACATCAGCGAGGCCACGCTCAAGAGGCTCGAAGGCGACATAGGCACACCCAGAGAGGACGTCGTGACCTCGGCGATCAGGGGCTACGGCCTCGATTTCGGCGAGACCCGCTACACCCGCGACCTCGCCGCGGAACCCTACGTCCTGCCCCCGCTCGCCGATCTTCGCGTCCAGACCACCGCACCCGCCTACCTGGACCGGCTCGCACAGCACGGCGACCACGAATCCGCCTGCGCCTACATCGATCCGCTGTGGAACGTGGTCCTCGCCAACACGCGCTTCACCGACGCCCTGCCCGATCTCGACCGATTCGGCGACAACTTCCTGCGGTGGTTCTTCCACCCGGACCCGTCGACGCCCTCGACGTCGGAGTACATCGTCCTGGACCGTGACAACTTCGCCCGCCAACTGGTCGCCACCGTGCGCGCTGCCCTCGGGCGCCATCGCGAGTCCCCCGACGGCCTCGCGATGGTGCGAGAGTTGTGGCCCTCACCCAAGTTCCGAGACCTGTGGGACAACGACTTCACCCTCGTCTACGGCCTGCACCCCGGCCAGCCCGTGCACCTGCGCGACCCCGCCACCGGCGAGCCCTACTCGGAGAAGGTCAACCTCGGCTTCGTCCCCGCCAGCACCCTGCGGTTCTGTGTCGGCAACCGTGGCCCCCACAGCGGACCGCCGCCACCGCGCTCCGACGGCCACCGACCCAGCCCCCCGACATCCCCACGCCCGACATCTCCACGCCCGACATCCCCGCGCGGAGGGAACGCGGCCGACCCGAACCAATCCCGCACCACCGGACAGGAACGCCACCGATGACCATTCCAGCCCCCGCCCACATCGTTTCCACCTACCGCTTATCCACGCCGAGACGAGACAGATGACATGGCGGTTACCCGCGTACCCCGAGGGATTCCCATCCTTCGCGACTCACTGGAGTACCTGCGCAACCAACACGGCCTGTCCCGCGAGGCCCTCGCGCACCGCATCGACAAGAGCACCTCACTGCTCAACCAGGTCGCCTACGGCACCAGAGCAGCCAGCGTCGAGGTCTTGGAAGCCCTCGCCTGCGTCTTCAACCTCAGCGACGACGAACAAACCCACATACGCGAGTTGTCGGAGCCCTCCCAGCATCTCCCACCGGCCGACGCGATACGCAGCTGCCTCATCGACCTGAACGTCCAAGCCAACCTCGATGAAGCCGACGCCCGCGACACCCTTCTGGTCTACCTCGACCCATTGCGAACCGTCCTCCTGGGCAACCGGATATTCCACCGGGCGGTCCCCGGCCTCGCCGACGCGGACGGCAACTACTTTCTGTGGCTGTTCAGCGCCGAAGCCCGCCGGCTCGTCGCCGACTGGGAAGACGAGGCCCGCCTCGCCGTCACCATCCTGCGCACCGTACTCGGACGACACCGCGCCCTGCCCCGAGCCCACGCTCTGTTCCGCAAGCTCATGACCGACCCCGACTTCGCCCGCATCTGGGAGTCCACCACCATGCAGGTCGCCTACGGCCGAGGCATACGCAACCCCATCCGCGCACGCACGCCCGACTCCACCGAACCCATCTCGCTCGACCTCGAGATCGCCGAATTCGGCGGGTGCGAGTACACCATCAGCGCCTACGGCACCTACAAGCCATAGCCCCTCCCGAGGTGGGCCGCCCAAGCTGCAATTGGGCCATTTGCGACAGCGGCGCATACGAGCCATTGCACGCCGCCGCCTGCTGACCCGACAAACCGCGAGGGCGCACGACCTGTACGTCCTCAGCACCTGCTTGTCAGCACGCACTCAACGGCCGGCCCCACCCACCGCCGCCTCAGCTCGGCGCGGGCGTCGACCTACCCGATAGTCAGCTGCCAATCCGCCGCTGACAGATTGGCAGTCAACGCTTTTGGGCGCATGATGGGCGGTCGATGTGCGAGACGGGGGTTGGTCCATGACGACTGTTCGCGGTGAACGCAGCGGCGCTCGCGAGGGTCTGCTGGCGGCGGTGGCGGAAATCGAGGTGGTGTTGGCGGCGGTGGCCGACCGCGGTGAGTCCGATCGTCTGGCGACCGCAGAGGCCATGTCCGCTTTGCGCGACTCGGGATTGTTGGCGGCTCTGGCACCGACGGAGGTCGGGGGCTTGCAAGTCGATCCGGTGACCGAACTCGAGATCATCGAGGCGGTCAGCGCCGTGGACGGGTCGACGGGGTGGCTGTACTGGGCGCTGGCGGGCAGTACAGCGCGGGCGGCGTCGATGATGCCGCCCAGCGCGGTGCGCGCGGTCTTCGGCGTTGGTCGCGACTTTCCGCTCATCGCGTTCCAGGAGCGCGCCTTCGGCAACAGACTGGTTCCGACCCGATCGGGGTTGCGCGTGCAGGGGCGTTGGCCGTTCGGGACCGGGGCGCAGTATGCCGATTGGGTTCTGGCGATCGGGCGCTGCGCGACACCGGAATACTGTCCGTGGCCCGAGACGCCCCAGCTCGCGGCGGTGGTGCGGGCGGGGGAGTTCGAGGTCGTGGACTGCTGGGACGGGGCCGGGCTGGCCGCGACGGGCACCGTCGACTACCGGGTCACCGATCTCGTGGTGCCGTGGTCGCGGGTGTGGCCGTATCCGGTCGACGGCCCCGAACGCGGTGGGGTGTACTTCGGTTTCCGGCGAGCCGCGATCAAGCATCTCGGATTCGCCCTCGGGGTGGGGCGCGGCGCGTTGCGCGCGTTCGTCTCTCACGTCCGACACCGGTACTCGGGTCGGCGGCCGATGCCCGATGGATTGGTCACCGAGTTGGCTCGATCCCGATTGAACTTGGACGCGGCGCGCGCGCTCGGGCTCGAGGCGGTCTCGGGCCTGTGGTGGCAGGCATCGGGCGGGGGCGTGGTGGATGAGGCGGCGTACCGGCGGGTTCGTGCGGTGGCCCGGTGGGCGACCGAGGTGGCCTTCGATATCTGTGCGTTGGTGGCCCGGTTCGGTGACAGTGACCTGCTGGCCCGCCAGCACTACAGCCAGCGAGCCTTGCGCGACATCGTGGCGGGCTCGGCGCACGGCGAGATGAGTGTGCACGCGCTCGAGGCGTTCGGGCGTGATCTGCTAGCGAAAGAGGAGGATTTCCGTTGAACTCGAGCGTGGTCACCGCACTTCGGCCGAGCTACCCGCCGATCGTGGCCGCGCGCGGCGGCCTGTTCACATGTGCCGACGGCCGACAGTTCATCGACCTCTCCGCGCAGACGCTGAATCTAGCTCTGGGACATGGTCTTTCGTCGGTACGTGCGGCCGTCGCCGAACAGGTCGAGACGATGGAATTCGCGTCCTCGCGGTTCGCGAGTGTGCCCTTCCTGGACTTGTGCGATCGGCTGGCGAGCTTGGCTCCCCCAGGGTTCGACGCGGTGGCCGCGAAGCTGACCAACGGCAGCGACGCCGTGGAAACCGCCCTCAAGCTGGCCCTACAGCACACACGGCGTCGCAGGATCGGGTGTCTTCCCGACGCATGGCACGGGGAAACGTTCATGACCCTCGGACTGGCGACCACCCATCGAGGTCGAGCGTTGAGCGACTCTACGCTGGCGGTGGCCGCCGAAGAGCCCAGCATCGCGGCGTTGACCCGGCTGGTCGCGGCGCGAGGCGACCTCGCCGCGGTCGTCCTGGACCCGGTCATGGTGGCTCAAGGGCTGCCCGTCGGAGACCTCAGCGCCGACATGCGGCGTTTGCGCGCAGCCTGCGACCGATCCTCGACCCTGCTGGTGACCGACGAGGTGCAGGCGTTCGGATGGCTGGGCGAGCACCTGTTCAGCCACGAGCTGACCGGCGTGATACCCGACATCGTCTGTCTCGGTAAAGCATTGGGCGCGGGCTACCCGCTCGCCGCCGTCCTGGCCCGCCGCGATCTGATAGCAGTGCTGCAATACAACGACGCCGAATTCACCGGCGGCGGACACGCGATCTCGTGCGCCGCAGCGCTGGCGGGCCTGGACTATCTGACCTCGCACCGAACCGAACTGTCCGATCGAGTCGACGAGTTCGCCCGACTGCTGACCGAGCACTTCCCGGCGGACGATTTCGAGGTTCGGCAGGCCGGATCGATCGGGTCGGTCGCGCTGCGGTCGCCACGGTTGGCCGAGACATGGGCCGCGCAGGTGGTGGCGCGCGCCGCGCAGGCAGGGGTGTTCGTTCGTCTGACCGATCGGGGACGGCGGTTGCTGATCAAGCCGCCCCTGGTCCTGGAATCGGCGCACCTGGGCAAAGCGCTCTCGGAGGTCGCCGCGATCAGCACGGCCACCGCCCTCGACCTGGGCAGTGTGTGCACCTCACCACATACGCACTCCCAGAACGGGCAGCGGTGCGTCGTGCGCCGGGGCATCCGACCCAACCCGCATGTGGGCTACGTCGACGCCCTGTTGCGCACGGCGGCTCCCGGTGTGCAAGCGCTAGCCCGGGGGGCTCACCAACAGCACGAGCTGAGTATCCGCCTGGACGGCATCGGCGTACCGACAACGATCTGTTACCCCGTCGACGGCGCGGAGGCCGTTGATCACGGTTGGGTGCCCGGCCGAAATCTCTACGACGTCCTCGCCGATCCCGACACGGACCCGGGCCTGGTCAACGGGCTGGTACTACGGCACTACGAACTCGTGATCCGAGCCCACGACCACGGTATCGTGATCGGAGACCGGTGGGCGGGTAACGCCGTGGTCACCGACCGGTCGCAGATAGTGCTCATCGATTTCGAACTCGGCTACAGCGGTCAGCATCATGAGGCAGCCTCGTTCGAGGAAGCGTTCATGATTTTGCAGACACTGGTCGCCCTACCGGCTGTGAACCCGGTACGGGAAAACCTGCTGTTGCGTCTGGTCGACTCGATGGTGGACCGGCACGGTATCAGCCGGTGCGCGCAGGTCTGGGCGCGGTTGGGTGAGTTCTATCGGGACCCGGCACGCCCGGTCCACGGCGGCTCAGATTCCGCCCACGCCTACGCGGGGTTAGTGTGGGCCGCATTGTCGCGGCTGACTCCGCAGACCGATTCCAGCTTGTAAACCGACGGAGGAACACACCCGATATGTGTGGCATCGTGGGGATCACCTCACCCGAGAACAACGTGACCGCGCAGACCGCCGACCAACTGGCGATGCTGGAATATCGCGGCTATGACTCCTGGGGCCTGGCTTGCCTCACCGACGCCACCTTAGCCGTGGTCAAGGACACGGGCTCGATCGGCAAAGCGATCCGCGAAGGCCAGTTGAGCGGCCTGCCGGACGCCTCGCTGGCGCTGGGCCACACCCGGTGGGCCACCCACGGTGGTGTCACCGCCGCCAACGCCCATCCACACCTGTCCTACGACCGGGCGGTCGCAGTCGTGCACAACGGCGTCATCGAGAACCATCTGCAACTGCGCCGCGAGCTGGAAGCCGACGGCGTGAGCTTCGCCAGCGACACCGACTCCGAGGTCGCCGCGCACCTCATCGCGCGCCACCTCGAAAACGGTGCGACGATGCGCGACGCAATCGCCGCCACCACGGCGGCCCTGTCGGGCGAGTACGCGCTCGCGGTGATCAGCGTCACCGACCCCGACACCGTCTGGGGTGCCAAGCACAAGAGCCCCCTCGTTGTCGCCTTCGACGGCCGGCGCGGCGTCCTGGCCTCCGACCAGATGGCACTCGACAACGTCAGCGACGACGTCCTGTTCCTCGAGGACGGCGACATCGTCTCGGTTCACGCCGACGCCGCGCAGGTCTACACAGCCGGCAACGGGGCCGTGGAACCGGTGACACGGGCATTCACCCGGCTGACCAGTCGGCAGGAACGCGCCGACAAAGGCCAATACCCCCATTGGATGATCAAAGAGATCCACGAGACCCCCACGGCGGTGACCGCCGCCCTGAGCCTGTCCGCCGAGCAGTTCGCCTCGGTGCTGCCCCCGGACCGCCCTGTGACCCTTATCGGCGCGGGCAGCGCGTTCTACGTCGCCTCGATGGGCCAATACCTGCTCAAGAGCCTCGCCGGGATTCGCGCCACCGCCCTGCCCTCGGATGAGGCCGAGTACCTGGCCGTCCTCGGTCCCGGCGACCCGCTGATCGCGGTCTCGCAATCGGGCGAGACGTTCGACACTCTCGAAATCTGCCGCAGTGCGGTCGAGGCGGGCGCGGTCCTCACCAGTATCTGCAACGTGCCCAGTTCCACCCAGGAACGCCTCGCCACCCACCGACTGCAACAGGGGTCCGGCCCCGAAATCTGCGTGCTCTCCACCAAGAGCATCGTCAGCCAGGTCGTGCTCCTGGCCCGCCTGGCCCTCGAGACCGGCCGCGCCAACGGCACCCTCACCGCGGACCAGTACGCATCGAACGAGGCGTCGCTGGCGCGTCTGTCAGACACCCTCACCGAGTTCATCACCACAACCTCGACGTCGGTGCAAGCGCTGGCGTCCAAGTACAGCCAGGTCAGCGACTGGTTCTTCCTCGGACGCGGCATCCTGTACCCGGCCGCCTGCGAGAGCGCTCTGAAGTTCAAAGAAGTCAATTACCACCACGCGGAAGGCATGGCCTCGGGGTTCTTCAAGCACGGCACGATCTCGCTGATCGATGAGAACTTCTACACCGTGGCCCTGTTGCCGTCCCATACCGGCGACCCCGACCGCTACGCGGCAACGCTGGCGGCGGTCAGCGAGATCGCCGCACGCAAAGGCCCCGTGATCGGGATCGGCCCCGCCGGCGTGCCCGAAGACGACCTCGACAATTTCGCCGAGTACCTGCCCCTGCCCTACCACGGCGACGAGATCGCCGACTTGGTCATCCAGCTCGTCGCGGGGCAGCTCCTGGCCTACTACTGCGCCCTCGACCTGGGGCGAGAGATCGACCAACCGCGCTCGCTGGCCAAGTCGGTCACCGTGCGCTGACACGCAACACTTGGGGGGAGTGCCGTGGCCGATTGGCTGCTGATACCGATGTGCCCGACGCCGAACGGGCGGCTCCACATCGGCCACGGCGCAGGCCCTTACCTGCGCGCCGACGCCATCGCACGCGCACTACGCCGCGACGGGCACACCGCCGCCGTCATCACCGGCACCGACGCCCACGAGAACTGGGTCCTCGCCGCGGCCGGACCGGATCGCACCCCGGAACAAACCTGTGCTCACTACCACGCCGGCATCGAGCACGACCTGCGCGCGCTCGGGGTCGAGCTGGATCAGTGGATAGACCCCCTCGCGCCAGAGCACCGCACCGCCTACCGCGAACTACACGAGCGCATGTTCGACACGTTGCGCGCTCGCGGCGTCGCCCGCCTCGGCGTCGAACGCATCCCCGTCGGCGAACACAGCGGACAGCCGTTACTCGGGGTCTGGATCGCTGGACGCTGCCCCACCTGCGACGCCCCGGCCGGGGGCAACACCTGCACAGCCTGTAGCGACCACTTCCACCCCGACGAACTACGCGAGGCCCACAGCCGCCTCACCGACGAGCCGATTCGCTGGCAGGACCACCCGAGTTGGTTCGCCTACCCCGACGATCCCGCCGCTATCCTCGACCGACTCCGCGCCACCGGCCTGCCCGAACAGTTCCTCACCGCCCCCCGCACCTACCTTCGACGGCCGACCGCGAGAACTCGGCTCACGCAACCCGGCACCTGGGGCATCACCAGCGACGCCCTCACCGCGGGCACCGTCCTGTCCAACACCTACTACGCCTACGCCCTCTACTGCGGCCAACTCCACAACCGCACAGACGGCAACGCCTTCGCCCCGGACTCACAGACCACTGTCGTCGGCCTGTTCGGCACCGACAACTCGATCGCCGGACTCGTGGCGCCCCACGTCCTCGCCGCCCCCGCCAGCTTCAAACCCTTCGACCACACCGTCATCAACCACATGGTCCACTTCGAGGGCCACAAGTGCTCCACAAGCAAACAGCACGGCATCTGGATCAGCGACCTCATCGACAACACCAACGTCACCTCCGACGAACTCCGCTACGCCCTCGCCCAACTCCCCATCGACCACCACATCGGCGAAATCGACACCGCGACACTCACCCACCGAATCAACGAACTACGCACTTGGCACACGCACCACCTCGCGCCCGCATTGCACACAGGCCGCGAAACCATCCTCGATACAGCCGATCTCGAACTCATCGCCAGCCAACTCGACCGGCAACGCCGCCACCTCACACCACCACACACAGACCTCGCCGCGGCAACCACCGTCATCCGCGACTGGATGTTCGACAAGACGCTCGACCGCACCGACACCCACCAAGCCGTCGCATGGCTCACCGGCACAGCCCTACTCGCGGTGCCTGTGCTCCCACAGCTTGCCAACTTTCTTTGGACGGCACTACATCTCAGTCAGCAACCGATTTGTCTCGCCGAACTCGGCAATCAGCGCAGACCCCTTCATCCGACTCCGCATCAAATCAGCACACCTAACCGGCCGATTGCCGAATCCGAAATCGAGTCGCACGCGCGTAGGCCGTCCGATTGAGCACCGCAGCTACCTCGCCGGATCGGGCGAGTGGACCGATCCAGCGAGTCACGCAGGTCGAGCAGGGTAGCCGATGTCAGTAGTAGTCCTTCAGCATTTCAGTGGACCACGATGCTTGCCGGACCTGCCCACGGGGGCCGAACTCCGCGAACCACGGCTTGATGTCCAGAACGGGGGTGCCATCGACAGCATCGAGTTCGGCCACATGTAGATCCAGGCCGTCGACCCGCGTCAGTCGACACCGTGAAACGCCGATCCAGTTCACTCGTCTCATGTTCCTGTGGCCGAAAATGCCCACTGCCGGCCACTCGGGATTGTCGCGAGCACTACGTGCGCCGAAGTGCAAGTCCGTGGGATCGGTCAGGTGAAATCGAAAGATGATCTCAAGGTGGCTGAACTCCTCCAAACCTTGGACCGATTCAATAGTGAACCGAGGATCGTCAACGCGAATGATCGCATCCGTGCCGCCCCAGTGATCGTCCGTCGGCTCGACCCGGCCGCCAACTACGTGCGCGACCGGCGTAACCTGAAACATCCCGTCATTCATTCCGTTTTGCCCTAACTCGCTGTTGCAGCCAGATACCGAGCTGCCTGTTCATCAGCTTCCCGAGCACCGGACACAGCTCGATGAAGTTGCGGTGCCAGATGCAATCTTATGTCTCTCGCAATGCTTCGAGTACGCCCCGAGCGCACACCACCCATCGCATCGAGCGCGTCATGCCAGGTAGCGCAAGCCTGTTCGAGTTCGCCCTGACGCGCCTGCACAGAGCCCAGGTAGCCTAGGGTCACGGCATGGGTTCTCGTGAACGCACCAGCCTTGCGTTTACGAACGCTGAGCTGAAACTGCTCCGCAGCCCCCGCGAGGTCTCCGACATCTCTCAACGCACAGGCGGTCTCATGGGCGAGACTGGCCTCAGAAAAGAAGAAGACCCTGGCAGGTTCGGCATCCTCACGATCGACCGCCGCGAGATCCTGCTCAGCGACAACCAGCGCCTTTGCTGACTCTGATGCTCGCCCAGCAGCACTAAGCGCCTTCGCGTGCACTACCTTCAGAAGCGCTCGTTCGCGCGGGCACGCAGCACGGTACCGCTCGCCGCTGACTGATGCTTCGGCCAGCTGTAGCCCCTGTTCGTGGTGGCCGAGATCGATGGCTTGGTGAGCCATCGCACGCAATACATGACCGGCAAGCGGCGCGTCCTCTGCTTCCGTCGCCAACTGCATTGCGGCAGCGAAATAGCGCTGCGCGACAGCGTGCTCGTCGTTGTCGAAAGCCATCCATCCAGCCAGATATGTCATTTCGGCAGCTGCCGAGAACATCTGGCGTCGGACACCATCGTCAGCGAAGTGTCCCGACAGATAGGCGACTACCTCGTTCGTCAGATACTGAACGACCGCTGTTCGGCCGTGCCCCCCACCCAGTCGTTGGTCGATCTGAGAAAAGACCAGACTGACGTCTCGCACAGCGGCTACGTCCGCTGTACCCACTTGGCGAACTATGTTTTCGTTTGGTGGGTCTCCTGCAAGTTGGTGAGGACTATCCCACCGCAAAGCGGAAGCACTAAGAGCCGCCGAATATCCCACGCGCAGGAAGGCACGCCGTTCCACATCAGCCTTTCCAAGGTTGAGCAAATCCGCCACCGGATGTTGTATGCGGCCGAAACACTTTTCGTACTGCGCAATAACTTCTGCGGTCGGAGTTCGTTGTCCGGTCTCGTAGTAGGCGAGAACAGATTTCCCATAGTGGATCTGGGCAGCCAAGGCCGCTAGGGACATCCCAGCAGCTTCCCGCGCCGAGCGGAGCTGCGCACCAACGATCGCCGCGTGACTGTCCATTCCCCCAACTTATCGGTTGTGTGAAGTGCACGGTCCGGTTTGTGGACGTGCTGTGGATACAAAGTTGTAGGTCGCTCGCGCTTCCCGATGGTTTTCTGAAGTCGCGTCGGGTGTCGCAGTGCCAAGCCCTGTCTCAATCATCAGCGTTCGAGAGGTCCGGCGCACCCGAACCGACCTGGGGAGCCAAAATGCGAAAACACGCATCTTCGCCACCGTCCAGCGCAGGACCCGTGCCCAGCGTCCGCAGCGTTGGACAGGGCAGGTGGGTAGCGAGCTACCTACCCGGCAGAACCCTAACCGACGACCAGGCGCTTGCCGCTATCCGCGCGGCCGAAAAGCTGAACGGTCTTGAGGACGATGCGGCGCTATTGGGTTTGACAGTCCCCCAACTCGTGGGGCTTGTCCTAATGGACGACGGTTCGCCACAGCGGTTGTGGCCGCTCGGCAGAACCTCCGACGTCCCAGGGCCGAACGAGCAGCGACAGTGAGCGTCCCGGGAGTCGTAGTCGCGGCGGCGGTGGCGGCGTTCAGCGCGGGGGCCGCGCGGGGGCGTCGAGACGCGGTGTTCGTGCGGGCGGAACTCGGGGCCGAGTTCGCGCGGATGATGCGGGATGCGCGGGCGGGGGTGTCGTGATGTTGAGCGGTTGTCACGGCCCGGCCGAGGTGGCCTATCTGTACCGGCGGCTCGGGTTCGAGAAGGTTTCGTGTGCGTACGGCCGGGTCTCGCTGGTGGCGTCCCCGCGTGTGGGCGCGGTGGTCGTCCCGCAGGCGTTCGCCGAGGCCGTGAAACACCGGGTACTGGCCTCCAAAGGGCGTGACTCGGTGCCGATCCTGACCCACGGGTCTCGCCACGACAGGAACTGGGTGTTCCTGGTCGGTCCGGCCTGGGGCGGCCGATGCGCGCGCCGGACGTTGGTCCGGTTGGCCGAGAACGGTGTGCGGTTGGTGGACGCGGGACAACGGATCTGGTTGCCGATGAACGACAACAGCATGGGTTGGCATTGGCTCACGCCCCCAGTCAAAGGCGTACCGCTGCCCTTGCGAACCACCGTGATCTCCGCTGCCCATGACCATCTCGAACGGCCCCGGGTCGAGTGGGCGGACGTATGACGATGGCCGCTGCGCGATACACCACTGCCGAGCTACTGCCACCTGCCGGTGAGCTGAGTGCCGCGATCCACGGTCGGCATATCGGCGTGCACGCGTTGACCCGCCTCGCCGCACGGCTCGGGGTGCTGCACCGGCGGGCTCGCACCTGTCCGCACACCGACGACGAGTGTGGTTGTGGCAGGACCGAGCTGATACTCGCGGTCGACCTGTGGGCGACGATGTGGCTGCCGCAACCACGCGCGGGCGCGCGGCTTCACACCGAGTCGTTGGGGTCGGTGCTCGATCGGATGGCACGGTCCCAGGTCGAGGCGTTCCGGCTGTTGATGACTCTTCCTCCGCGAGATCCGCGGGTGCTCGTGGCCTGGTACCGGGCGGCTGAATTGGTCGACGGCTACAACGATCTCGCCGACGCCCTCGTTCAGCGGGCGGTGCGGTTGCCCGCGCTCGGGGATGGCCTGTGATGGCCGTATCGCGCCCGGTCCTGCCGGACAAGGACGAACTCCTCGCGGCCTGTCGCGGGTTCCCCGACCTGCGCGACGACCCGGTCCTGACGGCGGCGGCCGAGTTGGCGGTGTTGCACCAAACTCGCGAGCAGATGCCGCATTCCGCGCTCGCGACGATGGACGGGTACCGCGAGCGGTGCATCCGCGCCGTCGACAACTGGGCGCTGCTGGTGCTGCCCGAACCCGAGCCCGACGCGCGGGTGCACACCCACACCATCGGCCAGGTCATCGACAACCTCGCCCGGCTCACCGCCCACACCTACACCGCCCTCGCCCAGGGCTCGGACGAGATGTTCTGGGCAGCGGCCGACATCGTCGACGACCACGCCGAGGCCTACACCGACCTCGTCGCCGAACTACTCGCTGGCACGCGCCGATTACCCCTGATCCTCACCGCGCCCTAACCGCCATCCCCCGGTCCAGAACCGTTCCCCCGCGCGGAACCCGCGCCGGGTCGCCGCGCGCTGCCCCAGTCACACCATCCGATGAGAGGAGCACATCATTTCCAGAAGCCGCAAGCCATCCCGCACACCCCGCCAGACCAGGACACACCGGCCGGTCGTGCGCCCCGGGGTGTTGCCCAGCATGTCCCGGCTGCAAGCCGTGTGGGCCGGTCTGACCCCCTCGGCGAACAACCTCGAACACGCCACCCATGCGTGCTTGACCCTGTGGCTATTGCAGTTCGCCGACCTCGACGTGCGCGCCGTGAACGATTGGTCCTTCCCTGGTCGCCTCGAGGCAGTGAAGGTGAGCACCGACGCCCTCGCACGTGCCATCGATGACGAGGTGACCTGGCGTCTGGGCAACCGCCCCGAACGAGTCACCCTCATCGCCGACGACTCCGACACCTCCACTGTCGGCGATCTGGTGGTCGGGATTGCGATGTTCACGATCCTGCACGAGAAGTTGGTCGAGGTCGTCGGCCGCGTCGACAACAACCCGCTCGCAACCCGGTTGCTGACACTGGGCCGTCAATACGACGCGACCATCAACGACCTGATCAACGGCAAGAGTCGACAACCCCGCCGACGTTCCCACGGCGCACCCCCGATCCAGGCCCCGGGCCGCATCGACCTGGTCCGCGACCCAACTCCCGGCCAACCGTGACCACAACCGCCTCGACTCCCCCTCACATCACCAGATAGCCCCCGAAAAGGAGACCGCGTCATGCCCGATCAACCCCTGTCCTCGGACCTGTGGACCGTTCAACCTGCCCCCGCCACCGGGCTCGTGATCCTGTCCACCGACATCGGATACGACCCCGACGACCTGTTCGCCCTCACCGCCGCCGCCCGTACCGTCGACAACCTCGTCGTGGTCACCAGCGACGAGGTCGGCGGCCTGCGCGCCGAGCTGGCCCGGCGGATGCTCGACCTGCTCGGGCGCGAGGACGTCGAGGTGCTCCGAGGCGTGGACCTCGGCGGGAAGCGCCGTTTCCTGCCCGACCCCGGCCAGGACATCCCCGACTACATCCGCCCGACCCCCGAGGAACAACTCGAAGCCGGCGGGGCCTCGATCAGTCGACTGGTCGACCTCGTCTTCGACAGCACGCACCACCCCGTGCACTGGGTCGGCTGCGGCCCGATGACCGAGCTGGCCCATCTGCTCGCCTCGGCTCCCGACGCGGCCGAACAGATACTCGTCACCCAGATGGGGGGTTGGCTGGACGACTACCGCAGCCCCGACCGCGCCGAGCACAACCTGCGCACCAACTCCCTCGCCGCGGGCGTGGCCCTGCGGATGCTGCCCTCACCGCGGCTGGTCCTGGCCGATCACACCAACAACCCCGCCATCCGCGTCACACCCGACTGGGACCTCATCCGCGCCCTGGACTCCGACCACGCCCCCGAATGGGCACGCCTGATCGGCACCCACTTCCACCGCTGGCTCGCACTCGGCTACGACGGCTCCTGGATGCACGACCCCCTCACCTTCACCGCCGCCCTCGCCTACCCCTTCATCGACTTCACCGAGACCCGGGTGCGGATCGAGGACGACGCCCGCCTCTACCGCGACCCCTACGGCCGAACCATGCGGGTCTCGGAAACCGTCCGCTACCCGGCGTTCGCGGAATGGCTGCACGAGGTGATCTCGTGGTGAGCCCCCGCGCGGTTCACCGCGGCGAGGGCGCCTCGACCGGTAGCGACACTCCATTCTGGCGTTGCCATTACTACCGCACCGTCTGCGGTCTTCCGGCGGAGGTCGACCCGAAGAGCGGTCTCATCACCTTCCGGGCCGGGCCGGTGTGGGCGCTCGAGATGCCCTCCCAGATCGCCCAAACGGTCAAGATCGACCTCGACCGCCGCCGCCTCGGCGGCGGACCGATCATCAGCCACCCCCGCAACGCGCGCTGGACATTCCTGATCGACTCCGACATCCCCACCCGACTCCTCGAACGCGACCACCAGCTGTGGGGGGACCGGATTCGACTACTCACCCAGGGCGAACAGATCTCACTGCCCTCGCCCACCGACTGCGGGGTGTTCAACCGCACCTGGATCACCGCCACTCACACCCCCCACCGGCCCTCGGGCACAACGGTAATCGAGTCCCTGCGCCGCGTTCTGCACACCATGCGCATGGTCGAGACGACCGCAGTGCTGCCCCGGCTGCCCACCCTCGCCGACGCCACGCCCGCCTGAAACGTATTCCGCCACACCATGCCCACCACCGACACCGGCCCGGCCCGCAGGGGCGGCGACGCGTGCCCGGGAACCACCCCGCGCGCCGGCTTCCGCCGCAGTCACCTCTCGTCCAGTCCCGTGGCCTGCCCTTGCGATCGAAGGAAACGACTCGATGTTCTTGCGCCTGTTCTCCCGCCTGTTCCCCGCCCACCTGTTCCCCAACCGCACCATCGCCGTGCTGCTCGTCATCGTCTACGCCCTCGTAATGGCGCTGATCATCGAAATGGTGGCGATATTGCTCTGGGCCAATATCTCGACGGACGACTGCACCACGGCCACCGGCCAAGCCGTCCTCACCAGCGAGACCCACATCACGGATCATCGCGTCCTCGCCCCCGTGATCACCGCTCGAGCCTGACGCTGGCTCGCGGGTGAGGCGCGCGTCAGCGCCCACGCCCCGGACCTCATCAGACCCCGTCCCGCACCGAATCGGGCGGGCACCACAAATGCCTCCCCACACCGCCAGGCCCTGAGCCCGACGCCCTACGTCGCAAGTGTGGGGAAATCGGCCCCCGCGACCTCGCCGCGCGTCCCGGACTCCCCCGGGGAGGGCGCGGGGGCCACCCCCGACCCGAGGAGTGAACCATTGCCCCGCAACGCGATCGGACTACTGCACCTCGGCTACCCCGACCAGCTACTCGCCGCGCAGACCACTATCGAAGACCTCGCGCAACGCTACGACTACACGATCCGCGACTACGCATGGCTCGACTTCGACACGTTCATGCCGGCCGCCTACATCATCGCCACCGCCGCTCAAGCCGAAGCCGTGGTCATCCTCGCCGCCAACCTCGACCACTTCGGCACCGCTTACAAAGCCGTCCCCCGCGCCTGCCCCGTCAGACTGCCCACCGGACTCATCCCCGGACCCGACGCCCTCGCCTACCACACCCAGCACCTTCGGTGAACCGCCCGGACCTACCCCGACCCGACCGTCGCCCCAGAGCACAGGAGCCGAACGAATGCGCCGAACCACCTTCGAGATACCCCTCAGCCCACGCGACTACGACCTGCTCACCACGCAGGCCGCGATCCGCAACCAGGCAGTGCCCGAACTGACCCGAGAGCTTCTCACCGACGCCCTCCACCGCACGCTCGACCCCGACGAAATCGAACGCCGACTCGACCACGAACGACAACGCCTACTCACCGCGGCGAGACGACTCCGCGACAGAACCCAACACACCGACAACCCCGACCCCGATACACCACTGCCCGATCCGACTGGCTGACTATGAGGTGGCACGTACGGCGGACCCGAGAGCACTGGATAGGCGTCTCAGGATCGAATTAGCGGAACACCTCGCGCCCACGGTTACTCTGCTGGTATGAGCCCGACACCATACGCATCGTCAGACGTCCTCGACGTCGACATCGTGTGGACAAAGTTAGCTCCGGTCACAATCGACTGCTCGAACTTGCGCAGCCGCCGAGCGAACTCGATCGATACCAGTGCGTTCTTGTCTACTGCCAAGGACTACGTCGTTCGAGACAATAGTTCCCTGCGCACGAGTCTCGAAATGCTGTGGGCAGAACTCATCCAGCCCCGGTCCGGCCAGGACCGGTCTCGCCTGCCAGCGGTATACCTCTTACACGGGGCGCAGCAGCCACACCGGCCTGCCGGTCTCAAATCGCTTCCCGTTACTGAACTTAGACTCGGCAGTGCCGACATCGAGCAGCGGGTATTCGGCAAGCCGAAGGAAGCCGCTGGCAACACCCGCGACGTCTTTTTCACCAGAGGCTTTGTGACGCAGGTCAAAAGTTTCTATGACTTCGATCGCCCCCCTGTAGCAGAAGTCGTCGCGTCGCTCTGGCGCGACATCGCGGAAGCTGGTCCGCGCCTGCACGGGGAGTCCGGGACTCGCTGGCCTGCCGAGTCGGGGCCTTCATCAAGTGCGGTAGCGGGCACGAAACTCGCCGCACTGTTGAACAGTGTCACCAGTACCCTGCACCACGCAGTCGTTTCTACCTACGATCGCCTCTGGCGCCTCACCCACACCGCCCGCGAAGTCATCGGCCTATCCAGAGCTCTCCGACATTCACCTCACCACCGACGGCACACCACCACCGGGGCCGATTGCGACCCTCTCCGCGGGTGCATAGTGCACGGGTACGTTCGCATCGCCCCTCCTGGGCATGCGGTGACCTCGTCGGCGAGTGTGTGCCGTGGCCCGAACAGCACTCCAGCTGGTTCCGAAATCCAAAATCCTCTGTGGGGTTTGCGCAACGAACATTGACATACAGCGCACTCCCCGTGCTCACCACTGGAGTGCACTTTGTCGAATCTGCCCGATCTGTCGTTAGAAACCGCACCGACCATCGCCTATCTCCTCTCGCTGCCCTTGGTAGTGCTGACCGTGCTGACGCTGCTGACGGCACTCGTCGCTCTCTTCGGCCAACCGCCTTACAACGAACGCGCACACTGCCTGTTCGACGCGACCCTCGACGCACTGCTGTCGCTGCTAGCCGCCCTTCTCCGCGTAACTCGTCTCCCTCGTGATCACCGTCGTCCTCGCAGGCGGCGCAAGTGAGCACCAGACGCGGCCGAGGAAGGCCGCCCAGTGTCCACGACTCGGTAGTCCACCGCATCATGACGATGAGGCACGACGGCGTCGGATACCGGGGAATCTGTGCGGTCTTGAATCAGGAAGGAGTGCCCACCCCCGCAGGTAGCCGACACTGGTACCCGTCTCACATCTCCCGGCTGCTGTACACCCGCAACGTCGCCGACCGCTTCGGACCACCCCCCGAACCAGCCGCCACGACGGGGATGAGCGCCGGGGCGCAACGCAAGCGGCGGACCGCACTGTAAGACCGTCGTGGTGCACCGCTGGACGGTTCGGGACATGTCGGCAGCCTTCACCGCTGGGTTCGTGAGGTAGAGGTCCCGGATCTGTTGACTGCTACCGATACGACAGGGCCGCCGGGGCACCCGGCGGCCCTGTCGTATCGGCCGTGATATCCCCGCCCTACGGTCGATCGATCGGTTGACCATGTCCGCACGGAAACCCGAGTCGTTCTCATTCCCAGGTTCGGCACGCCTCTCCAGGCCCGACGGAAGGAAGGTAGATCGCCACCGCTACCCCAGTATGCGGCCGAGGCAGGATAGAGCCGTGGTGGACAATGAACCGGATCTGACGTCGATCGAATTCTTCTCGAACGCATACGTTATGACGTACTTGACGCTGAGGCAGGACGTCCAGAACTTGCTTGTCGCACACCCTTCTCAGAGCGGATCACCCGGTCGGCCGGCAGGTGACACGGGTCCTCTGCTCCGGTCCGCGATCGTGCTGATGCACACAGCCTGGGAGAACTATGTCGAGCAGACCGCGATCCAAGGACTCGATGATCTATTGAGGAGAATCGGTTCTGACCACACCAAGCTGCCACGTGAGCTGCGGTCCGAACTCGGCAAAACGAAAAACCCGTGGGCGCTCGCGGGCGATGGATGGAAAGCCGCAGCCAAGAACGCAGTTGCTCGTGAGGCAGATCAACTCAACACTCCGACCGTCGAGAAGACAGAGAACCTGCTCAACCTGGCGATCGGCCTCCCGACTGCTCTCCACACTGTTTCGTGGCAAGGCACAAGCAACCAGAAGGTGCGAGCCAGCCTGGACGAATTCGTTACCAAGCTGCGAGGGGAGATCGTTCACAAGGGCACAACTCCCGGACGCCTCCACAAGGGTGAAGTCGAAGGTTGGATCAAGTTCTTCGATCGTCTCGTGTCACAGCTCGATTCGAAGGTCCTCAAACACCTGGACTCCGTGCACTGACGACACACGGTTGGTTTTGAGCGCGAAATTCGACACCACCCGAGCGCGAATCTCGACACCACCACCGCGGCCTCCGATGCTCGTAACCGCGAATCTCGACACCACTCCGGCCGACCAGGAATCGGTCTCGTCTCGGCGATGCGGTTCGGCGGGCAGCGGATCGGCGCTGATCTGGGCCTTGGCTCCCTGTCGACCCGTCGCGCCGCCCGCGCGGTCTACGTCGAGACGGCCCACCGGACCAACCGGAGCGGTGTCGAAATTCGCGCTCAGAACTTGCCGGTGCCGCGCCCGAAGTGGTGGCGAAATTCGCGCCGAAGTGGTGTCAGTTTCCGCGCTCATAGCCACACGGTCCACTCCCGAGTAGCGACCAACCAGCGTCGCACCGTCGGCAGCTACGAGACAGGCCAGCCGTGCGCACGAAAACATGTCAGTGCCCTGAGCCATGCTGGTCCTCAACGTCTTCGAATTCAGGGGGTCTTCATGCAACGGGAATCACGCAGGTCTGAGCGCACGGATGACGGCTTCTTCGTTCATCATGTGTGCCTACGCCCAGGCGATTCCAACGATTCGCCGGTGTGGAATGCCTACATCCGGCCTCTGGTGGAACCGTTCGTCGATGACGACAGTGCGTACCGGTACGCCAACGAAGAGGAATTCCACGAGCTGATCTGGAAGGTATGGTCGGACGCCGGTGTCGACAACGACGTCACCCTCGAGCACGAGGACGAGCTCTCAACAGGCGGCTCAAGTGCACGTGGCAGCCGCATCGACTTCCGTGCCTACTACGACGACGGACACCGAGTAGGGGTGGAGATCAAGGCCGTCAGCCAGTGGACCTACGATATCGTCCAAGATCAGCTCGTCCGATACGCGGAAACCGGCGAACTCGACTCGATTTTGCTGCTCACCGCCGATCCAGAGATGACCGAAATCGACTGGCCCCGCCATCTGACGGTGCCACTGTTCGTCGTCTTGCTCAACGGTCGTCGCGGCCTCCTGTAGGTTTTCGCACCCGTGACCTGCACGGGAACTACCACCACCGCTAACCGATGGCTCGGAGCGAGCTCCTGCACCTGGCCGGTCCCCGATAGCGAGACCATGAATGGCCCCGGACTCTCTGTATACGGGTGACTGTCATCCGCTGCGGTAGACCCTCGCCGGGAACCGGCGATCCTGCTTCGACGTTCTGAATTTTCAATCCGGGTCGGCGCGGAAGACGCTCCACCGGTGCAGCACCTCGCGGTCGATGCCAGGAGGCAACTCGGCCAGCAAGGATCCGTCGATGAGGTCCAGAGTCAATCGCGGGGGCTGACGCGAGTCGCGGGTCGCCATGCTCCACATGCCGAACCCGATGTACATGCGCGCACTGAGCGCGCGAGCACCTCGGCCGAACGCCTTGTCGACCAAGTCCCTGGCCCCGCAGACGAACAACACTTCATGCTGATCCTCGCCGTCCGGGGTGGCGACATCGGCGCGTACCCATGCCCAGTCGCGTCGCGCGACCACACCGTAGGTGCGGGGCCGGAAGATCACCACCACCGGGTGGACCGGCACCGTCCGGCGCAGATGTCGCACCAGCGTGTGTGTGCGTTGCGGGGTGTAGAGGAAGTTCATCCACTCGACGTCGTGGCCGTGGCAGGTGGCCCGGAACTCGACCTCGGGGTGCTCGTTCATCACCTGATACCTGCTAAGCAGTTCGGCGATCTTGGCGGCGGTGTTGAGCAGTTTCATTCCTTGCTCGGCGAACACCGCGCCCTCGGGGTTCGTCGGTTCGGCGACAGCTGTGCGCACGGTCGGGGAGAAGGTCTGGGGCCACGGGAGCCGATACAGCGGTACCAGCGCCCCGGTCTCGGGGTGGGTGACGGGCCGGTCGCGGCGTAACTGGCCGTCGCTTTCCGCGGTGAGGACGGTGATGATCTGGGCGAGGTTGTAGACACAGTGGGTGCTGTGATCGTTGGGACGGCCGCCACTGGAAGGGTTGCGGGCGAAATGTGCTGCGCGCCCGTGGGTTTTCTCTGTCCGCGCGATCTCGGCCACCGGGTGCACCCGCGCCCCGCAGCCGATGGTGTAGCAGGCCAACGGCTTCGGCCACGACTGCCCGTGTTCGGCGATCTGGGAGGCTGGGAGAATCGCGCCTGTTTCCGGGTGGCGAGCGCGTGACATCGCGACCTTCGATGGATGCTTCTGTTCCTCTACCATCACAGCCCACCCGCCCCGGTTCGTGCCTGCTCACTCCAGAGTAGGACCGAAACGAACCGGCACCAGGCATTGAACTGAAAAGTGTTAGCGGAAACCGAATCCGGGCTCTGCATTGGCGACGTTCACCGTTCGCCGCGAGAGGGGTTGAACACATGAACCCGCCTCGGGTGCTTGGTCGCGGACATGCTGGCCCCAGCGATCCCCCATCGACTCTGTGCACGATCATCCCGGGACCGGACCACATGCACGAGTAGGCTCTTCGACCTATGAGCAACGAGCGAGTTTCGCTTGAGAACGGCAGCGACGCGGCGATCACAACCCAGAGCCAGGACAACCTTTCCAGGGCCGTCTTCGCGACTCGGATCGCACAACGCATCGCGAGATCAGGCACCGGCCCCAGTGTCGTGTTCGGCCTAGCAGGCCCCTGGGGAAGCGGCAAGACCTCGATGCTCAACATGATCACCGAAGCACTGGAGGACTTCTCCGCCCAGCCCGACTCCGCGACCGGTCTATGGTCGATCGCTCATTTCACCCCTTGGGCCGCATCCGACATCGATTCCCTCATCACCGAGTTCTACACCGCCATCGCATCCGCCCTCCCCACCCAAGCACGCGCAGCGCGAGATCTGCTCAAGGCCGCCACACCGATAGCAACCAACGTCGCCAAGAAGCTGGCGACGGCCGTCATCGAAAAATACGCACCCGGCGGTGTCGACGCAGCATGGCAAGCCGGTGTCGACGCGCTGGACGAACAACGCGGCACGGCGAGCGCTGCCGATGATCCCTTCCAGCAACGATTCGACAAGATCGCCAACGCGATCGAGCACACAGGAACCAGGGTGCTCGTCGTTGTGGATGATCTCGACCGTCTGCACACCGACGAACTTCTCGCCGTCATGAAGGCGGTCCGACTGCTCGGGCGTTTCCCGAACGTGCACTACCTGCTCGCCTACGACAAGACCTCGATACTCGACCTGTTGACCGGCTCCGACCTCGCCCGCGACAATCGAGACCGCGCCCACCGCTACCTCGAGAAGATCGTCCAGTATCCGTTCCTCATCCCCCCGATCCAGCGACCTCACATCGAGAACGAGCTCCGCCGCGAACTCGAAACCGTCGTCGGCAATCTCGGGCTTTCGATCGAGGACCCGGCTGCTCGATACCTCTTCGATGAGTTGATTGAGGTTCTACCCAACCCGGAGAGTCTGACCTTGCGCAGCATCAAACAACTGTGCCTCCAGACCGATGTGCTGTGCTCGCTGGTCGGCCCCGGCGAGGTCGACCTGTTCGACGCTGCGGTCATCACCTACATCCGCCTGAACTACCCCGACCTCTACGACCGACTCCAAACGTGGCGCCGCGCGCTGCTCGCCCCCCGGGACCACACTTCGACCCCACCCGAGCAATGGACTGAGCGTATTCGCGCTGCCGCCCCGGATGGCACAGACGACGACACTGTGGTCGCGATCTACCGGATGCTGGTCGCTCTGTTCCCCGCCCTGCCGCACCAGCAGGGTGCAATGTGGACACAACGCTCGGCGGACTGCCGAATCAACGACCGCGACTACTTCGACCGTTATTTCCAGTTCGCGATCCCCGAAGGCGATCTGAGCGACGCGCAGATACGTATAGAGTTCCAGGAACTCCTCGATCGCGGGACTCTCGATGACACTTCGATCATCAGCGATTGCCTCGCCAACCGACCGCAACGACGCATCTTGTTGAACAAGATGTTTCGCGCCCTGACCCTCCTCGAACCGGCCACATCCGCCGCCAGCGCCGCCGCTGCGGGCTGGCTCACACATCGAGTAGCGCCACGAAAGGGCGACCTGCATACCGACTGGGGCACAGTCATCTTCGCGCTTCTCTTCCATTCGGTGGCTAATGCCGACTCCGACGAAGACGGCCGTCGCATCCTCAACGCCTACTGCGAAGAGTTCGGCCTCCACCACGCCATGTGCATACTGATCCACTACCGTGATCGAGAACCGATTTGGAGTGACCGACTGTCGGCCGCCTCACACGACATCCGTGAACAGGTCGTACAAGCCTGCGTGCTCGACCTGCGGACGCCAACCGTAGCAATCGGCGATGGACTCCTGTCCTACGTGCACGCCCTCGATGACACCATGTGGGAACAGATCCGAGCAGCAATGCGCGGCAGTGGGATCTCTCAACTGGACATCGCCGCACGTTTCGTCGGCACCTCACAAACAGGCCCCACGAACGCACCGATCTTGAATGAATTCTACGAGGAGTGGTTCCTGAAAGTCGTTCCCGAAGACGAGCTTGATCTGAGTCAGTTCGAGGCCCCTACCACCATCGTCAGCACCGACCTCTCGATGGACGGTCGGCGAGCATTCGCAGCTCAGGCGCTACACCGTGTCTCACCGCCACGCGCGGCGAGAAACGGCAGCCCGGAAATGAACTGAGACAACCGACCCGCGACTATGACAGCAACCGTCGAAACTGTCACGGTGGCCCACTGCTTGTGTGCCAGCATCGTGGTGTCGGCTGATTTTCGGTCGTGAGGCTGTGAACGATTTCGGGCGGGAGGATGACGTGGTGGCAGGACAGACGTGGTCGCGGATAGTGCTGCCGACAGCAGCTACTGCGGTGATGACCACGGGGTTGGCGGTGGCGGTGAACTATGCGACCGGTGGGGATCATTCGGTCTGGATGTGGGTGGCCGTCGGCGTGCTGACCGTGGGCGTGTTCGCGGCCTCCCTGTGGGTCCAGCGAGGGCAGTCGGCACCCTCTCGGGAGCCCGCCGCCGGTGTCGATCTCCGCAACGTGAAAGCCGGAAGGGCATTGCGGGTCAATGGAATACGCGCCGCCGGTACCGGTGTCAGAGCACGGAAGGTGCGCTCTGGCAGTGACATGACCTTCGAGGACATCCACACCGGCCGCGACGACACGACGCACCCGTGACCGACGACGCCCGTAAGTCAGCGCCGCACTACGACCTCGACCGGGTCAAAGCCGGGCGTGATCTGACGATCAATCACACCGAGCACCACTACCCGGCCGGTGCGGTGTCGAACGCGGCGCTGCTTACCGGCAGGTCACTGTATGTGTCACAGGTGCGTGAGTTCCTTGCACCGGTCGACGGACTGAGAGGCCGCGACCACGAACTCGAGGAGTTGGCGGCGTTCTGCCGCGGTGAGGACCCCTACCTGTGGATCAAGGCCAAGCCGTGGGCGGGGAAAACCGCTTTGCTGTCATGGTTCACCCTCTACCCGCCACAGGGGGTGACGGTGATCGGCTTCTTCATCACCGACCGGCTCGCCGACCAGAACACCCACACCGCCTTCACCGCCGCCATCTTCGACCAACTCGCGGTCCTGCTACCGGACCAACGAGCATTGATCGCCTCCGCGACCATCAACCGCGACGGACTCCGCAATGAACTGCTCACCCTGGCCGCTCGCCACGAAGCCGACAGGGGTCGCCGCTTGGTGTTGGTGGTGGACGGACTGGATGAGGACACCGGCAAACCACCGATCGTGACCCTGTTGCCGACACGGCCGGACCCAAACCTGCGGATCGTGGTCGCCAGCCGTCACGGCCCCACGCTGCCCATCTCCCGCAAGCACCCCCTCATCACAGCCGAGACTCGACCACTGCGCTCCTCCCCTTTCGCCGCCGACGTCCGTGAACAGGCTCTCGCCGAACTCGGTGCCCTCTTGCACGGTTCTGACAACCACCGTGACTTGCTCGCGCTGATAACTACCGCCAACGGCCTCACCGCTTCCGAACTCACCGACCTCACGGGCATGGCGCCGTTCGAGATCGATGGACTGCTGCACGCCGTCGCGGGACGAAGCCTGCGCACCCGCTCGCACTACTCCGGTCCCGATGGCACCGGAGACCCGGTCTACGTACTGGCCCACGAAACCCTGCAACGCACCGCAGAAACCGCACTCGGCACCACCTACATCAACCGATGCCTCGAACGGTTACACGCCTGGGCCGACCGCTACCGCGACCTCGCATGGCCGGACGATACTCCCGACTTCCTGCTACGGCGCTACTTCCCGATCCTGGATAAACACAACAACTATCCACGGATGACAGAGGCGGCACTCGACGCCGCCCGCCACGACAGGATGCGCACGCACACCGGCGGCGACGTGAATGCACTCGCCGAGATCCGAGTCGTGCAACAGCACATCTGCGATCAATCCGACCCTGACTTGCTTACCGCCGCCCGCCTGGCCCGCCACCGCGACGAACTCCACTCTCGCTACGAAGGGATCTCAACAGCACTACCAGCCACTTGGGCACGCCTCGGCCAACCTGACCGAGCAGCAACTATCGCCCGCAGCATCAGCAGCTTCTGGCATCGAGCTGACGCCCTTGCCCGGATCGCGACCGCGATCGCAACCACCCACCCCGACCGCGCCGAAAACATCGCCCGAAGCATCACCGAACCTCAGCAACAAGCCCAGGCCCTCGCCCGGATCGCGGGCGCGATCGCAACCACCCACCCCGACCGCGGCGAAAACATCGCCCGGAGCATTGAGGATCGTTGGCAACAAGCCCAGGCCCATGCCCGGATCGCCAGGGCTATCGCAGCCACCGACCCCGACCGCGCCGAAAACATCGCCCACAGCATCACCGACCTGTCGCGGCGAGTCCAAGCCTTTGCCTGGATCGCGAGGGCTATCGCAACCAGCGACCCCGTCCGCGCCGGTCAACTCACTGACCAGGCCGAAGCCATCACCAACAACCTC
>NZ_BAGG01000258.1 GCF_000308695.1 Nocardia takedensis NBRC 100417 | reverse complement strand
GACTACCGGCTCTGGGTGCAGGACTGGCTGCTGCCGGTGACCTCGGTGCGGATCGCCGGCCAGCACCGGGAGGGCACCTACACCTGGTGCACCCGCTGGTGGGAACACCACAGCGTCGCGGTCCGCTTCGCGCTCCTGCACGCCGCGTTCGAGGCCGCGGTCATCTCCGCGAACAAGACCGCGATGTCGTCGCTGTTCACCCGCGGTATCGACCCCACCATGCGCCTGGTCCTCGACGCCGCCAACGGGCCCCTGCACCGCTGCGTACCGGGCGAGCACGTCGACCTGCCCGGACTCACCGCCAGCCGTGTGCCCCGCAACTGGTTCGGCGCGCCCGGCACGCGCCCGGTGATCGAACGACTCGGATTCGGCCCCGACTACCGACTCCTCGCCCCCGGCGAGGACACCCAGGAGCAGCCGTGATCACACCCACCCGAGCCCAGACCCGCGTACTCGCGGCCGTCCAGAACTCCAGTCGCGCCCTCGCGGACCTGCTCACCGAAGCGCAAGGAATCGATGGCGCACCCTCACCGCAGTGGTTCGGCGCGTACCAGCGCCACGCCCTCGGGCGCGAGAACCTGCTCACCGCCGCCACCGCGGGCGCGGTACCGGCCGAATGGCTCGACCAGGCCCGCGCACGCGGCGACCGCGGGATCGGCTGGCGCAAGGAGCTGTATCTGGTCCGTCCCGGCCCGATCGACTGGGACCGAGTCCTGGGCGGTCTCGGCCAGGACGTGGCTCGAATCCAGGAATGGGCAGCCCTCGACACCGCCTACCGACAGCTGCACGCCCACACCCCGACCGCAGTGTCGGCGAGCCTGCGCACGAACACGGTCGCCCTCTACATGCGCACCGCCGGTGTGGCGAACCTGCTCGGGCTGACCGCCGACCAGGCGACCGAATTGTGGGGCGAGCTCGACGACTGGGCCGCCGCGGGCGCGGCCACCCTGGAGGGGGTGGCGGCCGAGCAGATCCGGCACCGCTGGCACACCGCCGCCGACACCGACACCAGCGGCTGGACCGCACAAGCCACCGCGCTGGCCGCCGCCGGTGTCGATACCGAGACCAGCCCCGCACTGCCTGCTCCCGAGGCACTGCGGACCGCGCCCACCAGCGAACTGTGCGCGGCGCTGGACGCGGCGCTGCCCGACAGCGACCAGCAATCCTTATTGCACGGCGACAACGGATCGGGCCTCGAGGTGCGCTTCAGCGATGTCGCCGCTCCCGATGAGCCGTGGGTCGGCGAGAACGTCGGCACCGCACCGGTTTTCTCGAGCGCGCAGGCGAGTCCGTGGTGAGCGCGAATTCGCTGCCGGTGCGGGTGCGCGACATCCCGTCCGATCAGGCCGAGGGATTGCGGCGCGTGCACGAGCTGGCCGCCGAAGCCACCCGACGCAGGCATCTGCTCGACACCGCGGGGCTCTCGGTCACCGATCGGCTCGCCCAGCAACAACAGCTCGATCGGGTCGACCGCGAGCGGGGCCTGCTCGAAGTCAGGGTCCGGAGCACGGGGGTGCCCGCCGCCTGGGTCGATGTCGCACGGCGACTCGGATTCTCCCAGCAGCCATGGACCCCGCACCAGATCCTGCCCCCGCCCCTACCTGCGACACCACGGCGCGGCAACCGCCACCGGGTCGCCTCCGACACCCGCCTGCTCACCGACATGGCCGCGGTCGCGGCAGTTCGCGAGCATCTGCTGGCCCACCACCAGATCCGTGTCGACCCGAACTCGGTGGACGAGCACCAATTCCGTCGCAACATGCACACGCTCTGGCAGCGCGCCGTCGTCACCGCCACAACGCTGGGCATGAGCACCGCCCAGCGCGAACGCATCACCGCCACCGCCGCCGCCCGCCTCGATGAGCGCCTGACCCTCTACCGCGACCTGTCCCTCGACGACCTCGACACCCTGTGGCACACCTACACCGGAGCCGCCTTCGGCGACACCGCGCGCCGAAAGCTCACCAAAACCCCCGAACGCGACACCACCGACGCGGCGTTGCCCGCCCCCACGGAATGGCTCGAACAGGCCCGCACCCGACTGGCCGCCACACCGCGCACCGCCCCCGCCGACGACATCGTCGCCGCGGTCGCCGCGGCCGTCACCGACCCCGATCCGGATCAGGGCGTCGAGCCCGAACGCGACCACGACGCCCGCCTCGACCAGTTCGCCGACCATCAGGCCGCCATCGAGTCCGGACCCGACCCGTGACCTGGCCGCTCTCGGCGCGCCCGCAACCAGCACAGGAGCAGACGTGACCCGCCCACGCGGGCGACACGACCCGCCCGGACCCGACAACCATCGCGACCGCCGACGAACCCGTCGGCCGATCCCGCACCGAGACAACAGATCTCGGACACCCCGAGAAGGAGAACCCACCGTGACCGTCACCAACGACCGACTCACCCGCCCGGCCGGACTGCGCCGCCGAGTCTTCGGGCACCATCGCGTGACCTACCTGCCCGACGGCGTGGCGCTGCTGGACGCGCGCCGCTGGCTGCCCGACGCCGACGCCCAGGTGTGGCGTCAGTTCTCGGCTTTGGTCGACCCCGACGGCTACCTCGTGGCCAGCGTCGGCGCCCTGCTCATCGAATACGGCAACCGCGCCATGCTCATCGACGCCGGATTCGGCCCCCTGGCCGTGCCCACCCCGGTCGGGCAGCTGCGCGGCGGGCAACTCATCGACAGCCTCGCCGCGGCCGGGAAATCGGTCAACGACATCGACCTCGTCGCGCTCACCCACCTGCATATGGACCACATCGGCTGGCTGTGGCAGGCCCACACCGACACCACCATCAACATCTTCGCCGGCATCCCGATCCTGATCGGCGCCACCGAATGGGACCACCGCGAGCTCGCCGTCGCCGACGGCACACCCCCGGAAGTCCTGGCCACCTTCGAAACCCAGATCCGACCGGTACCCGACGGCGAGTTCTTCCCCGGCGTGCGCGCCCTGCCCACACCGGGACACAGCCTCGGCCACACCAGCTACCTGCTCGACAGCCTCGGCGAGCGCCTGGTCGTGTTCGGCGACGCCCTCACCACCCCGATCCAGATCACCCACCCACGCCTGACCAGCGCCGCCGACGACGACCCCGCCCAGTCGCGCGACTCCGCCGCCCGGCTGCTGCGCGAACTCGCGCAGCCCCACACCCGCGGGTTCGGGATGCATTTCGCCGACATCCAGTTCGGCCGCGTCGTCGACCACGAACACACCGCCCACTGGCAGCCCGAATAGCCGCGATCACACACCGCTGAAGAAGGACGACACCATGACCCACCACCACAGCGCCACCCTCGACACCGATCGAGGCGAACCCCGCATCGCCGTGCGCGAGATCGACAGCGAAGCCGAACTACACCAGTTTGTGCGCTGGGCCGCCATGAGCGGCGTCGGCGACCCGGACTTCCTCGTCGAGCAGCTACTCGGCTTCCATCAGGACGGACTACTCGGCAGCGGCCACACCAGCGCCCGCGCCACGCTGCGCCGCACCCTCGACACCCACGGCGTTCCTGCCGCTGCGGCCACCCGCACCAGTGCCTCGGTCGCCGTTGTCGACGGCGAGATCGCCGGCGGTGTCATCAGCGGGCCGACCATGTGGCTGCTGACCCGCGTCATCGCCAACAGCCCCGACCACCTACTGCTCGCACTCCTGCGCACCAGCGAGATCCAGGTCCTGGCCGTCGACGAACAACACCGGCGCACCGGCGCCGGAGCGGCCCTGGTCCGCAGTGCCATCCGCTCCTCGCGGGCACTCAAATCCCACGTGCTCTACGGCCAATTCCCCAACACCCCACCACTATCGACCTTCTATCGCAGCTGCGGACTCACCGTCCACACCCCCGGCGCGGCTATCGACTTCGACTCCCTCGCCGGACTCGAGCTGAGGATTTACACCTCCAGCGAAGACCGCTTCTTCACCCACAACCTCCGCTGAGGGCAGCACACGACGACGACGCGGTTGCCGGGCGCGCGAACCCCCGCCCGCAACCGCGCCCATCGGCCGCGCCTGCCGCAGAACACACCGAAGGACTGCCCCTATGTTCACCACCGATCGTTCGACCGCACCCGGGGTCGAAATACGCCACGCCGTCACCCGCAACGAAGTGAGCGATGTAGCCCGCTGGCGCCGCGAGGCCGGAAACCCGATGCCACGACAGGCCACACGCCACCTCCTCGGCATCCACGACGCCCGACTACTGTCCACCGGACTGACGCGAGGATTCGCGTCGACCGTCCTGCGGAGGCTACGCGCACCGGTCAGCATCCCGACCGTCGTCGCCGCACGAACGATGGCCCTGATCGCGTTCGTCGACGGAATACCGGTCGGTGGATTGACCGCGGGACCGTCGATGCCACTGTGCGTGCGCCTGGCCGATGCCGGACACGCCGCCGTGCTCCACGCGGCGCTGAGCACCGTCGAAGTCCACGGAATCGCCGTCGACGCGTTGTGGCAGCACTGCGGAATCGGCTCCACACTGCTGCGCCGAGCCGTCCAGATCTGCGAAGAATCCGACGTCCAGATCATTTACGCACACCTCGACCCCACCCAACCGATGCACAAGCGATTCGCACGACAGCATCGATGGCACATATCCGAACCGGGAACACCACTGGACCTACACCCGCACACCGACCTGCCCGCGCTCATCACCCCGCGAACCCCCGAGGGGTCGGTCTGCCATCTCACGATCGGCGATCGCCGATGACGAGACCGTTCGACACGGCGCGGCCGTCCACACACCGGCAACGATCCACCGAGAACCGAGCGCGGCTCCAGGTCGCGGTCATCGGCGCCGGATTCGGGGGGATCGGCATGGCCGCGGCACTGCGGCGAGCCGGTGTCACCCGGTTCGCGGTCTTCGAGCGATCCGGCGACGTCGGGGGAGTGTGGCGCGACAACACCTATCCCGGATGCACTTGCGATGTCCCGGCCCACCTGTACTCGCTGCCGATCGCGCCCTACCGAGATCGCCGCATCCGCTACCCCGATCAACGCGCGACCCTGAACTACCTGCACCGCATCGTCGCCCAGGAAGGACTCGCCCCGCACCTGCGGTCCGGGACCGGGATCACGGCCGCCACCTATCTCGATGAGCGCGGCTGCTGGGAACTGGTCACCGACTCCGGACAGAGGATCCGGTCCGAAACCGTGGTCTTCGCGCTCGGCCAACTCCACCGCCCCCACGTCCCCGCCCTGCCCGGACACACGCAATTCGGCGGCACCACCTTCCACACCGCGCGCTGGAACCACGACCACCCCCTGTCCGGGCGGACCGTCGCGGTCATCGGCACCGGCTCGAGCGCCGCCCAGATCCTGCCCCACCTCGCCGACACCGCCACCCGGGTCCGCGTCTTCCAACGCACACCGCAGTGGGTACTGCCCAAACCCAGCCCGGCGTTCGGGCCGATCACCACCGGGCTGCTGGCCGTTCCGGGCGCACACACTGCCTACCGTCGGCTGCTGCACCACAGCGCCGATCACCTGCTGGCCCCGATCATGCGCCGCGCCTGGCCAGCCCGCCCCGCCGAGGCGTTCGCGCGCCGTCACCTCCGACACCACATACCCGATCCGGTGATGCGCGCGAAACTGACACCGAACTATCCGATCGGCGGCAAACGGATCGTGTTCGACAACGGCTTCTACCCGAGCCTGGCTAGACCGAACGTCGAGCTGATCACCACACCGATCCACGAACTCGACACCCACGGACTGACCACCACCGACGGGGCACACCACGACGCCGACACGATCATCTACGCCACCGGCTTCCACGCCTCCCGATTCCTGGCCGAGGTCGCCGTGTCCGGACGCGAAGGCCGACTGCTGCACGAGCAGTGGGCCGAGGGGGCATCGGCCTTCTACGGCATGGCCTTGCCGGGGTTCCCGAACATGTTCCTGCTCGCCGGACCCAACACCTTCACCGCCGCGGGCAGCAACCCGGCGATGAAACAACTCCAGATCGACTACATCCTGGCCTGCCTGCGAATGCGGGACGAAACCGGTGCCACGGCAATAGAAGTCGACGCCGGTGTGATGTCGGCCTACCAGGAATGGCTGGACCGGGCCATCGAGAAGACGGTGTGGCCGCACAGCCCGCACAGCTGGTACAAACACACCAGCGGCGCGGTCACCAACCCCTGGCCCGCGACGGTGGGCCGCTATCGCACGATGTTGCGACGCAACCCGCCCATGCACTGCTTCACCTCGACTGCCCACCACGCCGCGGCGAGGGCATTCGCCGGGTGAACTCGCACTCCGCGCGAACCGAGTCGACGGGCTCGACACCGTCCGAGTGCCGCCGGGAAGGGGATCCGGCGGCACTCGGACGACGATCAGCGTGCGTGCCGACCTCCCGCGAACGATACGCCCACAGCACCCCTCACACCAGGCGTTCGAGAGCGGACCACAGCCGATCGGCCACCGGCAGACACTGCGTGTGTGCGATGCCCCTGGCGTAGCCGGTCTTTACGGCTGGCCGCCTACGGGGCACCTTCGACTGCGTGTTCGGTCTCGGCGGCTCCAGACCGTGACGGGGTAGTGGATGGATCGACTTCGCCGGTCAGCAGTGGCCGAACGATTCCGTCGAGTATTTGCTGCTCGCAATTGCCCATGCGGCGCTCGAGATTCATGGCACTCATCGGGTCGGATGCCTTGTCCGCCCACTCGGTGACATCGAGCCAACTGGTTACCGAATCGTCGGTCAGCTCGACGTGATCGCGAACGTCCTTTCGGTCCAACCCGGCGGCGTCGTGAAGGCCAGCAGCGGGGTCAGTGCATCCGTTGCCGGAATTCGCTTCGATGAACCCTCGGGAACGAGCCAGCGCGGACTTGTGATCGGCGTTTTCAGGCCGAGCCTGATTCTGCCGATGTGCGGTGCCAAGGCGTGCCCACGTCGGTGCCGGTCGATGCGCGCGAGTTCCTCGATCCACCACAGGGCGTTGGAAAGGTGGTCGGGCTCGGCCTGGAAGGGTTGGACTCGTCTGAGCAGTTGAAAAGTTCGGTCCGAGAGGGCTTTCAGGTCGGAACGGTGCTGACTCTTGTCGTAGCCCGCAGCGTCGAGCTTGATGGGGAAGTAGATACGTCGCGCGTTCGGTGGCGGGTCCTGGTGGCTGTCGCGTACGGCGAGGTAATAGGCGGTGGCGTCGAGTGCCGCGCGCAATTCGTAGAGCCACTCCCCGAACAGGGTACTCAGCCGAATCGGCATCGGAATGACGGTGCGGACGCCGAATATCCACTCGCAGTCGGTCTGCCCAGGAACCGCAGTCAACGACCGTGGGTGTTCGCCGAGGTAGTCGGCCCACCGGCAACCGATTTCTTCGCGGATCTCAGCTGCCCGATGTACCCGGTCGTCACACAATTCGATGGTCCGCGCCGTGAGGGTGTCGGTCGTCATGCCCTTATTGTTGCCCGCGGCGCTCGCCTTGCCGTGCGAGAGGTTGCTACTGCGTAGTTCGTACAGCAGGGACGGCTTGACTTCGGTTGGCCGATGCCGCGACGGTGGGTCTAGCGGCGCACGCTCTGGATGACGGCGATGCTGTTCAGTGGCACGGTGACCGGTTCACGGCACGGACTGATCTCCAGGAGCACGGCGCTGTGGTCCGCGGTGATCCCGTGCAGGGCCGCGGAGAGATCGATCAGTCCCGCGCTCTGTTCGGTGAGGGGATGCTCGATCGCGGGGAGCAGGCCGAGCCGCGGATGGACTGTCGGGGGTTGCGCGGCGGCGATTTCGAGTCGGACCTGCACGTCGGTGGGGGTGTGGACGTTGCTGTGGGAGAAGGCCAACGCGAACAGTTCGAGATCATCGACCCCGGGGATGAATATCGAGCCGAGGTCGTTGAACGCCGCTCGTGCCTCCCAGGTGGTCCAGCTACCGTCCTGGCCGTGCAGGCGCGAGGGACGCGCGCGGCTGTTCAGGGCGAACGGGCGTGAGTGGTACCGGAACTGGGTGTCGTTGTGCGCGGTGACCAGGCGGCGGCGTTCGGTCTCGACACGCGAGGACGGTCGAGGTGAGTCAGCGAGGTCGAGCGGATGGACCACGACCCCGACTTCGCGCAGCAGCTGGCGAGCCGCCGTGGTGGGGTCGACCTCGCCGGTCAGGGATATGGAGCGGATGTGGGAGGAAATGGCGTGCGCCTGTTCGGCGGCATGGTCGGGCACCCGCAGCACCGCCACCGTGGTCCCGTCGCGGTCGTCGAAGTCGTAGGACACGCTGGTGCCGTACCGGTTTTCGATCGGCACGGGCGCCAGCAGGTGCGGATATTGGGTCAGGTAGGACAGTCGCGCGCGGGATTCGATGTGCAGTGGCCACCCGGGCACCAACAGGGCGCGTTCGGGCTCGGTGCTTTCGTCGCGGCGATGAACTCCGCGCAGCCCGTGCAGGGCCATTTCCGCCCGGTCCACCCAGGCGGTGACGGTCCGGTCCCGCAACCTGGCAAACATCCGATCCGCCCAGCTCTGCGGTGTATCGGCGGGATGGACCGACACCGTGGGATCGACCGGTAACCGGGGCAGGTCGGTCACCTGTGACAGGTGGTGGGCGACAAGCCGTGTGATGTCGGCGGTGATCGTGGCGGGATCGTCGCGGCCCTGCCGGTGCGCGGCGAGCCAGAGACCAGCGACCGAGGTCCACGCGTCGAAGGACCGATCGGGCCGGCCGTAGACCCTGAAACCGGAATAGGTGGTCCCGGTGATGGCGGCGAGCAATTCGCTTTCCGCGCGGGCCGGGGAGTCGGTGTCCACGATGTCGATCGCTCGATCGAGCAGTCCGTCCTCGGCGTCGGAGCCGAGCCGGGTGGCCAACTGCGCGAGCAACTCCTCGTGTCGGCGCGAGTAGTCCAGGGCCGCGCTGTTGATGGCCGCGATCGTGCGCGAATAGCCCCGAACACCCCGGATCTGGTCGAGCGATTCCGCTATCGACGCCGTCGAGATCGGGCATCCGGCACGCCATCGTGCGTAATCGAGCCACACGAAGGTGGCCTCGGGATCGGCCAGCGCGTGGGTGAACGCGTCGAGGTGTCGGCGCATCGCGCTCAGTTCAGCGACGGCTCGGAGCGTGGCCGCGTGGTTCGGGTCGACAGATCTGGCGGCGTTGCCGCAGTTGCGGCACACCTGGTCCCACCGGATCCCCAGCAACGGGATCTGCTGGAGGGTGCCCTCGCGCCCGTACTGACAGCCGTTGCGGGCATGCCACTTACCCGACCTCGCCGCGACCAACTCGACGGTGGCATCATCCACCGCGGCGGGGATCGGAATCTTGTGACGGTCGAAGTCCTCACGATCGAGAACCTCGGAAGGGAGCGTGACCGGCCTCATCGGCCGCCATCGGGACTCGTTCGCGCGGCCGATCGATATCGCATCGCAGAAGGATTCGCCGGGAACGGGTGCGCCACCCAGCGAAGCTTATCGGGTCACCCAGTACAGCGGATCATCAGGAGTAGTCGCGAACTGATCGGACCCCCGGCCGTCTGGCCGACGACCGCCGAGCGAGCACGCCGACACCAGTGCGCGGCAGTCGGTCCGCGATCACCACTGTCGGGCAGCCTCGGCCGAGCCGCCCAGGGCGAGCCGTTGCGTGGAGTCACGTTTTGCGGGCGAGGCCGGTGAGCAGGAGCTGACCGGCTGGGGTGCGGAATCTGGCATGCGCGTCGGCGTGGGGTGTGCGCAGGCCGGGGGCGAGGATCGCGAGGTCGGCGAAGTAGCTGTGGATCTGTTCGCGGGTGCGGAACCAGCCGCACCCGAGGATGTCCAGGAAGCTGGCTTGGGCGGTTTCGGCCAGGTGTGCGGTGTCGCTGTCGGTGCCGGGCCGGTGGTAGTGGCTGATGGCCAGATACGAGGCGGGGGCAAGCAGGTCGGTGTAGGCGCGGGTGAGCGCGGCGATATCGACGTGTCGGTCATCGATATAGTGCAGGACTCCGGACAGCAGGACGGCGACCGGCCGGTCGAGGTCGAGGTGGCCGTGACGTTGGGCCAGTCGCAGGACCACATCGGGGTCGGTGAGGTCGGCGTGGATCACCGCGACGGCGCGGTCCTTGTAGTGGGCCACCGCGTGGCGCACGACCATGCTGTCGCGGTCGACGTAGACCACCCGATGATCGCGGTGGTGTTCGCCGAGAATGTGGTGCAGGTACGGCGGATACGGCAGGCCGGTACCGAGGTCGAGGAACTGGCGTACTCCGGCGGCGGCGAGATCGGCGACAACTCCGTGCAGCCAGTCCCGGTTCGTCTGCGCCAGCCGCGGGAAGCCGGGCAGGGCGGCGTCCAGGCGCGCGGCGGCATGGCGGTCGATCTCGTAGGCGTCCTTGCCGCCGAGGCAGGACGCGATCACGCGCGCCGCCGCAGGCCGGGTCTCATCGAAACCGTTACCTGCGCAGTACCCGTCTCGAGCCGACGCCGACGGTGTACCGGGCAACGGGACGGCGGGCTCAGTAATCGCGAACCGCCTCGAGTGCGGCCCGCACAACGGTGACGACGTCGGGATCGTCGTCGGTGGGAGCGGTGAAGGCGGGCTCGTCGCTGCGTGGGGTGCGGGCCGGGTGGTCGTGGTCGGTGTCGGATCGAGTGGGACGGCTCATGGGTCAGCTCTCCTGGGCCGGGGTGGTCGTGTCGGGAGACGGGCGGTCGGTGTCGCCGCGCAGGAGGATTTCGATCTGCGTTCGGACCCGCTGGTTGTCTGCGATGGTGTCATCGAGCGGGCAGACGGTGAATCCGACCAGGGTGGCGATCAGTGACGCGGCGGTGGTGGCGGGATCGTTCTCGGGAGCGGGTTCGATTGTCGTGGCGAGCAGTTCGGTCAGTGCGGTGTGGATGCGTTGTCTGCGGTCGACGTGCTGGTCGCGGTTCTCGGGACCTGTCGCGGCGAGTTCGAGTTCGAACCAGAGCCATCCGGGGTGGCTGATCACGGTGGCCGCCCACGCCGACAGCATCATGACCAGGTCACTGCGGTTGGTCGGGCGGGCAGCGTGGATGCGGTGTAGGGCGATCGCGGTCAGGGTTTCAGCGACTTCGTGGCCGAGCAGGTGTTTGTAGGGGTAGTGCTTGCCCAGCGGACCGGTGGTGTACCCGGCGGCAGCGGCGATCTCGGTGACGTGGGTCGCCGCGTAGCCGTGGGTGAGGAACAGTCGCCGCGCGGCCACCAGCAGACGTCGCCGGGTCCGTCGCTTGCTGTGCAGGCGGCCGGGCCTCGGGGCGTTCATCGGGGCCGGACGTTCTGCGCGAGAGGGCCTTTCGGGCTGTCGACGTGGTCGAAGGTGACCCGCTGATCGCGGAGTAACGCGTCGCGATTGTGGATGTCTGCTTGGCGGACGAGCAGATCCGGGCCGAGGTCGGAGGTGATGAACCCGAATCCCTTCTCGTGGTTGAACCATTTCACGGTCCCGAACGTCACGCTCTCACCTTCCTCTTCTTACCGGTTGGGTCGTCGCGGCTACTGGGTGTGGTGGTCGCCGAAGTGGGTGACCGCGTGGTGGGCGGCGGCGATACTGCGGCGTCGGGTGAGTGCGGTGACCGTGTCGAGCACGAAGCTGGCGACCAGCGCGTACATAAGGGCTTGCAGCAGCGTGCGCACGGTGGTGTGTAAGAGTGCGGGGATCCGGTGTAGAAGTCGCATGGCGCAGTACCTTTCGGGTGGGTGAGCAGAAATGCGGTGTGGGGGCGTGGTCAGTGCGGTGGGTCGGCCGGTTGCGGGATGCGGGCGGGCAGGTGGACGCGTCCGGCCGCGACGTCGGCGGCGAGCAGGTCGTAGACCACGGCTCGGCCGAACAGTGAGTGATGCGCCCGCGGACCGGGCTTGCTCGGGATGGTGGGATCGATCGCGGTGATCCAGCAGCGGCACAGTTGCGATATCTCGGTGCCGAGTCCGTCGCGGTGACTGGTCGCCGCGCGGTGCCCCGGCGGTGTGAGGGTGGCGGCGAGGTGGTCGTCGATGCGCTCGACCAATTGGCCGAGTCGGTGGTGGGCGCTGTGCAGAGAGTCGGTGAGCACGGTGATGTCGGCGCTGTCGGTGTGGCCGGGCGGCAGTCGCAGCAGCTGGCCGAATGCGGCGCGGTATTCGTGGTGGGCATCGAGCATCTGCACCGCGATATCGACCAGGGTGGGGAACGGGTAGTGGGCAGCGACGAATTCCGGTGCGTGCCAGGCGCGGAACAGCACGTGCGCGGACGGGATCTGTCCGAACCAGGACGAGTCGTTGCCGACGGCGCGTGGTGTCGGTGGGTCGGGGTGGTGCCCGGGTGCGGGGGGTGTGGGGTTCATCGCAGCTCCTGGATTGCTCGCCAGCCCAGCGGTAGTTGGACGCGGCGGGTGCGGATAGCGGTGACCAGATCGGCGTAGCCTCGGTGGGTTTGGGCCATCCGCAGCGCGGCGTCGTGGTGGTGCTCGGTGTTGGTGGTGTGGCGCAGGATCCATTGGGATCGGGCGAAGACCTCGGCGTAGTGGCTGATCACCTCGCCCAGAGGGTGGGTGTGGTGGTCGGCGTTGACCGGTCGTGGCAGGTGGAATATCGCCCACTCGTCGATCGCCGCCATGACCGCGTTCATCTGGTCGCGGGTGGCGATGTCGTCGTAATCGGCGGGACGCCGTTGCGGGGACACCGCCGCGCTGAGCAGGCTGGCGTGGATGTCGGCGAGCTCGCGCGCCCACCTGGTCAGTGGCGACGGGCCCTCGACATGGCGTCCGGCCACCGCGAGGTGGAGTTCACGAGCTTCGAGCAGGTTCTCGATCGGTGTGCCGCGATCACGCTGGCGGGCATGGTGTCGGGTCATCGACGGCTGGCCGCTGCCTGGCGTCGTGGTGCTCATCGCATCCTCGCCCCCGTCTGGCCGGTCGTGCTCACGCGGGCGGTGAGGGTGCAGCGGGTGATGGTGTGCGTGCCGCTGGGCAAGCGGCGCACCTGCTCGCACACGCCGACCAGATCGCGGGAGGGCTCATCGCTGCGTGGATACGGTTCGTCGAGTTCGACGGCCAGCGCGCCGGTCGCGGTGTCGACCAACGTGCGGATCACCGTGTCGGGGAGCGGGGTGGGTTCGAGCCACAGCGACCGTGGCGGGTGGTGGCGGTCGCCGATGAGGGCGACATAGACCGCGTCGACGCGTTCGATCGCCTCGGGCCACCCGTTGCGGGTCAGCGCTTCGACGGCGTCGAGTTGCGCTGCGGCCGGGATGGCCCCGACCCGGGACTCGACCACGACCTGTTCGCGGCCCGCGTCGTGGTCGGAGACCGCGTCGTGCTGGGGGAGCGGCCCTGGGACCGGAGCCGATCGATGCGGGGTTGCGTCGAGATAGTGCAGGGTGAGCGTGGGCAGGGCGGTGAGGTGCGACAGTGCCGCCCGTCCGGACGGGTCGAGGTCGGACAGGTGCAGTCGGGAGGGCACCAGCAACCGCAGGTCGGTGGCTTCCGGAATTCGGGACAGGATCGACCAGAGCAGATCGGCTCGCCGGTGGGGCGGTGCGAGGAGCCGGGTGAGGTCGATCCGTCGCCCTCGTGCCAGTGATTCGAGGCGGTTCAACACCGGCACGCTGTGGTCGATCTCGGTGAGCAGGTCACCGATCACGTTTTCGGCTGCGAGCGGTTCGAAGTACACCCGGCCGTCCCCGAACCCGTTGCGCGCGGCGAACTCGTGCACGGATCGATCGAAAGCGTCGGCGTCGTGTCTGGACAGCAGGTCCGAACGGGCGTAGCCAATCCACATTTCCTGTGACCCCTTTTCGCTTGTCCTCGAAGAGGCGAAGGGCGGTAGTGACCGATGACCCCCCAGCGGGCGACCCGAAGGTGTTCGGGCAGGCACGACGGGTGCCTGCGGGCTGCCGTGCGGTGGGGCTGTGCGGCTCCGGCAACAAGCGATCAGGGAAGGCGGTTGCGGGAACCTCGGGTTCGGCAGCGCGGAGGTGGCTGCCGCCGACGTGGCGTGTGTGACTTACCGTGTCGATGCGGTTCGGTGCCGACGTGGTGGGGCGCGGAGTGCGTCATCTGCTGTCATAGACAGAGTTAATCGCTGCCGGATGCTGGGCACCATGACATTGCACCGGGCACAATCGGGCACGTCCGCCGACGGTGACATGACAGATTCGGACACCCGGCCGTGATGAATCGGGTCGGATCCGTTGACGATTTGTTGCTGCGGTCGTCGTCCGGTCCCGCGGATCGGAGGGACTTTCAGCCGCTGCGCGCGGGAATCAGATGTAGAGATCCCAGGCGATGTCGTGCCGGGCTGTTCTGAGTGTGGCCAGGCGGTGGGCGTGCTGGGCGGCGACGGTGGGGCGGTGCTGGAGATCGGGCAGGACGCTGGTGACCATGATCAGTTCGCGGATACGGGACAGGATCGGCCACGCGGGATCGTCGCGGACCTCGCTGCCGTAGGCGTGGACGAAGTCGCGGTAGAAGTCGTGGCGACCGAACCGTGTCGCTCCGACGGCTTGGGGGACGAGATCGTAGGCGAGGGGACCGATCCCGGTCTCGTCGAGGTCGCAGAGCACCGTGTCGTCGTGTCGGTGCAGCAGGTTTCCGGTGTGGGGGTCGCCGTGGATGATGCCGGTCGGCAACTGGTCCTGGACGTGACGGAACGCCTGTTCGGCGCTGTCCCATTGCTCGCCCAGCCAGCGGGCGTCAGCGGGGGCCAGGACAGTGGTGTCGGCGTGGGCGAGGCGGTCGCGTGCGGTGGTGAACGGGTCCCAGGTCGGCAGGACGGCGTGGTCGGCCGAGTCGAGGTCGAGGGCGTGGAGTCGGTGCAGCGGCGATGCCAGATCGTCTGCGGTCCAGTCGGTTCGCCGGCCGAGTTCGTGCCAGAACGTCACCGTGTAGTCGCCGTCGACGGTCAGTGGTTGATCGGCGTCGAGCAAGGTCGCGATCGGGGCGTCGCGGGCGTGCAGCCAGCGGGCCATGGTGACCACGCGCTGTCCCCGCGACATCGCGACCGGGCCGGAGGCGACGCGCAGGACGACGCGTTCGCGGGGGAGCCGGTAGACGGCGTTGACGGTGTATTTGATCAGCTCGGCGCCGTGGGAGTTCAATCCGATTCGGGCGCAGGCCAGCTCGACGATGCGATGCAACTCGGCGGCGCGCTCGGCCGCGATATCGGTCGCCACACCCTCCAGCCTAGGCGCTCGTGGCACGGCCCATGGTCATGTGTGATGCGCGCGAGATCGCCACCTGGCTCGCTCTGACCGCGTGGGATAGGTCCCGGACGTCGCTGCGTGGTGTCGCGGTGGTGGCGGCGCGGAGCATGGTCTCCAGGCGTTCGGCGACTCGGGCGCTGGTGATCTGTTCGGACATCTCGACCGCGGTCGTGGCGAAGGACAGGCCGGAGTCGATCTCGCCGAGCCGGAAGCACGCGGTGGCGGCGGTGATGTTGTCGAACACGATGCTGCGGGCGGGCCGTCCCGGCGCGGCGGCGCGCAGGGACGCACGGGCGCTGTCGAGGGCGGCGAGACTGTAGCGGTCGGCGACCGGGTGGGGCGCGGTGGTGGCGTATTCGTTGTAGATCACGGCCTGGATGCCGGTGTATTCGCCCGGTGTGAAGAACACGCGAGTCCAGGGCGCGACGATATCGCCGACACGGCCCATTTCGTCTTCGGCGCATGTCAAGGCGAAGTGCATGCGGTTGCGGTCGCCGAGCATGGCGTGTGCCCATGCCTCGTTGGCGTATAGGCGAGCCGATTCGCCGCTGTCGGCGGCGTCGCGCGCGGGCAGTTGCCCGAGCTGGAACATGCGCAGCGCGGTGCGCGGGTCGCGTTCGATAACCTCGATGCGGCCCAGCACGTACAGGATGGACGCGGCCAGACTGTCCGCGCCGGCCCGCCGCGCGAAACTCAATGCCAGGGTGGCGAACTGGCGCGCGCGATACTGATCTCCCGCGTCGTGGAACGCCCAGCCGATCAATCGGGCCAGGTCGGCAGCAGCGACCAGAACCGCCTGATCGGCGGTCTCGTCGTGGCGTAGTGTCGCCAGATTCGGTATCGAACCCAGCAACGCGGTGGCCGAATCGGTGACCGCGGAGCCACCACGCTGTTGATCCAGAGACCGCAAATGCGCTGTGGCCGCCCGCACGCCACCGGCGTCGGCGGCCCGCCTGTCGCCGCGAATGCGATCCGGTGCCCCTGCCTGATCGAGTCGCGGGAGCCACGGGAGCAGCGCGGAGGAGGAGCCGACGACCGTAGCGGCGACGGCCTCCAGCAACGTCGCTTCAGGCGCGCGCCGCAGCGGCTCGGATACATCGGGCACACCCGGCCCGACGGACCGTGACACCGACGCCCGCACGGGCACGCCATCGGGAGCCGGTCGCGGGCGTGTCGATCTCGGGTCGTGGTGGGGGACAGGCGCGCCGATCGCGGCCAGCAGACGTCGATACACTGCGCTCGGGGTCCGGACGTCGCCGTCTTCCCACCGTGCGACATGACGCTCGGAACACGCGACGTTGACCCGCTCCTCGCGGGCGCGGGCGTTGATGCGCTCGGCGAAATCCTTGCGGCTTATCTGGAGGTGATCGAGCCGAAACGATCGCAGGCGGACACCCCAGGATCGCTGGCTCGGCTCAGCGCCGACGGTGAACTCGGCGGTGGGTTCGCGCAACGTCGTCGGCTCCACCGGTTACCCCTTTACCTCTGGACACCACCTGCTGGCCCTGACGCCGTACGCGCCGATCCGGCGTCCACATTCGCTCCGCGCGTCGATGTCCTGCCGGACATCGACGACCGAAGCGTCCTATCTCGGACAGATTATCTTTACTGATAATCTAACCTGATAATCACCTCTATGGGTGGGAAGAGTCCGATCGGGCGATGAGATGACGGTGGGAGTGCATGGCGACGAGGACCGCGCGGAAAGTGCTGCTCGGACGCGAAATCGATGACCTGCTGCGACGGGGGCGTGTCACGCAGGCCGACGCGGGGCGCATCGTCGGTGTCGGCCAGTCGCGGATCGCCGCCGCGATCGCGGGAACCGGAAATCTCACCGCCGACGCGCTGAAGAAGCTGGTCGGCGAACTGGGTATCGGCGATGAACGCTATCTCCAGATGCTGCTGGAGCTGCGCGAGGACAATCATCGTCGCGGGTACTGGACTTCGGGGTACCGGCGTGCCTACATCGAGGAACTACGACTGCTGGTCGATCTGGAAGCCGTGGCCGATCGCCTGCGCGAAACGGCCGCCGAGATCATCCCCGGCCTGCTCCAGCATCCCGACTACATCCGCGCGCTGCACCAACCATTCGCACCCGACGACCACGACCCCGACGCCATCACCGTCGAGGACTATGTCCAATCCCGCACCGCGCGTCAGCAGATCCTGTTCGCCCGCCCGGCACCGGAGTTCCACGCGATCCTGTCCGAGTCCTGCCTGCGCCGCACCTACGGCAACGATCAGGTGATGGCCGACCAGATCGGCCACCTCATCGAACTATCCGGGCGACCCAACATCCAGCTCCAGGTCATGCCCTTCACCCACCAAGCCCCCGGCGCGGGCATGGAGGACCGCTACATCCTGGTCCGCGTCCCCTCCCCGGGCGCCGCTGGCGATCTCGAGATGGCGGTGGTCGAAGCGCAGGGCGAGATCCGCTACATCGATGACAAACCCGCGGTCGCCATCCGCGACACGATCTTCACCCGTCTCACCATGACCGCGCTCAGCCCCGCCGATTCGCGGCAATTCATGCACCACCTGCTGCGCGGACTGCGCAACCGGCCCACCGTCACGCGATAGCCACTGCGCGCGAGCACAACCGAACAGGAAATCCGTCGATGTCCGAACCCGACTTCGAACCCCGCCATCTCGACACCGCCAAGCCGAGCTCGGCGCGCATCTACCTGCACATGATCACCGGCGAGGTCATCTACGAAGCCGACCTGCCCTTCATCGAACAGCTCTACACCGCGATCCCCTTCTACCCGAAATGGGCCCGGCACAACCGCGCCTTCCTCGGCCGCGCCGTGCGGCACATGGCCGACCACGGCATCCGGCAATTCCTCGACATCGGATCGGGACTGCCCGCCGGGGGCAACACCCACCAAGTCGCCCGCGAACTCATCACCGACCCCCACGTCGTCTACGTCGACAACGACGAAGAAGCCATCAACCGCGCCCGCGACCTGCTCACCGAACACCAGCTCCTCGACACGACCGCCATGATCGACGCCGACCTGCGCCAACCCCCGCGCATCCTCGAACACCCCGACACGCGCAGACTGCTCGACTTCACCCAGCCGATCGGACTGCTGCTGATATCGGTGCTGCCCTGGATCACCGACGAAGACGACCCCGCCGCACTCCTGGTCCAACTCCGCCACGCGATGCCGCCCGGCAGCCAGATCGCGATGACCCACGTCTCTCTCGAAGACGCAGGACCCCAGATCAGGACCCAGGTCGCCGCCGGTGCCTCGGTGTTCGCCGACGCGAGTACCCCCGTCACCCTGCGAACCCGCCAACAATTCGCCAGCTTCTTCGACGGATGGACACTGACCGAACCCGGCATCACCTACGCCACCGACTGGCACCCCGACACCGATATCGACAGCGACGATGACGCACGCCGCTGCAACTTCGCCGCTATCGGCACTCTCTCGTAACGTGGACTGGTGCGAGAACCGGACAACCCGACGGTTCCGCGCGCTCGAAAGGAAACACCCCGTGCTGCCGACACCGACCGTGAGTCAATTCCGCAAGGCCGCCGCCAGCTCACCCCAACAGGCATGCGTCATGATCTACCGCGACACCACCCGCACCATCATGTGGGACGACAAACTCGCCGACACCGGTGACCACGAAGTCCCTCTCGATGAGTGCTTGAGCTTCGACCACGACCAATTCGAGGCGATCCAACACGCGATCCGTACCGGCGATCCGGTCCGGATCCCGCTTACGATCACCCGCACCAGCGGCGACGGCTACCTGTTCACCGCCGCCGACGGGTACGCGAGCAGCGCCGGAACGGCAACGTTGTTCTTCGACGCCGCCGAATACCTCGCCTTCGCCACCGCAGTGCGCAACCGCGAGTTCGACCGAGGGGCTACCACGCAACAGCGGCTGTAGGCCCTACCGGCCGCGCGGCGCGTCACCGTCGACGAAGGACCACACTGTCACCGACCCGCACGAGACGGCGGGCCGAAACGACGACGAGGCAGGACCACCCGTCCGGAAGCCGAGCTCACAATCCGAGGTCGGGCTCTGGCGAATCGCTGGGATCGGGCTGGTTCAATCCCGTGGGGTCGAGTGTGGTGTGAGGATCGTCGGTGAGGCGCAGTGCCTGTTCATGACGCGTCTGCGCCGGGCTGAGTTCGGCTCGGCGTTGTCGCTCGGCGTAGACGCGGTCGATTTCACTGCGGGTCTCGGCGGCGAACCTCTCAGCGGTCGCGTCCGGCGTGGCGTCGCGGGGATGAGCGCGGCTGTCCCGGGCGCGGATGTCCTCGGCGCTGGTGTTCAGGACCTCGTCCCATTTGTCGGGTGTTCCGGCGTGGTTGACCGCGTCGCGGTGGGCTTCTCGCGCGTCACCGCGGGCGCGGGTGCGGGCGCGTTCGTGTGCGGCTTGCTGCCGCACGAGTTCATCGATCCGGGTACGCAGGACATGGCGCACGTGGCGTTTGTAGGTGGGTGTGGTGTCGAGCCCTTCGCGGTGGGTCGCGAGTTCGGATCGGGTGGCGTGCAGCGCGCGGGTCGCTTCGTGGAGATGTTGCTCGGCGTCGAGTGCGGCGTGGATGGCGGTTTGCGCGTCGCGGTGGCGCCGGAGCAGTTCGGCGATATCGACGGTGTCGGATTGCTCGGGCGGCGCCGGAGCAAACGCGACGGCGTAGGTGTCGGTGAGCGCGAGTTGCTGATGCAACTCGTCCAGCCGGACGCCGAGTTCGGTGTCGCTGAGCGCGAACAGGGGATCGGTGACGGGCGGTTGATGATCGATGTCGCCGTTCGGTGCGGGGTGGGCGCGGATCCAGGCTTCGATCTGGGCGCGGCGTTCGGGATCGGTGACGGCTTTCCAGTCCCGGCGCAGGATGGCGTGCACGGCAGGAAGCGGTTTGCCGGCCGCGAGGTGGTCGGCGCGCGCGGTCATGTGCCGACTCGGGTCGTGGTCGGGGATACCGGCTTCGCCGTTGTCGCGGCATTCCCCGCAGAGCCCGTCGTCGGCGCGGCGCGGGGGGATCGGTGTCGCGTCTTGGGGACGGCGTTCGATGCTGCACGCGACGCATTCCAGCCCACGCGTGCGGTGGGTGGCGGCTTTGTCGTAGTCGAGTGAATACGCGGCCGGTGTCGGGTCTTTGGCTTCGTCGCGGCGGTAGCTGCGGTCGGCGAGGTCGGCCTCGCGCGGCGTCGGTGCCGCATGCTTCGGGAGGGGAGGCAGCTGTGAGTCGGGGAGTGCGGGGTCGTCGGTGAGGCCGCGGACCTCGTGCGCGTCCGGGCGCGCCCAGGGCTGGTCATCGGTTCCGGCGCGGGTGTCGTGGTAGTCCTGTTCGTGGCGGCGAGCCCGGACCTGCGGATCGGGCAGCGGATCGCGGACCAGGTCGCGGTCGACGCGGGTGTCGTGATCACGGGCTGCTCGGTGACGGCGCGCGCGCTCGAACCCCGGTGGAGGCGGTGTGCGATCGGGTCGGTCGTCGTGGACACCGGGGTCGGTGGCCGGGGTGCAGGCGTCGATGAGCGCCCGATGTTGAGGAAAGCGTTGTCCGGCGTCGCGGAGGCGGGCGGTGGCGACGGGGTAGGCGTAGCGGTAGAGGGTGTCGGTGACCGCGCCGAGAACCCAGCGTTGTTCGTCGGTGAGCTGGTGCTCGAACTGCCGGAATCGGTAGACGGCCGCGCGGACTCGGCCGTCGCGATACAGCTGCGCGATGGCCGCGAGCTCGGGATCGAAGCCGGAGGCATTGATGTCGACCGGAGTAGACGCCACCAGTGCGGGCTGCGGGCTGCGGGGCGGTTCGGGGTCGGGTGGATGCTCGCGGGCCGGCGCTGCGGAGTTCGCTGGGCGGGTGGTGTTCTCGCTCATGGGTGCTCCGTTTACCGTGGGTGGGGTGGAGGGGGTGTGGTGCAGGAGCGCATCGATGCGCCAGGCTAAGGCGGCGGCGATCTGGTCGGGGCGCAGGCCGCCGCCGTCGTCGGGGGTGGCGGCGAGCAGCAGTTCGTACGCGGTAGCCAGGAGCTGGCGCGGCGCCCATTGGGTGCTGGTGGCGCGCTCGAGGACGGCCACGACCCGTGGCCAGGCCGGGTCGTCGACGACCCGCTCGGCGGTGTCGGGGCCGAGGATGTCGGTCAGGTCGGTGATCCAGTCCGGGCGCAGGTTGTGGTCGCGGGCGTCGAGGGCGGAAGCGTCGAGTTCCAAACGGGCCCACAGGGCGGCGGCGGGCATCTCATCCGGTAGTGGCCGAATCGCGGCGGCGGTGTGGAGTCGCGCGGTGATGTCGATGCCCGCGCGGGCGGCGAGGTCGACACGTTCGGCGATCGCGGGCCAGTACGGGTCGACAAGGATGCGGGGTTCGATTCCGGACACGGTCTCGGCCCACCGGTTGACCGGACGCCTCGGGTCACCGAGCGCGGCGGTGACGCGGTCGTCGAGGAGGTCTTGGTGGTCGCGTTCCCGGACGGGGTAGCGGCGTGGCCCGGTCGGGCGGATGTCGATGTCGGCGACATGCAGACTGGCCCGCCATACCGCGAGATCGGCCAACAGGACAGGGGTGGCGCCGAGCAGGGGCCGCGCCCAGACCGGCGCGCTCAGCGGCGTCCATTCCTCGGTCGCGACCCGGATCTGTGCGGCGAGGTCGCCCAGAATGCGCGCGCGGGCGTCGACCTGGGTGGTGCTGGTGTCGACCCCCGCCGGTATGGCCGGTGTCCAGGGCAGTGGCCCGGTACCGGTCGAATGCGCGCCGGAAGGATCCAAACGCCAGTCCAAGACCGCGGCGGGGTCGGCGGCGGTGTCGAGTTCGCGCTCGGCGATCGCCGCCCGCAACGCGTGCACCGGATCGATGCCGCTGACGGCGAGGGTGGCCAGGTGTTGACGCAGAGTGGGGTAGGCGGGGGCGTCGGGGAGCCCGGGATGCAGTCGTTCGGCGGCGGCATCGACGCGGGCGAGTGCGGGTTCGCCGAGGGTGTGTTCGGCGGCCAGCCCGAGGGCGTCGAGGTAGATATCGAGCGCGCGCCCGATGCGCCGGTGCGGATCGAGGGCATCGCGCAGCTGGGTATGTGCGGACTTCTGCGCGCCGTCACGGCCCAGAACCCGCACGAGGTTCTCCACCGCGGTCCGCGGGAACGCCGCGCTCTCGGTGAAATCCGAGCCCTCGTCCCCGCTCAACGCCGAGGGGATGTAGGCGTGGTTGGCGTGGATGCCGCGGGTCATCGCGACGTAGAGCTGCTCGCGCGATTCGCCGCCGGTGAGCGCGACATGACACGTGTCGGCGGTGATTCCCTGCGCGGAATCGATCGTCGCGGCGTACCCGAGACGCACGTTCTGTGCGACGTACTCGGCGGGTAACCGCACAGTCGCGCCGGTTTTGCTGTGGTGTCGGGCGGTGATACTGCCGTCGGAATGGACGGCGGTGACGGTCCAGACGTAGCCGTTGCGCACCCAATCGTGGGCACCGAAACGCAGTTTCTTCGCGTTCTGCCGGGTGCGGATCGTGTCACCGACCGAGGCCGCGGTGCGGTCGCCGAGCACCACTTCCGGGCCGTCGAGACCGCCTTCGCGCAGTAGTCGGTCGGCGCGGGCGCGTTCGTTGAGCGCGGTGACGGTGTCGTGGTTGGCGGCCAACATGATTGCGTCGCGCCCGGCGGCGTGGTCGGCGGCCCAGGCGGTATAGGCGTCGTCGTGGGTCGAACCGGTGTGCCCGCCGTGGATGCGGTCGTTGTCCAGGTACCAGCCCAGCGCGGCCGGGTCGCCCTCGCGCAGCATCAAACTCGCCGACGCCTCCGCGGTGGAGGCGAAGCGCACGACGTGGGTCAGGGTGAGGGTCTGCTCGGGTGCGGCGGCGGTCATGTCGGCGTCGACGCCGCCGGCCTCGATTGCGGGGAGCTGGCGGTCGTCGCCGAGGCAGCGGATCGTCGCGCCGCGATCAGCGAGGAAGCGCAAGAGGTTGAGGCGTTTGAGGGTGCCGATCTTGACGTGTTCGTCGACGATCACGAGGGTGTCGCCGGTGATGTCGAGGACCCATTGCGGCAACGGCGGCGGATGCCCGCGATCGGGTGTGGAGTTGTGTGGGTCGGGGGTGTGCAGGTCGATGACGGTGAGTAGCTGGTCGACGGTTTCGCAACGCGCGTCGATGGATTCGCCCAGCACCGCGGCGGCCTTGGCGGTGGGCGCGAGCCCGAGCACCGTGCCGCCGCTGGTGTTCCAGGCGGCGGTGAGCACCGCCATCCCGGTCGTCTTGCCGGTTCCCGCAGGGGCGTTGGCGGTGTGCACACGCATCCCGGAGCGCGCGAATCCTTCGATCACGCTGCGCTGCCCGGCATTCAACCGTTGATCCGGATGCGCGGCGTCGTAGCCACGGATCGCCGCGGCCACCACCTCGGGGGCCACGACGCGCGCGCCGGGCTGCACCGACAGCGCGATGAGGGCGTCTTCGGCGGCCAGGATGCGGGTGGAGGTGTAGATCTGGGCGCCGGCGGGGGTGTAGCTGCTGGACTGGTCGCGGCGGCGCAACGCGTCCGGGACGACGGCGAGTTCGGGCTCGGCGGTGATATCGGGGTCGCCCATCGGGATCGACCGCGCCGGGTCCAGGGCCGCCTCCAGCACGGCTTCGCTGATCTGCTGCCATTGGCTGCCGTGGATTTTGCCGCGGATCTGGCGTTCGATTTCGGCGCGGACGTTGGCCGAGCGCCAGGTGGATCGCTGCTCGGCGACGGTTTCGAGGACCCGGTCGGCGGTGCGTGTGATCCACTCCCGCGTCGCGGTGACCCGCGGTGCGCGTACCGGATTCAGCGCCACTGAGACCATTGCCGCGAGGGCTTCCCGACCACCGAGGACCGCGATGGCTTGCTCGCGCCAGGCACGCCGCTGCTCGGCGAGCGAGCGCAGGAGGTGTTTGGCGGGCCGGGTTTCCAGGGTCGCTTGCTGGGCCAGGTCGCGGATCTCGATCGGTGTCGGTTCGCGGCCGTGGGCCTGCTGGAACAGCGCTGACAGCTCACCGGTACGGGCGCGGATCGCGCTCTCGCGCCGTGACCATGCCTCGATCAACCGCAGGGGGATGCCGACGATCTCGCGGATCGGGCGCTTGCTCGGGTCGGTGCCGGCCCGTTCGGCGAATTCCACGCCGACGAGGCGTTCGCAGTGGTGTTCGAGGCGGGTGTTGTAGATCTCGCTGACGGTGACCACCACCCGGTACAGGGCGGCGCCGTCGAGGGTCCGCCAGCGACCGTCCGCAGTCCGGCATCGATTAGCGATGAGAACGTGTGTGTGCAGGTCGGGGTCACCCGAACGCGCATCCCTGTGAAAAAAGCAGGCCGCGACGATGCCCTCGACATCGACCTGGCGCACCCCGTTGCGGCCGAGCCGGGTGTAGATCCCGTGGGACTCGAGCCAACCCAACGCGTCCGCGACTGCGGCGTTGTGGGCGGCCTCGATCTTCGCCGACACCGACCGTGGCGCCACCGCCCACAACGCCGACACCGACTTCACCGGCGAGAAAGTGATATCGAAACCGGCGACCGCAGTAGTGGGTGGACGTGAGTTCTTGGCGATCCAGCCCGACAATTCCCGCGCGTTCAAGGGCGGGCGGGAGTACTCGTCGGTGAACATATCGAACGCGACATGTGTACGAATGCGGGTGCGATCCGCTTCCGAAAGGGGTGCGTCGGCGGGCCTGTCGTGCGCGATATTGTGTTCGGCATACGCCTGCCCGCACCGTTTACGGTAATCAGAATTCGGTGCGTAAACGCGAAAAGGATTACCCAAACGCGACGCTTTATCGGCCGCGTCGCTCGCCTGTTTCGGAGTCGCACCGCGCGCGGAGGCGTAGTGGAAGACGGTGTCTTCGATCTGTTCGGCGTCGGGATGTCGACCCACCCCGAACAGGGACTTCACCTGCGACTCGGTCACTTCCGCACCCACATCGATGCCGAGGGAGGCCAAACCGGAACCGCTCCACACCCCAGGAGACTCACCATGGGCCGAGTAGTAGTCGGACAGCGCGGAACGGCCGCGGGAGTCGACATCATTCGCGGCTATATTTCGCAGGTAATACTGATAGCCATTGCCTGCGACGACTTTATGAATCGTCGCGGTCATAAATCCATCGAGCACCCCGAACCGACGAAAGTCGAGGAATCCAGGGTATGCAGATTCCGGCTGTTCGCGAGAAACCCCAGGACGAGACCAGATCGTTATCTAGATCGGGTCGGGGAGGGGCCGGAATGCAAGAGGTGTGCTTAACAAAGAGGAGTGGAGAAGAGAGGAAGAGGTGGGTGCGGATGGCAGCAGTGTGGAGATGATAGTAGGAGGAGTGGGGAATGGGGCGGTGCGCGGGGTGGAGGGGGAGAGTGGTGTGGCGGGGTTGGTGTGGGAGCCGTAGGTGGTGGTCGGTGGTCGGTGTGGGTGTTCAGTGGCGTGGCCGCCACAGGTGCAGGGCGTCGAGCGGGTGCAGGTCGGGATCGAGGGTGAGGGCGGTGAGGGTGTCACCGTGGCAGTGCAGCGGCGCGCACCAACAGCCCAGCACGCGCCCGGCGAACTCGCCGCCGCGCAGGCGCGCGAGTAGGCCGACCTGTTCGGCGGTGTGGTGGGAGTGGGCGGTGAGGACGTCGTCGCGGTTGCCGTGGCGGCCGATGATGAACGGGTTGCCCCAGTCGCTGGCCCGGTCGATGCGAACGAACAGGTCGTGGCGTCGCGCCCAGTCGATCAGCGGGACGTGCCCGGCGGCGGCGCGCATCGACACCACGACCGGGGTACCGGCGGCCAGGTGCTGTTCGAGATCGGTGAGGTTCAGCTGTGCGGGATCGATGTAGTGGACCATGGTGGCCTTCCTCCGGTTCGAGTGCTCGCGACGGTGCCCGAGCCGCGCGGGCCGCGTCGGGAGATCTGCCCGACCCGCCCGCCCGGCCCGGTTCGGGTGATCGAACCGAGCTGCGCGGGGACGCCGAGGTGGGTCAGAGGGTCGGGGCGGGGACGGGTGACCATCCGGTGGACTCGCAGGCGTAGTGACGGTCGTCGAGTCCGACGAGGTCGCCGACCGACAGCGACCGCAGTCCCGTGACGCCGTGCATGCCTTTCGCGTACCAGGTGTCGGTGTGGATCTGGTCCTCGTCGTGTTCGGGGTGGTCGTTGAACGCGGCGAAGACACGTTCGAGCAGAACCTCGTCGGTGTCGGTGGCCGGGTCGGCGCGCAGCAGGTAGGTGTAGGCCAGGGTGAGGGGCGCGTCGGGCTCGTATCCGGTCAGCAGCGCGTTCCGGTCGCGGTTGAGGTAGACCCGCACCCGGACCTCCCCCGGGTGGGAATGAGGTACGGACACGGCATCGCGCAGCGCGCGCAGGACACGGCGGACTCGGTTCGGGAATCGATGCACGGGTCAGGCTCCTGCCGGATCGGGGATGGTGGACCGGCCCGCCGCAGGGGTCGACACCGCGGCGGACCGGGGAACATGGGAGGGAATCGAGCAGGGGGCGGTCAGGCCACCGCGGACGTGCGGCGGGTAGCGGTGGGTACGAGGCCGAGGTCGATGCGGCAGTCGGTGCAGTAGTTGTCGGCGTGCACGACACCGTTTCGGGCGCAGGCGTCGCAGCGTCCGATCCGCTGCCCGGCCCCGAGCGCGGACCCGCCGCGGCGCGGCCGACGCGCGGCGGCGGTGCGGGGTGCGCGTTCGGGCTGGCCGAGGTTCATGGCCATCCACCGGGTGATCAGCCGCCAGGTCGGCCCGGTGTTCGCCGCCGCCGCGCGTACCCGGTCCAGCAGCACCCGCGCCTGGGCGGGATGGGAGGTGGCGATGTGGGCGCAGCGGGATTCGACGAAGGTCCGCATCCCGAACCCGGCAGTCAGCGCGGGGATGCCGGGGTGGCCGTCGGCGCGGCACACATCGCAGAGCCCGTCGTCGCTGACCACGATCCCGTGGCGGGTGTGGAAGGGACGGCGGTCGGCGGCGGGCCGGTCGACCCAGCAGCTCACGCACGGCCACCCCAGGTACGGGGTCATCGCCGCGAGGTCGTAGTCCAGTCCCGAGCCCTGCCAGGTGGACTCCCGCACGTCGAGTTCGCTGTAGGGCAGATACTCGTCGCGGTCGCTGGGCACCGCGAGCCCGGTACGCCGGGCGGCGAAGCGGGACTGGTCGGCGGTGGTGATCCGCGGCGGGAACTGCGGCCGGGTGCGCCGCGCCCGCCCGCCGCGCCCCCGCGCGGACGGTTCGGGCTCGCTGTCGTGTCCGCGCAGGAACTCCCGTGCCGCGTCCTCGAGACCGGCGTAGCGGCGGTCGGGGGCGATGTGGCGTTCGGGGACCTCCGGGGCGAGCAGGTGCCGGTCGGCTTCGGTGTAGCACTCGGCGACGTGCAGGAAGTAGGAGCGATCCCACAACTCGGCTTGTACGTGCGCCCACACCTGCCCGGCCTTCTTCCTCGGTTCGGGCACCGGCGGGGTGCGGTCCTCGTCGACGGCGGTGTCGATGGCGTACAGCCGCCGCGCGGCATAGCTGGCGTATTCACGCTGGCGGCGTTCGGCGACCGCGAGGTCGCGGTCCCGGTGGCGCAGGCTGACGAGCCCGACGGTGGGGGCGGGGATGCGGGCGCGGCGGGCGGCGATCTTCTCGGGCTGCAAGCGGGCGGCGTCGGTGGCCGCGCTCGGGGTGGCGGTGTAGCGGTCGCGGGAGCGTCGGTCGCGAATGGAGCGACGCACCCATTCGGCCGCTTCGATCGACACCTCGGAGGGGGCGGGGAGCTCGGGCCGGGAGAGGCCGGGGTCGCCCTCGGCGGTGTGGTCGATGATCATGGCGCGCAGTTCCGGCCGGGACTTGGCCATCCAGCCGAGCTGGCGGGCCGCGGTCTTCCAAGGGGCGCGCTCCATGCGCGCCGCGGCGTGCGCGAGCAGTTCACGCTCGACCGGGGAGGCCAGGGCCAGCACGTCGGTGAAGCGTTCGCGCGCGGCGTCGGGATCGGATGCCAGGAGGTATTCGATCTCACCGAGCGCGGCGGCGAACGGGGAGACGGTGTCGGCGATTTCGGTGACGGTCTCGGTGGCAGGTTCGGTCACGGGTGCGTTCAACGTTGCGGTCATCACTGGGTCCTGTTCTGTCGTGGAAACAGCTCGGCCCCGTGCCGGACGCACACAGCACGTGTACGTGACCCCGGCACGGGGCTGGGCGGCTGGTCGTCTGACCCGCCTGAGTGCGATCGACCAGGGTGGGAGTCCGACGCGGCGGAGGGAACGCGCCGAAACGGTCGGCGCCGAATTCGCTGCGCACGACCGCACTACCGCCGGATGCGAGACATGCGGCGCGCTGGGCGAATTCGGGGACGGCCGGGCGCGGGCCCGGAGCCGTGGCGGGCTCACGCCCTGGTAGCACTCAGACAGGCGGGGCAGATGGCCAGACGGTCAGCCCTCCCCACCGCAACCCTTGATCGCTGACGCGACCGGCCCCGGGGCGCTGCCCGGCGTGACCCCTTGGGGGCCGGTTGGTCAGAACGGTGCGCTGTATGCCTCAAGGGCGCTGATCAGCGCGTGGCGGCCGGCGAGGATCAGGTCGAGGATGTGGCGCACGGTATCGGCGCGGGTGGCGTCGGGTTCGGGATGGATGAAGGTCTCGGCGACGTCCACGCTCGCGCTGGTCAGCCGCAACTGGTCATTGATCTCGACGATCAGGAGCAGGCGCGCGTCGTCGGTGCGCCACAGAATGATCTGGGCGAGGTCTTCGCGCAGCTGCCCGTCCAGGGCGTAGATCGCGGTGTGCAGGACCTCTTCGATGTCCTCGATCGTCAGGACCGAGATCGGCTCGAGGCGCAGGACACCGAGTGCGAGCAGTTTCTGGAGGTCGGCGTCGGTGAGGGTGTCGGGCACAGCGAGTTCCTCCTTGCGGGTGGCCGGTGTCAGGTGTGCGGGTCGTCGGGGCGGTCCAGGCCCATCCATGCCTGCTGCCAGGCCGCAGCGAAGCTGGTGGCTTCCTCGCCGGCGCTGATTCCTTCGTCGTGGGAGTCGGTCGCGTCGTAGATGACGACGGTCCAGCTGTCGATGTCGCCGCGGTGGGTGGCGAGTCCGGCGTCGATGCTGGTGATCAGGACGTAGAGGGTGCCGGTCGGGTCCAGGATCGGCCCGGCCTCGGCCTCGATCGCGACGAACGCGAACATCGGGTGTCCGCCGGTGTCGACGACGCGGGGATTGCCGCCGATCCCGGTCAGGAACTCGACCTCGGGAGCGTGGGCGGCCAGCAGCGGGGCCGCGATGTGCTCGGGCGCGGGAGAATTCGGGGAGTCGATGGGCATGCCGCCCTCCTTTCGGCCGGAGTGGTGTGCTCACCACGCCGGTGCCTCGGCCGGGCAGTGCGCGTGTATGCGAGCCGAGATGGATCGCTGTTTGCTCGGGCGGTGGCCTCGGGTGGTGGGGTATCGGTTGCGCAGGGCAGTGGTCAGTGCCTCGCGCCGGGTTCGAGCGGGTCCACCGATTCGATGAACCGCAGCGGCACCAGCACCGCGGCGAGCGTGTGTCCGCCGTCGGTGTGAACGAGGGTGTGGCGGCGTCCGACCGCCCGGACCCGGACACGGAGGCGGTGCCCGCCACCGGTGGTGAGCGTGGCCGGGGTCCTCGTGCGCCGTAGCCGGTGCAGCTCGACCGCGAGCAACGCGAGCCGACCGTGCCCGCCGACCGTGTCGTCGGCGTCGGCTTCGGGCGGGTCGGTGTCGGTGATCACGGCCAGGCGTGCGGCGATGACCGCGTGCAGGCGGCGGATCCCGTCCCACGGGCTGGCCTGCTCGGCGAGGGCGTCGAGGCGGTCGAGCACGTGGGTCAGGAACCGGATCTGGATCGTGGCCGTCTCCCGCGGGTCGTCGACGCTCATAGCGATCCTCTCCCGGGTCAGGCCACCAGCCGGTCGCCGGTGCCGGTCCTCCCGGCAGTGACGGCCACGACTCGGCGAGGGTGGGCCGCCCGGTGGCGGGCGCGGGCCGCGATCGCCGCATCGGTGGTGCGCGCCGCGTCGGTGGCCGGGTTCGGTTCGGCGTGCAGGCGCAGGTCGTAGCAGTCCTCGCGGACCGGGCCACGCAACAGGGCGCGGATCTCGTCCGCGACCGGGACCTCGAGCACCTCCACGCCGCCGCCTGGGCGCGGCCGGTGCTCGGGCGGGCGGGGACCGGTGGTGGCGGTGGTGGCCAGCCGGGCCGCGGCCAGGGTCAGGACCCGGGACAGGGCGGCGTCGGGTGAGTGGGCGTGGCCGCGGTGGACCAGTCCCAGCCATGCCCAGTCCGCAGGCGTCAGCTCGGCCAGCGCCACGGTTATCGCGGCGCGCGCCCGCGTGGGCGTGTGCTCGGCGAGGGCGATCAACGCCGCTGTTGCCGACGCGGTCACGGCGGGAGCTTCGGTAGGTGCTGGCTCGTTCATCGGGGGATCTCCTGGTCCTGGCGGGGGTTTCGGCGGATTCACGCGGATTCGCGCGGGATCCACCGCTGTCGGAATGAAACGGGGGTTCGATTCAGGGGTGTTCTTCGCGCATCTGCGACTCGACGCGGATCCGCTGCCAGGTACGCACGAGCCGATCACCGGGGCGCATGGCCGCGACGGCCTCGGCGCGGTCACCGGCTTCACACCACAGCTGCCAGTCGGGGCCGAGCACGCTGTACCAGCGCGGCTCCCAGTCGCCCTGCTCGCAGGTGTAGGTCGAGTTCTCGAAATCGTTCACGCGAAGACCGACCTTTCGACAGTGGAGCGGGGGTCGGTGCCCGCTGACGCGGTGCGGGTCGTGGGAGAAGGCCCGCGATTCGCGCCGCGACTACCGCGCGGCACGTAATACCGGTGGGACGGAAGGGGACCGCACCCGACCGGGGGTGTCGGGTGCGGCCACCGCTCGCGCCCCGCCTCCGACGCGCGGGGGCGCAGGCGCGGAGGGGGCCTTCTAGAACGGAGGCTCCACGCCGCCGCCGAATCCGTTGCCGAAGCCGCCGCCGAATCCGCTACCGGCGGTGGTGGCCCAGGGGTCGTCGTCACCGCTGCGGCTACCCGCGGCGGCCCCGACGAGTTCGCGGGAGCGATCACTGCTACCGTTGTTCGTGTTGGCGCGGTTGGACTTCTGCTTGTTCACCTTCGCGGTGGCGTAGCGCAGCGACGGACCGACCTCGTCGACCTCGAGTTCCACGACGGTGCGCTTCTCACCCTCGCGGGTCTGGTAGGAGCGCTGCTTCAACCGTCCACTGACGATCACGCGCGCACCCCTGGTGAGGCTCTCGGCGACGTTCTCCGCGGCCTCTCGCCAGATGTTGCACCGCAGGAACAGCGCCTCGGCGTCCTTCCACTCGTTGGTGGTGCGGTCGAAGTACCGCGGGGTGGACGCGACGGTGAAGTTCGCGACCGCGACGCCGGCGGGGGTGAACTTGAGTTCGGGGTCGGCAGTCAGATTTCCTATCACGGTGATGACGGTGTCTCCGGCCATGGCGGTTCTCCTCGAAGGTCGATGATCAACAGGGACAAACGAATTCGCGTACAGGGTCAGGCCCCACCCGCGAGCCATCGTCACCGCGCGGACGGGCGTCGGCGCGGTGGGTGGTGGCCGATGACGCTGCGTGGCTGCGTGGCTAGTCGTGGTGCGGGTGGCGGGGTTCGGGGTCGGCGGTTTCGTCGAGCGCAGCGAGTACGTCGGTGACCGAGTGCACGGCGCGCGCGTCGCCGTCGGCGATCAGTCGGTCGCAGCCCCGCGCGGCTGCGCCGGGGGCGGCGGGCACCGCCAGGACGGGCCGGTGCAACTGCCGCGCCCACCGTGCGGTCGCGAAGGTGCCCGAGCGCACACCGGCCTCGGGAATCACCACCTGCCGCGACATCGCCGCGACGAGGCGATTACGGGCGAGCAACCGCGCGGGTTCGACACCGTCGCGGGGCGGGTATTCGGACAGGATCGCGCCGGTCGCGGCGACGGCCTCGAACACCTCGGCGTGGGCGACCGGGTAGACGCGGTCGATCCCGCCTGCGGACACGAGCGTGGTCGCCACACCGCGCTCAAGGGCCGCCCGGTGCGCGCACACGTCGACGCCATAGGCGCCACCGCTGACGATGTGCACACCGCGTTCGGCGAGCGCGCCCGCGATCTCGGTGGTGATGGTGGCCCCGCGCGGGGAGACCGCCCGCGACCCGATCACAGCGACGCGGGTCAGGACCGAGACCGCCTCGACGGTGCCGCGCACCCACACCGCGATCGGTGCCTCCAGGAACCGGCTGTCGCGGGCGTCGAGGTCGTCGAAGGCGAGTCCGGTCCAGGCGGGATCGTCGGGGGTGAGCAGCCACGCCCCGGCCCGCTCGGCGCGGTCGAGATCCCGGTCGGCCAGCTCCGCCAGCGTGGCGGGTGCGCCGAGTCCGGTCGGGAGCGCGCCGATCCGGTCGGCGGCGTCCTCGATATCGGGTGCGAGCGCCCGGGTGGACACGACCACGTCCGGGTAGGTGGTCGGGGTGAGGGCGGCGCGGGCCAGGATCGCCCACGCCCGCAGCCGGGTATCGGAGACCGGGGCGATCGTGTGCATGGCAGTACTCCTCGAAAGTGGTGGGGTCGAGCGGATGTGGCCCGTGGCCAGGGGCCGAAGGGCGTCGTGACCGCGCGCCGGAATCGGGGGTGACGTGCGGGTCTATTCGGGCGGGAGGGCGAGGCCGGTGAGCGCGCACAGGGCCGCGCGCCAGTCGGGGAAGCGGGCGTGCATGTCTTCCTCGAGGATCCGGTGCCCGCAGTCGCCTCCGGCATAGCTCCACCCGCCCGCATCGAGGGTGACCGCGGCCAGACACAGCTCGCCTGCCCACACCCGGACCTCGGTCGCGTCGGCCTCACCGCCGGGGTGCGCGGTGAGATCGTCCTCGCCGCGGCAGAACTGGAGATGCGGGCGCGCCTCGCTGGCCGTCATCGTGTCGAGGGGCGAACGGAAGACCGGGTCGGTGGTCGGGGTGTTCGAGGTCGATTCGAGCATGGGGGTCCTCCGGACTCGGGGTCATCGAGGGTCGACGGCGTGAGGTGAACCGCCGATGGGCGCGCCGACTCCGGCAGGACTCGCCGGATGCGTGTGTGTCCCGGCGATGTTCGGATCGGATCTCAGGAGGGGCCGGTGCCGCTGAGTTCGATGGTGACGGTGTCGGGCTGTGCGGTGAGGACGAGCCATTTCGCGGGGTCGTCGGGGTTGCGCAGGAGGCCGAGCAGTGAGGTGGAGTCGTCGCCGTCGGGCTCGGTCAGGGTCAGGTATTCGACGAAGTCGTCGCCGAGTGGCGCACCGTGGTCCCAGTGGGTGCCGGGGCCGTGGCCGTGGGCGTAGACGACGTGCATCTTGTTGGTCGGGGGGTCGGTGTCGGTGCGGGGTTGGTTGGGAAGCCCGTTGCTGAGCAGGTAGATCCCGTCGTCCTTGACCCATATCAGCGACGGTGTCCCGACCGGGGATTCGTCGCCGTAGGCTTGCCGGTGTTCGGGGGCGGCGATGGCGTGTTCGGCGAGTTCGAGCACGTCGGTGCGGCGGAACCAGAGCGGGGCCTTGATCATTGGGGTGAGGTGTCCTTTCCGACGGTGGCGGCCGGTGGTGGTGCGGCGCATCGGCGGACCTGGGCGCGCCAGAGGCGTGCGCGGGTGCGGGTGATGGGGGTGAGTGGTGTGAGCAGTCGCGGGTCCAGGCGGCGGTAGTAGTTGCTGCCTTCGATCTCGTGGCGGTGGGCCAACTCGATCCGCACCCGGCCGGTATCGGTGTCGGGTGTGGGGCGGTAGAGCAGCTGGTGGGCGGTGACCTCGCCGGTGGTGGTGTCGGCGATCACCGCGGTCAACACCGTGTCCCAGCTCGTCGTGACCCCGGCCGCGACCGCGTCGGCGGCCGGGGTGCGGTCGTAGCGGATCAGGCGCTGCCCCTCGGGCAGGTGCCGACACAGATACGCCAAGGCGAAGGCGTCGACGTCGGGGGCAGCGGGCACGGTGACCGCGAGGGCGCGCGGCCCGGTGAGCCGGTAACGGGAGGGGAGCCAGTCTTCGCGGTCGACGCCGTCGAGCCAGTGGGTGCGGTCGCGGCCCAGGACGTATTCACCGCCGGGCGGGTCGTCGAAGGCGTCGATCAGCCTCGCGCGGCAGGCCGCGCTGCCCGGTCCGGCGAGGGTGGCGTCGCGGAACTCGCGCCACTCGTCCCATTCCCAGCCGCGACCGGCGTCGATCACGACCGATTCGCAGTCGGTGGCGACTCCGTCGAGGAACACCGACACCTCGGTTTCTCCGGACGGGTCACAGACCACCACGACTTCCACGCGCGGATCCGGCATGAGAGGTCTCCATTTCTGCCTGTCGGGGAGTTATCGGCGCAGGTGGCGGGGACGGGAGCGGGAGTAGCGCAGTCCGTTGGCGATGGTGCGATCGGCTTCGCCGCTGGTGAATCCCTCGACCCCGACGTGTCCGGCCGCGGCGTCCGACAGCACGCGGTGGGCGTGGTGTTCGCTGATCTCGTCGGCGGCCACCAGCCGCCCCAGCACCAGCGCGGCCCGGAACAGCGTGTGGTTGCGGAAATGCAGCCGGGCGGTCGCGACGCGGTGGGCTTCCCCGGCGAGGATGGCCGCGAGGTAGGCGTCGGGATGGGTCGCGGTCGCGGGCAGTCGAGAGGCGGGCGCGGGTGGCGGCGGGGTGAGCAGGGTGACGAGTTCGGTCGGGAGTTCGGCGACCGGGTGATCGGCGATCACGGTGTAGTGGCCGTGGCGGGTGCGCGATCCGGGCGCGATGACGTAGCCGCCGTGGGCGCGGGTGTCGATCCCGTCGCCGAGGCGCCCGATCGTGCACGGCAGCCGCGGTGTCGCGGGAGCGGCGTAGTAGAGGTGCCAGCCGTGCGGGGTCGCCACCGTCCAGGTCACCGGCACCGGGGCGGTCGATGCGCTGGCCAGGCGTGCCACGGCGTCGGCGAATCCGGTGGCGGGCGGGCTCATGTGGCGGGGATCGAGGTCGATCACACACAACCCGGCCGGGCCGGTCGCGATCGCCACGTTCCGCGCAGGGGCCTCGTCCCACGACCGGCGGATGCGGGCCGGGTCGGTGCTGGCGTGGTCGGGCCACCGTTTGAACACCGGCGGTTTCTTGGCGCCGGGCCGGACCGGGAACACCGGCCACCCGCGCGCGGCGAGGTCGAGAGCGAAGCCTCGCAGGTCCACGACGTCGGTGCGCGCCGACGTGGTGGTCACCACCGTGGTCCCTGGTGGTAGGCGGTACTGCTGACCCATACCGCGGTGGCGTGGAGATCGTCCACGAGAGCGCGGACCTGCTCCAAGGTGGCGGGCTGGTCCGGGTCGGTGGCGAGCGGGTGGTAGTCGTGGTGGTCGGCGCGCAGGACCACATGCCACGACAGGCTCATCTGGTCGAAGACACGCACGGTGGCGCGGAAGCGGCCGTCGGCCTCGACGGTGAGAGTGATGTCGGCGGGCTGGTGGAAGACCAGGCACAGGCTGCGCGCGCGATAGCCGTTGTCGGTGCGGGCCAGGGTGTCGATGGTGGGATCGTCGGGGGTGCGCACAACGGACTCCTTTCGGAGAATGCCGCGAGAAGAGGCGGGACGCGGTCCCCGGTGCGCCCGAACTCTGCCGGGCGCACCGGGACTCGGGAGGGGGTCAGGCGGCTTCGGGCAGGTCCTGCTCGTCGCTGTCGGTTTCCTCGTTGGTGGCCTCGACATCGGTGTCGGTGGGTTCGCTGATCGCGGTGGGGTTGTCGATGTCGATGTCGGTGGGGTCGAGTTCGCCGAGGGCGGCGAGTTCGACGGGCACGAGGGTGTAGCCGAGTTCGCGCAGGAAGTTCAGGTAGCGGCGGACCGCGGGTTGGGTGTAGCGCCACAGTTCCTTGTCGGCGCGGTGTTCGTAGCCACCGAGCACGAGCGCGAGTGCGATGACCTGGGCGCGTGCGGGTTTGAGGGTGTCGAGGGTGGCCAGCAGGTCGGCGCGGGACCGGTAGCCCTCGATGCCCAGCAGTTTCAGCGCGGAGTCGAAGCTGTGGTATTCCCCGGTCAGGCCGGGATCGGCCAGCAGGGACCGGGTCAGGAACAGCGCGGCTTGGGCGGGCGGGGTCTTGCGCGCTATGAGGCGGATGACGAATTCCATGCGGGTCTGCTTGGCGGCCAGCCCGAGCTTGTTGAGTTCGCGCACACGCCGCCGCGCGGCCCGATCGATCTCGGCCTTCTGCGCCGCGGCCTCGGCGGCGGCGTCGGCGGCGGCGCGCCGATCGGCGGCGGCCTGCTCGGGGTCCACCTGCGGGAACCGGCTGCGGCGCTCGCCGGTGTCGGGGTCCTCGCCGTCGTCGGCGACGTCACCGATATCGGTGCCGGTGTCATCGGTGGCGAAATCGGGTTCGGGTTCGGGTTCGGTGTATTCGCGCAGCCCGACGGTGTCGAGGTGCTCACGCGGCAGGAAGTATTCGGTCACGATCTGGTCGCGCTGTTCGACCTCGCGGGCGTGGCGCAGGCCGTCGGCGGGTTCGGCGTCGGGGTCCTCGCTGGTGTCCCAGTCCACGGTGTCGGGGTCGATGATGTGGCCGGAGTCGATCTCGACCCAGACCGGGTCCTGGTCGAGGTCGAGCCACACCAGCCACGGCCCGGGGTTCGCGGCGATGGTCGCGAATTCGAGCGCGTTGCCCTCGGCGTCGACGATCTCGGCCGCGCACAACAGCTCGGTGTCGGTGTCGGTGTCGTGGAGGTCGGGGTAGTCGGTGAGGACCCCGAGCCCGGCCTGGGCGTAGGGCAGGGCGTGGGCGAGGTAGGCGCGCTGTTCGGCGCGTTCGACGCCGATACGTTTGGCCTCGTAGTCGAACACGCCGGTGCGCACGTTGAGCAGTCGGCGGACCGCGTCGTGGTCGCCGAGGGTCTCGTACTCGGCGATGACCGCGGCGTGGGTGAGGTCGTACTGGTCGTCTTCGTCGATGAGGCGGCGCGCGGTCGCCGACGCGCCGACCTTGCCGACGAGTTTGGCGTCCTCGCGTTTGGTCTGCAACGCCTTGGCGACCCGGGTGACCGAGGCCCCGAGCTCGAGGGCCAGGGTGACCCCGGCGGCGCGGTCGCCGTTGGTGAGCGCGATGCGCCGGTCGTTGACGGTGATCTGCTCGAAGATCCGCGCGATCTCGGCCTCGGTCGCGTCGACGGCCGGGTCGTAGTCGCGGATGTAGACCGGGACCTCGGGCAACTCGAACGCCAGCGCGGTCAGGGTCCGGACCTGCCCGTCACGCACCACGAGACGGCCGTCGGGCATGCGGATCACCAGGATCGGGGTGAGCACGCCGTGCTCGCGGATGGAATCGGTGACCTCGGGGTGGTCCTCGAGCCGGAAGTCCTTGCGCACGTTCTCGTCAATCTCGAGATCGGCGGGATCCACGGTCGGCCCCGTGCACAACTCGTCGAACCGGCCGGGTTCGGCGGTGATGTCGTCGGCGGCGTCGGCGTCGGAGCCGGCGTGGTCCTGGCCGTCGGGTTCGGCGGCGGCCGGATCGGGATCGAGGGCGGGGACCTGGGCGTCGACGTCGAATCCGGTGTCGGTGGTGGGCGTGTCGGTGTCGGTGGGCATCGAGACGGGCTCCTAACGTGAAAGAGGCAGGGACCGGCCAGCTTTGGACTGGCCGGTCCCTGCCTCAGGGGGAGGGGACTTCGATGGATGGAAAGAAAGCGGCGCCTACCCGCGCTCGGGCTCGGTCTCGGTGGGGCGCGCGGGCGCGTCAGCGACGACGATGTCGAGATCGGCGCGAGCGATCACGATCTCGGCGTCGATGCCGCCGTGTTTGATGGGCACGTCGCGGTAGCAGGCCCGGCACACGACCCCGGAGATCGAATCGGCGCTGCCCTTGCCGCTGGCGTGACAGCACGGGGTCAGCACCATCGTGTGGTCGGTTCCGAACCGGATGACCACACAGCCCTGCGAGTCGAGACCCAGAATGTCGGCGACGGCGTCGAACTCCGCGGGCAGCACCACTTGCCGCTTCTTGTTCGTCACGGTGTGCGAGCTCCTTTCCCGGTGTCGACCGGTGGTGGCGTTCGGCGGGGTGGCGGGTTACTTCTTGGTGCGGGGGGCGACGTTGATCGGGCGCAGGTGCCGCGCCCCGTGCGGGGCCTCGGGGTCGGTGTAGCCCCAGTGCTTGGCCTTCCAGTCCGGGAACTGTTCGCGCCAGCGGGCCACGGTGTCTTCGCCCAGTGCGGTCACCGCGCCGGCGGCGCCGAAGTGCTCGGCGGTGTCGAACTCGGCGCGGGTCAAGGTGGTGGTTTCGGTCATGAGGCACAACTCCTTAAGGGGATAGGCGGGATCAGACGAGGGTCATCGCGGTCAGCGCGAGGTCGTCGAGGTCGTCGGCGCGATCGGGATCGGGAATGGTCTGGGAGTAGCTGGTGACCGCGTTGGCGATCCCGGCCGCGGTGAGCTGCCCGCCGGCGATGAAGTGCGAGAGAATCCCGGTGCGTTCGTCCTCGGTGAACCCGAGTTTCTTGCTCATGACCTCGAGGGTGCGTTCGGGCTGGTGCACCGGGGTCCCGGCGTCGCGTTCCAACTCGGCCACGCGGGTGGCGAGAAATTGCGGTGACATCCACTCCGAGACCTTGTCGCGGGTCTCGGCGGTGATGACCGCGAGCCGTTTGCGCTGGGTGTCCTGGGACCAGGAGCGGGTACCGCCGATCTCGAGGCGGTCCCCGACGTGGCGTTTGGTGAACGCGAACAACGGCAGCGTCAGCCCGTTGCCGCAGATCTGCACGAACAGCTCCGGTTTCAGGGTGACCGCGTGATGACCGATCTCGGAGTTGGAGAACCGCAACCCCGCGAACACCACCGGCTCGGCGCCGGGGCGGTAGCCGCGGCCCTCGCGGGCGGCCAGGCGGCGGCCGGTGTCGATCTGCCCGGCGACGCGGCGGCGTTCGGCCTCCAATTCCGGGTTGGCGAACGGGGTCCGATAGTCGGCCAGGAACGTCGGCGCCAGCGCGCGGATCTTCGGCGAATACACCTTGCAGTGCATGGAGGATTCCGACAGGTCACACGAGCGCACCTCGACGTCGGTGTCGGCCAGGCGGATACCGTCGAGAACGGCGGCGAGCACGTCGAGGTTGTCGATGATCCCGTACCGGTCCGAGAGCACCGCCCGCACGATCCCCGGCTGATTCGGCACGGACGAGGTGAACAGGCGCAGCAGGAACGAGCGCTCGTCGGGGCCGCCGGGCAGGCGCGGATCGGTCGGGCCGTGGAGCAGGCCGTTGACGTTGGCGTCGTAGAGATCGGTGCGCTCGATCTCCCGCAACGATTTCAGGTAGCCGGCGGGGATCTTCAGCTTCGACCCCAGATGCGAATCCGCCGCGCTGGTCGGCCGATACAGGCCATCCACATCGGTGAAGCCGCGCTCGTCGAGTACCGGCTCGACACCCGAGAGCTGCAACAGCCCGTCGCAGGCGCGCAGCGCCGAGGCCGGGGCCAGGACGTCGAGTTTGGCGGCCTGCTGATCGTTGAGCAGGGCGACGAGGTCGCCCAGTTCGGCGTGACGCACGGTCGAAGCGATCGACATCAGAGTGTGTTCCTCTCTCGGACAGGCGGATACGACACGCGAGCACCACCGCTCGCGGCGGGCGGATTTCGCGTGTGCGCAGATGGGATCGGTGAGTTCTCGAAGGCTCAGGCGACGGCGTCGAGACCGTCCTCCTTCTCGTCCTCGTCGTCCTCGGTGTCGGTGACGGCGTAGGTGAGGGTGTCGATCTGCTGGATGAGTTCTTCGACGGCGTCGAGCTGGTCGCTGGTGAGCGCGGGGATCGCCACGACCGCGGTGGTGGGGAAACCTCCGCCGTCGTCTCCGGCGCAGTCCACGCGCCCGGCTTCGGCGTCGTCGGCGGTGTCGAAGGCGTGCAGGTAGTACTCGGTGCCCACCCCGCCCTGCTGGATGTAGACGAAGGATGTTTCCGGATCCGCGGCACCGTCGAGCCACGCGTTCAGGCGTCGGATCGGGTGCAGGATGTGATGGGCACGAGCGAGGGCGTCGCATTCCTCGTAGTCGCGGTCTTCGCCGATCTCGGCATAGGCCAGCACGGAACGCAGATCGGACAACACCGCGGGAGTCAGAGCGAGATAGGTGTCGGACATCGTCGAAGCTCCTCGGGTCTGGCGCGCTCGGTGGGCGGGTATCGATCGCGCGGTGGGGTCAGCTCGGGCGGCGCAATGCTTCGACCAGTGCCCAGGAAGCGTCGGTCTCGGCGCGGGCGGCGGCCAGACGCCGGTAGCCGCGCTGTTGGAGCACGTCGAGGATTCCCAGGGCCGTGGCGGCGTCCTGGCGGCGCTCCTCGGCGCAGTGATGGCGATGCCGTGCGGCGCGTTCGTCGGTCAGGAACTCGGCGGTGATCTCGATGACCGTGTCGGTCACCAGTTCCCGCAGATCGGCCTCGAGGCCGCCGAGCGGGTGACCGAGGTCGAGGTGCAGGCGACCGGGCTCGCCCAGGCACATCGCCGCTGCGGCCCCGCGTCCGGGCTCACCGGGAACGAACCGCGCCGCCACCCGCGGATTGCCCAACGCCTCGCTGCCCGAGCGCAGGCCGAAGAACCGCACGACCACCATCGACCGGCGCTCGGGGATCCCGTCGACCGAGACGGTGTGTTCGCCCATGTCGGTGAACACCGTCCCGGTCAAGGGGGCGTCGTCGGTGGCGAACAGGGTGTAGGAGGCCCCGAACTCGGTGGTGTTGGTCGTGGTACTGACGCTGAAACCTGGTGTGGGCATGACGAATCCAGACTCCTGCCGGAAACGGCGAGGTAGAAGTGGAGGGTGTGGTCAGCTGGCGCGGGCCGGGCGATCCCACGGCGGCGTCAACGCGGCAGCCCCGCGGGCGCGGGTGCGGCGGCGGCGCGCGAGGGCGGTATCGGCGAAGTCGGTGGTCACGATCTCGGTCCGGACCGGGCGGTGATGCCAGTACGGGTCGTGGAAGGCGGTATCGACACTGCACCCGGGCTCCAACGCGATGCCCGTGCCGGAGGAGAACCGCTTGTATTCGGCATCGCCGCGTCCCTCACGCATTCCCTGGCCGCCGCTGTAGTGGAAGGGCGACGAATCGCGCGGGATCAGAAAGACGCCGCTGCGGGCCAGGTGTGAGGCCAAGGCGATGACGTGGTACTCGAACCGGGATCCGCGGTAGCCGGGAGCGTTGCCGGCGCGGGCGTGATTGCCGAAAGGCGGATTGGCGATCGCGGTATCGAACATCCGCCACCGGTGCCGCCCGATATCGAACACATCGGCGCAGACCCAGGTCGCTTCGGGAACCACCTTCATCCCGACCGCCACGAACGCGGGATTCGTTTCGACACAGACGATTTCGCGTGCGGGCAGCCCCCTGCGCTGCTCATCCAGGTTACGGCAGGCGAAGGCGAGCGCGCCGATCCCGGCGCACAGGTCGATCACCCGGGGACCGACGACATCGAGGGACATGCAGTCCGCGAGGTCTTCCGGGGTGAAGAACGCGCCCCCGACAGGATGGCTGGGGTCGGCCGATTCCTGGAAATGGGCGAGAACGAAACGTTTCTCGTCCTCGTCGAGGTCGCGGCGCAGCCCGGCCAGCCCGAGGGCTTCGCGATGCGCGGCGGCCTGGTCACGAGTGAGTCTGCCCATGAAAGATCAACCTCCGAACACAGGAAAGCCGCCACACCCCCAGGGCAGGGGATGCGACGACAAGGGGATGGATGGGGTGAACCGGATGGATGGATGGGGTGAACCAGATGCGCCCGGGACAGGCCAGCGCGGGCCTCTGGTGCGGCTGCGCGGTCACGCACGGTGATCCGTTGCGGTTCAGGATCGTGGAATCGGTGGCGTGGATTGCGTTGGTGCGCGCAGGATCTCGAATTCGCGCAGCGCCCACCCGGGGGCGGCGCGCAGCAGGGGAGAGTCGGTGACTGTCCGGCCCTCGGTGATCTCGGCGCGCCGCCAGCTTGTCGGGGACACGACGAGGACCTGCTCGACGGCACCGACGCCATGGCCGTAGGTGTAGGCGCGGTCCAGGCGGATCACCGCACCGACCGCGTCACGGGCGCGACGGCGGCCCTCGGCGACAGCACGGTGGTGGTCGATCGCGTGCCCGCGCCACTCACACGCGGCGGGATCCTCGGTGGGGGTGAGGGCTTGCAGGACCCGGCGGGTGACGCCTTCGTGGTCGACGGGTCCCTCGGTCTCGTGCAGGTGCTTGACGACGATCTCCGAGGCACCCTCGCGGTGCTGGCGCAGGTAGAGCACCACCGACGCCGACACGGTCACCGGTGTGGTGGTGGTGTCGGCGACCGCGGCGTAGAGAGCGTAGGACCAGCCACCGTGGCGGCCGGTCCCCAGTGACGTGCGGCAGTGCTCCACGACGCGGTGCCCGTCGGGCAGGAGTTCGCGCAGGTTGTCCAGGACGAAGCGGTGGGTGTCGGTCTCGATGGGCACGTGATATCCGGTCGAACCCATGCCGGCCTCCTCGATAGTCGGGTAGATGAACGAGCCGAGAGACCGCCGCGATCAGCGGTCCTCCGCGTCGCTGGACAGTCCGTCCGGATCGGCGTCGCCGCCAACGGTGACCGCAGGTGAGGCGGTCGTGGGTGCGGGCGGGTCGCTGGTCAGCGAGTCGAGCCAGTCCAGGACACCCCGAAGATCGGTCGGAGACACGACGGTGATGCCGTCGACCGGGCCGAGACCTGTGCTGTCGGTGGGGGGTGCGGTGACGGCGTAGCGGAATTCGGCGCGCGCCGCCACCGCGGCCACGGCGGCGATCGCGTGGGCCGGGAGGCGGGGGCGCAGGCTGCCGTCGAGGCCGAGTTCGGCGAGGAACACGATGCGGTCGAGCAGCCCGCCCCAGAGCGGGTCGGTGGCGAGTTGGTGCACGGTGAGCGCGGCGGCCAGATCGTGCTGGGTGTGATGGCCGGCCCCGCCGAGCCGGTAGAGGCGATACGGGTCGCTCGGATATGCGGCGTCGCTGTTGGCCAAGGCGGCCCGAATCCGATTGCGGGGCTCGCGCACGACCGGGTGCGCGGCCAGCACCGCCGCGACCGTGTCCACCTCGGTGGTCGGACTGGCGGCGAGCAGGGCCAGCTCGGTGTCGCCGTCGCGGGTCGGGTGCGCGGTCCAGGCGAAGTGCTCGATCACGCGGGTTCTCCGTTCGATCGATCCGGGGCGTCGTCGTCGGGAAACGGTTCGTCCGGCAGGTCACCGGCGCACAGGTAGATGTCGCGGGGTGAGGCGACCGGGGTGAGGCCGTGGTCGGCGATGAGGCAGTTGACGCTGCGGGAGGTCGGGGAGGTGATCGGCCCGGGAACGGCGTAGGCGTTACGGCCCAGCCGCTGCGCCCACCGGACCGCTGCTTCGCTCCAACACCGCCAGTCGGACTCGATGAGGACCGTGGCGCGGGACAGCGCGGCCAGCAACCGATGCGCCGCGGCGACCCGGGCGGGTCGTGTCGGGGTGCCGGGTGGGTATTCGCTGACCAACAAGCCGGTGCCGGGCCGTGGGTGCTGGAGGTGGCGGCTGTGGTGGTAGTAGGCCAGATCGGTGCCACACGACAGCACCGTCAACGTCGGTGCCGGGACCTGGTGGGCGGTGGTGAGGGCGTGGGCGGGGATACCGAGCCCGCCGGTGGCGGCGATCGTCATCTCGCGGGCGGTGACCTCGGTGACGATCGCGGTGGTGACCTCGATCCCGTAACCGCTCGGGCGCGGTGTCCCGGCGACCGCGACCGCGTCCTCCACGATCGGTGACAGCGCGGCGGTGCCCGACACCCACAACGCGACAGGACCGACGAAGTGCTCGCCGCCCCACTCGGGGGCGTGCAGCGCGGCCAGATGCGCGCTCGGCCATTCGGTGTCGTCGGGGGTGATCAACCGTCCCCCGCCCGCGTAGTGCACCACCAGATCCGCGGCGGCGCGATCGGGATCCGCGCGAGCGAGGACCCCCGGTTCCACCTCGGCCGCGCCGGTGGCGAGCGCGTGTGCGGCGTCTTCGACACCGAGGCGGTCGATCAGCTCCCACACCGGTTTCGAGGGTCCGCGCGCGGCGCGCGACAGCAGCGCCCACGCCAGCCGCCGGGGGTCACGCACCGCCACGGACGGCCGGTGATCGATAGTGTTCATTGGCGGATTCCTCTCTGTCGGTGCGTGAGTCGGCTGGGCATGTCCGGGCGGTGCGCTCGGCGCGGCCGGGCGTGCGGGGTGGCGGGTGTTCATCCGCCGATGGCGGTGAGGGGGCGGCCTGCGCGCCAGTTGGTCCAGGCGTCGTCGATACTGGGCCGCGATCCGCCCGCGGCGACGAGCACGGCGTAGGCGTGGGCGAAATCGACCGCGTCCCCGGAGCCGACCCCGGCGGCATCACACCAGCCGCGCACGTACCCGAGGGCTTCGGCGCACAGCCAATACGCCGTGCGATCGCGCAGCGCCGCGTCGTATTCGGCGAACCCGGGCACCCGCTCGACCGGCGACGGGACGGGCGCCAGGTGCGCGGTGAGGTCACCGCTGACCCGCCACGCGACCCACGCCTGCGCGAGACCGGGCACGGAAACGCTGCCGTCGGTGAGGGATTGGGTGACTTGGTCGGCGTAGGCGGCGGCGAACGCGGCGGCGGTCCTCGCCTCGCGGGTGCCGGGGTGCTGGATGTGGAGCACGCCCCAGACGAAGCCCTCGGCTCGCGCGCGGGCATTCTCGACGCGGATGCCGATCTCGGTGGTGTGCGGGTCGGTGGGCGCGGGTGTGGACACGAGACGAACGACTCCTTCGACATGGGCGACCGATGCCGTTGCGTGTGCAAGGAGAGGCGGCGTATCAGCCGGTCCGACAATGAAATTCCCGATCCCCGGCGAATCGGCTGTGGTGAGCGCGGACCGGCTCTGCCGTCGGTCGCGGTGGGTATGTGGGCGCGGTGGGCCAGGATTCGGATGGGGCTATGGTCTGCCGAATCCGTGCAGGTGCAGGGCTTCGACGAGGTCGTGGGTGCTGGGATGATCGGCGCCGCGCAGGTCGGCGATGGTGACCGCGACCGCGAGGACACGGTCACCCCCGTGGCGGGTGATCCGGCCCTCCCGCAGTGCCGCTTCGAGCGGTGCGGATTCGGTCGGGGACAATGGGAACTGTTGGCGCAGCAGCGATGCTGGTATGCGGGCGTTGAGGGTGTGACCGTGCTCGCGCCACCGGTGGGCTGCCGCGGTGCGGGCGGCGGTGACCCGGTGGCGGACCTCGGCGCTGGTCTCGCGCGAGTCGTTCCCGAAACCCGCACGGTCGTCGGGGTTCTCGCGGACGGTGATGTCGACCCGGTCGGCCAAGACCCGGCGCAGCCGGTCCTGGTGGCCGCGCCTTGCCCCCGCCGGGCAAGCACACGCGCCCTGATGGGTTGCGGGGCAGAAGCATTCGGACGAGGTCAAGACCGCGAGGGCCTCACACGGCAGTCGCAGCAGGTTGTCGCGGTTGGCGACGACGACCTCCCCGGCTTCCAGGGAGGTCCGCAGCGCGTCGAGTGCGCGCTCGTGCAGATCGGGATAGGACTCGAGGTGCAGGACCCCGTGGTGGGCGCGTGCGAGCGCGCCGGGACGCGCGAAGCCGGCACTGCCCAGCAGCGCGCGGGCACTCGCCGAGTGGTGGACATCGACGAAGGGGCGGGCGGCGATGGCGGGCAGCGGTCCCTCGGGCAGGGTGCCGGTCAGCGACGCGATCGCCCGGACCTCGAGCGACTCGCTCTCGGTCAGGCGCGGCAGGAGTCCGGGCAGGCGGCGGGCGAGCGCACCGAGCCCGGCCTCCGCAGGCCCGATCAGCCGCACGTGGTGGCCCCCGGCGGCGGCGACCTCGAGGGCCCACCGTGTCCGGTAGTGACCGCGGATATCGCCCAGGTCCACACCGGTCGATTCCGGTGGCGCCGGGACGGCGGCGGGGCCGGTCACGGCGTCCTTGTCGCCGCCGAGCCAGGCCAGCACCCCGCGCAGGTGGACCGCGCCCAGCACGGTGATCCCCGGCGCGAGAGCGGCTTCGGCCAGGTTGGCGTGGGGGACGATCACGACGGTGTGTCCGTGGTCGCGGGCGGCCAGGACCGCGGGCAGGATCCCGCGCACCGAGACCACACTCCCGTCCGGGCCGAGCTGGCCCAGCAGCACGACCCCGGCCAGGCGTGGCGCGGATACGGTGGCCGGGTCGCTCGCGGCCAGGATCGCCGCGGCGACGGCGAGGTCGTGGATACCGTCGATGCCCGCAGGCACCGGCGGGGAGGTCGTGAGGGTGAGGCGGATCCGCGGCCACGCCCACCCGGCCCCGGTGAGGGCGGCGTGGACGCGGTCGATACAGGCGGGCGGGCGATCCTCGCCGGGGCCGGTCACGGTGAGCGAGGGCAGTCCCGGCGTGACCTCGGCCGTGACCTGTCGCAGGTGTCCGGTGAGTCCGCGCACGGTCACCGACCAGGCCACCGCATCGTGACGAGCAGGAATAGCGGGCATGACAGTTCTCCGATCTCGGACAGGACAGGGACACGACGCCACGCAAGCCCGGCCGCCGGCGGGGATTCGGCCGACAGGCTGCCCGAACAAAGTCGGCGTCGTCACCGACCTCGACGGATACTGTTGTGGTGCAGTGGAATCGAGCAATCCGTGGCGCGCGGAATCGTCATGGCGCGATGTCGTGCGCGGAGGATGTCAGGCGGCGGGCAGGTAGGTGCGGGCCTCGACCAGGTCACGGACCTGGTTGTGGACCTCTTCGGGCCAGCGCACCGGCCCGGTGATCGCGAACTCGGTCACCGGGAGTTCGACCGGGTCACCGAACACGCGGCTGTCCGGGCGGTGCCGCGCGCGCAGCCGCAGCACACCCGGTTCGGTGATGGGCTCGGGTGGGGTGGCGTACCAGTACGGTGGATGCGGCCACGTCGCGTCGTAGTCGATGCCCTCGACCGTCCAGGACCAGTGCTCGGCCTGGAGACCCTGCTGGTAGTCGAGTTTGGTTCTGCCGGTCTTGCGTTTCGGGCGCGGCGGCACGGTGGTGGTGTCGAGGTCGGCGAAGATGTCGGGGAACCGGTCGCGGGCCTGGGCCTCGGTCATGACGGCGGTGACCTCGTGGAAACGCACCGTGTCGTCGGTGGTGATCCACCGGTGCCCGGTCATCTTCGCGGTGATCGTGTGCAGCAACATCGGCGACAGTGAAAAGTTCACCACCGACACCGATTTCGCGTTCACGCGCGTGATCTGACGCCACGTCGAGCCGTGGGCGCGCACGAAGTCCCCGACCGTGAAATCGTCGCGGCCCCAGCCCGGGGTCAAACCCTCATCGATCTGGGATTGCCGGACCTGTTTCCAGTAGGCGATGTCGCGCTCGCGCTGGGTCATCCGGGCCAGCACCCGCTCCCGATATTCGCCGGTCGCCGGGGTCGTGGTTTCGGTCTGGTAGACCTCGCCGCGGCCGTCGAGGAACCGGCGGGTGTGCCCGTCCAGGACACGTTGATCCCCGCGCTGTTCGGCTTCGAGGGTGTCGATGCGGTTGGCGACCGTGCGCGGGGAGTACCGCTGTTCGGTGGTGTGGGCGGCGGACTCGGCACGCTGGTGGGCGCGGGTCGCCTCGCGGTCGGCTTCGACCGAGCGCCCGAATGTCTTCCACGCCTTGTCGATCGCGTTGCGATGACGGCGTTCGCTATGGTGCCCGATCTTGATCGGTTCGCCGAACGGCGGCAAGCTGTCGTGGGCCCGCTGAGCCGCGGCTTCCGCGGCGCTGGCTTTCGCGTCCTTGCGGGATGCCTTGTCCCGCAACGCATCGACCCTATCAGCCTGACGGCTCGCGCGGTCGGTCTCGGCGTCGGCGGTCGCGCGCGCGGTGCGGTCGATGTCGACTTCGACGGTGTATCCGGCCTCGCGCAGCTTCGTCGCGGCGTAGTCGATGTGGTACTGCTTGGGCTGGCGATCACGCGAGGACACCACATACCAGCCGTCGAGGCTGCGGCCCCACTTCCAATGCCCGATCGCCTCGCGCACCTGAAGCATCACCTCGTAGGTGCCGTCGCCGCGGGCGGTCCCTTCCAGCAGAGTGCCTTCCTCGGCGGTGTGGGAGATCGTGAGTGGCTCCGACACGGAGCACCACCTCCATCCAATATCGACATGCAGATGTACGCATGTTTATGGGTGTGTTGTGTGGCTGCCGGATTTGTGATCCGGCACGACGTCAGTCGCTGGCGGCGTCATGTTCGGGCAGCCGGTAGTCGTGGCGGCCGATGTGGGTGAGTTCGTCGTAGGTGAAGTCGTCGACGGGATCACCGATCCACCCCGTGACCGCCCCGGGCAGCGGGGCGTCGCCGTGCAGCCACGCCTGGAAGGTCTCGCCGAGGTCGAACAACCGGTCGGTCTCGCGGTCGAGGACACAGACCCGGGCCGCGTCCCCGCAGCACACCCGCATCAGCGACAGCCTGGACGCGTGTTCGATCTGACCGAACAGCCGACCGATGTGATCGCTCGGCAACTCGGCGAGGGGTCGGTGGGTGAGGCGGCCGGTGAACGCGCCGGGATTGAAGAACTCCCGCAGCCCGGCGAGGAGTTCGTGTCGGCGCGCGGTGATGACCGCGAACACCACCTCACTGAAAGTGTCACCGACGCTCGAGTCCCGTATCGCGGCCCGCACGCGAGGCAGTTCGGCGCGGGTGAGGGTCCCGCCGACCAGGGCCAGCAGATCCGCCACCGACACCACCACCGAACCCGGCGCCGCACTCACCGGCCCCGTCTCCATCGTCGGCGGGTCGGTGGGGTCGGGGTCGTCGTCGCAGCCGCCGACCTCGAGGTAGGCGCCGGAGGACCGGTCGTGGTCGGGGATCTCCACCAGGGTCAGCCCGCCCTCGTCGATCCCGACGTGGTGGGACAGGTCCAGGCCGGCTGCCCAGGTACGTAGTTCCGGAACGGGGATCATGGCGAGTCCTGCTTTCACTGATTGTGGGAGAGGAGGTGCGCGGCGTTGCGCAGGTCAGAGGCGGCCGGTGAGCAGGGAGAGAACGCCGTTGGCGACCTCGAGGATGTGTTCGAGGTGGAACCGTGCGGCCTCGGCGGTGGAGGTCCCGGAGTCGGGGAACAACATCTGGGTGAATCCGGTGGTTAGCCCGAGCCCGTCCTGGTCGCCGTGCTGGTTGCGCAGCATGAGGGTGAACCCGGGCAGGCCGGGAGGGTCGTTGTGGTCCAGGCACAGCTCCAGGCGCGGGTCCTCGGTGAGGACCTCGGCCTCGCGCGCGGCGTCGAAGAACGCCACGAGGTCGCTGGCGGGCAGGGTGTCGTGCTCGCCGGGGAGCAGGCCCTCGACCCGGTCGTGGTGGGCGGCCAGCCACCGCGCGAAGGCGGGTTCGTCGATCGCGAACGGGACCGGGTCGTGGTGAGCGATGACGAAGGCCGTCGCCGGTTTCTCGCCGGTGGGGCCGGCGACGGGGTGTTCGCCGTCGTCGGGGTCGTCGTCGGTGAGACGTTCGTGTGCGCGGTCGAGCAGTTGCTTCTGGTGCTTGCCGAGGATGTCGTGGGGGTCGCCGGTACTGGCCCACAGCTCCGCGGCCGTGCAGATCAGGGTTTCGGTCTCCAAAGCGGTGAACTCGTGCTGAATCTGGGACACGATCATCGTCCTTTCGGTAGGGAGGCAGGCCAGCTCGCGCCGGGCCGTCGGAAGCCGCAACCGCATCGGGAGCCGGGAATGGAACAGCTCTCGGCGCGGTGTGGACCGGATGCGGCGCGGGGCGCGGAGTGCGAAACTGGCAGTCGGCGTGAGGAACCGGGGAACCGGCGCTCAGGCGGCGACCGGAGAGTCCGCGTAGTGGAGGGCGGCGTGTTCGAGTGCCAGCAGCCGTTCGTCGGCGTGTCCGCCCCACCGGGTCTCGAAACCCGAACGTTTCTTCGGGTTTATCGTGTTCGGGGCCGCGACGAAGAACTCTTCCAGGCGTGGATAGTCCTCGGTCTCGACGGTCAGCCAGAGCCGGGTGTGCTCACCGTCGACACGGACAGCTATCTGGAGGCTATCGGCGAGGTTGCCGATGAACCGCTCGGCCTCGGCGCGGTCGGCGCGGTGGATGATCTCGACCGCGCGCCATGCTTGGGCGCGGGCGCTGTAGCAGCGCCGTACCCGATACACCGCCCACTCACACACATCCATCGCCGCGTCGGCCAGGGCATGGACCTCGCAAGCACCGTCGGCGCGCAGGCGGTCCCGCAACGATTTACCCGGCCCGAACAGGCCACTGCGATGGTTGAGCGCCAGCGCGCAGTACTCGTCGACGAGATGTTTGAACGCTTCCTCGGGAAAGGTGCGGTAGCGGGCGAGCTGATCGGGCCAGCTAGGTACCGAAATATAGCCACACTGCCTACAGCAACTTTTCGGCCACCACACACCGAACAATCCGTACAGGTAGCCCTGGCTCATCGCGCGCGTCATTCCCGCCTCGTACAAGGGGTAGATCGGGTGGCGGCGCCCGCCCATCGTGACCGAGGTGTCGCGGGCGATCCGCCCCGACTCCTCTGCGGAATAACCGATCGCGTGGATGTAGGGTCGCGGACCCAAATGTGTTGCGCGCCAAGCATCTAGGGGCTGGCCTTTGGCCTTGGCCGAGCAGGCGCGCCCTGCCAGGGTGGGCATGACGCCGTTGCCGCGGTGCTCGGCCGAGAGCGGGTAGAAGCCGTGCTCGTCGGGGTCGGGATGCAGCCGGGTCGGGGTCCGGGTGTCTTGCAGGACCACGATCCCATCGGCGACACTCGGACCGGCGCGCGCGACTTCGACGAAACGCACCCGACGGGCAGCGAGCAGCGGCAGGATATGTTGGGCGACAAGGTCATTGGTCACTCGCCACTCGTCACCGGTTTGGGCGACCATCACGGTGAGGTTCGACAGATCATCGAGCAACTGCGGGGGCCGGAACCCCGGATCGAGCAGCGTGCGGGTAACGCCGGCGGCGCTATCGACGCCTAATCCGAACGACCAGCATATCGGCATCGCCTCGTCACCGAAAAGCGTTGCGAGAGGGAACAATCCCTCGACGTCCTCGCGCATGGGAGCCGTTCCTTTCAGCACGATGACGCGGTCCGGCGTGCACAGGACCGCGACCTTGGCCGGAATCGACAGCGGTGGCCCGGCGTCGGTGCAGACCGGTGGTTCGGATGAGTGCCGGTGTCAGTGGTCGTGGGGGCGGCGGGCGTGCAGGAGCACGGCGGCGGTGCCGGTGCCGGAGGTGGCGAACGATCCGGGCGGCAGTGACTCGTACCCGCCGTGGGCGGTGATGAACTCGCGCATGGCGTGGTGGTCGCGGTCGGCGCGGTAGGTGTAGTTCTCGGGCGCCAGGGCCAGCAGTTGCCCGCCTTGGTCGAGCAGGTTCCAGGCGGTGTAGAGGTGGTCCATCCACACCGTCGCCCGCCCGGGTAATGCGAAGGGCGGGTTCATCACCACCGCGGCGTACCCGGGTTCCGCGGTGGCGGCGAATTCGTCGAATCCGTCGATGACGATGGTGACCCGCGGGTCGTAGTCGATCGCGGCGGCACGGGTGGGGTCGGGTTCGACGGCGGTGATCTCCACGCCGGGGTTGGTGGCCAGGATCGCCCGCACCAGCACACCGTCCCCGGCTGAGGGCTCGAGCACACGCGCACCCGGCGGCAGAGCCGCGATCCCGGCATGCGGACCGGCCACGAGATGGCGGGCCACCGGTTCGGGAGTCGCGAAATACCCGGTCAGGACTTTCCGGTCGGTGTTGGGGGTCGCGCCGCGCGCGAGGGCGGCGGCGATGATCTCGGTGGGATCGTCGGGAAAGACGTGGGCGCGCGCCTGGCGGTTCCATCGCCCGCCCATGGATTCGATGACCCTGTTGATCTTCCGGTAGTCGGCGTGGCTCAACTGCTGGGGCAACACCAGGTTGTTGCCCTCGATGCGAGACTCGGCCAGGATCTCGCGAGCGAACTCGGGCACCGGCACCGAGGTTCTGACAGCCATCGATGATCACCTTTCACACTGGGGGCAGGGACACGAGGGGCTCGGCAGCCCGCCGTCGGGGCGACGCCGCACCGCGGGCCGCGCACTCGGCGGGGCGTCGGCGGACTCGAACGTCCGGAGCTGCGCCGGCGCGCCTGGGCGTCAACGGGACATGTCGATGAGCAGGTCGACCCATTCCCCGGTGACGGCGAGGCGACAGAGCACGCGGTGCTCAGGGGTCATGGTGGTGGTGACGTGCAGCTGGTAGTGCTCGGTCCAGGTGCGTAACTCGTCCCCGGCGGCGGTGAGCCGGTGGCGGGCGTCGGGGTCCAGGGATTCGAAGTGCTCGCCGTAGTCGGCCAGGCTGCCGGTGTACAAGGCGCCCGCGTAGGACCAGACGTAGCGGCGGGGTTCACCGTGCAGACACCGCGGGTGATGGCGGACATGGACACCGCCCACGACCGAGGATGCGGACTCGGGGCACCCGCAGGCCGCCGCCACCCCGGCAGGGTGGGTCATGAGCTGGGGTTCCTGGTGATGCGGGCGATCAGGGACCGCACAGTGTGCAGTCGTCCGTGCCGGGGCTGGGTGTTGAGGTAGGTCGCCAGTTCGACCGCGGCGACGAAGGCTTCGCGCAGTTGTTCGCCGAGTTGGTCGACTTCGCTGCGCCTGTTGAGCAGTTGCTGGATCTGCGCGCTCAGGCGCGTGATGTGGGGTCCGGGTCCTGCCATCGCGGCCGGTACGAGAACGACACCGAACTCCGCGGCCAGCATGTCCAGTAACTCGCGCGGGGTGGGCATCGGGGCGCGGTCGGCGGCCTCGACAGCGGCCAGGCCCTGCGGGGTCGAGCAGACCGCGCAATCCTCGCGCGGCTGCTCGTAGCTGCACCGGGTGCCGGTCACCTCGTCGAGGGGATCGCCCTGCTGGATCAACGCGTCCAGACACCAGCGGCCGTCCTCGAACACCATGTACACCTTCACCGCGTCCTCGATCCGATGCTCATCGGGCATGTACGGATCGAAATCGGGGTGATAGGCGTCGATCTCGTTGTCACTCACAATCTCTCGCCTTTCTGCGAGTTCGGATGATGCGTGGAGAGGGAAGGCTCGGCGTGCCAGGAAACGGACCGGAGCCGGTCGCAGCGGCGGGTCATCGCGGGTTCAGTCGATCCGGTCGGCGACCACCCCGGCACCGGTATCGCTGGCGGCGTCGGCGATCACCTCGGCCATGGACACATCCACCCGGAAGCGGTGCCCGATCTCGGCCTCGACCGCCGCGTACTGCGCGGCCAACTCCGGGTGCAGGCGCGCGGCCCGAACCAGCCCTGACCTGGACGAATAGATGCAGAACACACACGACGCTCGCCCGAATCCAGCCCGGTAGGAACTGTGTGGCCGGGTGCCCGCCGCCGCGATCCGTGCCCACACCGTGGCCAGGTCCCAGGCGTGGATGGGCAGCCAGGTGTCCACGATCCGTCGCGAGTTCGAGACACCGCCCTTGGGAGGATTCCCGTCCGCGCGGGCGGCGGCACACGACGGGCACGGACACGTCCGGCCGGGCTCGTGCACGAACGCGGGCCGTCTGCTGCGTTCCCGCGATTCCTGGGCCCGATGACCCATCGCGTGTAAGACCTTGATCGGGCGGTCGACGATCCCGGCGGCGCGGGATTCCGCGACCAGCATCGTGATCACCCGCCGCGCCGGTGATCTCTTGAAATCGCTTGTGCACCAACGGTTTCTATGCGATGGCCACTTGCCGCGTTCGGTGACGCGGTCGAGCAGATCGCCGCCGGTGCGGGCTACCACCTCATGGCGCAGCCCGTAGTACTCAGCGTGTTCTCGCGCGAGCGCCGATGTTTCGGGCCAGTCGACGCGGCCCAAGTCGGCGTGGACGGTGGTGACCCGGTCCAGCACGCCGAGGCGGTGGAACACCTCGACCAGGACATCTGCCATCGCTTGGCTGTCCTTGCCGCTC
>NZ_BAGG01000259.1 GCF_000308695.1 Nocardia takedensis NBRC 100417 | reverse complement strand
ACCGTTTCTCGTCAACTCGAGTACGCAGATCACCGTGATCTCCCCGGCGGGGACGGGCACCACCTCGGTCACCGTCACCACCCCCGGCGGCACCAGCAACGGCCTCACCTACACCTATGTCGCGGCCCCCACCCTGTCCTCGCTCTCGCCGGTGGCCGGTCTGCTCATCGGAGGGAACACGGTGACCATCACCGGCACCGGGTTCACCGGAGCCACCGCCGTCACCTTCGGTACCACGCCCGCGACATTCACGGTCAACTCCAGCACGCAGATCCGGGCGACGGCCCCAGCAGGCCCCTTGCTCGGAACCGCCTCGGTCACGGTCACCACGCCGGGCGGCACGAGCAACGGCCTCACCTACACCTATATCTGAGATGCCCTATGAAACAGCGAGATTCGCACAGGTGTCCGCGACACCGATCCGGCCGACCGACGCCGGCTCCGGTCTCCGGAAAAGTACCGAGCTCGCCCGGCAGAACTACCGGCACGGCGGCGAAACTCGCGAAGGGTGCGCATCGTGCGGGAATGCCCGCAGACTGTGCCGAGGAAGCCACGGTCGGCCCGATCCCCTCGGGCACGACATGCCCGAGGGTTGGCCGTGGCACCGCCGACCGATCTGGCGTCCAACCTCGCCGAAGTGGGTTCTAGCCGGTCAGTACGGAAGCCCGTCGGGGTAGCACACGGGACGCCACAGCGTTCCGCAGAAGAAGTTGTCCAGCATGGCCGAACCGCTGCCGATCACACGGTTGCCGATCGCCTCGGACTCGACCACCTGGGTCTCGGCCTGCTGGAGCTCGATCGCCCCGGATTCCGTCAGCGCCTGGGCGGGAGCGACCGACATCGTGACCGCGCCGGCCAGCAGCGCGCCCGCGACCAGGGAGCGATGTACTCGCATCATGTCGAACCGATCTTTCTCGAAGGGAGCCGGTCACGGAGTGACCTCGATGACTGCATCGAGGTCACGAAGCCGCTGTTACCGCCGAACCCGTTGCGCCACAACGGAAGAACTATGGTCTTGCGAACCTCGCGCCCGCGCCGTATCGCCGATCGGCTTGCGAGCACGCACCACACCTCCTAGAATGTGATGCGCATCACATCAAGCGACGAGGTGTGGATTCCGCGTCGCGGCGGCACAGGCCGGGCCGGCACTTCCGGTCGGCGAACCCCTCGACGGCGAACCCGCGACGCGATCGATCCACCTGGACAACGGGGACAGCAGGATCGAGGAGAACGACCATGTCCGGTTTGGTACGCAAGAGTTTCGATGCCCCGGAGGAGACGCGCGAGTTCGAGCAGCACAAGGGCAGACTGGATCTCGTCAATCTCGACGGCGGCCCGGTCGGCAGGGCGGTCTTCGAACCCGGCTGGCGATGGTCCGAGCACGTCAAGCCGATCGCCCACACCGACAGTTGCCAGGCCCCGCACATGGGCTACTGCGTGTCGGGGCATATGGCGGTCGTCATGGACGACGGCGAGAAGATGGAGTTCGGACCGGGCGATTTCATGATCGCGCCGCCGGGTCACGACGCCTGGACCGTCGGCGACGAACCGTTCGTCATGATCGACTGGCAGGGCGTCGCCGACTACGCCAAACGGTGAGCCGGGCTCAGGCGCTGAGCCTGTTGTCGTAAACGTCGGCGAGGTCGGTCAACGCGGTGGCACAGTCGCCGCTGTAGCTCGAACCGTGCATGATCGCCAAGGTCGTCGGACGCAGTCGCGCGAGTCTGCGCAGGGTGGCCGGAACGGCGGGCCCCAGCGACGTCGCGTGGAACAGATCCTCGGCGGCCTCGGCCGGACCGATCAGGTCGGCGGCGGTCAGGGCGGGGCCGTCACCCAACTGGGTCATCAGGTCGCCGCAGAACAGCACGCCCGTGGTCTGCTCGTAGAGCACCCGCGCTTCCCAGTTGTGCGGGGCGTGCGGGGTGTCGAAATGCTGCACCCGCCGGTCGCCCAGATCCATGACCTCGCCGTCGGCCAGCCGGCGCGGCGCGCGGTCGGCCAGGTCGTCGATCGAGACCATGCACCCGAGTTCACCGTGCGCCACCTGCGCGCGCGGCGCGGCGGCGAGGAAGGAGTTCATCGCCCCGCATTCGTCGGCCTCGACGTGACCGAAGGCGATCCAGCGCAACTGCTCGACCGGCCGGATCCGGGCCACCGCCTCGGACACCAGCGGGAACAGGCCGCGCATACCGGTGTGGAACAGCAGGGGTTCCTCGGCGTCGACGAAGAACTGGTTGAAAGTGAAGCCGTCGGGCCCGATCTCGGGGACACAGGTGGAGATGCGGTAGATCCGCTCCGCGATCTCGTCGGTATGGGTGTGCATATCCTCTCCCGTGACGATGCCGACCCCACTCCACCAGCGATTTTACTCCCTCGCCGACCGTTCGGCGGTGCCGAGTCCCGCCAGGATTATGCGGAGGTTGCGACCCCACTGGGCGTCGTCGGCCCGGAGGCCGAGGGTGTGCGAGTCGGTGGCGACGCCGGCCAGGAGGAAGGCCACGTCCTGCCAGTGATGTCGCGCCGCATCCGACCGGAGTCCTGGGCCGCGTGGACCATGCGCTCGAGGCGGGCGCGGATCTCGGCCAGCAGGCGGTCCAGTCCGGGGATGCCCACGCCGCCCAGGGCTTCGTTGGCACCGCGACCGAGGACATCCGAGCCGACGCGACCACGGTCCCGACCTTCGCGGACGGTGTCCGCCTGCACCGCCTGCTCGATGCCGTGCGTGCCTCGTCCGAGACCGGCGCCCGCATCGGCGTCGCCTGACCACCGGATCGCTCCGGCAGCCGCCGGGGGTTCGGTGGCAGGATCGGTGGATGACGATCGACAGGATCGACCGACATCGACGACTGACGACTGTTCTGGGTTCCCACAGCGACATTCGTATCGCCGAGCTCATCGAGCAGGCGCGTCCCAACAGCGTCGGGGTCGGAGGCGGGACGGCGATCGCCGAGGTCGGCGGGACGTCGGTGTTCGTCAAACGGATTCCGCTGACGGATCGGGAACTCGCCCACCCCGGGTCGACGGCGAATCTGTTCGAGTTGCCGCTGTTCTGTCACTACGGCGTCGGCGGGCCGAGTTTCAACGCCTGGCGCGAGTTGGCCGCGAATGTCGAGGTGACCGAGAGCGTGTTGCGCGGGGCCACGCGGGCCTTCCCGATGCTGCACCACTGGCGGGTGCTGCCCGGACGCGCGCCGATCGCCGACGACCACGCGGACATCGAGGCGGTGGTCGCCGCCAACGACGGGCACCCGGCGGTGCGGGTTCGACTGGCGGCGTCAGCGGCCGCGTCGTGGAGCCTCGTGCTGTTCAGCGAGTATGTTCCGCGGTCGATCGTGGAGTGGTCGCGCGTGGACCCGCGAGGCAAGGCGGGGACCGTGGAGCGGCAGTTCTCGCAGATCGTGACGTTCCTGCGCGAACGCGAGTTGCTGCACATGGACGCGCATTTCGGCAATCTGCGTGTCGAGGGCGACGACATCCGGCTCGCCGATTTCGGGTTGGCGACCTCGCCGCGATTCGAGCTGTCGCCGGACGAACGCGACTTCGTTCGACGCCATGTCACCCACGATGCGGACTATGCCGCGATGCGATTGGTCAACTGGCTGGTGACCGAGGTGTGCGGTGTGCCGATGCCCGAGGTGGGCGGACCGGTGGAGCGCAACGAGTATGTGGCGCGGTGCGCGGCCGGAGACGTGCCGCAGGATGTATCGCCGGAGGTGGCGGCGATCCTGCGGCGGCACGCGCCTGCCGCCGCGAGGATGAACGCCTTCTACTGGAAGTTGTTCGACGGCGAGGTCCATACGCCGTATCCCGGACCGTGATCGCCGCCGCCGTGGCGCGCTAGTTCGCGCGGGCGCCGAGCGAGGCCGCCAGGAACGGCCACGAGTCGCGCAGGTCGTCGTCCCAGTAGCCCCACGAGTGGGTGCCGGTGGGGCGGTCGTTGAGGGTGACGGGGATGTTCAGCGCGTTGAGCCGGTCGGTCAGGTTGACGGTGCAGTAGCGGATGGCGGCCTCGATCGGGCCGCCGAAGGCCAGTTGGACGGGCAGCGGGATCCGGCCGTCCTGGACGCGCGGGTCGGCGGGGGTGTCGTGCGGGCCGGGCAGTCCGCTGCCGGTGCTCAGGTAGACCGCGGTGCCGCGCAACCGTTCGGCGTTGACCAGCGGGTCGTTGGCGCGCCACAGCGGGCTGTCCGCCGGGCCCCACATGTTCTCCACGCTCTGTCCGCCACCCCAGTTCTCGACGGTGATGCGGACGAATTCGTGGCCGACCGGATCGGAGGTCTGCGCGCATCCGCTGTAGGAGGCGACGCTGCGCCAGAAGCCGGGTTTGGCGATGGCGAGGTTCAGCACCGAGGTCCCGCTCATGGACACGCCGGCGAGCGCGCGGTTGCCGTCCGCGCCCAGCAGTCCTTCGATGACGGGCGGCAGTTCCTCGTTGAGGAAGGTCTGCCATTTGTTGTAGCCGAGGACGGAATCCGCGCGGATCCAGTCGGTGTAGTAGGAGTTCGCGCCGCCGACCGGGGTCACCACGTTGACGTCGCGGTCGCGCAGGAAGCCGACGGCGTCGGTCTGGGCGTCCCATCCGCTGCCGTTGGGGCCGCCGCCGGAGCCGTTGAGAAGGTACAGCGTCGGGCGCGCCTTCGAGGTGTCGGCGGCCCGGATGACCTGCACGGGGATCGAGCGGTTCATCGCGGCCGAGTACACCTCCACGGTTTCCAGGCGGGTGTCGGGGGGCGCGGCGCTCGCGGTGGGGGCACTGGTCAGCGCGCCGACCAGTGCCAGTCCTGCGAGTGCGGTTCGTGCCGATCGCGATGTGCTCAATGCGGAACCTCTCCATCCCTGGGTGCGGGCGTTGTGCCCGTTCGACACCAGGACTTCGCGTCGGTCTGGGCCGCGGATCGGTCGCGCGTATCGGCCCCCGGCGAACTGGGCGACACTGGAGGGATGAGCGATGACGCGAAAACACCCAATCCCTACGGTGTTCCGAGCACGTCGGGGCCCAAGCCGATCCGGGGCGCGCAGGCCCAGATCAACAAGGTGGTGCGCGGGCTGCTGAACGTGCCGGGTTTGTCCCGTGTGGTGGGTAGGCGATTGATCACGCTGCACGTGGTGGGCGTGAAGTCGGGCAAGACCTACGACGTTCCGGTGGCCTACACCCAGCAGGGTTCGACGTTGCTGATCGGGACGACCACCCGGCCGTGGGTGCGCAATCTGCGGCCCGGGACCGCGCTCACGGGCAGCCGGGGGCGCGGTCGCGAACGGTTCGATCCGGTGGTGCACACCGACGAGGAGTCGGTGCTGCGCCTGTTCGAGATCGTGGCCCGCGACAACAGGAACAACGCGGGCTACAACGGGATCGGCTTCGACGCGGCGGGCGAGCCGAACAAGGCCGACATCTACCAGACCTGGCAGCGGGGCGGGGTGGTGATCGAGTTGCGTCCGAGCTGACGCCGTTGTCAGTCGAACGGGTTCGTCGCGACGCTGCGACCGAGCCGTCGGCGGCTCAGAACCGGGCGACCCCGCCGGTGACGTGGAATCCGCCGTCGACGTGGACGATGTCGCCGGTGGTGCCCGCGAACCAGTCCGACAGCAGCGCCACGCAGGCGCGGGCCGTGGGATCGGCGTCGGTCACGTCCCAGCCGAGGGGCGCCCCCTCCTGCCAGGCGCTCTCGAATTCGGTGAAGGTGGGGATGTTCTTGGCGGCCGTGGTGCGCAGCGGCCCCGCCGCCACCAGGTTGACCCGCACACCGCGTCGCCCGAGGTCACGGCTGAGGTAGCGGGAGGTCGACTCGAGCGCCGCCTTCGCCACGCCCATCCAGTCGTAACCGGGCCAGGCGATGGCGGCGTCGAAGTCGAGGCCGACGACCGAGGCGGGGTTGCCCAGGATCGGCAGACACGCGGTGACGAGCGCTTTGAGCGAATACGCCGACACGTGCATCGTGGTCGACACGTCCGCCCAGGTGGTCTCGAGGAATTGTCCGCCCAGCGCGGTCTGCGGCGCGAACGCCACCGCGTGCAGCACGCCGTCGAGTCGCCCGCAGTACGCGCCGACCCGGTCGGGCAGGGCGGCCAGATCGTCCTCGCTGGTCAGGTCGAGTTCGATGAGCGGCGCCGGTTTCGGCAGCGAATCCGCGACCAGACCGGTGATCCGCGCCGCGCGCCCGTAGGAGGACAGCAGCACGTTGGCCCCCTGCTCCTGGGCGTAGCGGGCGACCGCGTAGGCGATGGACGCCTCGTTGAGCACGCCCGTGACCAGGATGTTCTTATCCTCGAGCAGCCCGGTCACCGGCCGGCGCCGATCAGTTCGTCGGCGCGGCGCAGCGTGGCCCTGCTGTTACCGCCGATCGACTGGCGGACCAGGCCCGCGGCTTGTTCGACGGTGGCGTCCACGCCGAGCATCTCCAGGATCGCCCGTTCCTCGAGCACGACGGTGTGCCGGGCGACCGCGGTGCCGTCCTCGCGGACGTCCCACGAGCCGACGTGGGCGGTGAGGAACGCGGGCAGGGTCTGCTGCTTGTAGACGATCCGGTTGGGTGGCAACAGGATTCGCACCGAGGAGGTGGCGTGGGTGCCGCGTTCCGCGGGCCCTTCGGCGCTGTCGAAGGTGTGCATGTCCAGGGTCTGGATGCCCGCCTTCTCGGTGAGCGCGACCCGGGCCACGTGCGGGATGAGGGTGGGCCACTTGTCCGCTTCGGCGAGGAAGTCGTAGACCCGGATCCGTTCGGCGTCGATGGGCACCTCGTCCTCGAAGTCGACGACCAGGTGGCTGCGCACGGCGGCGTCGCGCAGCGAGTCGAGTTCGGCCTCGGAGTTGTGGTTCACCACCGCCTCGATCTTGTCGAGTGTGTCGGCGCTGTCGTCCTCGGAGGTGAACCAGTGCTGGAACACGACTTTCGCCGAGGTGTCGTCCACCGGGGTGATCGCCCATTCGCCGCGCATCGAGGCGACCGGGCGGACCGGACTGGTCTGGCGGAACTCGATGCGCCTGCCGCCCGGGTCGAGAGTCCGGTGCGACACCCAGCTCTTGACCTCGGTCCCGGCGAAGGCCCAGATCCGCAGGCGCTGTTCGGCCTGATCACCAGGGGTCAGGTATTCGACGTGGACGGTGGGGGTGAAGATCACCGGCCACCGTTCGGCCCTGGCGATGAAGTCGTAGACGGTGTCGGCGTCCGCGGGCACCGTGACGACGTGCTCGGTCCGGCGAGTCTGCATGGCAGTGCTCCTGTCAGTAGTTGCCGAGTCCGCCGCAGACGTTGATCGCCTGCGCGGTGATGGAATCGGCGGTGTCGGTGAGCAGGTAGCCGACCAGGCCCGCCACCTCTTTCGGCGTGGAGTACCGACCCAGCGGGATCTTGGCCTGGAAGCGGTCCAGGACTTCGTCCTCGCTGATCTTCCAGCCCGCGGCGTAGCCCTGGCGGACCTTGGCGGCCATCGGCGTCTCCACGTAGCCCGGGCACACCGCGTTCACGGTGACCCCGGTGCCCGCCAGTTCCAGGCCCAGCGCCTTGGTGAAACCGACCACGCCGTGCTTGGACGCCGAGTACGGCGTGGCGTAGATGACGCCCTGTTTGCCGCCGGTGGAGGCGATGTTGATGATCCGCCCCCACGGGCGCGCGGCCAGTCCACCCGAGGTCAGGACCTCGCGGGTGACGCGGAAGGTGCCGGTCAGGTTGGTGTCGATCACCGCGGTCCACAGTTCGTCGGTGATGTCGGCGGTGACCCCGCCGCCGCCGCGCCCCGCGTTGTTGACCAGGATGTCGATCTCGCCGAACCGCTGCACCGCCGCCGCGACCAGGGACTTCACGTCCGCGGCGGAGGAGATGTCGGCGACCGCGCCGTCGACCTCGAATCCCTGGCCGGTCAGCGCCTCGACCGTGGTCTTGACCTCTTCGGCCCGGCGCGCGCACAGGAACACGCGATGGCCCGCCGCGCCCAGGGAACGCGCGATCTCCAACCCGATTCCGCTGGTGGCGCCGGTGACCAGGGCGACCCGCTTGCTCTCGACTGTCATTGTCACTCCTTCAGGGGATCTCGACGACTTGGCCGGCGTAGACCAGACCGGAACCGAAGCCCATCGTCAGTGCGTTCATTCCGCTGGTCATCGCACCGTCGGTGACCAGTCGGTCCAGGGCGAGCGGGATGGAGGCCGCCGAGGTGTTGCCGGTGTCGGTGATGTCGTAGGCGACCACCACGTCCTCGCGGAACCCGATCTGGCGCACCAGTTCGTCGGTGATGAGGCGGTTGGCCTGGTGCGGGACGAAGGCGTCCAGATCGGTCACCTTCATCCCGGCCATCTCCACCGAGCGTTTGGCCACCTCGGCCAGTTCGGACACCGCCCAGCGGTAGACCTGCCAGCCCTTCATGCCCAGGCGCGGCCAGGGCAGCGACGCGTCGGTGCGCAGCGCGGGGTCCCAGTAGCCGGTCATGCCCACCGCGCCGGCCCGCGAGCCGTCACTGCCCCACACGACCGGGCCGATGCGCGAGACGTCCGACGGCGCGACGACCGCGGCCCCCGCGCCGTCGGCGAACAGGAACGCGGTGGCCGGGTCCTGGTCGTCGAGGATGTCGGTGATGCGTTCCGCGCCGATGACCAGCACGTGGTCGGCGGTGCCCGCTTTGACCATGTCCGAGGCCAGCGCGAGGGCGTAGGGGAAGCCGGCGCAGGCCGCCGAGATGTCGAACGCGCCCGCCTCGGTCGCCCCGATGACGTGGGCGACCTCGGAGGCCAGCGACGGCATCTGGACCAGGTGCGTGGTCGTCGCGACGACCACGCAGCCGATCCGGTCCGCGGTGAGATTCGCCTGCCGCAGGGCCGCCGTGGCCGCCTCGACGGCCATCAGCGACAGCGGTTCCTCGGGTCCGGCGTATCCGCGCCGTTCGATGCCGGAGCGTTTGCGGATCCACTCCTCGCTCAGGCCGAGGCGTTCGGCGATCTCGGAACTGGGCACCGACCGACGCGGCCGGTAGACCCCGATCCCGGCGATGCGGCTGTGGCGTGTCATCGCAGGCCCACATCGAGCTGACTGGTCACGTAGTCGAGCAGTTCGCCCGGCGTGGTGAGCTTCTCCATCACTTCGTCGGGCACCGAGAGGCCGTAGTCCTTCTGGATGCGGGTCACCAGTTCGAGCACGGCCAGCGAGTCGAAGTCGAATTCGCCGAATTCGGTCTCCAGGAAGCCGTCGCCGAGGGCGAGGTCGGGGTCGTGGGCGACCAGGCGCATGGTCTCTTTGAGGGTGTCGGCGGTCAGTACGGACATGTCGAATTCCTTTGCGATGGTGTGTCGGTCACTGCGGTGCGGTCACGACGACCGCGGAATTGAATCCGCCCAGCCCACGTGCGAGGACGAGGGCGTGGCGGATCGGATGTGGACGCGGCTCGGCCAGGACCAGATCCAGCGCGAAGCCGGTGTCCTGGTCGGTCACGTTCACGGTCGGGGGGATCACCTGATCCCGGATGGCGAGCAGGGCGGTCACCAGGTCCAGCGCACCGCCCGCCGCGTAGAGTCGCCCGGTCATGGTCTTGGGCGCGGTGACGGGAACGCCGCGCGGACCGAACACCCCGGAGATCGCCTCGGCCTCTTCGCGATCCGCGGTCCGCAGACCCCAGGCGTCGGCGAAGACGACGTCGATCTCGGCGGGGGTGAGTTCCGCGTCGGCGAGGGCCAGTTCGATGGCGCGGCGCAGTCGCGAGACCCGCCTGCCGCGCGGCGGGTCGTAGGCGGTGCCGTCGCTGACGGCGTCCTCGGTCTCCTCGAGGCGGTCGAACGTGGCGGCGTAGCCGGTGATCCGGCCGTAGTGCCGCTCGACGCCGCGCGCGCGGGCGGCCTCGGCGTCCTCGACGACCAGGATCGCGCCGCCGTTGCCGGGCAGGTATCCGCCGGCCTCGCGGTCGAACGGGATGTAGGCCCGCGACGGGTCGGTGTTGGTGCTCAGCAGTCCGGTCGCGATCTGGAAGGCCAGGCCGCCGGGCGACATCGACGCGTCGCTGCCGCCGGTCACCATGAGCGGGGTGCCGCGTCGGACCTGACGCCGGGCGTGCGCGACGGCGTCCAGGCCGCCCGCCTGTTCGGCGGCCAGCACCAGCGCGGGCCCTTTCATCCCGTGCCGGATCGACAACTGGCCCGCGGTCGCGGCGTAGAACCAGGCCACCGCCATGTAGGCGGAGACGTGGTTCGGGCCGCGCGACCAGAGTTGCTGTAATTCGCGCTGGCCGAACATGATTCCGCCGGAGGAGTTCGCCACGGTGACGCCCATGTCGAATTCGGGCAGCGCGGCGGGTTCCGCGCCCGCGTCCGCCAGGGCCATGACGGTGGCGGCCATCGCCAACTGGGTCATGTGGTCGGTCTGCGCGCGGAATTTGCCGGGGACGTAGGCCGCCGCGTCGAGGTCGACCTCCCCGGCGAACTTCACCGGGTACGGGCTCGCGTCGAACAGTTCGATCGGTCCGATCCCGCTCTCCCCCGCCAGGGTCGCGCGCCAGTACTCCTCGGTGCCGACGCCGTTCGGGGCGGCGACCCCGACACCGGTCACGATGGTGGTGGTCACGGCGTCCTCCGTTCCGGGGCCGAGAGCACCATGGCCGCCTGGAACCCGCCGAACCCGCTGCCGACGGTCAGCACCGTGTCGGTGCGCTGTTCACGCGCCACCAAGGGCACGTAGTCCAGATCGCATTCGGGGTCCTGTTCGGTGAGATTCGCGGTGGGCGGGACGATCCCGTCCCGGATGGCCAGGACGCAGGCCGCGATCTCGATGGAGCCGATGGCGCCCAGCGAATGGCCGACCATCGATTTGATGGAACTCATCGGCACCCCGTAGGCGGCCTGACCGAGCGCCTTCTTCACCGCGGCGGTCTCGTGCAGGTCGTTCTGCCGGGTTCCCGAGCCGTGCGCGTTGACGTAGTCGATGCTCGCGGGGTCGACCCGGGCCTGGTCCAGGGCCGCGCGGATCGCCTCGGCCAATTCGAGGCCGTCCTTGCGCAGGCCGGTCATGTGGTAGGCGTTGGCCCGGTTGGCGTAGCCGATGACCTCGGCGAGGATGGTCGCCCCGCGCCGCTTGGCGTGCTCGTACTCCTCGACCACGAACACCGCCGATCCCTCGCCGAGCACGATGCCGTCGCGGTCGCGGTGGAACGGGCGGCAGCCCGCGGCGGGGTCGTCGTTGCGCGGTGTGGTCGCCTTCAGCGCGTCGAAGCAGGCCATGGTGATCGGGGTGATGGGGGCGTCGGTGGACCCCGTGATCATCACCTCGGCCGTACCGTCCTCGATCAACTGCACCGCGTGGCCGACCGCGTCCAGACCGGACGTGCAACCCGCCGAGACCACGACCGCGGGCCCTTCGGCCTGCGCCGCCCAGGCGACCTCGGCCGCCAGCGAACTCGCGGCGATGTAGGAGTAGGAGTAGGGGACGGTGTAGCGGTGATCGACCAGCCAGTCGCGGCCGCCGTCGCTGATGGCGACGTACTCCTCCTCCATGCGGGTCGAGTTGCCGACGGCGCTGCCGAGGCTGACCCCGATCCGCGAGCGGTCGGCCACTTCGTCCAGACCGCTGTCGGCGATGGCCTCGCGGGTCGCCACCAGCGCGAACTGGCCGGCGCGGTCCAGGCGGCGGACCTCCTTGGGGGACAGCCCCTCCCGATCCGGGTCCAGATCGACCTCGGCGGCGATGCGGCAGCGGAACGGCGCGGGGTCGAACAACGAGATCGGGCGGGTCGCGGTGCGTCCCGCGGTCATACGGGCCCAGAACGCCTTGGTTCCGATACCCCCTGGTGCGATGACGCCGACGCCGGTGATCACGGCACGGCGAGAAGTGCTAGGCATGGCTACCCGCTTTCAGGACCACCGGATCGGTGGGATGTGCGGACCGGCGCGGCAGGGCCTCGCCGGGAACGGTGGATGACCCGCCCGGACCCTGGACGGCGTGCCCGTCGGGTCGGATGGTCAGTCGTAGGTTCCGCGTGCCCGGATCGGTCACGAGGATGGTCCGGCGACCGAGCGCCGACTCTTCGTCCGGAGCGAGCGGTCGCCCGAGTTCCCGGGACAGCGCGGCGGGCGAGATCCGCGGTCCCACACCGGTACTCGACGGGTACCGGGTGTCCAGGCCCGCGATCGACCGCGCGATGTCCTCGCGGAAGCTCGCCGACCCCGCCAGGCGCTCGCGCAGGACTTCGGCGCGACTCCGGTCGGGACCGAAGATCACCGCTTCCTGGTCGCGGACCTCCTCCTGCATCCTGGCCGTCGCCTCCGCCCGCTCGGGACCGTAGGTCTCGACCACCTCGGCGGGCGCGCCGCCGAGCACGGCCGCGAGTTTCCAGGCCAGGTTGTAGACGTCCTGGATGCCCGTGTTGAGCGAACTGCCCCCGACGGGCGGTTGGTCGTGGGCCGCGTCCCCGGCGAGGAACGCCGAACCCACCTGCCAGTCCCGCACCGTCGCGCAGGCGTTGGAGAAGGTGTCCAGCCAGACGCATTCGCCGCCGTCGACGCGCTCTCCGGTCGCCGCCAGCCAGTCCCCGGCCACCTCCGCGAAACTCGGTGCGGCCGAGGCGTCGTAGTGCGGGCAGTGCAGCATCAGCCGGGTGGTGCGCGGGGAGATCGCCCCCGCGGCGGCCACCGCGTCGCCGTGCCGCTCGAATCGCCTGCGCGCCACCTCGATTCCCGTGACGTCGCACCGGACCATGTGCCGACTGGCCCGCGTCGTGGTGACGCCGAAATCCAGGGCCGCGCGCACGGTGCTCTCGCGCCCGTCCGCGCCGACCAGGATCCGGCTCTCGTGGGTCACGCCGTCGGCGGTGTCGGTCAGCACGGACGGTGGCGCGATCCGCGCGCCGACGACGGCGACACCGGAGTCGATCACGGCGCCGTTGCCCGTGGCCCAGTCCCGCAACATCCGCACCAGGCGGGGCTGCGGGATCGTCCACAGACCCGCCCACGGGCTGTCGAGGTGTTCGAGATCCACGGGGACGCCCCCGTAGTGACCGAACATCGACCGCGGATGATCCTCGAGTCCGGGCACGCCCAGGGCCGAGAGGATCTCCATGGCGCGGGAATTCAGTGTGCTGGCGCGGGTCTGGTCCGGGATCTCACGATCGCGTTCCAGAACCAGCACCGAGGCCCCGTGCCCGGCCAGCGCGCCCGCGAGCAGGCTTCCGACCGGGCCCGCGCCGACCACGACGACATCCCAGCGGCGGACGGTCACCGCTGCCACCGGTAGAAGCACGAGGCCATCGCGTCCTGCGGGCCGGACCAGTTCGGGTTGTAGGGGTCGAAGAACTGGCGCAGGTCGGCGCTGATCTGGATGAACCGCGGATCGGTGCGCGCCTGTTCGACCCGGTCGGCCCCGTGGTCCTCGGCGAAGTCCTGCGCGTGGATGTAGAGGTCGTTGAAGTTGAACAACTGCCGCCGCAGGGTTCCCATGCGCTCGGGCATCTCGGTCTTGTCGAACTCGCCGAACAGTTCGGCGATCGACTCGAGGTCGGGCTTCTGGAACTTGGCGATGATCAGGGTGGAGAACATGGGTATTCCTTTCGGTTTTCTCGGGACCGCGGTGGACGTCGATGTCACCGCTCGGGGCCGAACCAGCGCCGCAGCGCCGCGTCCAGCGGTTGGTCGGACCGCGAGGTCCAGGCCACGTATCCGTCGGGCCGGACCAGCACTTCGACGCCCTCGGGCGTCGCGGCGGTCCTGACCTCGACGCGGTCGGCTCGACCGCGCAGCGCGGCGGAGTCCGCCCGTCCGCCGTCGGTGGTCAGCAGCACGCCCTTCCCGCCGCGCAGCAGGCCGACGGGCGGTCCGTCCGCGCCGGGAACGCGCAGGTCGCGGGTGGGCAGCAGACGTCCGATCGGTTCCGGTCCGCCGTCGGCGAAGTCGTAGCGCAGTGACATGCCGCTGACCTCGTCGGCGAGGATCTCCGCCGCGCCGGGAACGGCGGTCAGCCCGCGCAATACCTCGCGCAAGGGGTCGACCTCCGCGCCCCTGAGGAACAACTGTCCCTGGGCCCGGGTGTCGGCCAACAGATCCGCCGCCGCGTACCGACGTTCGGTGTCGTAGGTGTCGAGCAGTCCGTCCGGAGCCCAGCCCTGGATTTCCGCCGCCAGTTTCCAGCCGAGATTCACCGCGTCCTGGATCGAGACATTCATCCCTTGTCCGCCCGCGGGCAAATGGGTGTGCGCGGCGTCGCCCGCCAGGAATATCCGATCCTTGCGGAACGACGGTGCCATTCCGGAGGCGTCGTTGAAATAACTGGCCCAGCGGACCTTTCCGGACGGCAATTCATCCCCGGTGACATTCCGATATGCGTCCTGGAGATGCCGCTCCTCCACCCGGACACCGCGTTCCAGCGGTTTCGCGTCGAAATCACACACGATGAGCCGGTCGATCCGCTCGTCGAGCGGACCCGACATCACCATGCCGTTGGCGGTCTTCTTCCCGAATTGATTGTTCGGTAGCCCTGCGTGTTCGACATCGGCCAACAGCATTTGCACCGTCGGTGGTGTGAGCGGATAATCGAGCGACGCGATGGCGCGGACCTTGCTGTGCGCGCCGTCGCATCCGACGACGTAGCGCGACCGCACCACGATCGTCCCGTCGGGTCCGGCGGCGACCGTCTCGAGACCGTCCGCGGTCTCCCGGATCTCGCTGACGGTGTAGCCGCGCAGCAGCTTCGCGCCCAGGCGTTGCGCCCTGGTGCGCAGCACTTCCTCGGTCCGGTACTGCGGGAACCGCATCACCGGCAGGTAGGGCGAGGACAGGTGCTCGCCCGCGATGACGATGCCCGCGAAATGCACGGCGGGCACCCGTTCCAGTTCGCCGAATTCCGCGAGCATGTCGCGGTGGGCGAAGATCTCCTGGGTGCTGGAGGTGAAACCCAGCGCCCGCGATTCGGTTTCGGGGGTGACCGACGTGCCCAGTGCCAGGCAGTCGACACCCCACAAGCGGAGTTCGGCCGCCAGCGTCAAACCGGTCGGGCCAATTCCCACGACGAGTACGGGGACTTCCGTGACAGTGGTGTTCCCGTCATTCACTTCGGCGCTCAATTCATTGTCCATAATTCCCTCGCGCTGACTGGTGACGACTCGAATTTAGAGCCGGCCGTCACTGTTCAACAAGCGCCGCACATCGGGGGTTCAACTGCATATCCGCAGCTGTTGAACACATTTGCCGACATTGCGATCAATACTCGATCCGAGGTTTGATGACGCCAGTCACGACCTTCGCTCGGGGCATATTCACATCGGGTGCGGCCGTTCGCGCCGCCCCTCATTCGACGAACGTACGGAGACCCAGATGCACAAGCTGGTCGAGGAGCTCGGGCTGCGCAGACACGCGGCCGCCGATGGTGACCACACCGCTACGACGGAACGTCAGCACGCGAGCGGCAAACTCACCGCGCGCGAGCGCATCGCCTTGTTCCTCGACGCGGACTCCTTCCAGGAGATCGAACCGTTCCGCCGCCACACCGCGCACGGTTTCGGCCTCGAGGCGCGCCGCCCGGCCGGTGACGGCGTCGTCACGGGCTGGGGTACGGTCGACGGCCGGACCGTGTTCGTCTACGCGCAGGACTTCCGGCTGTTGGCGGGCACGGTCGGTGAAGCACATGCCGCCAAGATCCACAAGGTGATGGACATGGCCATCGCAGCGGGCGCGCCGCTGGTCGGCCTGTTCGACGGCGCGGGCGCGCGCATCCAGGAAGGGGTTTCGGCGCTGGCGGGCTTCGGCGGCATCTTCATCCGCAACACCAGGGCATCCGGTGTCATCCCGCAGATCAGCGTCATCCTCGGGCCGTGCGCGGGCGGCGCGGCCTACAGCCCGGCGCTGACCGATTTCGTGTTCATGGTGCGCGAGACCTCGCAGATGTTCGTCACCGGACCCGACGTCGTGGCGGCCGTGACCGGTGAGAGCGTCACGATGAACGAACTCGGCGGCGCGGACGTGCACGCCGCGAAATCCGGTGTCGCGCATTTCGCCTACGACGACGAAGCCGCCTGCCTGCACGACGTGCGCTACCTGCTGTCGATGCTGCCCGCCAACAATCGCGAACATCCGCCCGCCACCCGCTGCGCCGATCCGGCCGACCGGCGCGCGGACGATCTCTACACCCTGGTGCCCACCGAAGCCGGGCGGCCCTACGACATGCGCGCCGTGATCGCCGAACTCGTCGACGACGGCGAGAGTTTCGAGATCCACGAGGGCTGGGCGGCCAACATCGTCTGCGCGCTGGCGCGTCTGGGCGGGCAGGTCGTCGGGATCGTCGCCAACCAGCCGAGCACCCTCGCGGGCGCGCTCGACATCCACGCCTCGGAGAAGGCCGCGCGTTTCGTGCAGACCTGCGACGCCTTCAACATCCCGCTGCTCACCCTGCTCGACGTCCCCGGATTCCTGCCCGGTGTCGGTCAGGAACACGACGGGGTCATCCGGCACGGGGCCAAACTGCTCTACGCGTTCTGCAACGCGACCGTGCCCCGGATCTCGATCGTGGTGCGCAAGGCGTTCGGCGGCGCGTACATCGTCATGGACTCGCGGTCGGTGGGCGCCGATCTGGCCTTCGCCTGGCCGACCAACGAGATCGCCGTCATGGGGCCCGACGGCGCGGCCAATGTCGTATTCCGCCGCGAGATCGCCGATTCCGACGATCCGGCCACCGCACGCGAACAGAAGATCAAGCAGTACCGGGCCGAGTTGATCCACCCCTACTACGCGGCCGAGCGCGGATATGTCGACGACATCATCGACCCGGCCACCACCAGGGCCACGCTCATCCGGAGTTTCGCGATGCTGCGTGACAAGCACGCCGACCTGCCCGTGCGCAAGCACGGCAATCCTCCGCAGTAGTCCCCCGGCAGAAAGGTCGCCGACCGTGTCCGACACCGTCACACTGAAGATCGAACGAGGCAATCCCACCGACGACGAGATCGCCGCCCTGCTCGGCGTGCTCGCCGCGCTCGCGCACCGGGAGGCGGCCCCGCCGACCGCGGTCCGCCGCCTGCGCGTCGTGCCGAATCGCGTCGACTACGTCGCCGCGCGCAGTTGGCAGGTGGCCGCGTGAGCGCGCCCGCCCGGCCCATCGCCAAGGTCCTGGTCGCCAACCGGGGCGAGATCGCGGTGCGGGTCATCCGGGCGGCCAGGGACGCGGGCATCGCCAGTGTCGCGGTCTACGCGGAACCGGACGCGCACGCGCCGTTCGTCGCGCTCGCCGACGAGGCGTTCGCCCTGGGCGGGACGACCTCGGCGCAGTCGTATCTGTCGATCGAGAAAGTCCTCGACGCCGCGCTGCGGTCCGGGGCGGACGCGGTCCATCCCGGCTACGGATTCCTGTCCGAGAACGCCGATTTCGCGCAGGCCGTCGAGGACGCGGGCCTGATCTGGATCGGGCCGAGTCCGCAGGCGATCCGCGACCTCGGCGACAAGGTGACCGCGCGCCGCATCGCCGACCGCGCACGCGCACCGATGGCCGCGGGTACCCCGGGGCCGGTCGCCACGGCGGCCGAAGCCGTCGAATTCGCCGAACGTCACGGTGTTCCGGTGGCGATCAAGGCGGCCTTCGGCGGCGGCGGCCGCGGCATGAAGGTCGCCCACAGCATCGCGGAGATTCCGCAGTCGTTCGATTCGGCGGTGCGCGAGGCGACCGCGGCGTTCGGGCGCGGCGAATGCTACGTCGAGCAGTACCTGGATCGGGCCCGCCACGTCGAGGCGCAGGTGTTGGCCGACATGCACGGCAACGTGATCGTGGTCGGCACCCGGGACTGTTCGTTGCAGCGACGCTTCCAGAAATTGGTGGAGGAGGCGCCGGCGCCGTTCCTGTCCGAGGCGGTGCGCGCCGAGATCCACGCCTCGGCCAAGCGGATCTGCCGCGAGGCGGGCTATCACGGCGCGGGCACTGTGGAATACCTGGTGCAGGGCGAGACCGTCTCGTTCCTCGAGGTCAACACCCGCCTGCAAGTGGAACATCCGGTGACCGAGGAGACGGCGGGCATCGACCTGGTCCGTTGGCAGTTCCGTATCGCCCAGTGCGAGGAACTGACCATCACCGAGGACCCCGCGCCGCGCGGGCACGCCTTCGAGTTCCGCGTCAACGGCGAGGACGTCGGCAGCGGATTCCTGCCCGCGCCCGGCACCGTGACCACCTACGTGGAACCGGCCGGGCCGGGCGTGCGGGTGGATTCGGGCGTGGTGGCGGGCAGTGTGATCGGCGGCCAGTTCGACTCGATGCTCGCCAAATTGATCGTCCACGGCGAAGACCGCGAGCAGGCGCTGGGGCGGGCGCGCCGCGCGCTGGCCGAATACCGGGTGGAGGGGTTGGCGACGGTGCTGCCGTTCCACCGTCTGGTCGTGGAGCATCCGGACTTCCTCGGTCGCGTCGACGCCGACGGCACGCCGACCTTCGACGTCTACACCAAGTGGATCGAGACCGACTGGGACAACACCGTTCCGCCCCACGTCGGAGGCGGGGTCGCCGACGCCGAGGACTCCGCGCCGCGACAGCGGATGGTCGTCGAGGTGGGCGGCAGGCGACTGGAAGTGTCGCTGCCGGAACAATTCTCGCTCGGCTCCGGCACGCCCCGCAAGAAGCTCACCCCGCGACGGCAGAGCGGCGGGAACGCGACGGCGGCGACCGGGGACGCGGTCACCGCGCCCATGCAGGGCACCGTCGTGCAGGTCGCCGTCGAAGAAGGACAGAGCGTGAGCGTGGGTGATCTGATCGTCGTCCTGGAGGCCATGAAGATGGAGAACCCGGTCAACGCCCACCGCGCCGGCGTGGTCACCGGCCTGGCCGTGGCCCCGGGCGCCGCCATCACCCAGGGCACCGTCCTCGCCGAGATCAAATAGCCGCCGGAGGCACACCATGAACGCCGCACCCCCCATTCCCGCACCCACCGACACCGCACCGCCGCGCACCGTGCTCGTCACCGGCGGCAACCGCGGCATCGGCCTCGCCATCGCCCGCGAATTCCTCGACGCGGGCCATCGGGTCGTCGTCGCCAGCCGTGACGGCACCGGGCCCGAAGGCGCGCACGCCGTCGCCTGCGACGTGACCTCGACCGAATCGGTGGACGCCGCCTTCGACGCCGCCGAGGACCTCGTGGGCGGGCCGATCGACATCGTCGTCGCCAACGCGGGCATCACCCGCGACACCCTGCTGATGCGCATGAGCGACACCGACTTCCAGGACGTCGTCGACACCAATCTCGCGGGCGCGTTCCGCTGCTCGCGCCGAGCCAGCAAGGGCATGCTGCAGGGCCGCTACGGCCGGTTCGTGTTCGTCTCCAGTGTGATGGGCCTCTACGGCTCGCCCGGCCAGGCCAACTACGCCTCCGCCAAGGCCGGACTGGTCGGCCTGGCCCGCAGCATCACCCGCGAACTCGGCAAACGCAACATCACCGCCAACGTCGTCGCACCGGGATTCATCGAGACCGAGATGACCCGGTCGCTGTCGAAATCCCAGCGCGAGACCTACCTGGCGGCCACGCCCGCGGGCCGCTTCGCCCAACCCGAGGAGGTGGCGCGGGTGGTCCGGTTCCTCGCGGGCGAGAACGCCGCCTACATCAGCGGGGCGGTCATCCCGGTCGACGGCGGTCTCGGAATGGGCCACTGAGAAAGGTCGAGAACATGGCAGTCAACACGACGGTCGAGGGGCGGGTCTATCCGCCGACCGCGCCCTACCTGGTCTCGCGCGCCAAGATCGCCGAATTCGCCGCGGCGGTCGGCGCGCACGACGCGGCGCACACCGATGTCGAGGTAGCTCGCGCGCGCGGCTACGACGACGTCATCGCGCCGCCCACTTTCGCCGTGCTCATCGCGCAGCAGGGATGGGCCCACGTCATGGCGGACGAGGAACTGGGCATCGACTACGCCCGACTCGTGCACGGGGCCGAGCAGATCGTGCACCACCGACCGCTCGTCGCGGGCGACGAGGTCACCGCGCACACCCGACTGGACCGGGCCCAGAACGTCGGCGGCCACTCGATGGTCACCCTCGTCACCGAACTCGAGGTGGCCGACGAGATCGTCACCCGCACCACCAGCCTGGTCGTCATCAGAGGGAGCCGAGGATGAAGGGAGCCTACGAAGTGGGCCGTCCGATCAGCGAACGACGCATCCATCTCGACCGGGCCACGCTGGTCCGCTACGCGGGGGCCAGCGGCGATTTCAACGCCATCCACTGGGACGAGCACACCGCCCGCTCCGTCGATCTGCCCGACGTCGTCGCGCACGGGATGTGGACGATGGGCGCCGCGATCCAACTCGTCGTGGACTGGTGCGGGGACGCGGGCCGGGTCACCTCCTACGGGGTGCGCTTCACCGCCCCCATCCCGGTGCCGCGCGAGGGCGGCGCGGACATCGACGTCGAGGCCAAGGTCGAATCCGTCGACGGCGACCAGTTGACCATCGAACTGACCGCCTCCAGCAACGGCGCCAAGGTGTTCACCCGCGCGTTCGCCACCGTGGCGGCGCGCGAGCTCGGCTGATCCCCTACGACCGACCTCGATCCCGCGTCGGGCCGCAACGCACGGCGCGGGGTCGAGGTCGTGCCGTCGGAACTCAGGCCGTCTCGGATCTCAGGCCGTCTCGGATCTCAGGCCGAGGGGTCCACGACCCGCGACCGGAAATCCAGTTCGCCGCCGAGCTTCTCCCAGATCGTGGAGTAGTGCCGCGCGACCTCGGCGAGCACGCCGATCCAGTGCGGCGGCACGGCTTCGATCATGTCGGTGCGCTGCATCTCCAGCATGGCGGTGGCCTGCAACAACCGCAGCAGCGTTCGTCCCTGCTCGCTGTGGCGCACCGAGGGGTCGCGCAGCAACTTCGGCAGCACGTCGGTGGGATCGATCGTCTCGGTCTCGGCCTCGGCGTCCCGATCCGCGGCGCGATCCTCGGCGACCGGAGCCTCCGGTTCGGCGTTCTTGGCCGTCGCGTACTGATCGGGCACGGGGGGATCGCCGCGCTCCAACCGTTTGCGCACGTCCAGCACCGTCGCGGGTGAGATGCCCGTGGTGCGCGCGATGTAGCGCAGCGAATGCCGCTCGTCACTGGAGAGCAGTTCCGCGGCGCGCATTCTCGCCTGACTGCTGTCCAGCGGGCGGACCCGGCCGTCGCGCCCGACCCGCACCTCCGATTGCGCGGGCCGATTGGTCGAGCGCCCGCGGATCGAGGCGATCGTCCTGGCCGCCAGGCCGGTGAGCTGGCCGATCGCGCGGTCGGACATGTGCGGGTGGGTCATGACGATGCGTTCGGCCGCGACCCGACGTTCGGTGCGCGTCAACGGGAGTCCGTGCTCGACGTTCTCCTTGACCGCCCGCAGGAACAGGTCCGATTCGCTGCCGTCGTAGAAGATGACATCGATCGTCTCCTGGCCCTTGAGCGAGGCCGCGAGCAGGCGGTGCATGCCGTCGACCACGCGCAGGGTCTGCTTGTGGACCAGGATCGGCGGCAAGGGCGCGTCGGTCTCGGCCAGCAATTCGATGTGCGCCTTGTTCTCGCCGCCCAGGCGTGGTGAGAAACTGCCCCGCAGCGCGGTGATCGGCATCTTGTGGACCCCGGGTCCGCGGCCCGCGTGGTCGGTCGCCGCCACGCCGGACTCGCCCGAGGCCGTCCCGGGCGGCGCGTCTCCCCCCGGCGGCTGCCCAGTCGGCGCGGGTTCTTCTTCGGTGGATGGAAAGGTCTGTCTGTCAACTGCATTGGACACGGTGTACTCGATCGACATATGCCTGCCCCCTCGTATGCGTGTTCTTCGCAACTCGTCTGCCCTAGACCAGTGCGTCCTCTCTCCAGGTCGTGCCGGGCGCAGGCGAGTAGGAGCCTTTCCCGGCGGCGTTATCGCCTGCGAAGTCGACGGATCCGGAAACGCCGGTCCCGTCACCGGCCGCCGCCCGATCAATGGCAGGGCGCGGCCACGGCTTCGTTGCCGATATGGCAGATCAACGGTGAATTGCCGGACATGTCATCGATCGAGACAACGCGAACATCGTGTGATGAAATGGACATCACCGACAAAACGGACGCGCAGAATCGGTCAGCATGTTCTACGGGGGCGGCCGAACGAAGCGGGCCGCACATATCTCGATACTTCGACTGACACGCACCCCCCGGGGCTGGAGAAACAACACTCTGACAGTACCCTGCGTTTCCGATGCCTAACCTGCGTCGGGGACGAAATTGGCGAGGACCGGCCACCGGGATCGAAATCTATCGAATGATTCTCACGACCGCCAGAGAAGGTCGACCACCCGGAGGATCAGTTATCGAAATCGGCTATCGCCGCAGCGGAACCGGAATACAGTGGGGGCGATGGGCTTTAGCTGATCGTTCAACTGAGAAGGCAACGCAGTTGAACCTTCCCCGGTTCGGGCGATACTGGTCCGACGGGTGATCCCCGAAGCACGCTGTCGGGCGCGTCCGTTTGTCCATGTCCGCATGAGTCGTCCTCGGTCGCGCACGAATTCGCGCCGAATCAGGACCGCGTATCACGCGGCGGATTGCATTTCTGTAGTCGTAGGAGGAAATCGGTGGTCACGAGCGCGGAAGCGGATGTCGTCATCGTCGGTGCGGGCCCGTCCGGCCTGATGGCGGCGGGCGACCTGGCCGGAATGGGACATCGGGTCGTCGTCCTGGAGAAGCGGCCGAAGACCAGATCCAATCTCACCCGGGCGTTCTCGGTGCACGCCCGCGCCCTCGACCAGCTCGCCGTACGCGGGGTCGCGGCCGAGATCATCCACGCGGGAATGCCGGTCGGATCGCTTCCGCTCATCGGCGCGCTGGATATCGAGTTCAGCGAACTCGACACGACGTTCCCGTTCATGTTGGTGGTCCCCCAATTCGTGGTCGAACGAGTTCTCGAAGCACGCGCGGTGGCGGCTGGGGCGACCTTCGTCCACCATTGCGAGGTAACCGGTGTGGAACAGGACGACAATGGCGTCCGAGTGAAATACGCCACCCCGGAGTCGGACGGCGGTCCACCGGTCGACCGAGAATGGCGTGCCGCCTACGTCGTCGGCGCCGACGGAATCCACAGCCGGGTGCGGGAATCGCTCGGCATAGAATTCCCCGGCGAATCCGTATTGACGTCGGTCATCATCGCCGACGCGAAGGTGGACTATCCTCCCGAAAAGGGATTGGCCATCGAGGCGAATGGTCACGGATTCTCCTTCGTCTGCCCCATCGAGAACGGTTATTATCGCGTTCTGGCCTGGAACAGCGACACGCCCCAATACGTCAGCGACGACATAGATTTCGCCGAACTCAGTGAACTCTGCGATATCGTTTTCGAGCGCCGGGTGGGATTGCATTCGCCGCGGTGGATCTCCCGCTTCCACAGCGACGAACGACAGGCGACGCGGTATCGCAGTGGGCGCGCGTTCCTCGTCGGCGACGCGGCCCACGTCCATTCGCCCGCGGGCGGACTCGGCATGAACGTCGGAATCCAGGACGTCGCGAATCTGTCGTGGCGCCTGCACGCCACGCTGCGCTCGGGTGAGGACCGCTTCCTCGCCGACTACGAGGCGGAGATGCGGCCCATCGGCGCGCGCGCCCTGGTCGACTCCGGCAACCTGGTGCGCGGGGCGACCCGCTTGAGTTCGATCCCCGCTCCCCTGCGCTGGCTGGTCATGGCCGTGGCCAACAACTCGGGGGCGTTCGGGCGCAGATACGCCTTCGGGATCGCCAAGTCGCTGTCGGGCATCGAGACGACCTGCGGCGGTTCCGGGGTCGACGGCGTCGGCGCGTTCTGGAGCGGGGCCGTGACCGGCGCCGAGATCAGGACCCATTTGAGCGCCGGACATTTCGTGCTGGCGACGCCGTGGGCCACCGAGGCCACCGACGCGGCGGCCCGCGCGGGCGAGGTCACCGTGGTCCTCGACCCGCTGTGCCGGAACAAGGCGCTGCTGGTGCGGCCCGACGGCTACCTGGCCTGGACGGGCGCGCCGGACTCCCCCGACCTGCCGGGCGCGGTCGCCCAGCGCGTCCCACCCGCGGCGAAGGGGCAGGTCCGCGCTCTGCGCTCGAGCTGAACCGTCCCGGTGGATCCGGGCGGGTGGCGATACTTCGGAATCCGTACTAGTTTGGAAGACGTGGCTGACATGGGCGCTCCGACAGACGAAGAACTCATCGAGGCCTTCCGTGTCCTGTGGATCGAACTGCGCATCGCCGACGACCGGATCGCCGCGGCCGCGGGCATCAATCCCCGCGATCTCGACGTCCTCGACGTGATCGACCGCGAAGGGGCGTGCACACCCGGTCACCTCGCCGCACGGACCGGGATGCGCGCCGCCACGCTCACCGGAGTGCTCACCCGCCTCGAACGCAGCGGATGGATCACCCGGACCAGCGACCCGGCCGACCGGCGCTCGGCCCAGGTGGCCTCCACCCCGAACTTCGAGGTGGTGCGCTCGCTGTACCAGCGGGCGGGCGGCCCGGTGCACCGCGTGTTCCACGATGTCGCCCCCGACCACCGCGATGTGGTCATGCAGTTCCTGCGCACGCTCGCCCAGTCGCTGCGCACGGCCAGCGACGACATCCACGAGCGCGAACAAGTGACAGTCGAATAGACCGCCCGGATCCACGAAGGAGACGACAATGCAGTTCGCCGAGACGATTCCCACCGAGTTCACCTACATCGCCTGGAACATCGACCTGCACACCCTCGGGCCATTCGTCAAAAGCAGCCGAACCCGCAAGGCCGCGCTCGACGGGATTCGCGCGATCGCCCGCGAATTGGCCGAGACCGCCGGGGTGCGCACCGTGCGCCTGTTCGAGTCCACTTTCATTCCGCCACTGCGCAACAGCCCGCGCTTCGACGTCATCCTGCTCATCGATTCCGACGCCCCCGTGCGCGAGATATTCGAAGCCGCGCGCGCCCGCCACCGGACTCCGAGCCCGGCACTTGTCACCAACGCCGTGAACGCCGCGCGTTTCGGCGATACCGACGGCTCCGACGGCCCCGTCCTGCTCAATCACTTCGTCGGGAATGCGCCCGCGCAAACCGCGACAACGGCGTGGAAGACGATCAGCCAGTGGTACGCCTCGGTACTCGGCGTGACGAACTCGACGCTGCTCGAACTCGCACCCGGCACCCCGTTCATCATCGTGAATTACGCGATCGTCCCGGGCCCCGTCCCGCGATTCATGGCCGATCAACTTCTGCGCCCCAGCTTTTACCGCAACGTCACCCGCCGCCTCAACGAGATCGGAATCGCCGCCCGCCCCCTTTTCGCCCAACGGATCGCCTACAGCGATTCCCACCAGACCGACCCCCTCGACACCCACTGAGGATCGAACGCAGGGCGGACAGCAGCCGAAGGGATGTAGTCCGACGCAGCGGATCCTTCGACCGGGGCGGCAGCCGTCTGCCGCGGAACCGAGGTGCTGTCCCGGGTTCACGGAACATGCCGTTCCCGTGATTGGATCACCGCATGGGCAACGGTCGGTCATCTCGGCATCGGGTGGCAGGAACGTTCGCGTTCGTTCTGGCGGTTACGGTCGGCTGCGCGGATGCCTCCTCCACCTCGTCTCGAACTCATTCGGTGACAGGAACATCGCCCTCTGCCTCCTCGGAAGTCCGCCCTTGTGATGCCGCTGATCGGACCGAGCAGGCATTCGTACTCGGTCGCGGCGAGCGCCACCCGTTCGACGTGCGCATACCCGAATTGCCTGGCTGGCAACGCAATCGCGGAGCCGACGAACACGGGGACGGAATCGGCTTGCAACGCAGGGATACTCTGACCGACGACTTCCGCAGTCCGACAGCGATGATGACGGTCCACGTCGGTGACCCCGTCCACTCGGTGGAAGACGCCGTGGCGCCGAACCGGCGGCGGGCCGAGAGCAGCGCCCGTGATTGGCGAACCCGCGACGACCTGCGGATCACGACGTGCGGCGTCCAGGGCGGGAAGATCACCGGAGTGTTCGATGGCGGCCAATGGTGGGCGGACCGTCGCGTTCTGGTCCATGTCGTCGGGAATGTGGCCTATCCGATCTTTCTCTCCGCGAAGACGAGACTCGCCGACATGGACCGCCTCGGTGAGGATTTCACCACAATGTTCGACGGTGTCCGAGCCCTCGACTGACCTGCCGCGGCGTGCCTGCTCACCCCCACAGCACCTTGCTCCCGACCGCGGCGTGCGCTGCGCCGAGATCGACCTGTAGGTCCTCCACCGTCGCCGTGTAGGGCACGAGAACAACGATCGGTATTCCGTCGCGATGTTCGAGAACAACCTTGACGGCATCACCTACGAACGGTGCGGAGACGGTGACATCCAGCACAACCGCTCGAGCCCGCAAGTCGGCTCGGTCACGCGCCGATTCGAGTGCGCGGGTGGCCGCCGACTCGTCTCGCGACACGCTCGATCCACCGGTTCGGCGCAACCTCTTGCCTCCGTCGCGTTCCAAGACCAGCATGAAGGGAACGAAAGAGTCCGACTCCGAAAGCATCTCGGCTGCGGCGTCGACCGCATCGCGCAACAGAGCGTCATAGTCCGCCCGTACCTGCGCGGTGGTCTCGGTGCGCCAGTCCATGCGAAAGCCACCTTGCCCGCGCTGCCCGCCAATGGCTAGGCTCACGCTGTTGGGGGAGTACGGGGTGGATATGAGCTTACAAGTCGATCCGGCGGTTCTGCGTCAGGGTGCGGCCGTACTCCACACGCATCGAGTGCTCCTCGACGATCTTCTGGCCGGCATTCGATTCGAGCATTCCAAGTTGCGCGAGGTCTGGAACGGACGCGCCGCCGACCATGTGGCTGCGGTCTGGGAAGAACTGGCTCCGCGGGTCACCGCGCATATAGCGGAATTGACCTCGCTGGCTTCGGGTCTCGCCACCGCCGCCGACAGCTTCGCAACCCAGGACGAGACCAGGGCAAGCCGGATCACGAGCGCCGAATGCAGTCTCGACCTGCCGTGACCGTACGCTCCTACGACCTCGAAGCCATGCGAGTCTTCATCGAACTGCTCGACGCCGCGATAGCCTCGATCACCGACCACGGCGCGCAGATCGGTTCGGTCGGCGCCAACTTGCTGAGCCAGTTCGCGGGGGCCACCGCGGACTCCTTCTCCGACAGACATTCACTGTGGATCACGAAGACCGACGCGCTGGTCACGGAGTTACGCGCGGTCCGCGATCAGATCGCGACGGCCCGAACCAACTATCTGGAGGCCGAGGAGGCCAACCGGCTGATGCGGGCGTGAGAGGCCGCGAACGATGACGACGGTGAACGCCGAGACCTACTTCCAGGTCGGCGCGGGATTGATCGAGATCAGTACGGTGATAGAAGGTTTCCTCCGACACGTGCAACAGCACCTCGACGTCGCGCGCTCGGCGGGCCTGTATCCCTACGGCGGACCGCAGTGGGCGAAAAGCTTCGACCAGTCGGCGGTCGATCTGTTCGAGGCCGGTTCGCTCGCGGCGATGGCCGCGAACGCCCTGGGTCTACAGATCCACACGGCCGGCCAGAATCTGGTACACGCGGAGAACGGTTCGCACTCGGGAGCACCGGATCCGATACCAACCCCGCCGACAGGTACGACGCTGACCATCAGTCTGCGTCCCACTCAATTGTCGGTGGGTGGCACCGGCGGCGATCCCGACCACTGGGATCTGGTCGCCCCGCAGGTGACCAGGAAGTGGGCCGACTGCGACGAAGCGAGGATCACCGAGGCGGGGGTGCTGCTGAAGACGATGGGGGCGATCTCGGAAGACCACGCGAACCAGGTCTACCGATCCGTCCGAGAGTTGTTTCCGGACGAGGCGCGCAGCCAAGATCCGATCCTCGCCGAATACGTCTCCGACACGGCCGCGCTGTGTCGGGCGATGCAGGCGTACTCCGACGCGGCTACCTATCTGGGAATCGCGTGCGAGAGCGTCGCGACCACCGCCGAATCGGCGAAGAAGGACTGCCGGACGTCGTTGAACCTGCTGTGGGTCCTGCTCGCTTCGTACGAGGCCGACAAGGCCGCTGCCGAGCGACTTCCTGCCGGTGACGGCGCCCAAGCCGCGATCGATGCCCTCATCGCGACGAACAAGACGGAGTACGCCGCGGCGATCTCGGCGCGCCTGGGCGACATCGAAGCCACCGTCACGGCGACAGTAGCGTCGAACGAAGGCATCTACGACATGGTCACCACACAGACCGCGGATCTACAGTCCATTCTCGGCCGCACTCCCCGCAGCACTCGCTACATCGGCGGCCGCGACATCACGCAGAACAAGAAGGCCGGCGAAGACGGCGAAGCCAGGGCAGGCATAGATCCGTCGGTCACCAAGCGCCGGATCTCCATCATCGATCGTGACGGAAACGCCCTCTTCTCCGACCCGGACCGGATCGATACGACGAACCGCCAGCTCACCGAGGTCAAGAACACCAACGATATCGTCGACAACAAGCGACAACTCCTGATCCAGGAGCAGTGGGCCAGGGACAACGGTTACACCTATACCTTGATCGTGGATCATCGAACCCAGATCAACGACCCCGATATCGCGGGCATGATCGAGACGGGTCAAATACAACTGATCAGGATGGAACTGGACGACGGGTCACCGATATGACGATCTCGTATGCGCGGATGCCGCACGGTAGTGAGGGTGGGGGTACGGCGTGGATGGCGGAGCTGCCGGCTCGATACCGGGATGGTGAGCGCGGGTTCGATCGGCGGATCATGGAGGAGTTGGCGGCGGTCGGTGTGCCGTGTTACACGCTGGATGATCTGGCGAACGGGCCGCGCACGATTCCGCCGGGCATTCCCGTGTTCGTCGACTGGCTGACCGAACTGGACGACCGGATTCCCGGTTCCGAGACCGAGCATCGCGCCACCATCAGGATGGGGTTGATCCGCAATCTCATCGACCCGGCCGCTCGCGGCGATCAGCGGGCGATCGAGGCGCTGCTCGCCCAGTTCGACAGGAACCCGCCCGTTCCCGAGTATGTCCGGACGTGGGCGGCCGAGGCGTTGAAGATGATCGCCGGACCGAAGGACTTCGCGCCCATCGCCCGGCTCATGGGCGACCTGCCGAAGGACGGGACGGCGGTGATCCCGCTGGTCGGGTATCTCGGCAAGGTCAAGACGGACGAATCGCGCGATCTGGCGGTGCGCTATCTGGACACCCCCGCACGCGGGGCGGCGATCAAGGCGCTGGTCCAGATGAAGGCGACCGGGGTGCGGCGGTTGATCGAGCCGTTGGTGGACGACCGGCATCCCCCGGTTCGCAAGGTCGCCCGCAGCGCGCTGGAGAAACTGGCGGAGTGAGGGTCAGGGGTGGGGGTGGGGGTTTGCCAGGTGGCGATGGCTCGGCCTGTGTCGGTGGTCGGGGGGCGGTGTTCGAGCCATTCGGTGGCGAGGGTGTGCCAGTTGTTGGTGACGGCGAGTTGGCCGAGGGCGGCGAAGGTGAGCAGGTCGGCGCGGCGGGAGAAGACGTGTTCGGGGGGTAGGCGCTGGCGGTGGACGCCGCCGAATTCGGTGGCGCGGGGGTCGACGGCGAGCACGACGGCGCTGGTGGCGAGTTCGGGGGTGATGGTGACGGGTTCGTCGAGCAGGTGCCATCCGGCGGCGGCCCACACGTAGTCGAGGCATTCCTCGGCGGTGACACCGGAGCGCGGGTCGATGATCCCGCGCCCGACCCAGGCGGTGTAGAGGTCCTCGGCGCGTCCTTGGCCCGCCGCGAGCAGGCAGCGGCGTTCGAAGTCGGCGTGCGCGGGGTCCATCCGGTGGTAGAGACCGAAGTCGAGGAAGGCGATCCGGCCGTCGGCGGCGAGCAGCATGTTGCCGGGGTGCGGGTCGCCGCAGAACTCGAAGTCGGTGAACAGCGAGGTGATGTAGAAGCGGTAGATCAGTTCGCCGACGCGCGCGCGGTCGGCGTCGGGCAGTGACCGCAGCGCCTCGAACGGCGAACCATCGATGAATTCGGTGACCAGGACGTGCGGCCCGCAGAATTCCGGGATGCTGTCGGGCACGACGACGAACGGATGCCCGCGGTAGCGACTCGCGACGCGACGCTGGTTGCGGGCTTCGCTCACGTAGTCGAGTTCGGCGCCGATGTTGCGGGCGATCTCGCCGAGCACGTCGGAGTCCGAGGCGCTGGGCAGCACGGATTTCCAGAGTTTGCCGAACAGTTCGAGGTTGCGCATGTCGGCGTGCACGGCCTCGTCCACGCCCGGGTATTTGACCTTGACGGCGACCACGCGGCCGTCGCGCAGGCGCGCGCGGTAGACCTGTCCGATGGACGCGGCGGCGACAGGAGTCTCGTCGAAGTCGGCGAAGACGCCCGTCAGCGGCCCGAGGTCCTGTTCGATGACCGCGCGCATGGCGGCGAAGGAGAAGTGGGGGGCGCGGTCGCGCAGTTCGGCGAGTTTGTGCCGGAACAGTTCGCGGTGGGATTCGGGGACCAGGTCGATGTCGAGGACCGACAGCATCTGGCCGAGTTTCATCGCGGCGCCCTTCATGCCGCCCAGGACGGTGACCAGTTGCTGGGCGGCTTGCAGGGCGGAGCGTTCGGCCAGCGCCTGCCGCGCGCGTTCGGGTCGGCCGAGGGCGGCGGCGCGCGTCCGGGCCCCGCGCACCGCTTGGCCCGCGACCAGCATTCCCAGCGCGGTGCCGCGCGCGACGCGACTCCGGGGGACTCGATCCCGCACCGTGCGCACCTCCCTGGCTCGTGCGGCGGTCACGCTACCCCTGGTCACGGGGGCGGCGAGGGCGAACGGTGGCGGGCCCGGGTTTTTTTGTGAGGCATCCCGAATCGGGCGACCGGAACCGATGAAGTGTCCAGGGCCCATCCCCTGCGGGCCGGTGGCCGGGACGGTCCTCGTATCGTCGGCACGACTGCCGCGGGACAGGAGGAATCGGGTGCCCACGAAGACCGGACAGCGTCGGCGCCCCACCCAGGACCGCGCGCGGGCGACCCGCGAGCACATCCTGGACACGGCGGCGCGCCTGTTCGGGGAGCGCGGAATCGCCGCCACCTCGACCAACCGGATCGCCGCGGAGGCCGAGGTGAGTATCGGCACCGTCTACCGGTATTTCGCCGACCGCGCGGTCATCGTGGACGAACTGCTGCGCCGGTTGTTGGAGAACATCGAGCGCCGGTTTACCGATCGACTGTTCGACTCGTCGGCGGAGTCGCCGGAACAACTGATGGCGGGCGTGCTGGACACGATCACCGTCGAACTCGTGGCGCAGGCCCCGCTGGTGCGCGCGCTGGTGGCCGGTGTGCAGTTCTACAGCAGCGGCCTCCCGGAGTTCGAGCCGCGCCTGCGCGTACTGGTCAAGGTCATGCTGATCCAGATGCTCGGGCCGGGCGACGACCGCGAGTTCGACACCATGACCTTCGTCCTCATCAACACCGGGTTCGCCGCGGTGCTGCGCGCCTCCGCGCAGGATGTCGACGGTGCCGAACGCCGGGAGGCGATCGCCATGACGGCGCGCATGATCGGCCGGTGGATCGACGCCGAGATGCGGCGGTGAGCGTCGCCCCGGGAAAGTGAGCGGTCGCTCCTCATTTCCGCTCCCGATATCGCCCTCATCGCACCCAGCCGGGTGAACTCGCAGGTAGATGCCGGATTTGTCGTACGCGGCGAGAACGGGAAAGCGGAGTAGAAGGTGAGCGTCCGCTCGGATTAGCGTGGATCTCCAGAACGAGCGTCCGGGCCGCGGCCTCGGCGACCGCGCAGCCGGAGCCACCCGCGCGGCCCCGGCGGTGACAAGGAGGTCACGTGATGATCGACAGTATCGCGCCCGACTCGCGCACCCGGCCGGCGACGCCCGAGGTCCACCGCCTCGCCCGCGAGGTGCTCGCCCATCTCGCGCGGTCGGGCGCTCCGTGCGCGGCCGCCACGACGGGCGAACCGGCGACCGAGCTGACGAACCTGGCCAGGACCTGCGTGGACCGGATGATCCGGGAACTGCGCGGCGAACCGGTGCCCGAGCGGATCGCGCGCCTGGAGTCCACGGCCGCGGGGTGGGCGCGCGGCGGCATCCCCATCGACACCGTCCTGCACGCCGCCCACCGCGGCTTCGAGGCCGCCGTGGACCTGCTGTTCCCGCGCACCGATCCCGGCGTGGAATTCGACATCGCCACCGGTATCGCCGTCGCGATGCGCCTGCTCAACCAGTTCACCTCGACGGTCAGCAAGACCTATGTCCGCGAACTGCGCAGTGTCGCCGCCGAACACCACACCGCGGTCCACACGTTGACCTCCGCGCTGCTGGGCGGACATCCGACCTCGGCCGCCGCGCGCGACAGCGGCATCCCGGTGGCCGCGAGCTACCTGGTGCTCGCCGTGTCGATGCCCGCCCATCCCGACGAACAGCGCCCCGGTCTCGACGGTCAGGTCGTGGCCCGGCGCAAACTGCGTCGCGTGCAGTCGGCGCTGGCCGCCACCTCGCGCGATCGGGCGCTGTCGCTGCTGTCGACCGACGGCGGCACCGTCCTGCTGCCCGCCGACCGTTTCGCCGAGGCCGACACCGACGCGTTGGTCGATGATCTGTCGGCCGCCGCGCAAGTGCCGTTGACGGCCGCGGTTCTGGAGACCGAGACGGCGCTGATCGCCACGGCGACCCGGCACACCCACGAATTGCTCGACACCGTCGAACAACTCGGGCTCGGTCCGGGCCTGCACCGTTTCGCCGATCTGGCGATGGAGTACCAACTCACCCGTCCCGGTATCGGGCGCACCGTGCTGCAACGCAGACTCCTCCCGCTCGACGAACATCCCGAACTGCTGCGCACGCTGCGCGAATACTTCGCGGCGGGACGCGACCGCAGGGTGGCCGCGCGGGCCATGGGCGTGCATCCCAACACGATCGACTACCGACTGCGCCGCGTGGGCGAGTTGACCGGTCTCGACATCGCCGACACCAGGTCGTGGTGGTATCTCAACGCGGCGCTGATCACCCGCTCCGCGCCGTCGGGCGAGCCCGATTGGGATTCGGATCGACTTTCCCCGCCCCGAATTATCAACCGCCACAATATCTCTGGGATCGACGCTGCGCCGGAACCCGATGCCCTTGACTGAGCGTCGGAATCGTTTCACCGGCGCGAGGAGTCGCGATGTCGCACCACCCGCGGCGGACGGGCGGGATACTGCTCGCCGCCTTCCTGTTCCTGTCCGGCGTGGCGTCCGGCGCGCACGCCGACCCCGGGGCCGCCCGGTACTCGCACATCGTGCGGATCGATGCGGGGCCCGCCGAACAGCGCCTGGTGCAGGTGTATTCGGCGGCGATGGGCCGTATCGTGCACCTGACGGTGCTGCGGGCGGCCGATCCGGGCAGGCGCGGCGCGTTCGTCGCCCGCAAGATGGCCGAGGAATCGGCCGTCGTGATGGGCGTGGCCGTCGAACTCGGCGCGCGGGTCACCAAGACGCTCGGCATCGACCTGGTGTCGATGCAGATGGGGCGCTCGTTCAGCCTGGAGCAGGCGGCCCGAATGCGGCCGGGCTGATCCCGGCGGCGGACTCCGGCGAGTCGAGTCCGACGGTCGTCGCGGGCGAGCCCACCGACGCGGTCGCCGCTGGGCCGCCACGTCCTGTCCGGCCTGAACTCCGTCCTCGAGAAGATGATCGCGGGTTTCCTCCCGCCCCGTCGCCCACGTCGAAGCCGACCCGCCGCACCGCCTGATCCGCTTCGACTTCCCCACCGGCCCCATGTCCTGGCAGCCCCGCGCCCACTTGGCCCTGCTTCGCTGAAGCCGTCGCACCATCGGCGGAATGCGGAGATCCTGTGCGGGGTCGGTGGAGCCGATCGTGGGCTTCGCAGGACCGGAGGAGACTGGCGGGTATGCCTCTGGCCGACGTGCTCGCCGAGAACCGCACCCTCGAACAGATCGGCGGCAACCTACTGGTCTTCGCCGCCTCGGACTCCTGCTCCCGTTGCGCCACCCCTGGTTCCGCCGTCCGCACCGCGTCCTGGCGGTGGCCGTCACGGCCTCGATCGCGGTCGAGATCACCCCGTACGCCTTGGCCATCGGCCGCCGTTCGTCTGTCGACGATGTACTCCTGAACGCCGTCGGCGCATACCTTTTCGACCTACTCGCGGATGGCCTGTTCGGGCGTCAGGCGCGCGTGGCAGATCCCGCTAGTCCAGAAGAACGAACGATCGTTCGTATAGTCTGAGCGGTGTGGACATGGACAAGTTGGACGCGCGTGCGCTACGGGAGTTGGCGGGGCTGGTCGAATCGGTGGGCGTCGAGGATCTCGGGAGGTGGACGCCGTGCGCGGGGTGGCGGGTTCGGGACCTGTTGGCGCACATGAATTCCGAGCACGAGGCGATCAGCGCGCCGCTGTCGGGGTCCGAGGTGTCGCTGGACGGCGATCCGCGACGGAGTTTCGGGCGGGTGGTCGATCGGTGGATCGAGGCGTTCCGTGGGCGTCCCGCCGACGAGCAGGTCGCGGTGCCGAAATTCGGCGCGACCTCGCCGGCGGGGCGGATTCTGGGGGTGCACTTCGCCGACATGCTGGTGCATCGCTGGGATCTGACCAGAGCACTCGGCCTCGATCACGGACTGCCGGAGGATTTGGGGTCCATCTCGACATCGAGCCCGTCGAGAAACCCGACGCGGTCCACTGGACCGACCCGATCCACCGCCACCCTCAACTTCACCGGCGCGGCAACCGAATCCGCGCCCGGCCGCGTCCTAGAATGATCATGCTGCACGACGTGGCGGCGTCGTTCAGTACCCGGGGAAGCGGGCCGCCCGACCGAGTCGGGCGGCCCGCGTTCGTCGGATCATCCGACGTGGGTGGCAGGATCGGACCCATGAGCGAATACCAGGACTGGAACAGCAAGATCGTCGAGGAGTTCCGCGCCAACGAGGGCCGGGTGGGCGGCCAGTTCGAGGGGGCGCCGATGGTTGTGTTGCATCACCGGGGTCGCAAGTCGGGGCAGGAACATCTCGCGCCGCTGATGTACCTGGCCGACGAATCCGATCCCGACGTGGTCTACATCTTCGCCAGCAAGGCGGGCGCGCCGACCAACCCCGACTGGTACCACAACCTCAAGGCCGCGGGCCGCGCCGAGATCGAACGCGGAACCGAGCGCTACCCGGTCGCGATCGAGGAGCTCACCGGAGCGGAGCGCGACCGCGTCTACGTCGAGCAGGCCCGCCGCTACCCCGGTTTCGCCGAGTACGCCACGAAAACCGAAGGCGTGCGCGTCATTCCGGTTCTGGCGCTGCGGCGCGGCTGAGCCCGGCCGCGACCGCTCAGTGTCGCGGGATGATCGATTCGGCGATCGAAGCCGAGGACGGGCGCGCGTCGAGTTTCGGCGCGCGCACCATCCCGGGCAGCGCGGCGTCGGGCAGGTGGGCGCTCACGCAGCCGACGAGTTGCTGCATCGTGAACGGTTTGACCAGGTGGTCGGCGGCGCCCGCGGCCGCGGCGGCCGCGATCAGTTCGGGGTCGCGGGCCGCCGACATCGTCACGATCGGGGTGGCGGCGTTGGCTCGGATCGCGCGGCAGACGTGCGCGCCGCCGAGGTCGGGCAGCAGCAGGTCGACCAGTGCCACGACCGGCTCGACGCGCTGGGCCATGGCCACGGCGGGTTCACCGCGCGGACACACGTGCACCGCCAGCCCCTGTCCGCCCAGCACGATCTCGATCATCTCGGCGGTGGCCCGGTCGTCCTCGACGACGAGCACCGAGGCGAGCGCCGTCCCGGGTGACCTCCCGGCCGCGCGCACGCGGCGATGGGAAGGGTGCTGACTCATCCGACCTCCCGTGAGCGCATGCGATACCCGCATCGGGAAAGCTCACGAATCCCGATCCGGCCCTCACCAGCTACCAGCGGTCACCCGGGGCGTCCATACTATGCCGTCCGGTCGGATATCTCCGGGAAATGCTCGGAGAGCGTGGAATTCGGCGTGCGAGTCCATGCTCCGACACGACGGCCCGCGACGCTTCATCAGGCGGAATTATCACAGTGGGGCGGCCCGTTACCGAGTAACCTACCGCGCGGTCTGTCTTTATGTGGCCGTTATCGGATGTGGCGTCGATCGCAGCTCCGGGCGGCGCGGAGTCGAGGAAAACGCCGCGCGACCGCAGACATCGGCGGCAACCTCGTCGCGATCGTCTCGATCACGACCGAGAGACGAGCGTCACTGTGACGGGTGCGGCATACCGGAGCTCTCAGCAAATCCGTAGCATCGATCCGGACGTGAACAGGACCGGGGGTGTTTCGGACGGGAGCGAGCGCAGCGGTGACCACCACCAGGGCCGAACTGGCCCACCGGCTGGACCTGCTCTACGCCGCAGCGGGCACTCCCCCACTCAAAGCGATCAGCGCGCGCGCGACCCGCGAGTTGCGAGCCCGTAACCCGCGCGGGCGCGAGGTCAGCGCACAGCGCGTCTCGGACTGGCGACTCGGGCGCAGCGTGCCTGCCAAATTCGACGGGCTCTCGGCCGTGCTGAGCGTGCTGATCCCCGCCGCGCGGCAGCACCGGCCCGAGCCCGCGACCCCGGGGCTGTACTCCATGGCGGTCTGGCACAAGTTGTGGTCGAGCGCGCAGCGGGAACGCGCGGACACCCAGCACGGCGCACCGGCGGTCTGCCCCTACCCCGGGCTCGCGGCGCTCACCATCAGCGACGCCGAACACTTCGCGGGCCGCGACGAGCAGATCGAGACGATGCTGACCCGCTTCGGCAAGAGCGGCGGCCACCCGCTGATCCTGGTCGGCGATTCCGGAGTCGGCAAATCCTCGCTGGTGCAGGCGGGATTCGCGGCCCGCGTCCGCGACGAGTTCGACGTGCTGCTGGTGACGCCGGGGGCGGTCGCGGCCGAGGATCTGGCGTCGTGGGCGGACGAACGCGCCTCGGAGACGAAACCGTTCGTCCTCGCCGTCGACCAACTCGAGGACCTGTTCCTGCCGCCGTTCGACGACGAATCCACGACCAGGTATCTCGAGGTACTCGACGGACTGCGCGGTCCGGCCGAGCCGGGACGGTGCGCGGGGGTGGTCGCGGCCCTGCGCGCCGACTTCTACACCGCCGCCGCGCGCTATCCGACGCTGGCGACCTGGCTCGAGACCGACCAGATGCTGCTGGGCCCGCCCACCGCGGCGGAACTGACCGCCGCGATCGTCGAACCCGCCCGCACACAGGGGCTGACGATCGGCGACGGTCTGGTCGAACTCGTCCTCGCCGACCTGGGCGTGCGCGGTCCGGGAACCGGCGGGGCCATCCGCGCGGGCACCTTTCCCCTGCTCGCCCACGCGTTGCGCAGTACCTGGCAGTCCCGCGAGGGCAACGTCATGAGCGTGCGCGCCTACGAGCGGGCGGGCGGGGTGCGCGGCGCGATCGCGACCAGCGCCGAGCGGCGGTGGGCGAGCTTCGACCCGCTCGAACGCGACACCGCCCGCACGATCCTGCTGCACCTGGTGATGCCCGTCGCGGACGGCACCGCCGTCGGACGACACGTCGACCGCGACACCCTGATCCGGCGCTGTCCGGACCCCGCGTCCGCGCACACCGTGCTCAACGCCTTGGCCGAGGCGCGCATCATCACCCAGGACGTCTACGGCACCTCCCTCGCCCACGACGCGGTGATCGGCGCGTGGCCCCGGCTGGCCGAGTGGGTGGAGGAGGACCGCGAGGACGCGATCGTGCGGCATCGACTCCAGACCGACGCCGAGGAGTGGCTGGCCGCGGGCCGCGATCGAGCACTGCTCTACCAGGGCAGCAGATTGGCCGTGGCGAGCGATCTGCGGGCGCGCACCCCGCACGCGCTCGCGCCGCAGGGCGTCGAATTCCTCGCGGCGGCCGAGACGGCGCGGCGACGCCGGACGCTGGCCGAACGTGGGCTCGCGCTGTTCCTGGTCGTCGGGGCGCTGGTGACGACGGGGCTGGCGGTGGTGTCGATGCGCCAGAGTCAGCGCGCCGAACGCGAGCGCGCCGACGCGCAGTTCGCCGCGCTGGTCGCGGCCGCCCAGCACGACCAGTCCGCCGACCCGACCGAATCCGCCCAGCTCGCGCTGGTGGCGAAGGGGGAACGACCCGAGGACCCGCGGGCGCGCGGGCTGGTGCTGGCCTCGCAGTCCGCGCCGCTGGCGGCCACCGTGCCCGCCCACGACGGCGCGATCTACGGCGCGGCCGTTTCGAGTTCCGGCCTGGTGGCCTCCGCCGGCTACGACGACACGGTGCGATTGTGGCGACGCGACGCCGACCGGGGATTGGTCGCGGTGGGCGCGGCGCTGCCCACCGGGTCGTGGGTCGCGGCGGTGGCGTTCGCTCCCGACGGCCGCACCCTGTTCGCGAGCACCGCGACGGGACGGGTGCTGCGCTGGGACGTCGCCGACGCCGCCCACCCGGTGCGCGCGGCCGATATCGATCTCGGCCATCGCGGGGCGGCCTACGCGGTGGCGGTGCGCGCCGACGGCCGGTGGCTCGCGACCGCGGGCGACGACGGAACGGTTCGCCTGCACGACCTGGTCTCCGGCCGGACGCGGACCCTCACCGGCCACACCGGACCGGTTCGCACGGTCGCCTTCGCCCCCGACGGGAACACCTTGGCGAGCGGCAGCGACGATCGCACCGCGCGCCTGTGGGACCTCACCGATCCGGACGCGGCCCGCGAACTCGGCGCTCCGCTGACCGGTCAGGCGCAGACCGTGCACGCGGTCACTTTCAGCCCGGACGGAACGACGCTGGCCACGGGCAGCGACGACCAGACCTTCCGGCTGTGGTCGCTGCGCGATCGGGCGGCGCCGGTCCCGTTCGGTCCGCCCGTGGAGGCCCACGCCGCCGCCGTCTGGTCGCTGGCCTTCGCCCCCGACGGACGGACCCTGGTCAGCGCCGCCAGGGACGGCATCGCCAAGTTGTGGAGTGTGATCGATCCGCGCGGTCCGGTGCCCGTCGGTCAGCCGATGAACGGCAGTCGGGGGGCGCTCGCGACGGCCGCCTTCCTCGACGGCGACCAGGTCATGACCGGAGGGCAGGCAGGCACCCTGCAACTGTGGAGCCTGTCCCCCGCCGTCCTCGCCGGACACACCGGACTGGTCCAGGCCCCCAGTTACGACGCCACCGGCGCGCTCATGGCGACCGGTTCCTGGGATGGTCAGGTGCTGCTGTGGGATGCAGGCACGGCGACGCCGCGACCGCTGGCCACGGTCCTGCCGCTCACCGAGGACACGCGCATCGAGAACGTCGCCCTGGCGCCCGACGGCCGCACCCTCGCGGTGACCCGCGCCGACACCGGCGACGTGCTGCTGTTCGACACGACCACGCCGACCGCGCCGCGACCGCTGCCGACGCTGTCCGTTCCGGACGCCCGCTACGCCCACGAACTGGCCTTCTCGCCCGATTCGCGACTGCTGGCGACCGCCGCCGACGACGACACCGTCCAACTGTGGGATCTGACCGATCGCGACCGCCCGACCGCGCGCCCCGCGTTGACCGGGCCTCGGGGCTGGGTCAACGCCGTCGCGTTCGCCCCCGACGGGTCGCGGCTCTACGCGGCCTCGGCCGATCGCCGGGTACACGCCTGGGATCTGCGCGCCGACCGGCGCACCTCCTCGGTTCTGGCCGAACAGCGCGGCTCGGTCAACGCGCTCTCACCGAGTGCCGACGGAACCCTGCTGGCGACCGGCGGCGACGACCAGACCGTCCGCGTCTTGCGACTGACCGGTGACACCGCCGAGGAACTGGCCGCGCTCGGCGGGCATTCGAGCACCATCCGCTCGGTCAGCTTCGACCCCACCTCCAGCCTGCTGGCCACCGGAGCCGACGACCAGACGGTGCGACTGTGGTCACTCGGTGACCCCCGCGCGCCGCAGGCCATCGGCACTTCGCTCACCCCGCGCGGCACCGTCCGCTGGCGGGTCGCCTTCAGCCCGACGGGGATGCTGGGCGCGGGCGGGGAGAACGCCGTCCTGAGCTGGCTGAGCACCGACGCCGACGCGGCGGCCGACCGGATCTGCGCCGCGAGTCGCGGCACCGACCTCGACGACCAGTGGCAGCGGTGGGACGACGAATTGTCGCGGGCCTGCGCGCACTGACCCCGGACACGAGAAAGCCCGCATGGTGGATGAGGAACACCATGCGGGCTTTCGTCTGCCGGAGGACGTGGTCGAACTCAGCCGATGTTGAGCGCGAGGCTGATGAGGTCGCCACCGAAGAGGGAGAGGTTGTTGAACAGCTGGGTGAATCCGTCGAGCATGTGGGTGATCCTTCTCGTTCGAGCTTTCCTGGGGGACTCGCACCGTGTCTCGCGGTGCCACATCAGAGTCGCACCGCGAAGCCACCCGCTGCCGGCGTCTTCCCGCGTCCGCCCAGGTAGGGGGTCGGAACGGACTCTCCGGACCGGACGGATCCCCCTCCCCGGCGACCTTTCCGGCACCCCGTGCACCGACGCATCCCGAGCCGGCCGGACACCCCATGCGGTTCAGTTCGGCGTGACCTTGAGGGCGTCGGTGGTGGCCTGCAAGCCGAGGTTCAGCACGACCGACTGGGCGCGGAATGCGTCGAGTTCGGCCTTCAGTTCCGCCGCGGCGAGCTCGGCCTCGGCCTCCGGCGTGCGTCGGCCCCTCGGGGGTGAGGCGGAACGCGTAGCCCAGTTCGCTCGCCACATCCAAGGACGCGGCGGCGTCGAGGACGATCGCGCGCAGGGTGTAGGCGACGGCGTCGTTGCGTCCGACGACTTGCTGGATCAGCGGGTCGGCGGCGGCCACCGCAGCCTTGGCCGCGGGGTAGGTGCGGTGGCGGCGACGCACGAACTCCGCGATGTCGTCGGTGGCCCGACGCACGATGCCCGCGACGGTCGCCAGATGTGTCAGCTGGAAGTGGGCCAGATGGCCCGCGGTGCCGCCCGGCGGCGGAAACAGCGCCCGCGGCCACTCGACCTCGACATCGGTGAAGATGGTGGTGCCGCTCGCGCTGGCGCGCTGTCCGAAGCCCGCCCAGTCGTCGAGCGCAGCCACTCCCGCCCGCGCTCGGTGTGCCGCTCGCGCCACCGGTCCTCGACGAAACGCAGGTGCACCCGCAGCGCGTGCGGCAGATTGGACTCGGCCGCGGCGAGCTCGACGATCAGCAGGTAGAGCTGACGCAGGCTCGCGCCGTCGCCGCCGAATTCGCGTGGGACCCACACGGCCGGGAACCCGGCTTCGCGCAGCCAGCCCGCTTCCTCGAGGGCGAGGCGACCGCTGGTCGCCCGCTCCACCGAGGCTGATCCCCTGTCCCAGGGACCGGCCCACCGGTCGTCGGCCCCGGGACACCGACTTCTGAGGGTCCTCCGCCAACCGGGTGGACACCGGTATCGCGTTCAAGCGGGGTTCGCGGCGGGGGTAGGGCGGTGCGCGGGTCGATGCCCGCGAAAGCCAGGGCGATCGCGAAGCCCGCGACTTCCTCGAGTTGGCGGGCTCGGGCCAGGCCGCCGAGGACGACCGGGTCGGAACCGGTGGCGCGGACCAGTGTCTCGGTGACGCGCAGCGCCGGCGGATGGTCGCCGCAGATCGCCACCGTCACGGCGGGATTCGCGGGGTCGGTCCATCGGTCGGCGGGGAAGAGGTGGAATGCCTTCACCACGTGTGCGCCGGGAGCGAGGGCGGCCACCCGGTGGGCTCCCGAGGTGTCGGGCGGCGTGGTGAGGACACCGATTCCGTGGGCGACCGCGTTGGTCGGATCGATCAGGGTCGTGTCGGTCAGCGAATCGCCGGCGACACGCAGGATGTCCTCGACGCCGGTCCACGACACGGCCAGCAGGACCGCGTCGGCCTCGCGTCCGGCTTCACCGACCGCACGGACCTCCCCGCCCAGACTCGCGGCCAGTGCGGCGGCCTTCTCGGGCGAGCGTCCGGCGACGGCGATCATGTGGCCGGCCGCACCCCATCGCCCGCCCAGCGCCGCGGCCAAGGCGCCCGTGCCCAGGATCGTGATCCGCATCGTGTTCCTCCGTGTCGTCGGTTGTCGATTCGACGGCTACGGTAGGGACTTCGATACGCACCGATCGGTGCGCGACGGACGAGGGATCATCGCGGGATGAACGGATACCACCTGGTCGCGGACTGTCGGTTGCGCGCGGCGACCGACCTGTTCGCACATACCTGGGACCCGGTCGTGCCGGCCGCGTTGCGCGCGGGCCCGCGGCGTCGCCACGCGTTGCGCGCAGGCATCGGCGGGGTCAGCGACAAAGCGCTCACCGAGGCGTTGCGGCGCCTGCTCGACCGCGGCCTGATCGACCGTCGCCGCTACGCGCAGGCCCCGCCCCGGGTCGAATACGGGTTGACCGACCTGGGGCGCAGTCTGGTGGACGGCCCGATGACGGTGTTGGCGCGGTGGATTCAGGACCACGGCGACGATCGGCTCGCCGCCGAGGAGCGGGCCTGACGCCGGCGCGTCGCGCGTCCGGTCCCCGCCCGGCGGGCCGTCGTGTGATATCGCGATCGATGGGTAAGGCCGCACCGCACCGCACCGCACCGCACCGCACCGCACCGCACCGCACCGCACCGCACCGCACCGCACCGCACCGCACCGCACCGCACCGCACCGCACCGAGCAGAGGAGAGGAGACACCGTGAGGGCACCCGAGGACCGGCGAACACCCGAGCAGGTCGAAGCGGAACCTTACGACGCACCGGATTTCGCCGAGGACCACGGTCTGTCCCGGCCTCCGGGTGCGCCGAACCGGAATCACCGGAGGAGTTGGACGGCACGGACATCGGGGGCAAGCGGGATGGGTGACCGTCGGTCCGCCGCGGGGCGGATCTCGCGGGTGGTGCTGGTGCTCGCCGTGCTGTCGGCGGCACTCGGGCTCGGGTCCGTCACGCCCGCCCGCGCCGACATCCCGGACCGGGCGTGCGGGACGCCGCTGGACAGCGCCGAGATCGCCTCGATCGTGCGACTGTCGGACACCTCGACGTTGGCGGGGTCGTCGCTGGACCGTCTGGAGACGGCGGTCGAGCGGCACCGGCAGATCGTCGCGATCCTGGTCGAGCACCGGGACCGGCGCGGCGTGTTCGCGATCGGGCTGGACGCGGTGGAACAGGCGGCGGTCATGCCGTTGCAGCGCGACCCGGCCTCCTTCGACGACCCGGAGTTCGCGCACCGGATCAGCCTGGAACTGCTGTCGCGATTCCTGGACACCCTGCACGCCGAGTTCACCGGCGCCCCGACGCCGCCGCCGTGGGCCGCCTATTTCGCGCTGACCCGACAGTGCGACATCTCGCCCGCGCGGGTCGCGATGGCGGGCTACAACGCGCATCTGACGGTCGATCTCGCGTATTCGGTCGCGGCGGTGCGCGCCACCACGGCCAACGCCGCCGACCATTTCCGCATCGTGGACGCGATCGCCCGCAGCGGGGATCTCATCGTCGCTCTGACCCGTGACGTCTACGGCGGCGACCTGGGTCCGCTGTGGCGGTTCTACTTCCTCGGCGAAGGTCTCGACGCGGTCTTCGGCGCGGGTGTGGGCAGCGAATATCTGCTGCGCCTGGCGGACACCGGCGCGAATGTACTGATCTTCGGCAACGGACTGGCCTTGCAGGACCCCGCGCTCACCGCGGCCACGGCCGCCGAGATCGACGCGCTGTGGCGCGCCGTCGACGCCGCCCTGGAGGTGTTGACGCGGGTCGGCGGACTCTGATTTCGGCGCATCCACCTCGGCCGTATCGCCGACGTCGCGCGCGCACCGGTGGTAGACCGGTGACGGTGACCTGGCGCGGAGAAGTCGAGGTGCGGTATGGGTGAGTCGGTGGACGTCGTCGTCGTGGGCGCGGGGATCGCGGGCCTGGTGGCGGCCCGCGATCTGGTGCGCGACGGCGCCGAGGTGCTGGTGCTGGAAGCCCGCGACCGGGTGGGCGGCCGGGTGCTCAACGCCGCGCTGCCGGACGGGACGCCGATCGAGGTCGGCGGCCAGTGGGTCGGCCCGACCCAGCATCGGGTCCTGGCCCTGATCGAGGACCTCGGTCTGCGCACCCACCCGACCCACACGGCCGGGCGGCATATCGTCGAGTTCCGCACGGCGCGCACGGAATACACCGGTCGCATCCCGAAACTTCCCCCGCTGACGCTGCTCGACGTCGGACAGACCCAGTGGCGGCTGGACCGGTTGGCGCGGCGGGTCGCGCGGGCCGATCCGTGGCTGGCCGCGCGCGCCGACGCCTTGGATTCGCAGACATTCGAGACCTGGTTGCGGCGCACCGCGCGCACCTCGGGCGGACGGGCGTTCTTCCGACTGGTCACCGAGGCGGTGTTCTCCGCGCAACCCGCGGACATGTCCGCGCTGTGGGCCGCGCACTACATCGGCGCGGCGGGCGGTGTCGACGCCATGATCACCGTCACGGACGGCGCGCAGCAGGATCGGGTCGCGGGCGGGACGCAGGTCATCGCGCTGGCGCTGGCCGAGGCGCTCGGCGCGCGGGTGGCGCTCAACAGCGCTGTCACGCACATCGACTGGTCCGAGGACGACGTCCTCGTCCGTGCCGCGGACCGGACGGTGCGCGCGCGGCGCGCGGTGGTCGCGGTACCGCCCCCGCTCGCCGCAAGGATCGGCTACGCGCCCGGACTGCCCGGCGACCGGAACCAACTCCTGCAACGGATGCCGATGGGGCGGGTCGTCAAGGTCAATGTCGTCTACGCTGAACCGTTCTGGCGCACAGCGGGTCTGAGCGGGCAGGCCAACAGCGACACCCGGCCGTTGGGCACGGTGTTCGACAACACGCCCGAGGCGGGTTCGCCCGGAGTCCTCGTCGGCTTCCTCGAGGGCAGGCACGCCGACGTCGCGGCGCGACTCACCCCCGAGGACCGTCGTGCCCGCGTGGTGGCGGATCTGGTCGGCTACTTCGGACCGCGGGCGGCCGAACCGATCGACTACATCGAACGCGACTGGGCCGCCGAGGAATACAGTCGCGGCGGCTACGGCGCGTTCACCACGCCCGGCGCGCTCACCCGATTCGGTCCCGCGCTGCGGCGTCCCGTCGGAGGGCTGCACTGGGCGGGCGCCGAAACCGCCACCCGCTGGCCCGGCTACATCGATGGCGCGGTCGAATCCGGCCATCGGGTCGCGCGCGAGATCACCGCCGCCTTGGCCCGCACCTCGAAATCCGCTGGTGAGGCGGGCGGCGAGCTGACATGATCGCCCGATGTCCGCAGCCGTCTACCTGATCACCGGCATCCAGGCCGCCGGGAAGTCCACCGTGGCGCAGGCGCTGGCCGAACGTCTGCCGCGATCGGCCCACGTGCGCGGCGACGCGTTCCGCCGCTCCGTGGTCGGCGGACGCGTCGAGATGTCGACCGAACCGACGGCCGCGGCCCTCGACCAACTGCGCCTGCGGCACCGCCTGACCGCCCGCACCGCCGACGACTACGCCGAGGCCGGGTTCACCGCCGTCGCGCAGGACGTCCTGCTCGGCGAATTCCTGCCCTACACCGTCGATCTGATCAGGACCAGGCCGCTGTTCGTCGTCGTGCTCGCGCCGCGACCCGAGGCCGTGGCCGCCCGCGAGGCGGGGCGCGCCAAATCCGCCTACGGCGCGTTCACCGTCGCCGCGCTCGACGCCGTGCTGCGCGAGACCACACCCCGCCTCGGGTTGTGGCTGGACACCTCGGAGCTGACCGTCGGGCAGACGGTCGACCGGATCCTGGCCGAGGCCCGGCCGCTGGATTCGTGATCAGGGGCGTTCTCGATCAGGGACGCAGCGCGGCCAGGGCCAATCGGGCGTAACGACGCCAGGTCTCGGGGTCCTGGACACCGAGTTCGATGAGGGCGCGGCCGACGCCGGACACGAGGACGTAGATGTCGGTGACCGTGGCGTCCTCGCGCAGACTGCCCTGCGCGCGTCCCAGCGCGAGGATGTGGTCGAGTCGGTGGTCGAGGCTTTCGTCCTCGGCGTCGTCGGCCCCGCCGAGGATCTCCACCATCAAGCGGTCCTCGGCCAGTCGGGTCGCGATCCGCTCGAGCAGGGTCTCGAGCGCGCGGTAGGCGTCGGTGGGTGCTGCCTCGGCGGCGAGCGCGCCGAGTTCGTGGAACCAGTCCAGGTAGGGGCGGGCCAGCGCGCGCACCAGGTCGGCCTTGGTCGGATAGCTGCGGTAGACGGTCGCCTTGCCGACCCCGGCCCGTTCGGCGACCTGCGCGATGGTGGCCTCGAGTCCGCGTTCGGTGAACACCTCCACCGCCGCGGCCAGTACGCGCTGGTGGTTGTGTTGGGCGTCGGCGCGCCATCGCCGTTGGCGTCCGGGCCGCTCGCCGGGATCGACGGGTTCGACCTCCGCCGTCTCGGGTCGCGACTTCGTCGTCATACCGCCCATCATGCCGCCGCCGGACGCCGTCGGGAACGAGGGCCTGGTTGTGGCCCCGGTCTCAGGACGGCGACCCGTGCTTCCGACGTGAGTTGCTCCACATCCGCCTCTCCGAAGTGGACCCCATGGTCCGCATACTTCTACCCTGGAGCATAACCGGGCCACCTGGTCCACATAAGTGCTTGGAGGACGCGCATGGCGTGGCAGTTGTTCCGACTGGGCCGGTGGTCGTTCGTCCATCGCCGGGTGGTCGCGGCCGTCTGGATCGTGCTGCTCGCCGCCCTGGCGATCGGCGCGACGACGCTGGCGGGCAAGACCAGCGACAAATTCGAACTCTCCGGAATCGAATCGACCCGGGCCTTCGACCTGATCGAGGAACGCGCGCCGCAGTCCTCCCCGGACGGCGCCACCGCGCGCGTGGTCTTCGAAGTGCCCGCGGGCCGGTCCCTCGCCGAATCGGACTACCGCGACGCGGTCACCGCCGCGCTGCGCGGATTGACCACCGAGAACGTGGCCTCGGTCGCCGACCCGTTCACCGCGGGCAGCCTCACGCCCGACGGCCGCGTCGGCTACGCCACCGTCAGCTACGCCAAGACCTCCAACGAACTCACCGACACCGACCGCACCGCCCTCGAGGACGCCGCGCACACCGCCGAGAAGGCAGGGGTGAACGTCGCCATCGGCGGTGACGCGCTCAACGAGGTCGAGATGCCGCTGGCCGAGGTGATCGGCGTCGCGGTCGCGCTGCTGGTACTGGCCGTCACCTTCGGCTCGCTCGTCGCCGCGGGCATGCCGCTGCTGACCGCGCTCGTCGGCGTCGGCATCGGCATGCTGGCCATCACCGTTTTGACCGGCTTCGTCGAACTCTCCTCCACCACACCGGCACTGGGCACCATGCTGGGTCTGGCCGTCGGCATCGACTACGCGCTGTTCATCATGTCCCGCTACCAGAGCGAGGTCCGCGCCGGACGCTCCCTCGAGGAGGCGGCGGGACGCGCCGTCGGGACCGCCGGTTCGGCCGTCGTCTTCGCCGGCCTCACCGTCATCATCGCCTTGGTCGGCCTCGCGGTCTGCGGCATCGGCTTCCTCACCCAGATGGGACTCGGCGGCGCGTTCACCGTCGCCGTCGCGGTGCTCATCTCCCTCACGCTGCTGCCCGCCATCCTGGGCTTCGCCGGCCGGAAGGTCATGAAGGGCAAGCCCCGCTACCTGACGAAGGCGACCGACGACGCGCCGATCCGCACCCACGGCCGCCGCTGGGTCGAAGGCATCGCCCGCCGCAGATGGGCCGCGCTGGCCGGCGGCATCGCGATCGCGATCATCGCGTCGATCCCCGTGGCCTCGATGCAACTCGCCCTGCCCGACGACGCGGGCAAGCCCGCGGGCAGCGACGCCCGCGTCGCCTACGACCTGATCGCCGAGAACTTCGGGCCGGGCGCCAACGGACCGCTCGTGGTCGTCGTCGACACCGCCGAAGCCACCGATCCGGCGGCCGCCGTGCAGCAGGTCACCACCGATCTGCAAGCGCTGGCCCAGCGGCCCGGCTCCGACATCGCCGCGGTCGTTCCCGCCGTCACCGGCGCCGGCCCGCAGGCTCAGCAGGCGTTCATCCGGCAACTCGAGACCGTGCGGTTCGCCACCGTCACCGTCCTCCCCGGCTCCGGCCCCTCGGATCAGGCCACCAAGGATCTGGTCGCCGACATCCGCGCCGCCGTCGCCGACCTGCCCGACCGCACCGGGGCGCGCGCCCTGGTCACCGGGCAGACCGCCGTGGGCGTCGACATCGCCAACGAACTCGCCTCGGTGTTCCCGCTCTACCTCGCGGTCGTGGTCGGACTCGCCGTGTTCCTGCTCATCGCCGTGTTCCGCTCGCTGTGGGTGCCGCTCAAGGCCGCGCTGGGCTTCATGCTCTCCATCGGCGTATCCCTCGGCGCGACCGTCGCGGTGTTCCAGTGGGGCTGGCTCAACCAGCTCATCGGCCTCGACACCACCAGCCCCGTGCTGTTCATCCTGCCGATCCTGTTGACCGGCATCCTGTTCGGACTCGCGATGGACTACGAGGTGTTCCTGGTCAGCCGCATGCGCGAAGCCTTCGCCCACGGCACCCCTGCGCGCCGCGCCGTGATCGACGGGTTCGCCCACAGCGCCCGCGTCGTCGTGGCCGCCGCCATCATCATGATCGGCGTGTTCGCCGGATTCGCCCTCACCGACGACGTCATCCTCAAGACGATCGGCTTCGCCCTCGCGATCGGCGTGCTCGCCGACGCCTTCCTGGTGCGCATGCTCATCGTGCCCGCGTTCATGCTCATCGTGGGCGAGCGGATCTGGTGGATGCCGAAGTGGTTGTCCCCCTTGGTGCCGACCTTCGACATCGAAGGCGAGGCCCTCACCCGCCGCCTCGACGCACCGGTCGAGCGCACCGAGGAAGAGGCCGTGGCGGCGCGCTGAGCGCGATCGGTCGGATCGAGGAGCCCGCGGCGATCCCGCGGGCTCCTCGTTCGGAATCGCGGTGATCGGAACCGGTGACCGGATCTCGTATGTCTCGCTAACGTTTCCCGGTCCGGACCGTGCGCGGAGGAGAGTGCGTTGACCACTGATTCGGCGATCGACCTCGAGGTCGCACTACATCCGCTCGACGACCCGGTGCGTTCCTCGCTGCGCGGGGAACACCGCCGGTTCGCCAGATGGGTCGGCCGGATCGGCCGCTACGATCCCGACGTCGCCTCCTTCGTCGGCCATCCCCCGGTCCTCGACGATCAGGACTGGCGCGATCTCGCCGAAATCCTCGGCCCGACCGGCGTCGCGGGCCTACGCGGGTACGGGCACGTCCCGCCCGAAGGCTGGACGGTGCTGCGCGTCTTCGACTCCGTCCAGATGGACGGCTCTGAACTCCGCGTGGCCGGCGACCCGGACCTCGTCCGTCTCACCGCCGCCGACGTCCCCGAGATCCTCGACCTGATCGCCCGCACCCAACCGGCCCCTACCTGCCCCGCACCATCGAGATGGGGACCTATCTCGGTCTGCGAATCGACGGAGAACTGGTCGCCATGGCCGGCGAACGCATGCATCCCCCGGGCTGGACCGAGATCAGCGCCGTCTGCACCCACCACGACCACCGCGGCCGCGGCTACGGCACCCGCCTCATCCGCGCCGTCGGCGCGGGCATCCGCGCCCGCGGCGAAACCCCGTTCCTGCACGCGGTCGCCGCCAACACCACCGCCATCAGCCTCTACGAAACCCTCGGCTTCACCCTCCGCAAACGCTCCCAGGCGACCCTCGTCCAACCCCCGGCCTGACACCGATCGTTCGACGCCGCGCACGTCACGACCTCCGTTGAGCGGGAACGGCGTTCAGTAGTAGATCGGGCCGGGGACGCCGCCGCCGGCGGCGATGGTGTCGCCGGTGATGGCGATGCTGCGGGGCGAGGCGAGGAAGGTGACGACGTCGGCGACCGCGAGGTCGGCGGTCGCGCCCGCGCTCCACGGGGTGGCGGCGGAGTTCACCAGGATGTCGATGCCGCCGAGTTCGGCGACGGTGCGTTCGACCAGCGCACGGACCTGCGCGTCGTCGCCGGTGTCGGTGGGAACGGCCAGTACGCGGCGGCCGGTTTCCGCGCCGAGGGTGCGGGCCGCTGCTTCCAGGGGCTCGGGGGTGCGGCGATGACCACGTCGACGCCCTCGCCGGCCAGCGCGCGGGCGACCGCGTAGCCGATGCCTTTGCTGCCGCCGGTGACCAGGGCGCGTTTACCGTCCAGTTTCAGATCCACCCGGGACACGGTAGCCAGGCCGGCGACCGCGGTGACCCATAGCGCTCGGGCTGATCCGAATCGGGGTGCAGCCCCGACTTCAGTCGGCGGCGCGTAGCTCCGGATCCCGCGCCGGGCGGGCGCGGTGTTTCGCGAGCGTCTCGGCGAACAGAGCGGCGATCTCCTCGACGGCGGGGCCGAACGCCAAGGCGTTGTTGACGAATCCGTGCAGGTACCCGTCGAAGCGGCGCACGCGGACCGCTACGCCGTCGGCGCGCAGGCGCTCGGCGTAGGACTCGCCCTCGTCGCGCAGCGGATCGAATCCGGCGGTGATGATCACCGTGGGCGGCAGGCCGACGGTCGTCTGCGCGAACAGCGGGGAGACCTCGGGGCTCGCGCGGTCGAGATCGGGTGGGAGGAAGCAGGCGTCGTAGAAGTCGATGTCGGCGCGGGTGAGGGCGAATCCGTGCGCGAAGGTGGTACGCGACTGCGAGCTTCCGGTGAGATCGGTGGGCGGATAGACGAGCAGTTGGGCGAGCGGCGCATCCGGGTCGCGCAGGGCCAGGAGTGCGGCGAGATGGCCGCCCGCGCTGTCGCCGCCGATCGCGACGCGATCCGCCGTCGCGCCGAATTCCGTGGCGCGCGAGACGATGTCGGTGAACGCGGCCGCCGCGTCGTCCACGGCCGCGGGATAGGGATGTTCGGGCGCGAGACGGTAGTCGACGGATATCACGGTGACGCCCGCGGTGGCGGCGAGCGTGCGGCACAGGCCGTCGTGGGTGTCGAGATCCCCGATGACCCATCCGCCGCCGTGGAACCAGACCAGGACGGTGTCGGCGTCGGCGGGCCGGTACACGCGGGCGCGCAGGCGGCCCGCCCCGCCCGCCACGGTCGTCTCGCGCACCGGGAGGAATTCGCGGGGGCCGCGGCCGATGGCGGCCATCCGGCGCGCCGCGACCCGCATCCGCGGCGGCGAGGTGACCGGATCGAGCCGGGCGCGCGGCAACGCGCCGGTGATCCGCAGCAGCAGTTGCGCGTCCAGGTCGAGTTCCAGGCCGTCACGACGGACGACCGGGCCCGCCATCCGGCGCTTCACCGGCGGCGGCAGACGCAGCAGGGCTCGGACCGCCGCGATCGCCGCGCGGGTGCCCGCGCCTGCCTTCTCACGTCCCACCGTGCCACCTCACTGTCGCCGTTGGTCCCATTATCCCGAAGACCGCGCGGTGGAGGTTCACTCGACCGGACGATACCGTGGCACTAGGATGCCGCGCCGACCGATCCGCCGAATCGGCCCGAATCGCGGAACCTTCAAGGGCGACAAGGGAAAACCTCGCTGACCGAATGGCCTCCGGTGGTCCCGGATCTCCCGACGCCGGGAGATCCGAAAGGACCTCAGCTAGTCATCCCACGTTCGCCGCGAAAGCTTGCGACGACGGTGTCGAGGCGGCCTTTGACGCTCGTCTCCGGCGCTGGTTAACGTTGCGCAGCTTCTAATCGACGAGGGAGTTTCGTCAGATGCCCGATGACATCCTCACACCGGATCTCTCCGTTCCGGCGATGTTCACACCGGAGTTCTTCCAGGATCCGTACCCCTTCTACGCCTGGCTGCGCGACAACGCGCCGGTGTATCCGGTGACCATCCCGTTCGTGAACATCAGGGTGTGGTTGGTCAGCCGATTCGCCGATGTCCGTGCGGGGTTCACCGACGCGCGGTTGAGCAGCGACTACAACACCGCGCTCCCGGACTTCCGCGCGGCGGGCCTGGCCTTCGGCGCGGGGACGGTCGCCGAGCGCACCATGCTCAACCTCGACCTGCCGGATCACACCCGACTGCGACGCCTGGCGCAGGGCACCTTCACCGCCGCGCGCATCGCCCAGTGGGAGAGCGGCATCAGGAAGACCGTCGATGATCTGCTCACCCCGCTACCGCTCGGCGAACCCGTCGACGTGATGTCGCGGGTGGCCGCGCCGCTGTCGATCCGCTCGATCTGCTCGGTGATCGGCGCCGAACCGGGCGACGAGGACGATCTGCGGCGGTGGGGCGATCTGGTGTTCACCGCCGATCCCGCCGAACTGGGCGACGTTCCCGAGGCGACGTCGTCGCTGATGCGGTTCGCGGAGGAGCTGGTCGCGCACAAGCGGGCGCATCCGGGCGACGATCTGCTCTCGGATCTGGTCAAGGCCAGCGACGAGACCCAGGCGCTGAGCTCGGACGAATTGGTCGGCACCGCGGTGGCCTTGGTGGTCGCCGGGTACGAGAGCAGCATCCGCCTGATGGGCGACATGCTGGTGGCGCTGCTCGCGCACCCCGAGCAGTTGGCCGAGGTCCGCGCGGGCAAGTACACCGTCTCGGAGTCCATCGAGGAGACGATGCGCTACGACGGGCCGCAGCCGAGTTCGCTGTGGCGCTTCGCGACCGAGGACCTGGAGATCGCGGGCACCACGATTCCCGCCCACGAACCGGTGCTGCTGCTGGTCGGCGCGGCACATCGCGACGAGCGGCAGTACCCGAACCCGGACGTCTACGACATCGGCCGGGAGGACAAGCGGCACTTGGCCTTCGGCCACGGCATCCACCGCTGCCTCGGCGCGGCGCTGGCCCGACTGGAGAGCCGGATCCTGTTGGAGATGCTGCTCGAGCGCTTTTCCGAGGTGTCGATGGCCGTGCCGCGCGCCGAGATCCGGTTCAAGCCGTCGCTGGTGTTGCGCGGCCCCGCAGAACTGCCGCTCGTGTTGAACCACTGAGTCGTTCGTCCCCACCAGGAGGATTTCCGTGATCGTCGCTCTCGGCCTGTTCCAGGGTTTCACCGCGCTGGACGCCATCGGTCCGTACCAGGTCTTCACGACCGTGCCGAACGTGGAGGTGGTGCTGTGCGCCGCCGAGAAGGACACGGTGGCAGACGATCACGGCCTGCTGCGGTTACAGGTCGACAAGACCTTCGCCGAACTGCCGCGGCCGGACGTGCTGGTGGTTCCGGGCGGTCCGGCTTCGCTCACCCTGGCGAAGGAGAACGCGCCGATCGTGGAGTGGGTGCGCGAAGCGCATCCGCACACCACGTGGACGACCTCGGTGTGCACGGGGGCGCACATCCTCGCTGCCGCGGGCGTCCTGGCGGGTCTGCCCGCCGCGACACACTGGAATTTCCACAAGGAACTGGCCGAATACGGCGCGCAGCCCACCGATCAGCGCGTCGTGCTCGGCGACCGCATCGCCACCGGGGCGGGGTCCTCGGCGGGCATCGATCTGGCGCTGACGCTGGTGGCCGAACTGGTCGCCCCCGAGGTGGCGCAGGGCATCCAACTGGCGCTGGAATACGACCCACAGCCGCCGTTCGACTCCGGGACGCCGAGCAAGGTGGAACAGCCTCTGGTAGAGGCGGTCTCGTTCATGATGGGAGCGTTCGAGAAGGATTATCTCGAGCGAGCGGGCCGGTCCTGATGACCGCTTCGGCTCCGACCTACCGCGGAGGTGTGTCGTGACCAGGACCATGGCCGCCCGGCAGCACCGCGTCGGCGACGCGCGCCGTCCGGTGCACGGCTCCCCCGACCAACTGGTGGCCGAGCGGGTTCTGCGCTTGGTGTTCCAGCGCCGCCGCACCCTCGCCCCCACCGATCCGTGCGCGAGCGAACCGTGCGCCGAATGCTTCGCGCCGCACCTGGACAAGGTCGGCCGCTACGTCGCGGCGGGCAAACCGGTGCATTTCGTCATCCCCGCCTTCCCGGCCAAGTCGCGCAATCGGCGCAAGACCATCGGACGGCTGCCCGATCTGGGCGAACAACTCGCGCTCGAATCGATCCAGGGCTTCTGTGAACGCGTGTCGGCCGTGTATAGGCCGGGCGCGGTGGTCACGGTCTGCTCGGACGGACACGTGTTCAGTGACGTCCTCGGCATCGAGGACGACCACGTCGACGACTACGCGGCCGAACTGCTGCGGGTGATCCGCGCGATCGGCGGCGGCGCGATCGGGCTCTACGCGCTGGCCGACGTCATGCCGGGACTGACCTGGGATCGACGCCGCGCCCGACTGCTCGACGACTACGCCGAATCCGTCGAGCAGATCCGCGATTCGGTGCGCGCGGATCCGGTGGTGCGCCAGATGTTCAACGGCATCCACCGGTTCGTCACCGAGGACGACGCGGCGCTGCTGCCCGACCTGAGCACCACCCAACTGCGCAACCGCGCCAAGGCGACCGCCTACGGCGTGGTGCAGCGCAGTCAGGCGTGGAGTCGGGTGGTCGAGCAGGTCTTCCCCGACGCGGTGCGTCTGTCGATCCATCCGCAAGCCCATCACGGCCCCAAGATCGGGTTCCACCTGCTGCGCACCGCCGACAGTTGGCTGACGCCGTGGCACGGCGTGGTGCTCGACGACGGGCGACGTCACTTGCTGGTCAAGCGCGCGCAGGCCGAGAGCGCGGGGGCCCGACTGGTGTGGCGCAACAGCAGGCCCAGCCATTTCGTCAGCGCGGAACCGATCGAACCGGTCGTGCCGGTCCCGGCCGCGCCGGAAGGAGAATCGTGAGCAATCAGTTGCGGCAGGCGCTGCTCGAGGGCGTCGACCTGGCACCGTTCGGCCGACTGGTGACGGCGCCCGAGCCCGGGCAGACCCTCGCCGACGTGCCCGTCGACAGTCTGCTCGCCACGGCGCTGTCGGCCAAGGTGCTGGTCCTGCGCGGCTACGGCCTGCTCGACACCCCCGACCTCGAGCGCTACTGCCTGGCGGCCGGTGAACTGGTCGAGTGGGAATTCGGCACGATCCTGGACCTGGTGGTGCAGGAGGACCCGAAGAACTACCTCTTCGACTCCGGCGACGTGCCGTTCCACTGGGACGGCGCGTGGTCCGAGCGGGCTCCCCGGTTCTTCCTGTTCCAGTGTGTGCGCGGCTGCGAACCGGGGGCGGGCGGGGAGACCGTGTTCTCCGACGCGACCCGCGTCTACCGCGACGCGCCCGAGGATCTGCGCGACCTGTGGTCCCGGACCTCGGTCACCTACCGCACCGACCGACTGGCCCACTACGGCGGCACGATGACCCATCCGGTGCTGGCCACCCACCCCACCACCGGCGAGACCACGATCCGCTACGCCGAACCGCTGGACCCCGCGAAGTATCGGAATCCGTTGTTCCTCACCGTCGAAGGGCCGTCCTCCGAGGAGGCCGTGCAGGTGATGACCGAATTGTCCCAGCGCCTGCACGATCCGCGCTACTGCTACGAACACGCCTGGCGGACCGGCGACATCGTCATCGCCGAGAACCACGGACTGCTGCACGGCCGCAACCGTTTCACCGGCGCGACCGAGCGTCACATGCAGCGAATCCAGATCATCTGACGATCGCGAACAACCCCGCGACAGCGGAATCACGCCGCCTCCGCGAGAGCGGAACACGTCTCAGGATAGGAACACTGCGTTGGTCGATCTCCTGACCCCCACCACGAAATCCCTGCGCGCCTACGGCCACCTCGCCAACGTCTACTTCCTGGACTACAACCTGGGGTATCTGCTGGTGGCCACGCTGCTGCCGACGACGGTCGCCCGCGACGGCGGCACCTGGCTCGCGCTGGCGCTGATCGTGGTCGGCTACTTCCTGATCCACAGCGCCGTGATCGCCTTCGACGACATCACCGGGTTCCGCGACGGCACCGACGCCAAGAACTATCAGGACGATCCCAGCGCGCTGCGGCGCGCGAAGTGGAAGCCGCTGGTGACCGGCGAACTGACGCTGCCGCGGGCGCTGCGCTTCGCTTGGGCGTGTGTGGGCGTCGGCGGTGCGCTGCTGCTCGCGGGACTGTTCGTCGCCCCGCATCATCCCCCGGTGCTGATCGCCCTCGCGGTGCTGGGCGCGGCCGTGTCGGTGCAGTACTCCTACGGAATGAAGTTCAGCCACATCGGCTTCCAGGAGGCCGTGCTGCTGCTGTGGACGCTGGAGTTGGTGCTGATCCCGTTCTGGGCGCTCACCGGCGGGGTCACCGGACGCCTGGTCACCGAAGGGGCGCTGTTCGCCTTCTGGCTGATGATGGTCTCGATGTATTCGAATATGCGCGACATGGCCACCGACCGCGGGGCGGGGCGGATCAATCTGGCCACGCTGGCGGGGGAGCGCCGCTACATCGGTCTGCTCGGCGTACTGGCCGTGGCCGACCTCGTCGTGGTGGCCGTCCTCGTGGCGGCGGGGGTGCTGCCGGTGCTGCTCGGCGTGCTGCTGTGCCCGGTCTTCGTGGCCCGCCTGTTCCAGTTCCGGCTCGGCGCGCTCGATCGGAATCCCCTGCTGGGCAGGCTGCTCGGCCGTCGACTGGCCTGGGCGGGCGCGATTCTGCTGGCGTTGGGAAATCTCGCGGTGTCGGGCTGATGTAGTAGGTCGACGCACCGAATCCCGATAGACTCGCCACCATGGTGGAAGCACGGGCACAACAGACCATTGCATGCTCTCCCGACGAATTCCTCGAATTCGCGATGGATGTCGAACGATACGCCGAAGTGGACAGTAAACTCGGCCCGTTCGACTGGGTCCGCCGCGAAGGCAATCGGGTGGAGTTCAAATTCCGTCCCGCGATGCCGGGAATTCCCGGCCCCGCGCCCAAGATGGTGGCGCAAGGCGTTCTCACCCCCGGTGTGCGGGTGGATGTCGGGCTCGCCCCGCTGCCGGACAGCAAACTCTGGCATCGGCTGATGAAATTCAACGCGACATTCGAATGCGAACCCGTCGAGAACGGCACCCTCGTCACCCGGACCATGACCGCCGAGATCACCCCGGCGGTGCGCTGGCTGATCGACCCGATCCTGCGCCGCAACCTGCCGGACAACATCGTGACCGAGATCGCGCAGGCCAAGGACTATATCGAAAAGCGCGGCGCCCGAGCATGATCGGGCGCCGCCGCGCGCGGTGAAACTTTGTCGGCGAACTCTCCCGGGTGCGAGGATGGAAACCAGGTGCCGCACAGGGCATCCCGTCCACCACACTCGGAGAGAGTTCCTATGAACGACGACTATGACGTGGTAATCGTGGGCGCCGGTCTCGCGGGCTGTACCGCGGCGATCCTGCTGGGCCGCGCGGGCGCGAGGGTCGCGTTGCTCGAGGCGCATCGCAATCCCGACACCTACAAGCGACTGTGCACCTCTTCCATCCGGTCCAGCGCGCTGCCGATCATGCGCCGCACGGGGCTGGACAAACTCATCGAGGACGCAGGCGGCGTCCCCTCCCACGACGGCTATCTGACCCCGTACGGCTGGCTGCGCACGCCGCGCACGAACGACCGTCCCCCGCACGGCTACAACATCCGCCGCGAGACGCTGGACCCGCTGGCCCGCGCCGCCGCCGCCGAAGTGCCGCAGGTGGATCTGATCCTGGGCGCGAAGGTGCGCGAGCTGAGCAAGGACGCCGACGGTCGCGTCGACGGCGTCGAGGCGACCGTGCTCGGCGCGCAACGGAGCTTGCGGGCGAAACTGGTGATCGGGGCCGACGGACGGCATTCGAAGATCGCCGATCTGGCCGGGTTGCGCGGGATCCGTTCGCGCAACTGCCGCGCGTGCGTGTTCGCCTACTACCGCAACGTCGAGGTGCCCGCCGATCAGACCATGCGGATCTGGTTGACGATGCCCGAGATCGTCTCCGTCGGCGCCATGGACGACGGTCAGGTGGTGCTGGCCGGCCTGTTGGACAAGCCGACCTACGAGGCCGCCGAGGACAAGGAGGCGGCGTTGCTGGCCGCTTACGCCGGACTGTCGGACGGTCCGGATCTGAGCCGCGCCGAACGTGTTTCGGATGTGATCGGTTACCGCGACTACCCGAGCATCACCCGCCCGCGCATCACCGTGCCGGGGCTGGCGCTGGTCGGCGACGCGGCGATGTCGGCGGATCCGGCCGAGGGCGCCGGGCTGGGGTGGGCGATGCAGACCGCCGAATGGCTCAGCGACGCGGTCACTCCCGCGCTGCTGGCGGGGAACGCGACGGGGATCGACGCGGGAGCGCGCAAGTACCAGCGCCTGCACCGATTCCGGCTGTGGCCGCACCAGGCGCAGATCGTCGACCTGAGCCTGCGGCCCAAGCTGTCGATCGTGATGAAGGTGCTGCTCTCGGCGGCGGTCTACGACTCGTGGGTGGGCGTGCGGGTGACCAAGGCCGTCACCCGCAACGCCTCGATGTTCACCGCCCTGAACCCGGTTTTCCTGGTGCGCGCGCTGTATGCCGCCAACCAGGTGCGCCGGGCGGCCGAGAAGGCCGCTCCGACACCGGCTACGGCTCAGCTGTTGTAGGCGCTGCGTGCCTCGATGTAGGTCTTGGCATGCTCGATCTCGGCCTGGAAGTTCGGCGGCAGCGACCGTCGCAGGATGGGTTCGAGCAGCCACCGCAGCGCGGGGACGATCTCCAGCGAGGTCGAACTGATGACCAGGGTGCCGCCGTCGGCCGGTGTGCAGACGAAACTGCCCGTGTATTTCATGACACGGTTGCCGAATTTGTTCATCGGCAGCGGCGCCAAGGCCAGATCGATGCGCTCACCGGGCGTCAACGTCAAGCGGAGCACCATTTTCGGCGCGGGCCTCGGCAGCCCGGGCAGTGCGGGGCGGAATTGGAACAGGACGACATCGCCCTCGCGGCGGATCCAAAAAATCTTGGTGATCTTGTCGTCGACCTCGGCATATCGTTCGACATCCATGACGAAATCCAGATATTCGTCGGGAGAACATTTCATCAGTTCTTGTACGACCACATCCATACTCCGAAAGATACGGTCGCCCACGGGCGTCGGCAAACTGGTGTCGCGCGGACCGGGTGCGGGATAGTCGATTCGAATACGGTAGTCCACGGGAGAGGAAGTCCACGTGCATCCGATGAGCATCGCGGCGTTCGGCAGTTACCTCCCGCCGGAGGTGATCACCCCGGATCCGCTGGCCGCGGAGAACGATCCGATGGCGACCAGTCCGCTGTTCCGACTGCCCGACGAGCGGCATCGGATCGCGCCGTCGCAGCGGGCCGCGCAGATGGTGGAGGCGGCCGCGCGGCCGATGTTCGAGCGACTCGGGCTCGATCCGGCGGGCAGCGTCGACCTGATCATCACCAACACCTTGCTGCCCGACGAGTGCATCACCGGATGCGGGGCCGAGACGGCCCACCTGCTCGGCTGCGATCCGGCCTTGGTGCTCGACCTGCACAACGGCGGTTGCGGGGCCTTCCCGTACATGCTCAAGATCGCGCGGGCGATGATCGCGGCGGGCGAGGCGAACAACATCCTGCTGGCCAATGTGCAGAACACCGCGGGCCAATTGTTCGCCCAACCGGAGTTGAGCCGCAAGCAGAGCGCCGCCATCGCCGGTGACGGTTGCGGCGTCGCCTACGTGACCGCCGACGACCGCTCCCCCGTACTGGGCGTGCACGTGCGCAACACGCCGTCCTTCGCGCCGGACATGTCGCCCGCGACCGGCGACGGCCGCAAATACTGGGCGGCGGGCAGCGGCGAACTGGAGATCGTCTTCGACTCAAACAAGTCCAAGGAGATCATCGACCGGGGCAACCGACTGGTCCCCGAGGTGGTCGGCGAACTGTGCAAGGAGATCGACCTCGATCTCGGCGCGGTCGACTATCTGGTGACCAACCAACCCAATCGACTGTTCCTGCGCAACTGGCGGCGCGCGCTGGGCCTGGGCGCCGATCAGCATCTGGACACCTTCGACCGGTGCGGAAATCTCTACGGCGCGGCCGTTCCCGTCACCCTGGATCTGGCGATCCGCGAGGGCCGGATCGCGGACGGCTCGCTGGTGGTGATGGCCGGATTCGCGCACGCCGGCGATTTCGCCGCCGCGGCGGCGGTGCGCTGGAACAACTGACGGCGCTGGAACGACTGACGGCGCCGAACGATCAGCGGCGCAGCCAGGTCTCGATGGCGCGCGCGGTGTGCGCGGCGTCCTGATCGAGGATGGAGAAGTGGTCGGCCGGGATCGCGACGGTGGTCTCGGCGACATCCCAGTTCGGCCAGCCCGCCGCGCCCGCGCGTCGCTCGGCGCGCAGCATGAGCACGGGCGCGGTGACGGGGCCGGGTTCCCACTGGTCGAGCAGATCCAGGTAGGCGCCCATGGCGGTCAGGTTCTCGTCGGTGACCAGGCGGCCGTCGGCGTTGCGGTCCAGGACGCTGCCCAGCGCCCACAGGAACGAGGCCGCCCGCGCGGCGGGTCCGGGATCGACCGTGTCGACCATGACGACGCCCGCGACGGGTCGGCCCGCCTCGGCCAGGCGTTGGGCCACCGCGTGCGCGAGCACCCCGCCGATCGAATAGCCGACCAGGACGCAGCGTCGCCCGCTCGCGGCGGTGCGGGCGGCGTGGGTCAGCGTCTCGATCGCGGCGGACCAGTCCGCGGGGACCGCGCCCGCCCGCTCGAATCCGGGTAGCAGCAGGGCGAGCGCGCGGTGTCTTCGCTCGAAACTGACGGCCAGCCTGGCGAATTGGTGCGGTCCCGATCCGGCGAGGAACGAGGGCAGGCAGATCAGCACCGGCGCTTCGCCCTCGCTCACCAGCAGCGGTTTCGGCGGGTTCGGATGGGTGGCGAGCGAGGTGAACGTGGTGCGCCGGGCCGCGGCCGCGCGCAGCAGCGGGACGGCCTCGGCGAGCGCGCCCGCCTCGTGTAGTCGGTGCAGTTCGGCGGTGAGGCCCGTTGTCGTGTGCTCGACGGTCATGATCAGCGCACTCCGAGGTCGTTGTCGATGAGATCGAAGATCTCCGTGGCCGTCGCGGACCGGATGCGCTCGCCGCCTTCGTCTTTCGCGTCGTCGTCGTCGAGCAGGCGCTGGGCCGCGCGCAGGCGTTCGGCCACCCGGGCGCGGTCCTCGGCGGGGACGGCGCGCAGGAGTTCGGCGAGCCGGTCCAGTTCGGCGTCGATGGGCCGCGGAGCGGGACGGGCGGCGGTGCCCGGTTCGAGTTGGCGCAGCAGTTGTTCGGCGACGGCGCTCGGGGTCGGGTGGTCGAAGACCAGCGTCGCCGAGAGCGTCAGGCCGGTGACGTGGGCGAGGCGGTTGCGCAGTTCGACCGCGGCCAAGGAGTCGAAGCCGAAGTCCTTGAACGCCTTGTCGGGATCGATGGTCTCCGCGCCCGCGTGCAGGACCTCGGCGGCCTCGGCCGAGACCAACCGCAGCACGTGACGCGCGCGCTGCTGGGCGTTCAGTCCCGCCAGACGCGCGCGCAGGGCTTCGGCCGCGCCGCTGTCGGCCTTGCGCGCCGCGGCGGGGATCAGCCCGTGCAGCATCGCGGGCAGCGCCGCGGTGCGCCCGCGGGCCCGCAGCGCGGCCGTGTCCAGACGCAGTGGGGCCACCACGGCGCTCGCTCCGGACAGCGCCGCGTCGAACAGCGCCGTGCCGACCTCCGGCGACAGGGCGGTGATGCCCGTTCCGGCCAGGCGGGAGACGTCCAGATCGCTCAGTTCGCGGGTCATCGAGGTCGATTGCGCCCACAGGCCCCACGCCATCGACACGCCGGGCAGGCCCTGATCGTTCCGCCACTGGGCCAGGGCGTCGAGGAAGACGTTGGCCGCGGCGTAGTTCGCCTGCCCCGGACCGCCGAGCAGTCCGGAGGACGAGGAGAACAGCGCGAAACCGGCCAGGTCCATGCAGCGGGTCGCCTCGTGCAGGTTCCAGGCGCCGTCGACCTTGGCGGCCAGCACCTTCTCGAGGTGGTCGGGGGTCATCGCCTCGACCGTCGCGTCGGCCAGCACGCCCGCCGCGTGGATCACCACCCGGAGCGGGCGGTCCGCGTCGATGCCGTCGATCAGGTCGGCGACGGCGGTCCTGTCGCCTACGTCGCAGGCCGCCACGCGCACCCGCGCGCCGAGTTCGGTCAGTTCCGCGACCAGGTCCGCCGCGCCCGCCCCGGCGGGACCGCTGCGACTGGCCAGCACCAGCGACCGCACGCCGTGCTCGACCACCACGTGGCGGGCCAGCAGGGCGGCCAGACCGGTCGCGCCGCCGGTGATCAGCACGGTCGACTCGGCGTCGAAGGCGGTCAGCGGTGCGACGGGCGCGGTCGAGCGGGTCAGCCTGGGGACGGAGGGGCGGCCCGCGCGGATCGCCACCTGCGGTTCGCCGACGGACAGCGCCGCCGTGACGCCCGCCCAGCCCACGACGCCGTCCGCGCCGGTGTCGGTGTCGACGAGGACGAAACGGTCGGGGTGTTCGGCCTGCGCGCTGCGCAGCAGACCCCAGACCGGCGCGGTCGACAGGTCGGGTGCTTCGCCGTCCTCGACGGCCACGGCCCGCGAGGTGACCACGACCAGTCGCGATTCGGCGAACGCCGCCGCGGCCAGCCAGGTCTGGACGATCCCGAGGGTCGTGCGGGTCGTGTGCCGCACGGCCTCGGGCACCGCCCCGGCGACCGGCGGGATCGCCAGGACGACCGTGGCGGGCGCGGGCGCGCCGTCCTCGGAGGCGACCGAGGCCAGGTCCGGGTACTGCGACAGACCGGTGAGTTCCGCGGTATCGAAACCCGGTGTCACCACCGCGAATTCGGTGACCGGCTGACCGGTCGGCGCGGCCGGGGCCCAGCGCACGTCGTAGAGCGCGCCGTCGGCCGTGCGTCGCCCGGCGGTCAACTGCGCCACCGAGATCGGCCGCGAGACCACCTCGCCCACCGACACCAGCACGCGCCCGGATTCGCTCACGCCGAGCATCGACACCGAATCCGGTCCCGTCCGGCGCAGGCGGACCCGCAGTGTGTCCGGCGCGCCGGATTCGGGGCTCAGCCACACCTTCGACCAGACGAACGGCAGCACCACACCGGCATCGGACTCGTCCCGGTCCGGGACGCGCAGGGCCCCGTGGAAGGCGGCGTCGAACAAGGCCGGGTGAATCGCGTATCCCTTGGTGGGCGCGGAGGTCCGGATCTCGGCGTAGAGGTCTTCGCCGTGCTGCCACAGCGACCGCAACCCCTGGAAGGCGGGGCCGTAGCCGAAGCCGCGCTCGGCGAGCGGTTCGTACCATCCGGCGGCCGGGATCTCGGTCGCGCCCGCCGGCGGCCAGGTGTCCCGGTGTTCTTCGGGCGGCGCGGCGGTCTCGGGGCTCAGTGTGCCCGAGGCGTGCCGGGTCCACTGCTCGTGGTCGAGGCTGGTGTGCAGGGTGAACGCGCGAGCGCCGGCATCGTCCGGTTCGTCGACGGACAGTTGAACGCCGACCGTCGCGTCCTCCGGGATGACCAGCGGCGCTTCGAGCATCAGTTCGGACACCAGCGGGCACCCCGTCTCGGCGCCCGCGGCGGCGGCCAGTTCGACCATCGTGGTGCCGGAGACGACCACCTCGCCGAAGACGACGTGGTCGGCCAGCCAGCCTTGCCGGGCCGCGGACCATCCGCCGGTCCACACGCGGCCCGCTCCCCCGCCGGGACGCAGCGCTGCGCGCAGCAGCGGGTGGCCGGTGCGGGCCAGCCCCAGTTCGCCGAGGTCGCCGATCTTCTCGCCGACGGCCCAGTACCGCTCGTGGTCGAAGGCGTAGGTCGGCAGGGCGACGCGGCGCACCGCGCGACCCGCGAACAGCGACCGCCAGTCGATCTCGATTCCGGCGACAAACGCCTCGGCCAGCGCGTGCACCATGCGGCGCGGACCGCCGTCGTCGCGGCGCAGCGTGCCCACGACGGCCGCGCGGACGCCCGCCTCGGCCACCGTCTCCTCGCTGCCGAGGGTCAGCAGGGGGTGCGGGGCGACCTCGATGACCACGTCGTTGTCGGCGGCCAGCAGGGCGCGCAGCGCGGGTTCGTACAGGACGGTCTCGCGCAGGTTCCGGTACCAGTAGTCGCCGTCGAGTTCGGCGGTGTCGACCACCTCGCCGGTCACCGTGGAATAGAACGGGATCCTCGACGTGCGCGGGCGCAGGTCGGCCAGCGCGGGCGCGAGCGGTTCGCGCAGTCCGTCCATCGAGGCCGAATGCGCGACGAAGTCGACGCCGTCGACGTTCCAGCGCATGATTCCGGCGCGGGCCAGCACGCGCTCGAACCGGGCCAGCGGTTCGCGCGGTCCGGCGACGACGACCGCGCGCGGTCCGTTGACCGCCGAGATGGACAGGTCGCCGTCGAA
>NZ_BAGG01000260.1 GCF_000308695.1 Nocardia takedensis NBRC 100417 | reverse complement strand
GGTGAAGGAACGGGCAGCGTGGTCGAAACCCACGCCACCCCACTGGGTCCCGGCCTGGACGGGCGGCCCCGCACCGCCGTGGTCGAAGCCGTCATCGCGACGTCGGAGCGACCGGGCTTCCGCCATACCCGCAAGGCGCTGCCCGTTGTGCGGCCCCTGATGAAATACGCCGCCACCCGCCTGTGGCGCGACGACCTCGCCTACGCCGAACGCCGCTACCGGCAACGCACCGGTGTGTGAGGGTCGATTGGCGGCCCGGCCCTGAGGCGTCGTTTACCCGCACCCGGTAGTGAGCTGGCGTGTGAGCGTCGGTCAGCAGTGCAACCGCGAGTCGTGATCGACCTCCACCCGGCAGCGCACCGCCGGGGGCGGGCCGATCAGCGGAGGGTCGCGCCGTGTTCGGCGTGCTTTCGAGGCGCGGGCGGTTCGGTCTCCTCGGGCGGCGCGAGTCCGATCCACGCGCGCGTCGCGGGCGACCGGTGGACCACCGCCGCCGCGGCGGCGATCACCGTCGAGCCGAGCAGCGCCCCGCCCACGACGTCGGTCAGCCAGTGCACGCCCAGGTACAGCCGTGTCGCGGCGATCAGCAGCACCGCCGCGCCCGCGATCGTCGCGGCGATCGTCATCCGATGCGCATCGGGGCGGCGGACCGTGTAGAGCAGCAGTGCCATCCCCGCGAGCGTGGTGACGGTGGTGACGTGTCCCGAGGGGAACGCGTAGTCGCCCTGGGTGACGAGCCGGTACGGCAGCGGCGGACGCTCGCGGGCGAGGATCGTCTTGGTGAGCGTGCTGACCGTCGAGGCCAGCACGATCGTCGCCGTGATCGGCGCCAGGGCTCGCGGATGGAGGTCGCCGCGCCGGATCAGCAGCGCGGCCGCGAGGGCGACGACCGTCGAACCGAGCAGGCCGCCGAGATCGGTGACGACGAGGACCAGGCCGGTGAGGACGGGATCGCGGTGCGCGGCGAACCAGTCCGTCACCGTGCCGTCGAGACCGGTCGCCCACCCGGCCGTCCGCACCTGCGCGGTGAGCGTCAGCAACGCGGCGGCCAGTGCCAGGACGCGGGCGAGCGCCCATCGGCGTCGGACCGCGTCGCGGTCTGTCCCGGCCGTTCGCACCGCGACCGAGCCGGCGACGACCGCGGCACACGACGCGGCGATCTCCGCCGACCCGGGTTCCGTGCGGATCTCGGTGACGACCTCGGCCAGGGTGTGCGGGATGTTGCTCACCTTCGTGAGTCTGTGCACCGCGCGCTGTAGAAACGCTGAGTAGCGCGTCTTCTCAGCGTTCTCACAGCAATCGCCCGCGCGGGCGACCGAACCGGGCATCCGAACGCGCCCAGACCAGGGCGCTGCTGGTCTGAGAGGGAGCGCAACCCCGACGGCCCGACTCGGCGGTTGCGACCGGATCGGACGTCGCCCGGAGATGATGGTTCGGTGCCGACCCACGCCGCGCCGAGAAACGCGGACCCTGCCCCGTGAACGCGATGGCGCAACCTGGGCCGGGCCTGGTGATCCTGTGCGTTGTTCTGGTCGCCGCGACCGCCGCGGTGTACGGACTGGCGCGTCTGGGCCCGATCCGGGTCGCGCCGGGGGCCGCGGTGCGCGCGGTCGTCCAACTCGGGGCGGTGGCCCTGGTGCTGGCCGTCGCGCTGGAGCGGCTGTGGTCCGCGCTGCTGGTGCTCGCGGTCATGTTCACCGCCGCGGTCCTCACCGCCGCCCGTCGCGCCCGCGCGCCCGACGCGTTGCTGCCCGGCGTCGACCAGACCCGCACCGTCGGCCTGGTCACCCTGCCCGGCGCGTTCGTCGGCGTCCTGGTGGCGAGCGGGTCCGCGTATCAGGCCGCGGCGGTGCAGATCCTGGTGCTGCTCGCGCTGCTGTTGGCCCAGTCGGTCGCGGTCGCGGTGACGATCGAACTCGTTGCCCGCGGCCTGGTCCGACGCGGCTGACCGCACCGGGGCAGGGCAGGCACGCGCGTTCCTTCGAGTCGAGGACTACCTGGTGTGATCGTTCCCGGGAGGTCGGTCGACAGGATTCGGGGCTGCGACCATCCGGAAGGATTTCGGTATGCTGCGGTGACCCCCGAATCCCGCCAGCTCAGGAATGCCATGTCCGGAGATCACGACCTATCGGTCCGATGACCGACCTGCGCCCGATCGCCGCGGGCATCGACGAAGTGCGTATCGAGGCCCGGACGGTGCGGGGGCGGGGAGGGGAGATCCCCGTCCGCGACTACCTCCCCCCGGAGATCCGCTCGGACGCGGCGGCGGTGCTGTGGCTGCACGGCGGCGGATTCGCCTGGGGCAACCTGGATCAGGCCGAATCCCACGAGGTCGCGCTGCGTCTGGCCGCGACGGGGCGTCCGGTGCGCACCGTCGACTACCGCCTCGCGCCGCGCTTTCCGTGGCCGCGTTCCTACACCGACAACCACTATCCCGCCGGCTTGGACGACGTGGTCGACGCGGGGCGCGCTTTCGCCGACGAGCACGACCGGATGGTGGTCGGCGGCGCCAGCGCGGGCGCCTGCCTGGCGGTCACCGCGACGCAGCGGCTGTCCGATGTGGCGGGCATGCTGCTGTGCTACGGCCTCTACCACGCCGAACTGCCGCCGCTGCCGGATTCGGTGCGCGAACGCCTGCGCGGCCTCGGCGGCTACCGGCAACTGTCCGCGCCCGCCGTGCATCGCCTCAACCTCAACTACGTCGGTGACGAGGAGGCGTTGCACGGCGGCGCGTTTCCGGGCGGCGGCGACCTTACCGGCCTGCCGCCCGCCCTGCTGCTCGACGCCGACCACGACACTCTGCGCGCCTCCGGGGAGACCTTCGCCGCCGAACTCGACGCCGCCGGGGTCACGACTTCGTATGCGGTGGTGCCGAGTTCGTGGCACGGCTATCTGAATCGACACCAGCTCAACGGGTTCCGCTGGGCCCTGAGCGCGATGACGGTCTGGCTGGACGAACTCAGCGCAGGTCGCGGAAGAACGCGCGCAGTTCCGCGATCATGATGTCCGGTGTCTCCATCGGCGCGAAATGACCGCCCCGATCGAACTCCGACCACCGCGTCACGGTGTTCTGCTTCTCGGCGAGTCCGCGCAGCGTGCTGTTGCCCGGGAAGACCGCGATCCCGGTCGGGACACCGGAATCGGGCAGGTCGGCGCCCCACTGCTCGGACTCCTTGTACAGGCGCATCGATGATCCGGTGGTGTCGGTGAACCACAGGATCGCCAGGTTGGTGAGCAGCATGTCGCGATCGATCGCGTCGGTCGGGGTGGCCGCGGCGGGACTCTTGTAGGTGTGCACCACGTCCAGCACCCAGGCCAGCATGCCCGCGGGGGAGTCGGCGACCGCGGGCGCGAGCGTCTGCGGCCGGGTGGAGTGGATGCCCGCGTAACCGGAGGTCTCCTGCGCGCTCCAATCCTGCAACCGCGCCAATTTCTCCCGATCGCGGTCGTCGTAGGCCGAGCCGTCGTCGTCCCAGGACGGAATGGTGATCGGGTCGTTGAGGTGCACGCCCACCACGTGTTCGGTGTCGATCCGGCCCATCTGCGGCGCGATGAACGAACCCGCGTCGCCGCCCTGCGCGCCGTAGCGGCGATAGCCGAGCCCCGCCATGAGTTCGGCGATGATCCGCGCGCTCCGTTCGGTCGAGGCGGCCCCGGCCTCGACCGTCGGGCCGGAGAACCCGAAGCCCGGCAGTGTCGGGATCACCAGGTGGAAGGCATCTTCAGCCTCGCCGCCGTGTGCGACCGGGTCGGTGAGCGGTCCGATCAGCTCGGTGAAGTCCTCGAAGGGCCAGCCGTGCACCAGGACCAGCGCCAGCGCGTCCGGTTCGGCCGAGCGCACATGGGTGAAATGCACCTGCTGCCCGCCGATCTCGGCGCGGAACTGCGGATGCCGATTGCGGGCCGCCTCCTGGGCGCGCCAGTCGAAACCGGTCCGCCAGTACTCGGCCAACTCCCGGACGTAGCCGGTCGGGATGCCGTAGGTCCAGCCGACGCCGGGCAGTTCCGCGGGCCACCGGGTGGCCGCCAACCGGCGGTGCAGATCCGCGAGGTCGGCGTCGGGAACGGCGATACGGAACGGTGCGAAATTCGTCATATCCGCAACCTAGGACCGCCTTAGGACAGCTCTGTTCCTAAGATGCGGGCATTCTGGAAGCATGCTCGAAACCTCGGCTCGGCTGCTGCGCCTGCTGTCGCTGTTGCAGATGCCCCGCGACTGGTCCGGCGGCGACCTGGCCGACCGTCTCGGCGTCAGCACCCGCACCGTGCGCCGCGACGTGGACCGCCTGCGCGAACTCGGCTACCCGGTCGACGCCGTCCAGGGGACCGCCGGCTACCGCCTCGCCGCGGGCAGCGCGCTGCCACCCTTGCTGCTCGATGACGACGAAGCGCTGGCCGTCGCCGTCGGCCTGCGCACCACCACGGGCGGCACCGTCGTCGGCTTCGAGGATTCCGCGCTGCGCGCGCTCACCAAACTCGAACAGGTCATGCCCTCGCGCCTGCGTCACCGTCTGCGCGGACTGCAACGCTCCCTGGTCCGGGTGGAGGCGTCCGCGCCGCGCGTGGAACCCGAACGCCTGCTCGCCGTCTCCGACGCCTGCCACCGCCACGAACGCCTGCGCTTCGACTACACCGACCTGCGCGGCCGCCAGTCGACCAAGGACGTCGAACCCCACACGGTGGTCAACTTCAACCGCCACTGGTACCTGGTCGCGTGGGACCCGACACCGGCGGACTGGCGATCCTACCGCATGGACCGCCTGCGCCCGCGCACCCCCACCGGCCCGCGTTTCACCCCGCGCCCACCGCCCGAGGGCGACGTCGTCGTCTACCTGTCCAACCAACTCTCCTCCCGCGCCTGGCCGCACCGCGCCACCGTCACCCTGCATCGTTCGGCCGCCGAACTCGCCGACCGTGTCTGGCCCGGCATGGGCGTCCTGGAAGCCGTCGACGACAGCAGTTGCCTGCTGCACGTCGGCGCGGACACGCCGTGGGCGCTGGGCTGGATGATCACCTCGATCGACACCGACTTCACCGTCACCGAACCGCCCGAACTGGTCGAACAGATCCGCACCCTCGCCCGCCGCTGCGCCGCCGCCACTCCCTGAACCCTGTGTGCGCCGTCACATCCGGGCGCTGGAATAGGTGGGGCGGCGACCGGGTTGAACCAGCTGTCGACGTCCGGACAGCCCCGGGCCTCACCCCATCAGTCGCTGCGAGCGACCACCCGCCGAGAGGCGCTTGTGGGACGTCGACCCTCTACCAGCGGCCCCGCCGAGTCCTGCTCGACGGGGCCGCTTCCTGTTCCGCCGCCTAGAGTGGCGGGAGACAATCCGCGACCGCCCGGGGAGGGGACCATTGGCCGGCCGTCTGCGCACCGCCGCGGCCCTCGCGTGTCTGAGCTTCGGCGCGAGCGGTTGCGCCACCCTGCTCGGCTACCCACCGTCACCGCCGTCGGCCGAGGACATCGCGCGAACCTCGGAGAAGATGGCCGCGCTGCCCAGGGCCGCGCAGGCCGAAATCCAGGTGCGTGCCGCCGTGGAACAGATCGCGGCGGCGGCCTCGGCGATCACCCCGGAACTGCGGTGGACCTGGAGCGGTGACCGCGTCGAGGCCGCATGCGCGGGAACCTACGGTTCGGCGGGCGGCATCGGCATCGGACTGCCGCGCCTGCTCGCCGAAGGTTCGGTCCCTGCCGACGCGTGGCCCGCCTTCCAGGACACGGCCCGCGACATCGCCCGCACCGTGGGCGCGGACGACATGTCACCCGGCGCGAACCCACCGCACTATCACGTCGGTTTCGAGGGCAGCGGCGACCTGGACGGTGGTAACACCGTCTCTTTGAACGTGTACTCGAGCCCGGGGTCGATGACCATCACGGCGTCGACGGGGTGCCGACTTCCTTGAGATCGGGGGAGCAGTAGCGGACCGGCGAGGATCGCCACGCCCGCGACGGCGATGGCCGCGCGAGGACTCGTCACGGCGGCGAGCAGTCCGCCGAGCGCGCCGAGTACGGCGATGGCGGCGCTGCTCCCGATCGACCAGGCCGTCAGAGTGCGGGCTACCAGTTCCGGCGGCGTGTGTCGGAGTCGGTAGGTGGCCAGCACCGGGTTGTACAGGCTCATGGCGAGGATGATCGCGAGTTCGACCGCGATCACGGTCACCAGGCCGAGCACACCGGGTTGGACGAAGGCGAGCCCGACGAGCCAGACCGCGCGCAGCGTGCCGACGACGCGCACTATTTGATGGGTTCCGTAGCGTGCCACGACCCGGCTCGCCAGGCGCGAGCCGACGAGTCCGCCGACGCACGGCGCGGCGAAAGCCAGGCCGTACTGCCAGGGCGGGAAGTCGAGGGTGTCGAGCATGAGCACCGCCAGCAGCGGTTCGGTGGCCATGATCAGCCCGCTCACCAGTAGTTGGTTCGCGTAGAGCGCCCGGAGGCCGCGATGACCGAGGATGTGTCGCCAGCCGTCGAGCAGATCGGCCGCTCGGAGTCGACTCGCGGGGGCCCGGTGCGGGAGCGGTTCCCGGTCGCGGATCGCGAGCACCGCGAGCGCGGAGAGCAGGTAGCTGAACGCGTCGGCGACCACGGTGACGACCGGACCGAACAGGCCGATCGCCGCGCCGCCCAGCGGCGGTCCGACGGCGACCGAACTCCAGGTGGTCGATTCGAAGCGCGCGTTCGCGATGAGCAGGTCCCCGGGCGTGACGAGCGCTTTCAGGTACGCGCCGATCGCGGCGTTGAAGGCGATCTTGCCCGCGGCGACCACGGTCGAGACCACCAGTAGCTGAACGAAATTCAGCACGCCGAAGGCGTAGGCGAGGGGGATCGTCGCCATCACCGCGAACCGCGCCAGGTCCGTCGCGATCATCACCGACCGCTTGCGGTGGAACTCCACCCACGGCCCGAGCGGTAGCGCGACGAGCGCCCCGACCGCTGGTCCCACGGCCGCCAGCATGGACACCTGAGCCGGCCCGGCGTGCAACACCAGCACCGCGATCAGCGGCAACGCGCCGAACCCCAGCCCCGACCCGTACGCGCTGACCGCGTACGACGCCCACAACCATCCGAACCGCCGACCCAGCGACCGCCGGACCATCCCGCACCTCCTCCGCGTTCGAAGCCCCGCGATCAAAGCAATCGCGAGCCCGCGGGAGCAAACAACCGTCCCGGCGGCGAGCCACAACCCGTTGTTGTGTGCCTAAGCTCGCCCGGTGGATCTCAACGCCGTGCGCACGTTCGTGACCGCCGCGGACGCGGGCCGATTCCAGGACGCCGCCGCGGAACTCCGGATCACCCAGCAGGCGGTGTCCAAGCGCATCGCCGTCCTGGAGAAATACCTGGACGTACGGTTGTTCACGCGCACCGCCCGCGGCGCGCACCTCACGGTCGACGGCGTGGCGTTCTTGCCCCACGCCCGCGAACTACTCCGGGCCGCCGACCGCGCCGACGCTTCGGTGCGACCCGGCAGGCGGGCCCTGCGCGTCGACGTCGTCGCCCGCCGCATCGTCACGGCGGTGCTGCTCCAGGACTTCCACCGCGCGCATCCGAGCATCGCCCTGGACGTCGTCACCCTCGACGTCGACCTCGACGCGGCGATCGCCGCCGTCGAATCCGGCACGATCGACGCCACTTTTCACGCCGTGCCCGCGCGCACGCACCTGCCGCCGTCGGTCAGCGCCGCCCGCCTGATCGATGAACCGCACGAACTGCTCGTCGGTCCGCACCACCCCTTGGCAGACGCCGTCGCGGTCACTCCCGATCAACTTCTCGGGCACCGCATCTGGATGCCCGGACTGCCGAACCGCGGCGAGGTGGCCGACTACTACGCGGAATTCGCCGCCGCGTTCGGTGTCACCATCGACGCGCGGGGCCCGGTCTTCGCGAAAGAGGCTGTCCTGGACGAACTCGCCGAATCGGCCGACCTGGCGACCTTGGTCGGCGCGGGCACCCGATATCTGTGGCCGGACCGCTACGACCTGCGGCGACTGCCGATCGGCCCGCCGACGCCGATCTATCCGCTGTCGATGATCCGGCGCGCCGACAACCGCCACCCCGCGCTCGATGAACTGCACGATTTCCTGCTCGCCCGCAACTGCGCGCCGCCGGAGGTGTGGCTACCCACCTGGGAGCGCACCACCCGAACCCGGTGACCGCTCAGTCCGCCCGTCGAGCACGAGAAAACTGGTTCAGTCGTCGTAGACCGCGCGCAGCGCGTCGGGGGAGACGCCGAATCCGGTGAGTCGTTCCAGGGGAATGGAGGCGATCATGCGCATCATGTCCACGCCGAGCGCGTCGCCCGACATCGACGCCGACATCCCCTCGAACAATTCACCCAGTGCCGCCGCGGCTTTCGGATCGGCGAGCGCTTCGCCGAGGGTGGAGCGGGCGGTGATCGGCACGCGCACTTCGTCGCCGGTCACCCGAACCTCCGTCGCCGCGCGCAGATCACGGCTCGATGCGCCGATGTGCACCCCGTATCGGCCGTCTTCCACCACCCAGCGGTCCACCCGGGTGTCCCAGTAGGCCAGGTCGGCGCGCGGCACCTCGACGGTGACCTGTTCCGAATCACCCGGCGCGAGTTCGCTCGTGGCCCGGAAGCCCCGCAGTTCGCGCGGCGGGCGCGCCACCGTCGAATCCGGTACCGAGGTGTAGACCTGCACGATCTCGCGACCGGCCCGCGCGCCGGTGTTGGTGACGGTCACCGTCACGCGCAGGCCGGATTCGTCGGCGGTGGCCGTCGCGTCGGAGTAGGCGAATTCGGTGTAGGACAGGCCGTGTCCGAACGGGAAGCAGACCTCCCATTCGCGTACGTCGTACCACCGGTAGCCGACGTAAAGGCCCTCCCCGTAGCGGACGTGGGAGTGTTCGCCGGGGAAATCGAGGTAGGCGGGGGTGTCGGCGAGTCGGACCGGCACCGTTTCGGCGAGCCTGCCCGAGGGATTCACCACGCCGAACAGCACGTCGGCGATCGCCCCGCCGCCGGCTTGTCCCGAGAGCGCGGCGTCGAGGATCGCGGGCGCGAGTTCCACCACCGGAGTCAGGCGCAGCACACCGCCGTGGACCAGTACGGCGACCGTATTCGGCTGCACCCGAACCACTTCGGCGAGCAGATCGAGTTGGTCGGCCGGGATCTCGATGTCGGTGCGGTCGAACCCCTCCGACTCCTGGTTCGCGGCCAGGCCGAGGAAGACCACCGCGACTTCGGCCGCCGCGGCGACCCGCACGGCCTCCTCGCGCAATGCCCGCGCGTCACCGCTGTCGTCGGTGGTGAAACCCCGCGCGTAGTCGACGGTGCCGGGCGCGGCCAGCGCGCGGATCTCGGCCAACGGGATGTCCAGGGCGGTCGGATTGACGTGCGAACTGCCGCCGCCCTGGTAGCGCGGGGCCTCGGCGAACTCGCCGATGACCGCCAGCGACCGGCCGGGAGTCAACGGCAACAGGTCGTTCTCGTTGCGCAGCAATACCATACAGAGCCCGGCGACCTCGCGGGCGAGGGCGTGATGGGCCTGCTCGTCCGGAGCCGGCGTGCCTTGGGCGCGCCCTCGGGTCGCTTTGTCGGCCAAGGCCGCCACGGCCTCGGCCGCCCGATCCACCGCCGATTCAACCAGTGCGCCCGCCGCGAGCGCCGCGGCGACCTGGGCGTCCCCGCGCCCCCCGTCGCCGGGCATCTGGAGGTCGAGACCCGCCGCCACCGAGGCGACCCGGTCCACGACCGCGCCCCAGTCGCTGACCACCAGTCCGTCGAAGCCCCATTCGCCGCGCAGCACGTCGGTGAGCAGCCAGCGGTTGTGCGCCACGTACACGCCGTTGATCCGGTTGTAGGAGCACATGACCGTCCACGGCCGCGCGGTGCGCACGATGTGGGCGAACGCGCGCAGGTAGATCTCGCGCAGCGGGCGCGGATCGATATCCGAACTGGACCGCATCCGGTCGGTCTCGCAGTTGTTGGCGGCGAAATGCTTCAGCGAGGCGCCGACGCCGACGCTCTGCACGCCCTCGACCCATGCCGCGCCCAGCGCGCCGGTCAGCGTCGGGTCCTCGGAGAAGTACTCGAACGAGCGTCCGCCGCGCGGGTCGCGTTTGATGTTGACGCCGGGGCCGAGCAGGACGTCCACCCCGAGCGCTCGCGCCTCCGCGCCGAGGGCGCGCCCGACCCGCCGCACCAGGTCCGGGTCCCAGCTCTGCGCCAGGCCGACGGCGGGTGGGAAGCAAGTCGCGGGCAGACTCTCCGCCAAGCCGAGATGGTCGGTGGCGCCCGCCTGCCTGCGCACCCCGTGCGGGCCGTCGGTGAGGACCAGCGAGGGAACAGCCCCCACCGCCTTCGTGGTCCAGAAATCCGCGCCGCTGCCCAGCGCGATCCGATCGGTCCGACTCACGTTCGCGAGCCGATTCGTGGACTCAGCCATTCGCACTCCTCTTCCTCGAGCCGAACACCTGCCCGCCGAAGGCGGCTCCGAAGCACTGCCGGACGCGATCGTACGCCTCGTACGTCACTGGACATGGCCGATCACGTCGCCTACTTCTTCGATCTGCTGCGCCGAGTCGCGCCCGCCGACCGAGAGCCGTTCAGCGGCGGATGAATCCGAGATCGGTCGCGGCGGCGACGGCGGCGGTGCGCGAGTCGACGCCGAGTTTGGTGTAACTGCGGGCCAGATGCGATTTGACGGTGCCTTCGGTCAGGTGCAGGCGGTCGGCGACGGCCCGGTTGGACAAGCCGTCCGCCACCAGGGCGAGGACCTCGATCTCGCGGCGGGTCAGGGCGATATCGGGTCGGCGCATGCGGTGCACGAGTCGGTCGGCCACCGCCTGGGACAGCGTCGTGCGCCCGGCGGCGGCCGTCCGCACCGCGGCGGCCAGGTCTTCGGGAGGGGCGTCCTTGAGCAGATAGCCGGTCGCGCCCGCCTCGATGGCGGGCAGGGTGTCGGCGTCGGAGTCGTAGGTCGTGACGATCAGGACCCGCGGCGCGCCGGGGCGAGCGGTGATCGCGGCGGTCGCCTCGGCCCCGGTCATGCCGGTGCGGAACCGCAGGTCCATCAGGACGACGTCGATGTCGCCCGCCGCGGCGCGCTCGACCGCGGCTTCGGCGGTCGCGGCTTCGGCGACCACGAGCAGTCCGGGCTCGGTCTCCAACACTGCTCGCAGACCGGCCCGCACCACGGGATGGTCGTCGGCCAGCAGCAGGCGGATGGGCGCGTCGGTCACGATCGCTCCCCGGGTGTGCCGGCGGAGCGCGGCAGGCGGGCGGTGAGGACGGTGCCGCGGCCCGGACTCGAGTCGACCGTGAGACAGCCGCCCAGCGTCCGGGTGCGAGCGCGCAGGGACGGCAGACCGAACCCGCCTTCGCCGGGGTCCGGGTCCGCGACTCGTCCGGGATCGAAACCCATACCGTCGTCGGCGATTTCGAGGGTCACGTGGTCGTCGAGATACCGCAGGGTGACGCTGACGGAGGTGGCCTCGGCGTGCCGGACGACGTTGGCGAGGCCGGCTTGCCCGACCCGCAACAACGCGACCTCGTGTGCGGTCGGCAGCGGTTCCGGCTCTCCGAGCACCTGGAAGTCGACCGCCGTCCGGTGCCGGGCGTCGGTGGTGACGCACAGTCTGCGCAGCGCGTCGGCCAAGGTGGTGTCGTCGAGGGCCGGCGGTGCGAGGGCGGCCACGAACCGGCGCGCCTCGGCCAGATTGTCGGCCGCCGCCTGCCGCGCCTGATCCACGTAGCGGGCCGCGTTGTCGGTCGATTCGGGCAGCGAGCGTTCGGCCGCGCGCAGCAGCAGTTGGATGCTCGACAGGCCCTGCGCGAGGGTGTCGTGGATCTCGTGCGCCAGACGTTCCCGTTCGGCCGCAACCCCGGCGGCGTGCTGGGCCCGCGCCAGATCCGCGCGGGTCGCGGTCAACTCCTCGATCAGTCGCCTGCGCTGTTCGCTCTCCCGATACAGCGCCTGATAACCCCACACCACCGCGACCGCGACGGCCGCGCCGAGCGTCGGACCGAGCGCCGCGACCGGCCGAAACACACCTTGGTGGACGGAGAACGCGGTGATCGCGACCAGCGTCGTGGCGATCACCGCGCCCAGACCGACCCGCCGCGACAGCAGGTGCAACTCCAGGAAGAACAGCGGAAAGGCCACCCACACGCCGTCGGCGGTCAGCACCACCAGCGCCGACCATGTCACCCCCAGGACGCCCAGCCACACCGCCGCGGTCCGCCGCGTGCGGACCAGGAACGGCCCCGCCGCGTAGACCAGCGCGCAGACCGCCGCGACGGCGACGATCGCCGCGGCCCCGGGTTCGGCGTCGAGCACGGCGCGTGCCGCCGCCACGGCCAGCAGGGTGAGAAACAGCAGGTGCAGGCACCAGGTCAGCACCCGGCCGGGCGGTGTCGGGGCGGTCCGGTCGGCGTTCACGGACATCCAGGCTACGGAGCCCGCACGCGGACCGCCTCTGTCGAAAGGTGGAATCGGCCTGCCGCCTTCGGACCGGCGAAGTGCGGTCGCCGGTCGGATGTCCTGACCGTATTCCGCGACGACCCTGGACTCGTATCGTCAACCGGAAAGGACCGCCGTGTTCGTCGCCTGGAGAGACCTCGTCTTCGCCAAGGGGCGTTTCGCCTTGATGGCCAGCGTCATCGTGCTGATCACCCTGCTGGTCGGACTGCTGTCGGGACTGACCGCCGGACTCGGCGCGCAGAACATCTCCGCTGTCACCGACCTGCCCGCCGACCGGATCGTGTTCGGCGGCGGGGGAGAACTCTCCTACGCGGACTCCGATATCACCGAGACCCAGTGGCGTCGCTGGGCCGCGACCCCCGGCGTCACCTCGGCCGAACCGCTGGGCATCACCACCACCAGAGCGACCGCGCGCGACCACAGCGCCGGGATCTCGGTCTTCGGCGTCCGCCCCGGCTCGACCCTCGCGCCCGACAGCGATCGCCTCACCGAACACGCCGCCGTCCTGTCCGCCCCGGCCGCCGCCGACCTCGCCATCCGCGCGGGCGACACCGTCACCCTGGCGGGCCGGACCCTGACCGTGGCCGCCGTCACGGGTGAGTCCTACTTCAGTCACACCCCGGTCCTCTGGACGACCCTGGACGTGTGGCGCGCGACCGCACCCCCGTCCGACGCGGCCGCCACCGTACTCGCCCTGACCACCGCGAACGCGGATATCTCCGCGACCGACCGGGCCGCGGGCACCTCGACCGTCACCAAGTCCGACTCCTTGTCCGCGATCGGCTCCTACGCTTCCGAGAACGCCTCGCTGCAAGTGATGCGCGGTTTCCTGTTCGCCATCTCCGCGCTGGTCGTCGGTGCGTTCTTCACCGTCTGGACCATTCAGCGCGCCGGTGACATCGCCGTCCTCAAAGCTCTCGGCGCGAGCACCACCTGGCTGCTGCGCGACGCCCTCGGCCAAGCCGCGATCGTGCTCGTGGGCGGCACGCTGCTCGGTGCGGGCCTCGCCGTCGCGGTCGGCGCACTGTTCGCCGACACCGCCGTCCCGTTCGTCCTCACCCCGGCGACCGTCCTCGGCCCGGCCGCGCTGATGATCCTGCTCGGCGCGGTGGGCGCGGCGCTCGCCGTCCGCCGCGTCACCTCCGTCGATCCGCTGACCGCCCTGGGGAGCACCCGATGACCCTCACCCTCTCCGACGTCACCCTCACCTACGCCGACGGCGACACCCGCCTCACCGCCCTGGACCACGTCGGCCTGGAAGTGCCCAAGGGGAGCGTGACCGCGGTGGTCGGCCCTTCGGGCAGCGGCAAATCGAGCCTGCTCGCCGTCGCGGCGACCCTGATCACCCCCGACTCGGGCACCGTCGTCATCGACGGCGTCGACACCGCGGGCCTGACCCGCGCCGAACGCACCGACCTGCGCCGCCGCGAGATCGGCCTGGTCTTCCAGCAGCCCAACCTGCTACCCGCGCTGACCGCCGCCGAACAACTCCAGGTCATGGCCCGTATCGACGGTCGCCCTGGTGCCCGCGCCCGCGCGCTGGACCTGCTCGACGCCGTCGGCCTCGCCGCCGAGGCCGACCGCCGCCCGCACCGACTCTCCGGCGGCCAGCGCCAGCGGGTCGGCATAGCCCGCGCGCTGATGAACGACCCCACGGTCCTGCTGGTCGACGAGCCCACCAGCGCCCTCGACCACGTTCGCGGCGCCGCCGTCATCGACCTCCTCACGCGGCTCACCCGCGACCGGGGCGGCGCGACGGTCCTGGTCACCCACGATCGCGGCCATCTCGACCTGGTCGACCGCGTCGCCGAGATCGCGGACGGCAGGCTCACGTCCGTCCGCCGAGGCGCGGGGCCGCTCGGCGGTGCGGACCGGTAGCCGGACGGCCGCTGCTAACCTCGGTCGTGTGCTGTCCGGCGGTGTCGGAACGCTGCTGCGTTCCTTGCTGTTGGCCACCTTGGCGGTGGCCGTCCTCGGCATGCACCACATCCCCGGCTCCGAGCATTCCGCGCAGAAGGGACACGGCGACGGTTGCTGCGAAGTCTCCCGGGTCGAGATGCCCCCTGCCGAATCCCCGGTCGCCGCGTCGTCGGTGGTCGATCGGCAGCCGGGCGGGCACGGTGCGGGCCACGACCTGCTGCACCTGTGCCTGGCGATCTTGGCCGCCGTCACCGGCCTGATACTGCTGGTGTTCGCGGTGGCCTGGCGGTTTCCCGACGAGCGCGCGATGGTGTGGCGTCGAAGGTGCGCCCGGGGGTTCGGGCGTGATCCGCCGACGCCGACGCTGCGTCGCTTGGCAGTTCTGTGCGTGTTGCGGCAGTGATGGACGCCCGCCGGTCCCGGTGCATTCCGGGGCGCGGCGTCGGTTCGTTCTGCCTTTTTCGATACCTCAGAAACCCAGGAGTTCACTCATGTCCCGTAGGAGCCTTGTTCCAGGTGCGCTGATCGTGCTGACTTCGGCGGTGCTCGTCGCCGGATGCGCCGACGACTCGGGGACCACCTCGCCGGTGTCCTCGTCGGCGCCGTCCTCGTCCGTGTCCTCCACCGGCGGCCCGACGGCGAGCGTGCACAACGACGCCGACGTCGCCTTCGCCCAGGAGATGATCCCGCACCATCGCCAAGCGGTGGAGATGGCGGCACTCGTTGCGTCGCGCTCGACCGACCCGAGGGTGCTGGACCTGGCCGCCCGAATCCAGGCCGCCCAGGAACCGGAGATCGACACCATGACCGCCTGGCTGCGCGCGTGGGGTGCTCGCGTCCCGCCGACTGCCGCCGACCACGCGGGGATGGGTCACGCCCCCGACGTGCCGATGCCCGGAATGATGAACGCGGAGCAGATGAATCGGATGGAGGCCGCCCGCGGCGCGGAGTTCGACCGACTGTGGCTGACCGGAATGATCGAGCACCACGAAGGCGCGGTCGACATGGCGCGCACCGAACTCGACCGCGGCGCGAACGCCGAGGCGAAGGCGTTGGCGCAACACATCATCGACGCCCAGCGGGCCGAGATCACCGAGATGCGCGGGTTGCTGGACGGCTGATCCCCGCTCGGCTCGAATCACCGTAACCCTGTCTCCCGCACCGTCCGCGGTGCGGGAGACAGCCCGGCCGAGACCTCCGCCCCGACTCGAAAGTTTGTCTGTTACCAAAAGTACGAAGAACCTTTCTTTCAGACGGAAGTTGCGTTATGGTCACCGCTACGCCGGACAGTCGGCGCTGAGAAAGTCGGAGGACACCGTGGAATTTCTTGCTCTGATCGCCGGGCTCGCGCAGATGGTCATCGGAACCGTCGTCGCGAACACCGGATCAGGTGGTTCCGGCTCGGGCTGGTGACGCAAGCGGATTCGGCTCGTGACCTGCGAGCCGAATCCAGTTCACACCCCCTGGACATCAGCACGTTGAGCTTCCGGTCATCTTGTCCTGGTGATTTCGAGGATGAATTCCGATGTTGCGCGATGAATGCCAATGTTTATAGCAGAATGGTATGGTCTGCCAATTTGCTGTGAGAACACACTGCTATAAATCTCGATAATACGAATGTCGACGTGCCAGTCATCCTCGCGACTGTATAGACCTCCCTGTTTGCGGCAGGTGGGTTCGTCATCCTGGGCGATCTGCCCGGCTGCCAGGTCTTGCCGACTAATATGCCCGGATGCACGGCAGCAGGGCCGACAAAGGCCGGCGCGGTCGCCCACACGTGCAACGGCGATCCGTCGAGGAGATCGAAGGTCGTAGGTGGGGAGCGCCGCCCCCTGACGCCACCTACGTGATGCGCAGAATTCTATCCGTCGCCCTGGCACTGCCGCGCCGACTGGGTGATCCGGTAGAAGCCGTGGGAATCGCCGCGGCGGACACGCGGCTCGCGGGCCTTGCACCTGACGTCGCGTGAGGTCGTAGCGTCATCCGCGTGACGAACGGCGGAGACGAATACGTCAAGGTGGGTGAGGTGGCGGCGGCCACCGGACTCACGGTGCGCACCCTGCACTACTACGACGAGATCGGGTTGCTCACACCGTCCGGGCGCAGCGGGGGCGGTCACCGGCTGTACGCGCCCGCCGACGTCCAACGGCTCTACCGCATCGGCCTGTTGCGCGATCTCGGCCTGAACCTGGACGAGGTGGCGGCCGCCCTCGACGATCCGTCCTGGGATCTGCTCGCCGTCCTCGGTCGTCACACCGCCGAACTCGACCACCGACTCGCGGTCGGTCACCGTCTCCGGCGCCGGCTGACCTCGATGGTCACCGCCCACACCGATCACCGCACGATCCCGACCCGGGATCTGCTCGCCACCCTGGAGGACATGGCCATGCTCGACAGCAGAATCCAACGCCGCATCCCGACCCTGGTCTACCGCGACGTCGCCGCCGCCCACGACTACCTCACCACCGTCTTCGGCATGGAACCCGGACGCGTCACCGTCGACGACAAGGGAGTCGCGCACCACGCCGAGGTCACCGCGGGTGACGGCGTCATCTGGCTGCACGCGGTCTCCGAACAGTTCGGACTGACCTCACCGAGCACCGTCGGCGCCTGCACCGCCTCCATGTCGATCGTCGTCGAAGACGTGGACGCGCACCACCGCCACGCTGCCGCCGCAGGCGCGGACATCGTCTACGAACCGGTCGACCAGCCCTACGGCTACCGCGAATACAGCGCCCGCGACCGCGAACAACTCCTGTGGACCTTCATGACCGTCATCGAATGACCCCTCCGGGTTGCGTGCGCGACCCGGGAACACCGGTGTGCGCGATACGGTTTGAGATCGTTTGCGCCGGTTACTGCTGGGGAAGTTTGCTGTTCCGGGGCGAACAACTGTGTTCGCTCCCGGCACGCCCGGATACCGCAAGAGGATTGATGAGCATCACCCCCGCACGCCTGGTCATCGCGCTGGCCTCGGCGTTCGCCACCGCAGTTCTCGTCGGGGCGCGGCCCGCGACGGCCGATTCCGGTGTGCTTCCCGCGATCGACCACGGCCGAGGGTGCGTGGTGGACCCCGCCGACAGTGCGGTGACCCTGGATTCCCTGCGCCATCGGTGTTCGCTCGACCAGCAGAACGCGATCTTCGCCGCCGCCGGACCCGGAGCCTCGCCCACCGGGGCTACTGACGGGTGGGTGGTCAGTCCCGCCGCGATACATTCGATCGCTCCGGCGTTGTGGCGCGGCAAGACCTTCTACACCGGCCCTGACGGCGGACATCTGATGAACCGGGTGACCGGTGCGGGAATCGAAGGGTTCCCCGCGCAGGTGTACGTCGATTCCGCGATCACCGACGGTGCGCCCACCTGGGTGCTGAACTACGAACTGTCGCCGATCCCGCAGATCTACGACGAGATCCGCGAGATCACACCCGGGGTCTGGTTCGGCTACTCGTGGTGGCGCGAGACCTCCCCGCCGACCCTGCTGCTGACTTTCGCGCTGGCCTGAGCCTCGTCGGGGTCGCCGGACCTGTCAGCCGGTCAGGGTGGTGTGCGGGGGTTGTCCGTACGCCTTGCGGTAGGCCTGGGCGAAGCGGCCCGGGTGCAGGAATCCCCAGCCGATCGCCACGTCGGTGACGGTGGCGCCGTCGCCGACGTGCGCGGCGTCGAGTTCGTCCGCGCCGATCCGCGCCTTCCGCGACGGATCCGCTGATCCCACCGTACTCCCGCGCCTGCTTCTCGACACGGCCGGGAAGCGGCGGGCGGTTCGGGAGATCATTGCTGGTACAGGCGATTTTTTAGGCGATCCCCCACCGGGCGGTCCCGGATACGGCTAGCGTCGTATCTCCCGGCCCCGGAGGACGGTCGTCGTCGAGAGTCGGTCGCGAGGTGACGGCGGCGCTACGGGGGTTCCGCGTCTCCGGGCCCGCGCCGACGCGGAGTGCGAAACGAACGCCGATGCCGATATCCGTTCCAGTCGACCGATCGGTGCGCCGATGGATTCCGAGACATCTGAACCGCGACGACAACCGGACCCGCCCGGCGGTGAACCGCCACGATCCGAACCCACGAACGCCGACCTGCGACGCGATCTGAGGGCGGCGACGCGCGGCGGGCGCTACGCGTTGGCCACCGCGGTGTGCGCGGCGATCATTTCCAGCGGCGTCTCGGCCGGCGCGGCCATCTATGTCAGCACCACGGAGGCGCGTCAGAAGGAAAGCGCGGAGACGGCCCAGGCGATCCGTGAGAATCGGCAGAAGGTCTACTCCGATTTCGCCGGTTCGCTGTTCGGCTATCTCGAAAAACTCTCGTGGCTGGAAGGGGGACTGAATCAACGGCCACCGGATCGGGAGGAGATCCGCGACCGGGGCGCGATGCTCACCGACAGGGGTCTGGCGATGTGGCGGATGTCCTTCAGTGTCCTGCTGGTCGGCGATCTCGAGATGATGCCGTTCGTGGAACGATTCGGCGCCGATCAGTATCGACCGTTCCTCACCGAGCATCTGAATCCGTTCATCGAGCGCAACCTCGGGCGTTCGCCCGGCTCGGAGGAAACCCTGCGTGCGGACAGCCCCGCTCTGGTCGCCGCTATCGAGGGCATGGTGGGTTCCGTGTCCGACTTCCTCGATGGTTTCCTCGGTCTGGCCAGGCGCGACCTCGGTCTGGGGGAGGGGTGACCAACGCCTCGCAGCACTGCCGCCCTATCAGGTTCGCGGTGTCCTCCGAAGACTCGAACCTGCTGTGCGACTGCGTATCTCGGTACTGCGAGAATGTTTGATCCGCGCTGATTCGGGTACGAAGGCGGCCGAGTCCCTACCTGTGCCATGGCCTACTCGAGACGTCACAGCGGCACACGCGCGCCGCTTCCTGGGCATATGACCGACAGGTTGCGTCCGCGTGCCGCCGACCGCCGACAGCGGCGCGTCGAGCGGTGAATTTTCTTCGGGAACGCAACGTGTCGGAAATGGTTCGTGGGTACGGTCGCCAGCTATACCGAATTCACCGCGTCCGTGCCGGACCCTGTGATCCAGGAGAACGCGGTGCGGCGCGCTCGAGAAGTGGGGCTGGATGATGAGGGTTGCACGGACCGCGGTCGCCATCGGACTCGTGGCACTGGTCGGATCGTCGGTCGCGGGGTGCGGTTCGGGCCGCACCGGGGACGACGAGGGCGGCGCGAGCCTGGTGGTGGGCACCACCGACAAGATCTTCTCGCTGGATCCGGTCGCCGCCTACGACAACGGTTCCCTGGTCGTGGAGACCCAGATCTATTCGTATCTGCTGAATTTCGCGCCGGGTGACCCGACGCCGAAACCCGATGCGGCGCAGTCGTGTGAGTTCACCCAACCCACCGTGTACACCTGCAAGCTCAAATCCGGCCTGAAATTCGCCAACGGGAATCCGTTGACCGCGACCAGCGTCAAGTTCTCCTTCGACCGGATGCTGCGGATCAACGACCCGAACGGACCCGCCTCGCTGCTCGGCAACCTCGACAAGACCGACGTCGTGGACGATCTCACGGTGGCATTCACCCTGAAGGTGGCCAACGACCAGACCTTCCCGGCGATCCTGCCGACCCAGGCCGGTCCCATCGTGGACGAGCAGGTCTATCCGGCGGACAAGGTGATGACCGACGAGGAGGTCGTGCGCGCCAAGGGATATTCCGGCCCGTACACGATCGCGACCTACGACAAGAACAAAGTGGTCGACTATCGCGCGAACCCCGACTACGTGGGCATTCTCGGCACCCCGAAGACGCCGAACATCTCGGCGAAGTACTACGCCACCACCGACAACCTGAAACTCGACCTGCAGAACGGCGCCATCGACGCGGGCTACCGCTCCTTCACCCCGTCCGACATCGAATCGCTGCGGACGAGCGAGAAGGTGAAGGTCCTGGAAGGGCCGGGCGGCGAGTTGCGCTACATCGTGTTCAACCTGAACACGATGCCGGGCGGGACGCCCGAGCAGAAACTGGCGGTGCGCAAGGCCGTCGCCTCCTCGATCGACCGGCCCGCGCTGGCGCAGGGCGTCTACAAGAACACCTATCTGCCCGCGTATTCGTCGGTGCCGCAGGGGATGCCGGGTGCGGCCGAACCGTTCAAGGACATCTACGGCGCGGCCTCGAACAAGGACGCCGCCGCGAAATTCCTCGCCGACGCCGGAGTGAGCACGCCGGTGGAACTGAACCTGCAATACAACCCCGACCACTACGGCGGCAGTTCGTCGGAGGAATACGCGGCGATCAAGACCCAACTCGAGGGCACGGGCCTGTTCCGGGTGAATCTCCAATCCACCGAATGGGTCAGCTACCAGCGCGAACGGGCGCGCGACGGCTACCCGCTGTTCCAGTTCGGCTGGTTCCCCGACTTCCCGGACGCCGACAACTACCTGACCCCGTTCTTCGCGCCCAACAACTTCCTCCAGAGCCATTTCGAGAATCCCGGCATCACCGCGCAATTGACGGCCGAGACCACCGAACCGGACGAGACCAAACGCCTGGAACTGATCCGGCAGGTGCAGCGTGACCTCGCGCAGAACCACCTGCCGATCCTTCCGTTGTTGTCCGGCAAGCAGATCGGTGTCGCGGGCGCGGATGTGCAGGGGATGGAGCAGACCCTCGATCCGTCCTTCAAATTCCGCTACACGGTGCTGAGCAAGTGACCTCCGAGGTCGCCGGACCCGACTCGGTCGACACACCGAGCAGGGTCCGGCGGTTCGGGCTTCCCGCGTTCGGCGGCGGCGAATCGCGGCGCGGCGCACTGCTGCGTTACCTGGGCGTGCGCCTGCTCATGATTCCGGTGACCGCCTGGATCCTGGTCACGGTGGTGTTCTTTCTCATGCGGGTCATCGGCGACCCGATCAGCGCCGCCATGGGCGGGCGGATGACCCAGGAGCAGATCGCGATCCGCAAGGCCGACGCCGGACTGGATCGGCCGATCCTGACCCAGTATCGGGAGTACTTGTCGGGGCTGCTGCACGGCGATTTCGGTGTCGCGCAGGATCACCGGCGGATCAGCGAGGTCATCACCAGCTACGGTGCGGCCACCCTGGAACTGGTCTTCTGGGCGCTGCTGGTGGCCTTCGCGGTCGGTGTCCCGCTCGGCAGATACGCGGCGACACATCGTGATTCGGTGGCCGACGCGGGCATCCGCCTGTTCGGCATCCTCGCCTACGCCGCGCCGGTGTTCTTCGTCGGCCTGCTGCTGAAACTGCTTTTCGGGGTGAAACTCGGCTGGCTGCCGGTGTCGGGACGAGCCAGCGTGAACGTCGAGTTGAAGCTCCAGCACGTCTCGCCGAAGACCAATGTCCTGGCCATCGACGCGATCCTCTACGGTGACACCGGATATCTCATCGACGTGCTGAAACACGCGGTGCTGCCCGCGGTGGCGCTCGGTCTGCTCACCGCGGGCGTCTTCCTCCGGCTCGTCCGCATCAACTTGATCCAGACCCTGCGCAGCGACTATGTCGACGCCGCGCGGGCGCGCGGGCTCACCGCGCGGCAGGTCACCGGACGCCACGCCGCCCGCAACGCCATGATCCCCATCGTCACGGTCATGGGCATGTACATCGCCATGATGCTCGGCGGGGCGGTGCTCACCGAGACCACCTTCGAATGGAAGGGACTCGGCTTCCAGCTCGCCGAATACCTCAAGGCCCGCGATTTCATCGCGGTGCAGGGCATCGTCGCCTTCATCGCCGTGGTCGTCGCCGTGATGAGTTTCCTCGTCGACGCACTCGTCGCCCTGATCGATCCGAGGGTGAGGTTCTGATGACCGTCCCCGAAATGCTCACCGACGCTGCACCGCCCGCGCCCGTCGTCCGGGGGCGCGGCATCCCCGGTCTGCGACTGATGTCGATGACCTCCGGGTTGCAGCGCGCCACACTGATATTCGGGCTCGCGCTGATCGCGGTCTTCGCGCTCGTGGCGATCTTCGCGCCACTCATCGCACCCTACGGATTCGCGCAGGAATCCGCGGACGGCGTCGCCTTCATCCCCGATCAGGGGCCGTCGGCGCAGCACTGGTTCGGGACGTCGGTGCGCCAGGAGGACGTGTTCTCGCGGGTGGTGTTCGGCGCGCGGACCGCGCTGCTGGTGATCGCGCTGTCCCTGGTGCTCTCGCTGTTCGTCGGCGTGCCGCTCGGCCTGGTCTCGGGATATGTCGGCCGCTGGCTGGACCGCGTGCTCGTGGTGTTCATGGACGCCATGTACGCCTTCCCGACCCTGCTGCTGGCCATCGTGGTCTCCATCGTCGTCGCGGGCGGCGCGTCGAGCGCGTTCGGCGGCGTGCTGTCGGCCGCCGTGGCCATCACGGTGATCTTCGTGCCGCAGTATTTCCGGGTGGTGCGCAACGCGACGGTCGCGGTGAAGAACGAACCCTACGTCGACGCCGCGCGGGTGACGGGCGCGTCGACCACGCGCATCATGTTCCGGCACGTGCTGGCCAACGTCACCCAGTCACTGCCGGTCATCGTCACCCTCAACGGCGCGGAGGCGATCCTGACCCTGGCCGGGCTCGGCTTCCTCGGCTTCGGCATCGAACCCACCCAGGCGGCCGAATGGGGCTACGACCTCAACAAGGCGATCGGGCCGGTGTCCAACGGCTACTGGTGGGAGGCGGTCTTTCCCGGCGCGGCCATCGTGCTCGTCGTGCTCGGTATGACGCTGGTCGGTGAGAGCCTCAACGAGGTGCTGAACCCGCTGCTGCGGACCCGCCGCGCGGCCGCGCCGAACGCGGGGGAGGCCGAGGATGAGTGACGAGCGGCGAACACCCGCGCTGTCGGTGGAATCCCTGTCGGTGACCTTCGCGACCGACGCGGGCGCGGTGCACGCGGTCCGCGACGTGTCCTACGAGGTCCATCCGGGCGAGGTACTCGCGATCGTCGGGGAATCCGGCTCGGGCAAATCGGTGAGCGCCCGCACCGCGATGGGGCTGCTCCCCGGCACCGCGCGGGTGCGGGGACTGGTCGCCCTCGGCTCCCAGGACATCACCGCGATGAACGAACGTCAGCTCACCGCACTGCGCGGCGGTGCGGTGTCGATGGTCTTCCAGGAACCCGGCCTCGCGCTCGACCCGCTCTACACGGTCGGCTTCCAGATCGGTGAAGCCCTGCGCGCACACACGGATCTGAGCAGACGGGCCGCGAAGGCGCGCGCGGTGGAACTGCTCGGTTCGGTCGGGTTGCCCGATCCGGCGCACCGCGTCGACTACTACCCCCACCAGCTCTCCGGCGGGCAGAAACAGCGCGTCATGATCGCCATCGCCATCGCGTGCGAGCCGAAGGTGATCATCGCCGACGAACCGACCACCGCCCTCGACGTGACCGTGCAGGCCGAGATCCTGGCGCTGCTGCGCGATCTGCGCGACCGCATCGGCAGCGCGATCGTGCTGATCACCCACAACATGGGCGTCGTGGCCGATCTGGCCGACCGCGTCGTGGTGATGCGCGACGGACGTGTGGTCGAAACCGCCCCGGTGGACGAGTTGTTCGCGCGACCGCGCGCCGAATACACCCGCACCCTGCTCGCCTCGGTGCCACATCTCGGGGCGCCGCGTCCGCCCGCACCGGAGCGGGCCACCGAGATCGCCTCGCGGGCAGACGATCCGGTACTCGAAGTCCGCGACTTGGTCGTCGAATTCCCCGGCCCGTTCGGGCGGCCGCGTTTCCGCGCGGTCGACGGCGTCAGCCTGAGCATCGCGGCCGGCGAAACCCTCGGTCTCGTCGGTGAATCCGGCTCGGGAAAGTCCACCATCGGCCGGTGCGTGGCAGCCCTGCAACGACCGACCTCGGGCGTCGTCAGCATCAGGGGCCGCGATATCGCCGGACTCTCCCAGCGCAGCCTGCGGCCCCTCCGCAGGCGCTTCGGCTTCGTCTTCCAGGACCCGGCGAGTTCGCTGAATCCCCGGATGACGATCGGCGAATGCGTCGCCGAGCCGTTGATCGTGCACCGGGTGGGCGACCGCGCGCACATCAGGTCGAGGGTGCGCACGCTACTGGACGACGTCCGCCTGCCCGCGGGCGTCGAAGACCGCTACCCGCACGAACTCTCCGGCGGCCAGCGCCAGCGCGCCAGCCTGGCCCGCGCCCTCGTTCTCGACCCGGACCTGCTGGTCGCCGACGAGCCGACCAGCGCGCTCGACGTCTCGGTGCAGGCCGCCGTCCTCGAACTGTTCGTCGAACTCCAGCGCGAATGCGGTTGGGCCTGCCTGTTCATCAGCCACGATCTCGCCGTGGTCGACCGCCTGGCCGACCGCATCGTCGTATTGCGCGAGGGAGCGATAGTCGAACAGGGCGACCGTGACCGCATCCTGCGCGCCCCACAGGCCGCCTACACCCGCACCCTCGTCGCCGCGGTCCCCGTCCCCGACCCGGTCGAACAACGCCGACGCCGCGCAGAGCAAACCCGTTCGTCCAGCGACGAACCGCCACACTGACTCCCGGCCGCCGCGCCACGGCTGTCCGGGGCAAAGCATCGTACCGGTCGGTACCCAAAAAAAATTTACGACACGTTGTAGTAGTCGATGTCCGAATCGGCTAGCCTCTCGGGACATGGACGTTGTGTACAACCTGGTTGTGATCACGCACCTGCTCGGAATGGCGGCGGTGGTCGGTGGCTACGCGGCGGGGCAACCGAAGGTGTCCGAAGTGATGGTGTGGGGTGCGCGGGCCCAGATCATCACCGGTGTGGTGCTGGTCGGGATGGCCTCGGCGATCGATTCCCTGGGGAAGGACCCGGACAACGCGAAGATCGGGGTGAAGTTGGCGATCGCGGTGCTGGTGGCGGCGTTCGCGGAGATGGGGCGCGCGGATGCCAAGCGCGGCAAGGATATTCCATGGATGACACATGCGGCGGGTGGGTTGGCGATCGTCAATGTGCTCGTGGCGGTGCTCTGGACCTGATCGCGTCGGTTCGGGTCGGCCGAGATCCGGTCGACCCGAACCGGGGGAGGACGGCGGCGATCCGACTGTCGCCGCGGATTTTCCTGTGGGACCGGGGGACAGGCTGTCGGCTCCGTGGTTTCGCTCCGGGATAGGGGAACGTCGCGAAGGGGGTCGATGATCGCTCCTTGAACTGGTCCACACGGTCTCGGTAGGCCAAGAGGAACGCGGGCGGATCTTGCATAAAAAACAAGTCGATACGTAGATATGCGCATCTAACCATGCAAACCCGACCATCAAACTGGTAGCGGACACGGGGTTCCGGTAGTAACGGCGCAGAAAACAACGAAGTCCGTGTAGCTGCTGGTCGGGCGGTGATGAGGTGGTGCAGCTGTTCGATCAGGCGATCTCGGCGAAGTTCGGGGCGGCTGAACGGCGGATGCAGCAGGAACTCGCCGAACGTGGGAAATCCGGGGAGGACCGGCAGGCCCTGCTCGATGATCTGCTGCTGGCCGGATCGTTAAAGGTCGGGCACGCGATCGCGTCGCTGCTGGTCGGCAAGTTGTCGGCGTCGGGTCGGCAGAATGCGCTGGCCGCGGCGCTCAAGGAGTACGGGGCGCTGCGGCGCACCATCTACGCCGCTCGGTATCTGTCTGACCCGGCGTATCGCCGCAAGATCGCCCGCCAGCTGAACAAGGGCTAATCCCTGCACGCGCTGCGCCGGGACCTGCTCTACGCTCACGAAGGCATGATCCGGGCGCGGCAGCTGGAAGCGCAAACCGACTGGATATCGGCCCTCGCGCGTGCGCGACACCCTGTTCTGACTGGGGCCCCGCAGGTGGGGTCAGCGGTGGGCGGGCAGTAGTTCGGCGATGAGTTCTTCGACGTGTGTGCGGATCTGGTCGCGGATGGGGCGGACCGCGTCGACGCCTTTGCCGGCGGGGTTGATCGTCTGGGCGGGTGCGGTTCCGGCGGAGCGGATTTCGATGAGGTCGCCGGCGAGGTGGGTGAGGAAGCCTTGGGCCATTTGGGAGCGTCCGGCGTTGTGGACGCAGACGAACAGCACGCTGGGTTTGGTGGTCATGGGTGCGGGGCCTTTCACGCGGTGGGGATGTCGAGTTCGGCCAGCAGGGTGCGGACGCGGGTTTCGATCTGGTCGCGGATGGCGCGCACGGTGTCGAGGGGCTGGTTGTCGGGGTCGGGCAGGTCCCAGTTCTCGTAGCGGCGGCCGGGGTAGATGGGGCAGGCGTCACCGCAGCCCATGGTGATGATGACGTCGGCGGCGCGCAGGATTTCCTCGGTCCAGGGCTTGGGGTATTCGCATGCGATGTCGATGCCGATCTCGGCCATCGCCTCAATGGCGGCGGGGTTAATTTGGTCGCCGGGTTCGGAGCCACCGGACCAGGCGAGGGCGGCGTCGCCGGCGAGGTGGGTGAAGTGGCCCAGCGCCATCTGTGAGCGGCCGGCGTTGTGGGTGCACAGGAACAGCACGGTGGGTTTGCCGGACACGGCTTTTCCTTCGACCTTGGCCAGGGCCTGCAGACGCTGGCGGGCGAAGCGTTCGGCCAGCAGCGGCAGGTAGTTCAACACTGTGGCGCGGGAAGCGAATTGGTCGTAGCTCGAGTGCAGGAACTTCTCGATGGTCTCTACCGAGAAGGTGTCGGCGAACTCGTCGTGCAGGCGCGCGGCGGCGGTCTTGAGGGCGAGTTGCTGATCGATGGTGAGGTTGGCATGCCCTTGTGTGGGCAGGGCGGCGGGGTGGTCGGTCATGGGGTTCTCCGGGGATCGGCGAGTGGGTGTGCGAGTTCGGAGTGCAGGGCGGCGACGCGGGTGGTGAGGTCGTCGCGGATCAGTCGCATCCGCTCGATGCCGTCGATGCCGCGTTCGGAGGGTTCGTCGGTGTCCCACACCAGCATTCGCGGCCCGGGTGGCGGGTCGAGGCGGGCCTGGCGGCCGATGACCACGATCGCGTCCACGCGTGCGGCGAGAGCGGGATCGAAGGGTTTGGGGTACTCGTCACCGACATCGATGCCGGCCTCGGTCAGTGTCTGCACCGACAGCGTGTTCAAAGCTTGGCCGGGGTGGGTGCCGGCCGAATACACCCGCACCTCGTTCCCGGCTCGGTGGCGCATCAGCGCGGCCGCCATCTGCGACTTGCCGCTGTTCTTGACACAGATGAACATCACCGACGGTGTCGCGGTCACCGCCCCACCCTTGTTGAAGTGGGGGTGAAGCGTGCGCGCAGCGCGAGGGAGACGTAGACCAAGCCGACGAGGACGGGCACTTCGATCAGCGGGCCGACGACTCCGGCGAGGGCTTGGCCGGAGGTCGCGCCGTAGGTGGCGATCGCGACGGCGATGGCGAGTTCGAAGTTGTTGCCGGCCGCGGTGAAGGCGAGGGTGGTGGTGCGTTCGTAGCTGAGGCCGACCAGGCGGCCGTAGAGGTAGCCGCCTCCCCACATGATCGCGAAATACGCCAGCAGCGGGACCGCGATCCGCACCACGTCGACGGGGTGGGAGGTGATCTGGCGGCCTTGGAGGGCGAACAGGATCACGATCGTGAACAGCAGCCCGTAGAGCGCCCACGGTCCGATCCGGGGAATCAGCTTCGACTCGTACCAGTCACGGCCACGGGCTTTCTCACCCAGGAGGCGGGTCAGGAACCCGGCCACGAGGGGGATGCCGAGGAAGATCAGCACCGATTTCGCGATCTGCCACGGCGAGATGTGGATGGTCGTCTGTTGCAGGCCGAGCCATCCGGGCAGCACCGACAGGTAGAACCAGCCCAGCACCGCGAACATCACGACCTGGAAGATCGAGTTCAGTGCCACCAGCACGGCGGCGGCTTCGCGGTCCCCGCACGCGAGGTCGTTCCAGATGATCACCATCGCGATGCACCGGGCGAGTCCGACGATGATCAGACCGGTCCGGTACTCGGGCAGGTCCGCCAGCAGCAGCCAGGCCAGGGCGAACATGAGTGCGGGACCCACGACCCAGTTCAGGATCAGTGACCCCAGCAGCAGCCGCCGGTCGCCGGTGACGGTGTCGAGGCGGTCGTAGCGCACCTTCGCCAGCACCGGGTACATCATGATCAACAGCCCGAGCGCGATCGGCAGCGAGATACCGTCGATCTCCACCGCGCTGAGGGCGTCGCCCAGTCCGGGCACGACCCGGCCCAGCAGCAGGCCCGCGGCCATGGCCACACCGATCCACACCGGCAGCAACCGATCCAGGGTGGAAAGCTTGCCGACGACGGCCGCAGAGCTGGGGACGGTGTCGGTGGCGCTCACGCGGTCACCGCCAGTCCGGACTGATCGGCCAACAGCTGCGAAAGCTGTTGCAGTGCCTCGGGGACGACCCGGTAGTACACCCAGGACGCGCGGCGTTCGCTGGTCAGCAGACCCGCTTCGCGCAGCACTTTCAAGTGGTGGGAGATGGTCGGTTGGGTGACGTCGATGCCCTCGGACACATCGCACACGCACGCCTCGCCGCCGGCGCGGCCGGCGATTGCCGAGAGCACCCGCAGCCGCACCGGATCGGCCAGCGCCTTGAACGCTCCCGCCAGCTCGGCCGCGGACTGCGCCGATAGTGGCTCACGCACCCGCGGCGGCGCGGCACATTGCTGTCCCGGCGTCACCACCAACTCTGATTTCGACATGCATCGATATTGACTATCATCGAATCAGTACGCAAGTGAACGTCCGGTGACGGTCCACACAACTCGGCCGCGGTGGTCTCGATCCGCCGATCAGGCTGTATCGACGAGCGGCGATATCGGCAGATATCGAAGTGAGGGGCGACGGCCGACCCGGACGAGGGACGTTCGGCCCTGCCGCGCCCGGCGGGAGTCCGATCGAATGAGACACACAGGTTCATGTCAATGGGCGTCGGCTGCGTGGAGGTGTCGGGCACGGTGGGTGAGATGAAGTTTCTGGCCGGTGTGCCGCGGTTCGTGTTCTTCACCGGCAAGGGCGGAGTGGGCAAGACCTCGATCGCGTGCGCTGCGGCGGTGGCGTTGGCGCGCGAAGGGCGGCGGGTGCTGCTGGTGTCGACCGATCCGGCGTCGAACGTGGGGCAGGTATTCGGCGTCACGGTCGGCAACACGGTGACCGCGATCACCGATGTGGCGGGGTTGTGGGCGCTCGAGATCGATCCGGAGCAGGCCGTGGCCGCCTACCGGGAGCGGATCCTCGCGCCGATGCGCGATGTGCTGCCGCAGGCCGACATCGCGTCGATGACCGAGCAGTTGTCGGGGTCGTGCACGACCGAGGTGGCCTCGTTCAACGAGTTCACCGCCCTGCTCACCGACGAGACCAGCGGCTACGATCACGTGCTGTTCGACACCGCACCCACCGGACACACCATCCGGCTGTTGCAGTTGCCGGGCAGTTGGAGTGAATTCCTCACCGGCGGCGGCGACGCGAGTTGCCTGGGCCCGCTCTCAGGGCTGGACAAACAGAAGGCCGTCTACGCAGCCGCGGTCGCCGCGCTGGCCGACCCGCACCGCACCCGCCTGGTGCTGGTAGCACGTCCGTCACGCTCGACCTTGGCCGAGATCGCCCGAACCCGTAGCGAACTGGCCACCGTCGGGCTGGCCGATCAGTACGTGGTGATCAACGGTGTGCTGCCCGACACCGTCGATTCCAGCGACCCGCTGGTGGCCGCGACGCGCCGGCGCGAGCGCGCCGCGGTCGAGGCCATGCCCGCGAGCGTCGGTGAGTTGCCGCGGGATCTGGTCGAACTCAAGGCCACCAACATCGTCGGTGTCGACGCCTTGGCGACCCTGTTCGATCCCACCCCACCCGCCACCGCCGCGATGACAGTCCAGCCGATGGTGGCGGCGGTGGCCGATGCGCCGTTGGCCGGGCTCATCGCCCAGGTCGAAGCCGATGGGCCGTGCCTGATCATGTGCATGGGCAAGGGCGGGGTCGGCAAGACCACCGTGGCCGCCGCGGTCGCGGTGGCGCTGGCCGAGCGTGGGCATGACGTGCACCTGTCGACCACCGACCCCGCCGGTGACCTCACCCAAACCATCGCCGGCAGCCTGGAGCACCTGCAGGTCTCACGCATCGACCCCGCCCGGGCCGTCGCCGACTACCGTGCCCGTGTCATGGTCGGCAAAGGCGCCGGCCTCGATGACGGCGGTCGTGCCGCGCTCGCCGAAGACCTGCGCTCCCCGTGCACCGACGAGGTCGCGGTCTTCCAGGCGTTCTCACACGTCATCGCCGAATCCCGGCGCCGGTTCGTCGTCATCGACACCGCACCCACCGGCCACACCCTGCTGCTGCTCGACGCCACCGGCTCCTACCACCGCGACATCGTGCGCCAGATGGCGCCCGGCACCCGATTCACTACCCCGCTGATGCGATTGCAGGACCCCAAGGCCACCAAAGTCCTGCTGGTCACCCTGCCCGAGACCACCCCCGTCCTCGAGGCGGCCGAGCTGCAAAGCGACCTAGAACGCGCCGGCATCCACCCGTGGGCGTGGATCATCGACAACAGCCTCGCCGCCGCCGCACCCACCGACCCGCTCCTGCGCCGCCGTGCCGCCGCCGAACTCGACCAGATCCACCGGGTCACCACCCACACCGACCGCTACGCGGTCATCCCCGCACTCGCCGAAGAACCCATCGGCATCCCCGCACTCACCGCACTCACCCACACTTCCCCGCCGACCACCAGGACCGGGCGGCGAAGCTTTCCGCACTGATCTACGCCGCGCCGACCGGGGGAGCAGAACCAGCCGGACGCGGCCGCACACGACCGCGCCGAACACGACTGACAGGATCAGCTGCAGCAGTCTGCTCCGGCAGCGACTGCCTTCTGCTTCGCCTCACCGGTGCAGCACGCGGGCGAGTCGCCAGCGGTATCTTCAACGTCTGCCGCGCTGCCGGTGCCGCAGCACGCCTGCACCGCTTCGGCGTCGCCGGTGGCGAATTCCGGTGCGGTGCCGAAGTTCTCGGTGTCGGCGAGCACGGTGTACACCTCCCACTTCTCGGCGTTCGGGCCGGTGACCCACACCTTGTCCTGGGTGGCGAAACAACACGTGGTCGCGATCTGCTCCTCGGTGAACAGGCCCGCCTCCGACAGGCGGGCGATCTCGTCGTGGACCTGCTCGGAGGTTTCGACCTCGACACCGAGGTGGTTGATCGTGCCGCCCCGGCCGGTGTTTTCGAGCAGGACCAGCTTCAGCGGCGGCTCGGCGATGGTGAAGTTGGCGTAGCCGGGCTTGCGCTTGGCCGGCTCGGTGTTGAACAGGGTCGAGTAGAACGCGATCGCCTGCTCGAGGTCGTCGACATTGAGGGCGAGCTGCACGCGGGACATGAGAACCTCCAGTTGTGTGACATATGTCGAAGAAGCTGGGCGACCCCGAGTCTGCCACCTTTTCGACATATGTCAATACTGTAGGTAGTGTGGCCCCATGCCCAAGGCTTTGCCCGTGATCGACATGTCCGCGCCGGTGTGCTGCGCGCCGGTAGCAGCTGGCCCGGTCGACGACGCCGCCGCCCTCGAGGTCGCACTACGGCTCAAAGCCCTCGCCGACCCGGTGCGGGTGAAGCTGATGTCACTGCTGCTGAGCAGCCCGGCCGCCGAGAACAACGGCGGCGAGCTGGCCGCCGCCGTCGGACTGTCGGAATCCACAGTCAGCCACCACCTCACGCAGCTGCGCAAGGCCGGTCTGGTCGAGTCCGAGCGGCGCGGCATGAACCTCGTCCGCCGCGCCCGCCGCGACGCCCTGGCCGCGCTGTGCCTGGTGCTAGACCCCAACTGCTGCAGCTGACCCGAACCGACACCTACCCCCGGATAACGGCCTGTTATCCGGGGGTATTGTCGGAACCGGCCTGCGGCGACCCCGTCGCGGCGCTGCGCGAAGCGGCCCCGTTATCCGGGGCAAGCCAAGGGAAGGCGGGAACACATGACCGCGACGGTGCACCGGATCCACACGCCCGGGCCCCGGACCCTACGGACCGCGGCCGAGGCGTTCCTCGACACCATCCGCTCACGAAACACCCGCCGCGCCTACGGCATCGCGGTCGTGAAGACCGTCGACCAGCTCGACGGCCGCGCCCCGGACGAGGTGCGCACACCGTGCCGTCCCCTGGCTTCGGTGACCGACGACGAGATCGGCGCGGTCCTCGAATCCCTGTGGGGCAGCGCGGCAGTCAACACCTGGAACGCGCGCCGCGCCGCAGTGGCCAAATGGCTGAGCTGGTGCCGCGAACAAGGCTGGGACGCACCGGCCATTCCCCCCACGGCGCGCCGAGCGACCCCGCCCGACTCCGACACCCCAGTCCGCTCACGCACCGCGATCGACCGACTCATCGCCCGCCGCGACCTCCACATCCGGGAGAAGACCCTGTGGCGGATGCTGTACGAAACCTGCGCCCGCGCAGACGAACTGCTCCAAGTCAACATCGAAGACCTGGACCTGGCCGGGCGCAGCTGCCCGGTGAAATCCAAAGGCGCCACACACCACGAACACGTCCTCGAAACCGTGTACTGGGACGCCGGCACCGCCCGACTACTGCCCAGGCTGATCAAGGACCGGACCTCCGGCCCGCTGTTCGTCACACACCGCCGCCCCGGACCCGGCAAGTACCTCGCCGACCGCGACATCTGCCCCGACACCGGGCTGGCGCGGCTGTCCTACGACCAAGCACGCGACCTGCTCGACGCCGCCACTGCGACCACCGGGACCGGAACCGGTTGGGACCTGCACGAACTCAGGCATTCCGGCCTCACACACCTGGGCGAATCCGGGGCCGACGTGCTCGAACTCATGGCCAAATCCCGCCACCGCAAACCCGAGAACCTGCGTCGCTACTTCAAACCATCGCCACAGGCCATGCGCGACCTCACCAGCCTCCTCGGCCCCGGAGTCGAACGACGATGCTGACCAGCAGCTACACGAACTTCGTTGTTTTCTGCGCCCTTACTACCGGAACCCCGACACAAAGCGAGCTCATCTTCTACGGAACCAGCAAAGGAGACCGGTCAGACTCCGGCGACGCGAGCCGCAACGACCACGTACCCCTTGGGATCCCGCCACACCCGCCCGGGCTCGGCGGCGAACCACTCACCGACATCCGCGCGCAGATCCTTGAGGATCGCGCCGCGATCGGGGTGGTCGGGTGCGATGCCGTGGAAGGAGAAGCGCGATTCGGCGAAGCGGACGAGCGGTTCGGCGCTGTCGAAGACGAGGGCGTTGTCGGAGCGGTGCACCGCGACCGCGCCGAACACTTCGGCCATCAGGGGCGGGAGGGTGGCGGAGTCGACGGTGGCGCGGAAGGTGGTGTCCTGGTCGATGCCGTAGCTGTCGGCGTGGGCGGTGACGAGTTCGGTGATGAGCGGGCAGGTGACGGGATGGTTGACGACGACGGCCACGGTGCCGCCGGGTTTGGTGGTGCGCCGGAATTCGTCGAGCGCGCCGCGCGGGTCGGGGACGTGGCCGAGCATGTGGCGGGCGGTGAGGGCGTCGAAGGTGTTGTCGTCGAACGGCATCCGTTCGGCGTCGGCCAGGACGCCGCGCACGCCGGGCAGGGTGTCGGCGGCGGCGACCATGGCGGGGGAGGTGTCGATGCCCACCAACGGGCCGTGGTGGCCCGCGGCGCGGAGTGCGGCCAGGAAGCGGGCGTCGCCGCAGCCGATGTCGGCGAGGTATTCGGCGCCGGACAGGTCCAGCGCGCCGAGGACGTCGTCGGTGGGGCTGTGGGCTCGCTCGGAGAAGTGCTCGTGGGTGTCGATCCGGACGCGCAAGGGGGTGGGATCGAGGTATTCGGTCTCGAGACTGCTGCTCATCGGCGGTCGTCCTCCGGTCCAGTGCCGCGGTGACTCCGGTCGGCCCGGGCGCAGCGCGCGGGCCGTTCCGGTGAGGGTACTCCGCGCTCGCGCGGACAACGGCTCTTTCCGGGTGTGACATGTACAGGATGGCTATGACCGGAATCGGCCGGCGGCGGTGCTCGGGCCGGTCGCTACGGTGGGGGGGTGAGGACGCATCTGACGCACTGGGGTGCGTTCGAGGCCGACAGCGACGGATATCGGCTGACGGCGGTGCGGCCGTGGCCGGGCGATCCGGAGCCGACGCGCCTGATCGAGAACGTCGCGTCGGCCCAGCACCATCGCACGCGTGTCGATCGGCCGTATGTGCGCAGGGGCTGGTTGGAGCGCGGGCCGGGTGGGCGGGGGCGCGGGTCGGAGGAGTTCGTCGCGGTGTCCTGGGAACGGGCCCTGGACTTGTTGGCGGGTGAGCTGGGTCGGGTCTACGGGGAGTACGGTCCGGCGGGGGTGTTCGGCGGGTCCTACGGGTGGGCGAGCGCGGGGCGGTTCCATCACGCGCAGTCGCAGGTGCACCGTTTCCTGAACTGTCTGGGCGGTTATGTGCGCAGCGTGCACAGTTACAGTCTCGGCGCGGCGGAGGTGCTGTTGCCGCACGTGATCGGGAGTATGGACTGGTTGGAGCGGTCTTCGACGGCGAAGTCGGTGATCGCCCGGCACACCGGTCTGGTGGTGGCCTTCGGGGGGATCTCGCCGAAGAATTCGGTGGTCGGGGTGGGCGGTGCGTCGCGGCACGACACGCGGTCGTGGGTGCGGGCGGCGCGGGCGCGCGGGTGCCGGTTCGTCTCGATCAGTCCGTTGCGCGACGATATCCCCGAGGAGGCGGCGGCGGAGTGGATCGCGCCGCGTCCCGGAACGGATGTCGCGTTGCTGTTGGCGCTGGCGCACACCTTGGACGCCGAAGGGCTGGCGGATCGCGCGTTTCTCGACCGGTACACGGTCGGCTACGAGCGTTTTCTGCGTTACGTGCGGGGCGAGTCGGACGGGACGCCGAAGACCGCGGAGTGGGCGGAGTCGATCACCGGGGTGGCGGCGGAGCGGGTCCGCGGGTTGGCGCGTGAGATGGCCGCGCACCGGACGTTGCTGACCGTGAGTTGGTCGTTGCAGCGCGCGCAACACGGTGAGCAGCCGTTGTGGGCGGGTGTGGTGGTGGCGGCGATGCTGGGCCAGATCGGTCTGCCGGGTGGCGGTTTCGGTCACGGGTACGGGGCGACGACGGCGGTCGGCGATCCCGATCCGCGTCGGGCGCTGCCGCGGCTTCCGCAGGGCTGCAACGGGATCGACCGGTTCATCCCGGTGGCCCGGATCGCGGACATGCTGCTGAATCCGGGGGACCGGTTCGACTACAACGGTCGCCGTCTGACCTATCCGGATGTCCGGTTGGTGTATTGGTGCGGCGGCAATCCGTTCCACCACCATCAGGATCTGACGCGGTTGCGGGCGGCGTTCGAGCGGCCGGAGACGGTGGTGGTGCACGATCCGTTCTGGACGTCGACGGCACGGCACGCCGATATCGTGTTGCCGTCGACGATGAGTGTGGAGCGCGACGATCTCGGTGCGGGGCAGTGGGATCGGATGCTGTTCGCGATGCCCGCGCTGACGCGACCGCACGGCGCGGCGCGCGACGATTTCGCGATCTTCGCGGAGTTGGCGAGTCGGTTGGGGGTCGGGGAGGCGTTCACCGAGGGGCGCGACGCGGGGCAGTGGGTGCGGCATCTGTACGAGGGGTGGCGGTCGGCGGACATGCCGGATTTCGAGGAGTTCTGGCGCGCCGGGTCTTTGGAGTTGGCGGTGCCGGATCCGGAGCAGGTGTTGTGCGCGGAGTTCCGGGCCGATCCGGTGGGTTCGCCGTTGTCGACGCCGAGTGGGCGGATCGAGATCTTCTCCGAGACGATCGCCTCGTTCGGGTACGCGGATTGTCCCGGGCATCCGGTGTGGTCGGAGCCCGCGGAGTGGTTGGGTGCGGCGGCGGCGGCGCGGCGGTTTCCGTTGCAGTTGGTGGCGAATCAGCCGCGGGCGCGGTTGCACAGTCAGTTGGATGTGGGGGATTTCAGTCGGTCGTCGAAGGTGGCGGGGCGCGAACCGGTGCGGTTGCATCCGTCGGAGGCGGCGGCGCGGGGGCTGCGCCCGGGGTCGGTGGTGCGGGTGTTCAACGATCGGGGGTCGTGCCTGGCGGGGTTGGTGGTGGACGACGCGGTGCGACCGGGGGTGGCGCAGTTGTCGACGGGCAGTTGGTACGACCCGGATCCGGCGGATCCGTCGTCGTGTCGGCACGGGAATCCGAATGTGTTGACCGCGGACAGGCCGGCGTCGTCGTTGAGTCAGGGGTGTTCGGGGCAGTTGGCGTTGGTGGAGGTGGCGGCGGTGTCGGGGGAGGTTCCGGCGGTGGCGGTGGATGAGCCGCCCGCGGTGGCCGATTCGTAGCGGTGGGCAGGTGGGCGCGGATCGCCCATGATGGTGGGCATGAGGATTCGCGCCCCTTGGGGTTCGGGGCATTGGATGCGCACGGCTCGTCGCGACGGCGAGGAGTTGCCGGTGCCGGTGACGGCGAAGTGGGAGTCCTATCGGCGGACTTCGCGGCGGCATCGGCGCGCGTACGCGTTGACGGAGTTGGCGACGGTGGCGGGGGCGGCGGCGATTCCGGTGGTGGCGGTCACGGATCTGCCGACGTTGGTGGTGGCGTTGTTGGGTGCGGTGGTGTTGGTGGCGACGGGGGTGCGTACGGCGTTCGGGTTGCACGAGGGGTGGGTGGCCGATGGGCGGGTGCAGTCGGCGATCGAGCGGGAGGTGGCGTTGTATCTGGTGAAGGCGCCGCCGTATGCGGAGGACGGCGCGGCGGTGGCGTTGGTGCGGGCGGTGGAGGCGATCACGTGGGATCACGGTGGTCGGTCGCCGGAGGTGGTGTCGGGGGGGTCGCGGTGAGTTGCGGTGCGCGGGTGCGCCTTCCGCAGTGAAATTTGAGCATTTCACTCCCGCTCGGGTGGGGACGCTGATCCAATGGGATCGGGCGTTCGAGCCGAGGACGGGAGTCGAGGGATGCGGATCTCACGCGGTGCGCGCCTGGGGCGGGCGATTTTCGTGGTGCTCTGCGCGATAGTGACAATCGCGCCCGGCGTGGCCGTCGGCGAACCGGTGCACCGCGAGCACTGTCCGGAGGTGGCCGGGGTATTCCTGCCGGGGACCTGGGAGACCGACGCCGAGGCGGATTCCCGGGTTCCGGTCGGTCTGCTCGCTCCGGCGGCGCAAGCCTTGCGCACGCGGTTCGGCGACCGTTTCGAGGCGCGGTTCCCCGGTTACGCGGCGGTGGCCTTCGACGGGATGCCGTATGCGCGGAGCAAGGCGACCGGTGTCGCGGCGGCGAGCGCGGCGGTGGCCGAGATCGCCGCGCGGTGTCCGGCGGCGTCGTTCTTATTGGCCGGCTACAGCCAAGGCGCGGACGCCATGGGCGATCTCGCCGCGACCATCGGGTGTCGGGACGCGCCGGTCGCCGCGCGGCGGGTGCTGGCGGTGGGATTGATCGCGGACCCTCGGCAGGGCGGGGCCGACGAGACGCTGATCGGTCCGCCGGTGCCCGGTCCGGGTCTGGCGGGTCCGCGCGCGGGCGGGTTCTGCGCGCTCGGGCCGGTGACCACGCAGATCTGCGCGTCGGGCGACAAGTATTGCGCGACGGACACCGCGACCCATCCGTTGCTCTCGGCGCTGGGGCAGTTGCTGTCGCGGCCCAGCGGCGTCGAGGATCTGACCGGTGATCCGACGGCGGGCGCGGCCCTGGACGCGCTGTTGGCCTCGGATTTCGCGGATGTGCGCCTGGCTTCGCTGGCCGGGGCGCTCGATGAGCTGACCGTCGCGGCGGGGGCGGGTGACGACACCCGGGTCGCGGTGCTGGCGGGTGGCATCGCGGCGACGTTGCGTCCGCTGCGTGATTCGGCGCGGTGGGCCGATCGCGATCAGACCGTGCGGACGGTGCTGCACGACGCGCCCGCGGGATCGGAGTACGCGCTGGCGGGCGAGATCCTGGACGCGGTGGATCGTTCGGATCTCGACACCGCGCTGGCCGTGCTGGATCGCGACGACTTCGCGCCCGAGACGACCCGCGCCGTGGCGGTGGCGACCGCGCCGCTGCTCGAGGTGCTGACCGCGTCGTCGGAAGTCCGGTTGCGGCAGGCGTGGCGGGTGCTGGCGGCTGCCTGGCCCTCGGTGCTGGTGGATCGGCTCGCGGCGGTGGCGGGCGCCGGGATGCGGTTCGTCAACGAGGTTCCGGCGATCGGCGCGGAGTTGACCCGACTCGGGTCGCTGATCCGGCCCGGCGTCGACGTCGGCGCGGTGGCGCGGGAGATGACCGCTGTGCTCTCGCGGGTCCTCGAGGCGGTGAATCCCTTGCTGCGCACCGCGAACGAGAATTTGTTCGAGGTGTCGCGGATCCTGGGACTGGTCCCGGACGCCAGCGGCGCGGTGTCGCTGGCCGCGCAGGTCGTGCGGGTGGCGGCGGGGGTGGACACGCGCGCGCTCAGCGATCACTTGTCGCTGCTGCGTGAGGCTCTGGCGACGTTGAGCACCGCGCTCGGCGAGGGAGTACCGCCGGCGGCGCTGGCCGAACGGGTGGCCGCGGTGGGTGCCCGGGTGGCCGGTGTGGTGACGGTCGCGCTGGACGATGTGCGCGGCGTCGCGGGCGCGGAACTGCGCCGGGTGGCCGAGAGCGTGCTGGCGGGTGCGGACGCGGAGGCGGTCGCGGGGTTGATCGAGGAGGCGTTGGGCGCGGTCGCGTTCGTGGTGTCCGGCGCGCATCAGAGCTACGCGAACTATGTCGTCGATGCCGACGGCACGACCGCGGTGCAATGGTTGGCGCGCTGGTTGACCGCGCGCGCGGAGACCGCGGCGGGCTGAGACGCCGGGCCCGGCGGGACCGGGCCCGGCGGTGGGTCAGCCGGCTTCGACCTCGCTGCGGTCGCCGCTCCACAGCGTGTGGAACTTGCCCTCGGCGTCGACGCGCTCGTAGGTGTGCGCGCCGAAGAAATCGCGCTGGCCCTGGGTGAGCGCGGCGGGCAGGCGTTCGGCGCGCAGCGCGTCGTAGTAGGACAGCGACGAGGCGAAGGCGGGCACCGGGATGCCGAGCAGGGTGGCGGTGGCGACCACGCGCCGCCAGGAGTCGATGGCGGTCTCGATGGCCTGGCGGAAGTAGGGGGCCAGGATCAGACTCGGCAGTTGCGGGTTCTCCGCGTAGGCGTCCTTGATGCGGTTGAGGAAGCGGGCCCGGATGATGCAGCCGCCGCGCCAGATGGTGGCCAGGTCGCCGGGGTGCAGGTTCCAGTCGTATTCGGCGCTGCCCGCGGCGATCTGGTCGAAGCCCTGGGCGTAGGCGACCACCTTGGAGGCGTAGAGGGCCTGGCGGATGTCCTCGGTGAACTGGGCTACGTCGGTGGGCTTGTCGGCCAGCGTGCCCGAGGCCAGGCCGCGGGCGGCTTCGCGCTGGGCGCGCGAACCGGACAGGGCGCGGGCGAAGACGGCTTCGGCGATGCCGGTGACGGGGATGCCGAGGTCCAGGGCGGCCTTGACGGTCCAGCGGCCGGTGCCCTTCTGTTCGGCGGCGTCGACGATGACGTCGACCAGGGGCTTGCCGGTCTTGGCGTCGACCTGGGCCAGGACCTGGGCGGTGATCTCGACCAGGTAGCTCTCCAGGTCGCCGGTGTTCCACTGGGTGAATACGTCGGCGATCTGTTTGGCGTCGAAGCCGAGGGCGTCGCGGAACAGGTGGTAGGCCTCGCCGATGAGCTGCATGTCGGCGTATTCGATGCCGTTGTGCACCATCTTGACGAAGTGGCCGGACCCGTCGGGGCCGATGTGGGTGCAGCAGGGGGTGCCGTCGACCTGGGCGGCGATGGATTCCAGCAGCGGGCCCAGGGATTCGTAGGATTCGGCCGGGCCGCCGGGCATGATCGAGGGGCCGTTGAGCGCGCCTTCCTCACCGCCGGAGATGCCCGCGCCGACGAAGTTGAGGCCGCGTTCGGCCATGGCGGCTTCGCGGCGGATGGTGTCGGTGTAGAGGGCGTTGCCGCCGTCGATGATGATGTCGCCGGTTTCCATGACCGCGGCCAGTTCCTCGATGACGGCGTCGGTCGCGTCACCGGCTTTGACCATGATCAGGACGCGGCGCGGCTTCTCGAGCGCGGCGACGAATTCCTCGATGGTCTCGGTCCGGACGAAATCGCCGTCGCCGCCGTGCTCGGCCAGCAGCGCGTCGGTCTTGGCGATGCTGCGGTTGTGCAGGGCGACGGTGTATCCGTGTTTGGCGAAGTTGCGGGCGATGTTGCTGCCCATGACCGCGAGGCCGGTGACCCCGATCTGTGCGCGCGCTGCGGAGTTCGCCATCAATCAGCTTTCTTTCGTCGACGAGTGGTGGCCGGAGCGCCCGTATGGGCATCTCGACCCTTACTTTCTACCGTGCGCGCGGCGGTGAGCGGACACCGGGAGAACCGGGTGTCGGGCGCATCGTTTGCGCATCGAGTTCTCGGGTACCTCGCCGGCGAACGCACACCGACCCCGAGAGGATGATTCGGATGACGACCGGAACCGCGCGAAGCAATTCCGGGTGGGCGCACGGCTCGCCGTATTCGCCATGGGCGCAGGCGGGTGGTCTGGTGGTGTCGCTGCTGGCCGTGCTGGTGGTCGCGACGATCGGCAATCTCGCCGCGATGTCCTCCGGTGAGCAGTACGACCGCCTCGACACCCCCGCCTGGGCGCCGCCGGGGTGGCTGTTCGGTCCGGTGTGGACGGTGCTGTACCTGCTGATCGCGGTGTCGGCGTGGCTGGTGTGGCGCGGTGAACCGTGGCGCGCGGTGCGGACGCCGATCGCCTGGCACGTGGTGGCCCTGGTGCTCAACGCCGCGTGGACGCCGCTGTTCTTCGGCGCGGAACTGCGCGGGGCGGCCTTCGCCGAGATCCTGGCGTTGATCGCCGCGATCGCGGTGACCTTCACGCTGTTCCTGCGCCACAACCGGGTGGCCGCGGCGCTGCTGATCCCGTACCTGGCCTGGACGCTGTTCGCCGCGGCGCTCACCTTCGCGGTGTGGACGATGAACTGAGCTCTCAGGTGACGACGCTCGCGTGGCCGTAGCAGAACGCGGCCGCGGCGAGGTATTGGCGGCATTCCGGTCCGTGGCCCGCGTGCGTGGCGCACAGGAAGCGGGCCAGGTCCGGATCGAGATCGAGAGGGTCGGCGTGGCAGTCGCGGTGGCGCGCGCTCCACAGATCGCTGGTGTCCCGTGAGGTCTGCATCGGTGCACTCCTCGAGAGTCGGTGTCGCGAATTCAGCGGGTGACCAGATTCCATTCGTCGGGGACGCGCGCGGTGGTGACCTGCCCGGCCTCGGCCTCCAGATCGATGGTGACCTCGCCCAGGCGCAGATCGCCGAGCCGGATGCGGCCCCAGCCGCGGGGGATCACCGGTCGCACGGTCAGTGTGCGGCCGGGCACGTCGGGGTCAAGGCCCAGGAACGAGCGGACCAGCAGCAGCGGCGCGGCGCTGGCCCACGCCTGCGGGGAACACGAGGTCGGATAGGGCACGGGCACCGAGAACTGGTCGCGGGAGAAGCCGCAGAACAGCTCCGGCAGCCGTCCGCCGAATGCCGACGCCGCGTCGAGTAGTCCGCCCGCCAACCGGGTGGCCAGGTCGACCGCGCCGGGGATGTGGCGGTAGCGCAGCAGGCCGGCGACGCCGATGGCGGTGTCGTGCGGCCACACCGACCCGCAGTGGTAGCTCATCGGGTTGTAGGCGCCCATCGCCGAGGACAGTGTGCGCATGCCGAACCCGGTGTCCATCGCGGTGGTGCCCAGGCGCTGGATCAGCTCGCCCGCGTGCTCGTCGCTGACGATGCCCGTCCACAGGCAGTGGGCGACGTTGCTGGTCAACGCGTCCACGGGCCGTTTGCGACCGTCCAGGGCCACCGCGAACCAGCCCTGTTCGGGCAGCCAGAACTGTTCGGCGAACTTGACCTTCAGCTCGGCGGCGCGCTCACGCATCAGCGCCGCCGTCTTCGGGTCGTCGAAGGATTCCGCGAGGCGGGCGCGGGCCAGGAACGCCGCGTAGGCGTAACCCTGCACCTCGCACAGCGCGATCGGCGCCTCGGCGAGATGTCCGGCCGCGAAGTTGATGCCGTCGAAGCTGTCCTTCCACCCCTGGTTGACCAGGCCGCGGTCGGTGGCGCGCTGGTATTCGACGAACCCGTCGCCGTCGCGGTCGCCGCATTCGGTGATCCAGTACATCGCGGCGTCGGCGGCGGGCAGCAGATCGGCGATCGCCTCGGAATCGGCGCCCCAGCGGTGTGCTTCGGCCAGCAGCATGACGAACAGCGGTGTGGCGTCGACGGTGCCGTAATAGGTGTCACCGCCGAGCACCTGACCGCTGGCCGGGCCGCGGCGCATCTCGTGCATGATGCGCCCGGGCTGCTCCTCGGTGAGCGGGTTGGTGTCCTCGCCTTGCAGATCGGCCAACTGCTGCAGGGTGCCCAGGGCCAGGTCGACCTCGAGCGGCAACGTCATCCAGGCGGTGAGCAGGCTGTCGCGACCGAACAAGGTCATGAACCAGGGCGCGCCCGCGGCGACGAACGGGCGGCCCTCCCCGCTCTCGTCGTGGATCTGCAACGCGCCCAGATCGCTTTCCGATCGGCGCAGCACCTGGGTGAGGGTGGCGTCGGAGGCGCTGATCTTGGTGGCCGTGTCGCGCCAGGCCGCGATCTTGCGGCACGGGGCGCTGCGGCGCTGGCTCTCGGCCTGCGCCTGGGCGTGCTGGTTGCCGACGGTGGGATGGGCGACGATGTCGGTGTGCCAGCGCCCGCCGGGCGGCACCACCACCCGCCACGACAGCGATCCGGGCAGCACCGAGGGCTCCATGGTCGCCGAGATCGAGATGCCGCGCATGCGGTCGACCCGGTCGTGCAGCAGCAGTTCGGTCTCGGCGACGGTGATGTCGGCCCGCACGTGGCCCGCGCGTCCCTCCTTCACCGCGAACAGGTCCACGAAATCGGCCTCGACGTGCAGCTCCAGGCTGACCGCCGTGGGTTCGCGGCCCATGTTCTCCAAGGTCAGCCGTTCGTGCATGCCGTCGGCGATGAGCCGTTCGCGCAACACCAGCAGGGTGCTGTCGGCGTGCCCGGACTGCGGCGGCCGCCGCAGCACGAAGCGCGCCGTGAACGCTTCCGGACTCAGCACCGACAGCGATTCGGCCGGTTTGCCGTCGACGAGCAGTTCCCACCGTGACAGCACCCGCGCGTCGCGGAAGAACAGGCCGTGCGGCCGGCCCGGCTCGACATCGCCGAGCCGGTTGGACAGACAGAACGTGCCGCCGTCGACGAGGGTGACCGACCCCCCGCAGCCGCCGAGCGCGGTCGGCTCACCCGAGTTCAGGGGAGCCGGGCTCGGCGCGGCGGAGGCGGGTGTGGTCCCGGAATCGGAACTCATACGGGCTCACTGGCCACGGTCCGGATCGGCACGGTCTTGTCGGTGCGCGCGACCAACGTGCGTCGACGCGCGCGCAGCAACCGCGAATACACCTGCTCGTAGCCGCGGCCCATGCTGTTGGCGCCGAAGTTGGCCTCCACGTGGGCCCGGCAGGCGGCCGGGTCCATCGCGCGGACCTCTTCGATCGCGGCGGGCAGTTCGCCGGGGTCCTCGCAGATGCGTCCGGTGACGCCGTCCACGACCACTTCCGACACCGCGCCGCCGCGCAGGGCGACCACCGGTGTGCCGCAGACCATCGATTCGATCATCACCATGCCGAACGGTTCCTCCCAGCGGATCGGGAACAACAAGCACCGGGCGTTGGCCAGCAGTTTGCGCTTGGCCGTGGCATCGGCGAGCCCGAACACGTAGTCGTCCGAGGTGAGCAGCGGACGCACCTTCTCCTCGAAGTAGACCTTCTCCGGCGCTTCGCTGCACTTGCCCGCCAATACCAGAGGAATTCTAGCGGCGTGGGCGGCTTCCAGGGCCAGATGCGGCGCCTTGTCCTCGTTGAAACGTCCGAGGAACAGCGCGTAGTCGCCCTTGTCGGCCTGGAACGGGAAGCTCTCGACGCGCAGCGAGTTGTGCACGCGCCCGTGCCAGTTCAGGTCGGGGGCCAGTTCGCGCTGGCGGTCGCTGATGGCGACCAGCGAGATCTCCTCGCCCAGTTCGCGATAGTAGGTGTAGCAGTCGTCCTGGACCGGTCCGTGCACGGTGAGCACCGTCGGCAGGCCGAGCGCGGCGTAGGCGGGGGCGTTGAGCGGCCCGGCGAAGGTGTGGTCGTGGACGATGTCGATCCCGGAGGTCGCGGCGATCCGTTCGATCGCGCGGCGGACCTTCAACGCGTGCACCACTTCCGGGAACGGCTCGCCCAGGCGTTCGGGCAGCGCGCGGTCCCAGACGGGCACGAACTTGGCGGTGGTGCCGGGTTCGCCCGCACCGATGAGGGTGACGTCGTGGCCGCGGGCCACCAGCGCGTCGACCAGGTCGGCGACGACGGCTTCGACGCCGCCGTAGGCCTTGGGCGGGACGTCGAAGTACGGCGGCACGACCATCGCGATGCGGAAACGTTCACCGACGTGGTCGGTGGACAGCAGATCCGAGGAAGCGATATGGGTGGGAAGCGACGTGGACAAACCTGCGCTCATGACCTTCCTTCCAACCGTTACATCCACCCAGCACTCGGTGCGCTGGGCGCCGAACGTGGTGGCCGCCTCGGCGGAGGTGAAGACCGGGCCTGCACCGCCGTCCATCGGGCTTGGTCGGACTGATCGCAGGAGTGCGACCAGGGGGGCCGTGAGAAACGTACCTCCAAATGAGCGCACAAATCAGCCGGATGGTCGCGGAATTTCACACGCGCCGTTCCGGGCAGGCGATTACGGGCGGCTCAGCGTCCGCCGTTACCGAATCGGGATCGGGTGGAGTCGGATTTCCTCACGAATGTCGTTGTGCGGGCGCGGGAGTGGTCGCGGGTGTTTCCGAGGGCGTGGAGACCGGCGTGTCGTGGTGTCCGTATTCCGTCGAAAAGCCGTGGACCAGCGGAGACACACCTAGCTACCTGTGAGTAGCCAGAAAATAGCTCTCGGTGTGCCGCGGGACGGACCTGGCGTGTGGCGCGATGTCGTGGAGTCGGGCGACCTACGGTGCCGTGGTGCGGGAGCGACACGGCGGGCGTCGCCGGTTGGGCAAGGCAAACCTCACGATCTGCGACGGGAGGATCGGATGTGTACGTCGTGGTGGGCGAGCGGCGGTACGCGGATCGCCCGGTTCTTCACTGGCGTCACTGGAGATCGCGACAAGTTTGCCACGGTTGTCCACGAAGCGCAGCATTCGGCACGGCATGTCTTCGGGAAGTCTGCGTGGCGATTTTCTCCGGCGCGCATCTATTCGCTCGATCGAAACGGCGGAAAGGTGAATGGCGCGCGCCCGGCCAAGTTCCGTCGAGGGACTTCCGTGCGGACACGATAAACGATCTTCGGTCGAATCGTGCTGTGCGGTCAACGGAATTCATGGATTCCGATTCGTGCGCCCATCGAATTCCGTTCGACGGCACGGATTCGGGCGAACGCCGGGATCGTCGGCCGACCCGAGGATCGATCGCCAAATGAGCGGGGGCGCTCGCCGGGCCGATGTGCGAGAACCGGATTCGGCTGTCCGGCACGCTTGGACCCGGTCCTCGAGTCGGGACTCTCCAGTACGATCAGCCGCCGCCCCGCTCGAACAGCCAGCGCTCGATGACATCCGCGCGCTCGATCCCGGCCGCCAGACGCCAGCGGCCCAGCAGGTCGTTGTAGCGCTGGTAAGCGCTTGCCGACCAGGGACTCGTGCGCGGCAGCGACCGCCAGCCCATCCCGCGCAACGTCGCGGCCACGCGCGCGTCGAGGATGCAGCAGGGATGCTCGGGCGTCCCCGCGCCCGCGAAGTACAGGAATTTGGTGAAGAACGCCGGCCCCAGCGACCTGATCGCGTTGCGCCGATCCTCCGGACGCAACAGGCCGTAGGCGCCGGCCGGGTCGGTGCGACTCCGGCGCGCGGCGTCGCACAGGACCCGGGCGGCATGCGGGGGATCGGCGCACACCGCGGCCAAGCGGGTCCGCACATTGCGCACCGAAGGGCCGCTGCCCCAGGCCACCGCGTTCCACAGCAAGGTCAAAGCGGCGTCGGGGTCCTCGACGGCCCGCGCGCCGAGCGCGAACAGGTCGCCGCGGCTGATGGACTCGCCCACCAGCGGATTCGGCAGTCCCCGCGCGGCGAAGGTCTGCCGCCACCACGCGACGTTCACCGTGACCCGATGGTCGAAGATGTAGCACTCGGGACGCAGCGTGGACCAGCATCGTGCGGCGTCGTCGGGGACTTCGAGGGTCGACAGATCGGTGGCGGACATGTCGACCAGCATTGCCCCGAAACGCGAATCCGTCACCGAAGCAGGTGTATCGGGTCTCTCACAGCGCGTGTCCGCACACGGGTCGTGATTTCGCTGTGCCCGTGGGTATTCCACGCCGAGGGACCGGGAGTGAAGCGCTAGCTGTTCGGAAATTCGGGCGGCGGCGGAACAGTAACCGACCGGCGACCGAACCGGATGGCAAAACCGCTGGTAGTCGAAGTTTCTCGGCGCGTCGGCGGGGTCCGGCCGTGTCGCGTCGCCCGTTCGGGGCGCATTGTGAGTTCGCACCCATCCGCGCAGCCGTCGCCGCCGAAGACTCGATGTCACCCATCGACTCGAGAAAGGTCAGGTCGTGCGAGCTGGTGCCCCGCGAGTACAGCCGTCGACGCCCGCGATTCCCGACCGGCGCGCCTCACCGCCCCTCCGGTCGCGCGCGCGGCGCGGGCCGTTGGTCTCGATGGTGGCCGCGGCCCTGCTGATCGGTGTCTGCGTGGCCACGCCCACCCACGCCCAGGCCCCCGCGGGTCCGGGCCCGGGCTTGTTCACCATCCGACCCCTCGACGACCTCGACCGGGTCCTCACCGTCGAGCCCGCCGCGCGGACCGCGACCTTGGAGACCGACGCCGACGACCCCGCCCAGACCGTCCGGGTCCGTCCCGTGCGCCGCCTCTACAACCTGTTCAACCAGCGCAGCGACGGCTACCTCGACAACGGCGCGGGCCGGGTCGACTGGACCGACCGGATGTCGGAATGGCAGGTGGTCGCCGTCGACGGATTCGGCGCGGACGTCTTCCTGATCCAATGGCCCGACCTCGACGGCACACCGCTGGACGTGGTCACCTATCTCGGCGACACCACCCCGCCCGAGGTGCGCCCGGCCGCCGCCCCCACCGACCCGGCCTACCGCGCGCAACTGTGGAAGTTCGAGCGCGCGCGGGAGAACGAGCCCCGCACCGGGACCCTGGAATCGGACCCGAGCTGATTCAGCGCGGGCGCACGGTGAGGATCTGCTGGGCGCAGCCGATCGCGCCTTGCGTGTCGTAGAGCCCTCGGAGGTCGATTTCGCCTCGTGCCGTTGCGGCACTGCGGTATTCGCCGATCCGGCGCTTTCCGGACGATCGAATTCAGCGCATCGGTCGCGTCGATCGCTTCCCGGCCGCGAGCAACGTGCGGTGCAGGGCCAGGGCCGCTTCGGAGGGCGGATGGGCGCGCGAGGCCGCCACCGCCAACCCGGTCGTCTGGGGCAGGGTCGCCAGATCGACCGGGGTGAGGCCGGAGCGGGCCGCGATGGCCTCCTCGGGGACGAACGCGATCCCCAGTCGGCGCTCGACCATCACCAGCGCGGTGGCGATGTCCTCCACCTCCAGACGCACGGCGCGCTCGATGCCCGCCTCGCCGAACATGCTGTCGACGATGGTGCGATTGCCCCAGCCCTCGGGGAAGTCGATGAACCGGCGGTCGGCGAGATCGGCGCAGGTCACCCGACGCGCGGCGGCCAGCGGGTCGTCCGCGCGACACGCCAGGCCCAAGCGCAGGCGGCCGATCGTGTCCACGGCCAGATCCGGGCCGAGCACCGCGGAGCCGTGCAGGGGCGCGGGTAGCAGCATCAGGTCGAGACGGCCCTCGCGCAGCGCGGCGGCGTGACCGGTCAGCGGGCCGACCGACAGGACCAATCGGACCACGACGTCGGGATGCTCGGTCTGGAAGGCGTCCAGGGCGGCGATCAGGTCGAACGAACCCGTCGAGAGTTGGGTGCCGAGCGTGACCGTCCCGCTCAGCCCGCCGGTGAGTCGACCGATGTCGTCACGCGCCCGCTGGGCTTCGGCGAGCAGACTCCGGGCGTGGGCCAACAGCACCCGTCCGGCGGCGGTGAGTTCCAGGGTGCGGTGCGCGCGGGTCAGCAGCGCCGTGTCGAATTCCTGCTCGAGTCCGGCCACCGCGGCCGAGGCCGCCGACTGGACGATGTGCTCGCGTCGAGCGCCGCGCGTGAAGCTGCGTTCCTCGGCGACGGCCACGAAGTAGGCCAGCTGACGCAGGTCCATACCCATCTCCATCTGCGATGACAGACAGCAGAAAGCATCGTTGGACACGATACGCGCGCGGCGACGATCGTGGAGTGCAGCGCGACCCCCGAAGGACCACGGAAAGGATCAGCGCCATGGCCGTCACCTCGACCCGTAACGGACCGCTGTCCTCGAACGCGACGGAGGACCGCCATGACCACCGCTGAACGCCGCGTCGAGGTCCTGGTGATCGGCGGCGGGCCGACCGGGATGACCGTCGCGGGCGATCTGGCCAGGTCGAGACGCTCGGTCACCGTGCTGGAACGCTGGCCCGCCCGCAACCCCGCCAGTCGGGCCTTCGTGACCATGGCCCGCACCCTGGAAGTGCTCGACAGTCGCGGGGTGGCCGCGAATCTGCTCGCCGAGGCGGGCGTCACCGACCGGATCGAGATGTTCTCCGGCGCCGCGTTGGACCTGTCCCACCTGCCCTCCCGCTACCCGTACGGGATGATCCTCGCGCAGTCCGTCGTCGACGAAGCCCTGGAGAACTACGCCCGCGACCACGGCGCGACCGTGCGACGCGGAACGGAAGTCGTCGGCATCGACCAGGACGCGGACGGGGTCACCGTCAGCACCCGCCCCAAAGGCGGCGGCGACCTGTCGACCTGGCGCGCCGACTACGTCGTGGCCGCCGACGGCGCGCACAGCACGATCCGCGCCCTGCTCGGGATCGACTTCCCCGGCAGATCCGTGCTCAGCTCCGTGGTCCTGGCCGACGTCCGACTCGCCGACGGGCCCTCGGGGCCGGGACTCACCCTGGGCAGCACCCGCGACGTCTTCGGCTTCCTCGCCCCCTACGGCCCGCGCCGACCCGGCTGGTATCGGTCGGTCACCTGGGACCGTCACCGTCAACTGCCCGACACCGCGCCCGTCGAGGAAGGCGAGATCTCCCGCGTGCTCGCCGAGGTCATCGGACACGACGTCGGCATCCGTGAGATCAGCTGGCACTCCCGGTTCCACTGCGACGAACGTCAGGTCCGCGACTACCGCCACGGACGGATCTTCCTCGCCGGGGACGCCGCCCACGTGCACTCCCCGATGGGCGGACAAGGCATGAACACCGGTATTCAGGACGCCGCCAATCTCGCCTGGAAACTCGATCTCGTCCTCGCCGGAGCCGATCCCGCCGTTCTCGACACCTACGACCGGGAGCGTCGACCGGTCGGTCGCCGCGCCGTGCTGCAGAGCGGGGCGATGATGCGCGCGGTCACCCTGCGGCCCGTGCTCGCCCGCCGACTCCGCGACCTGCTCGCCCCGCTGCTGCTGGACATCGGCCCGGTGCGCGACGCCATCGCGGGCAGCTTCTCCGGTGTCACCCTGCGCTATCCGCGCCGACTCGGCCAACACCCGTCGGTCGGCGCCCGCGCCACCGAAGTGCCGCTGGCCGAGGGGCGGGTCACCGAGTCGCAGCGCACACCCGGCTTCCTGCTGATCCGCGAACACGACGCCGACCCCGTCGACACCACCCTCGCCCAGGCCCGGCGCACCGACCCGGGCCCCGCGCTGCTGGTCCGCCCCGACGGCTACATCGCCTGGGCAGGCCCCAGCGCCACCGCCCGCGGCCGCGACGGCTGGGACACCGCCTGGCGCGCGTGGACCGCGGGGGTCGGGCAACCCGCGCCGGTCCCGTGACCGGCCACCGTCGTCACAGGCCCAGGCGGGTGACCGCGTTGTCGTCCAACGGATTCGCGGTGCGGATGTAGCCGTGCACCGTGCGCGGATTGGACCAGCGGCCCTGGCGCATGATCTCGCGGTCGCTGGCCCCGCCGAGCGCGGCCTGGGTGGCGAAACCCGCCCGCAGCGAATGCCCCGAGAACAACGCCGGGTCCAGACCCGCGCGGGCGGCATAGCGTTTGACCAGTTCGGCGACCGCGCGGCCGGACATCGGCGCGGAACCCAGACCACCGTGTCGGGTGATCGTCGGGAACAGCGCGGCATCGGTGAGGGTGGTGCCGGAGAAGCCGTGGCAGCGATGGATCTTCGGGGCCGGCTCGGCGGCGGAGGCGAGATGGGCGCGCACACCGGCGTCACCGTGGGCGCGATGCACCTCGAGCAACGCCACCCAGTCGGCGTAGGCGCAGATCGGGCAGGTGCGCGGATGCTTGCCGCGGGGGAGCGCGACACGCTGTTCTGCGGTGCCCGTGGGATCGGTCTTGGTGGTGGGCAACTGGATCAGCAGGATCGGGTCGCCGGTGCCGTGATCCAGGTGGACCCGCACGTCGGTGACCCGCAGCGCGGCCAGTTCACTGCGGCGCAGCGCGCCGGCGAACCCCACCAACAGCACCAGCCGATCCCGACGCCGGGCCGGTTCGGTCGGCCACCCCGGGTCCGGCAGACCGCCCAGCAGTTGGTCCAAGGTGTGCAGCAGGATCGGGCGCTTGCGCGTCGGCTGGGTGCGGCGACTGCGGCGGATGCCGCGCAAGGTCAGACGCACCACGTCACTGCGGGTCGGCGCGGGCAGACCGTTGGCGGCGTGCACGGCCGCCAACGCCGCCGACTTGCGTTCCAGAGTGGCCGCGCCGAACGCCCAGTCGCCGTTGTCGCGGCGCGCGTCGGCGGCCGCGGCCAGATAGACCGCCACGTCCAGCGGATCGGCGGGCAGCGCGCACCGACCCTCGCTCGCGCACCACCCGGCCCAGGCGATCCAGTCGGTGCGGTAGGCGCGCAACGTATTCGCCGACTGCGACGCCTCCAGGTAGCGACGCAGGGATCCGGCCTGGTCGTCGTCGAAGCGTTCCCGCACCAACCGCAGCGCCGCCGCGTCCACCAGGACACTGCCCACCCCGCGCCGCAATTCGGTGCGCACCGCCTCCGGCACCGCCACCACTACGGCGTCCTGTTCGCACACCCGACTCTCCCCGTCCGACACCCGTTCAGCTCTGGTCCAGACTATGCCCGTCCCCGAGTGTTCGGCGCACCAGGACCTCGAGCGCGTCGGCGGTGTGATCCAGTGCGGCGGTGCTGCGTTGGGCCCGGCACATCGCCACCGTGCCCTCGATCGCGGCGACGATCGCGGTCGCCGTGGCGTGCGCGTCGCTCTCGTGCGCGCCGTGCTCCCGCAACGACCCGGCGATCAGGTCGATCCACCGGTCGAAGGCCGCCGCGGCCGCGCGGCGGGGCGCGTCGTCGGTCTCGGGTTGCTCCTCCACCGACACCGCCAGCACCGGGCAGCCCGCGCGGAAATCGTTGTCGAGTACCACCGTGCGCCACAGCGCCACGAACGAGCGCAGACCGGCCACCGGCCCCGCCGCCAACTCGGCTCGCAGCATGCGGGTGATGTAGGCGTCGGCGAATTCCACCGCCTCGGCGGCGAGTTGGGATTTGCCGCCCGGGAAGTAGTGGTAGGTCGAGCCGAGCGGCGCGCCGGAGTATTTGGCCAGTTCCCGCACCGTGGTGGCGTTGAGCCCGCGCCGCCGCAGCATGTCGGCGGCACCCGCCACCATCAGCTCGCGCGCCTGCGTCATCTGCCGACCTCCCTTGCCTATCACGATCGTCATAGCGTAGCGTTCGCGTTGTATAACGGTCGTTATAACCGAGGAGTTCCCATGCCGATGATCCAGCTCACCCTGCCCGCCGGAATCGTGGCGCCCGAATCCCGCCGCGACCTCCAGAAGACCCTCGCCGCGACCCTGCTGCACTGGGAAGGCGCGCCCGACACCGAGTTCTTCCGCGCGCAGGCGTGGTGCCGCATCGACGAAGTCCCCGAAGGCTCCTTCCTGAGCGCGGGTGACGAACTGCCCCGCTTCCGCGTCGACGTCACCGTCCCCGAAGGCGCCCTGTCGGATCGTCGCAAGGCCGGACTCGTCCAACAGGTGACCTCCGATGTGCTGGCAGCGGTGGGCCTGGGCGAAGCCGACGCGCTGCGCGTCTGGGTGCTCGTGCACGAACAGGCCGAAGGCACCTGGGGCGCGGCGGGCAATATCGTGCGCTTCGCCGAACTCAAAGCGGTCGCCGCCCAGCAGCGCGGCTGACCTCGCGCCGTGGCCGACCCGAGCCGGGAGGTTCACGAGGCCGGGTCGGTGTCGGGTGCGCGCATGGTGACGAAGGCCGACGCGATCATGGCCACCGTCGCGTCACCGTCACGGGACAGCATGCGCAGCACCCGCAGCGCGTGCTCACTCGGAATCTCGGCCAGCGCCTGAGCCACCCGGATCCGCACCGCCGTCGAATGCGCGTCGAGTTCCTCGAACAGCGCCTCCACGATCGGGCCTTCGAAACCGTGGTTCGAAGCGAGCGAGCCCAACACTTCGGCGGCTTCGACATCGTTGATTCCGTCGACCACCATGCCCAGCAACACCGGCATGGCATCGGTGACGCCGCGCCCGCCCAGCGCGAGCGCGGCGTGGCGGCGCACGGCCGGGTCCTGGTCGGTGAGCGCGGGCGCCAGCGCCGCGCTCGACTCCTCCCCGGGGATCTCGCTCAGGGCCAGCACCGCGCGACGGCGAATGTGCTCGTCCGAGGAGGACAGCGCGGCCGCCATCGCCGCCACCCCGTCGGCGCCCGTGCGCGCCAACGCCCACCGCAGCGCGCCCGCCACATTCGCGTCGGCTTCGGCGAGCACCGCCTCGGCCAGCAGTTCCAACGGCACCGGCACGTCGTCGGCGGGCGCGAGCACGGCCTGCTGTCGGCGGGCGGGATCGGGGGAAGTCAACGCCCGCAACAACTCGATGGTGCCCAGCACGCCTTCCCACTCGGTCGGCGCGGAGGCGTCCACCGCGCGCAATCGGGCCAGCAGTTCCTGTTCGCGGCGCACCCGTTCCTCGGTGCGCCGGATCAGATCGGCCACCAGATCGGACGGGGTGAAGGCCGGATCCTCCAGTGCCCGCCCGATCTGACGCAGCGACAACCCGAGCGACCGCAGACTCTCCACGTGGAAGATCCGCCGGATGTCCGCGTCGGCGTACTCGCGGTAGCCGCCGACCGTGCGCCCCGTGGGACGCACCAACCCGAGCGCGTCGTAATGCCGCAGCATCCGAGTGCTCACTCCCGAGCGGCGCGCCACCTCACCGATCAGCATGCTGCCCCGCCCCGTGCGGGTCGAGCGCCGCCACGCGTTCCGGACCCAACGCGACCACTCTCTTCGCCTCCTCGAGTACCGGATCGTCGGTGCCGTCCGGATCAGCCAGCATGCGTGACGTCGCCCGGGCGTGGGCGCTCACGGTGGGGTCGGGGCTGACGCGCGCGTCGGCCAGCACGGGTTCGACCACCTCGCCGAGCGCGACCAACGCCCGACTCAGACTCCGCCACATCTCGCCGTCACCGCGGCCGAGTTGCGACGTCAATTCCTCGGCCAACCACGGCCGTTCGGCCTCGGGAGCCAGCACCACAGCGGCCCGCCATGCGCTACGAGCCACCTCGTCATCGGGATCGCGCAGCACCGCCGCGGTGAGCGCGGGCCACGCGCCGACATCCCCGATCTTGGACAGCGTATGCAGCGCCTGGGCCCGCGCCTGCCCGGACCCCGACTGTAATTCCGCGACCAACGCGGGCACCGTCAGTTCGCGCGGCAACCGCGTCAACGCCCACGTCAACATGTCGCGGACGAAGAAATCCGGCTCGACCGCGCACCGCTCCACCAACGCCTCGAGCAGCCCCGGATCGGGCCGCGTGCCCGCCGCCAACGCCGCCCGCAGCCGCGTCGAGGAGTCGACGGCGCCCAGCGCGTCGCGCAAGCGACTGTCGTACTGATTCCTCGGTGTCGTAGTCATCGGGACCACCTCCTCGGCACCCAGTGAAGACCTTGCCACGATGTGAAGGTCAAGCCCCGCCGATCACCCCTGCCCGAGATCCTGTCTTCCCGCCCCGGATCTCGACCTGGAGGGACAACGGGCCGATGACCGGATCTCGCCACCGGCCGGGCCGCACATCACACCGCATGCTGTGCCCCGACCTGCGGAAACTTCCGTTGACTTCGAGTGCTCGAAGTTTCTACGGTGGAGGGGGTGGCAGCGAAGATCGGCGAGCACACGTACACGATCAAGGAAGCGGCGGCGGTGACCGGGCTTCCCGCCAGCACGTTGCGGTATTACGAGTCGATCGGGGTGATCGCGCCGGTGGGCCGGGGAGCGACCAGCGGGCATCGGGTGTACACCGACGAGGACCTCAACCTGCTCGTCGGCGTCGCGTGTCTGGCCGCCACCGGCATGTCCGTCGGTGACATGCGGCGTTATGTGACGAACGGACAACTCGGCACGGCCGCCGCCGGCGAGCAGATCGCGCTGCTGAGCGAGCGGGCCGAACGGCTGGCCGAAGAAGCGCGGTTGATCGGGATCCGACAGCAGTACGTCACGATCAAGATCGAGTACTGGCGCGCGGCCGCCGCCGGTGACGACGCCGAAGCCGAGCGGCTCGCGATCATCGCCCGGTCCCTGGTGAAGCAGCTCAAACCGGAGAAGTAGGCAACCAGCCCGCGAGCGGACCGCCCTACGGTCCGCGGTTCGACCCTGCCCGAAATCAGGTGCGGGCGGACACAACTACGAGTAGAGGAGTGCGTCTCATGCGTCAGGTAGTCATGACACGACCGGGCGAGATCGTGGTCGAGGACCGTGCCGATCCATCGATCGTCGAGCCGACCGATGCCGTCATCCGGATCGCCGCAACCTGCGTCTGCGGGTCCGATCTGTGGCCGTATCGCGGTGTGCAGGACGTCGATCACCAGGTCATGGGGCACGAATACGTCGGTGTGGTGGAACAGGTCGGCCCCGAGGTCGAGAAGGTATCGGTGGGCGATTTCGTCGTCGGATCGTTCTGGGCGTCGGACAATACCTGCGAGATCTGCCGCGCGGGCTACCAATCGCACTGCGTGCACCGCACGATCATGGGTGCGATCGGCACCCAGTCCGAGCGGGCGCGCATTCCGCTGGCCGACGGCACGCTGGTCGCCACGCCCGGTCGACCCGACGCGGACCTCATCCCCTCGCTGCTCGCCGCGTCCGACGTTCTGGGCACCGGCTGGTTCGCCGCGGACACAGCGCAAGCCGGTCCGGGCAAGACGGTCGCCGTGGTCGGCGACGGCGCGGTCGGTCTGCTCGCGGTCCTCGCCGCGCGGCAGATGGGCGCCGAGCAGATCATCGCGTTCAGCCGCCACGCCGACCGCCAGAAATTGGCCCGCGAGTTCGGCGCGACCGACATCGTCGAGACACGAGGCAAGGAAGGCGCCGCCGAGGTGGTGGCCTTGACCGGCGGGCTCGGCGCGCACAGCGTCGTCGAGGCCGTCGGCACCCAGGAAGCCATGATGCAGGCGATCCACTCGACGCGCCCGGGCGGGCACGTCGGCTTCGTCGGCGTCTCCTATGACGTGAACATCCCGGGCGAGCTGCTGTTCGGCACCGGCATCCACCTCGCGGGCGGCCCGGCGCCGGTACGCCGGTATCTCCCCGAGCTGATCGACCTGATCTGGAACCGCGAGGTCGACCCGGGCAAGGTCTTCGACCTCACCCTCCCGCTCGATCGAGCAGCCGAAGGCTACCGAGCCATGGACGAGCGCCGCGCCATCAAGGCGCTGCTGACGGTCTAGACGCCCGGCACCCGAACCCGACGACAACGAGGACGTTGTGCGATACAGCAGGAGCGACGGCTCGACCGCGACCGGGCCCGCCGACTACTTCACCGGCGCCGTCTACATCGACGGCATCCGTGATCCCGACGAGCAGACCGCCCTCGGTTGCGCCCACGTCCGGTTCACACCGGCCAGGCCGTCACATGGCTGGACCACGTCAGCGACGACGACTACACTGCGGCACAAGCAGCACGATCCACCCCGCCCACTCCTCGGCGAGGCCAGCTCAGGTAGTCCGTTGCCGCCGAAAGTGCGCACCGTCTGCTCGACCCGCACCGATCGCGCACACCACGAACGCGGTCACGTACTCGTCGTCATGAGGCAACCGCGCCGTCCGCCATTCCCACTGCACCTCGTTCGCGGGACGGTGATCGGTTTCGGAGCGGATGACCAGCACGGGATCGCCGAATTCGTCGCCGGCGAGCACCGCGACGACGCTACCCGGGGGGTAGCGCGACCCGAATCAGACCGCCGAGCGGAAATCACCGAAGTGGTACGACCGTACCGGCGAGCCCACTTTTTCTGACATTGCGTTGCACTTTCGTTGGGTTTGTATAAACCAAACGAAACGAAAGTGTCGGCCGACGATTTCGAGAGGATGACAAAGCCTGACCTCCGATAAGGTTCACTTATCGGAGGTCAGGCTAGGGGCTCGGTTCATGCACACGGAAGGGTAAGTGCGCCGACCGTAGTGATGCCGGGCTCCGGCCGGCTCGGCTCCGAACCTCGGTTGTGGGATTTCGCTGATGTGCCGCGCTTTCTACGCGCCGGCCACGTCACTGTGACAATGTCCCCCTCTATAGGGGGAGAGTCGACCGACGAGCGATCCTCGCTACCCGCACCACGATTCGGCATGCGGTGGAACCTGGTTGTCCCTATGGTTGCCGGATGAGTACTGGTGAGGTGGAGACGGTGGTTCAGGAGAAGTCGCGACGCTTGTCCTATCCCCTGTTCGCCGCCGTCGTGATCGCCTATCTGGCGATCATTCAGGGCGGCGGCATCCTGATGGAGCGGCTGACCGGCGAGGACGACTTCCTGTCCACCCGCGGGGTCGTCTACGGCATGATCATTCCGCTCGGCGTCGCGCTGGTGTTCACCTACGCCGTCATCGGCTACCTGGGTTTGCTGAAACCGGTATTACACGAGGATCATCCGACCCGGCGGTGGGTGCGCGTGGTCCCGATCGTGTTCGTCGTCGCCATCGTCGGCGGGATCAACTACGCCGCGCTCGCGGACAAGGGCTGGCTGTATGTGCTGGTCCTGCTGATCGCCACCCAGTTCGTCGGCTGGGGTGAGGAAGGCATGTTCCGCGGCATCGGTGTGCTGGTGTTCCGCGAGCACGGGCTCACCGAAGGGCGGGTGGCGCTGTGGTCGAGCGTGGTATTCGGCGCGGTGCACCTGACCAACGGCCTCACCCACGGCGTCTCCGCGCTGCCGCAGGCGATCATGGTCAGTCTCGCCGGCTACTTCTTCTACCTGATCCGCCGGGTGAGCCGGGGCAACGCCGTCAACTCGATCCTGCACGGACTGTTCGATTTCACCCTGCTCACCGGCACCGCGATCCTCGCCGACCAGACCTTCTATCCCGGAACCCTGCTGCCCATCCTGGTCTATCCGGTACTCGCGATCGTCCTGCTCGTCGGCCGCCACCGCATCGAACCCGCGTGACTGCTCACGCGGCTTCGGGAATCAGGCGCAGCGTGAGCGGATGGGCGTGCTCACCGACGACGGCACGGACCGGCGTCGCCATCGCGGCGAAGCACCCGGTGCAGGCACGTCGGAGGCGGCGGTCGGCCCACCTGGCGCCACCAGCGTGCCCCTTACCAGCATGCGCACCGGGTCACGCGGTGTGGTGTGGTCGGGAGGTGACCACCGGAAAGCGACAGGTCCGACGAGCAAGGGCTGGTCCAGCATGTCTGCCGTGAACGTCACTCCGGTGACCTTCTCCGCCAGGGCGAAAGTTCTCGGCACGACAAAGGTGTAGCTGATGTCCCAGTCGTCTTCGGGGTCGTCAGGGTCATAGGCAGGGTCGTCGTCGGTTCCGTCCAGGTCCATGCCCAGTTCGCGCATGTGGTCGTTGAGCCGGTCGGGGTCGCTACCCCAACGGTCATGCGGTAGCTCCAGTCGGTGACCGGTCACGGTCGTCCCGTCGATCGCGTACTCGAGGCTGTGATCGGCGTAGCCGTGGATGGTGATCGCCAGAACCTCACAGTCACGCGACAGTTCGGCCAGCACCTCGCGGTCGGTCATCCACCACTCGACCGGTTCGATGGCCACGCTCCACGCACCGGCCCGGAACACGCCCACGTGACCGCCTCCGTGCGCGCTGTCATTCTTGCGGACGAATTCGGCCGTCCTGTGGTTGAGCTCTTCGAAGTCCGACTCCCGACTGGAGTCGTCACCTCTGCTGAAGCGGCGCACCACCTCCGACGGGTCGAGGGGTCGAAAGAAGCCGATGCTGTAGATCTCGCCCAGCGGGTCCACTCGGCTCTGGGATGCGTCGAGCCACTGGAACGGGGCCAGGGGATCAGGTGTCGACATAGGTGTCATGGTGGCAGACCCCACCGACAACATTCGATCGTCCGGAACGCCTGACCGGCTCGCTGTCCCCAGCGTGGATTCCCTTGGCTCCGTTGACGTCCGGCAGGCTCGCCGGGCCGGTCCGCCTGCAATGGTTGCTGGAATCACCGATGTCGGACGCCTGCGCACCGCCGGGACTTCCGTCCACGGTCCGGGCGTGAGCGGTCAGCGGGCGAGATAGGCGGCCAGTCCGCCCTGTTCCTCGTCGGCGATGAACACCGACCGCACGCTCAGGATGGCTTCCTCGACGTGGATCGGGCAGCCCCACGCGGCGTCACCCCACGAGTCGGCGATCTTGATCTCCGCCGCCGACGCGCCCCCGGCGTCGCCGCCGAGTTGGCAGCGATCGGGATGCGGTTTCGCGGCCTGCGCCGCAGCGGCGGCGCGCAACCGCGCGGCGAGGTCGGCGGCGGCCTCGGCCCGGCGTTCGGCGTCCGCGCGCAACGCGTGTTCGGCCCGCAACGCCTCGGCCAGTTCCGCGCGGGCCGCCTCGGCGCGCGCTTCGGCGGCCGATTCGGCCTGCTCGATCCGGTGCCGTTCGATCGCCAACGACGCGGTGTCGGCGAAAACCCTGGCCAACGCGAGATCGCCGTCGTGCGGGACCCGGGGCGCGCGGTGATACATGGCGAAGGTGCCGAGCAGGGCGCCGTCGCGGGCCAGGATCGGTGTGGACCAGCACGCGCCGAGTCCGGCACGCGTCGCCAGTTCCCGGAATTCCACCCAGAACGGGTCTTCGCCGATATCGGTGACGATGACCGTCTCGCGTCGATGCGCCGCCGTCCCGCACGACCCGACGCCTTCGCCGGTGGCGATGCCGTCGATGGCCTCGTTGTAGAAGTCGGGCAGGCTCGGGGCCGCGCCGTGCCGCAGGTGCAGGCCGTCGGCGTCGGCCAGCAGCACCGACACCAGAACGTCTCCGGGAGTGAGGTTCTCGATGCAGCGCGCCATCCCGTCCAGCACCTCGGCCAGCGGCGCCTGCCGCGCGATCTGCTCGACCAAGGTGCGCTGTTCGGCCATCAACCGCTGGGCGTGCTTCATCCGGGTGGTCTCCACACCGAGCACCCGGATGCCGGTCACCGTCCCGTCGGCGGCGACGCACGGTTCGTAGACGAAGTCGAAGAACGCTTCTCGCGTGGGCGCGCCGACCGGCACGTCGCGGGTGGCGCGCGCCTCTCCGCTGCGATAGACCTCGTCCAAGGCCGCGACCACGTCTCGGCCGGCGGGCCCCGGTATCAGTTCGGCCTGCCGCGCCCCGACGCTACCGCCGAGCGCCGCGAAGAACGCCGGATTCGCGCTCCTCACCACATGATCCGGCCCCTCCAGGACAGCGAACACCGCGACCGAGGGCCCGAACAACGCGCGCAGATCCCCATCGACGGCGTCCTCGGCGACGACTCGATCCGCCTGCGCCGAACGCTCGCCCCGCACCGCCGCCATCGCCATCGCTCGCCCTTCACCCACCGAACACCCGGATCATTCGACCCGGACCGCGCCGAATCGACCCCAACAGGGTAAACGACCCGCCCGACGAATGATCCCGCCGCCGCACGGATTCGGCGGAGGTCTGGTGCCGCTGCGGTCCGGCGGTAGGGCGTGGGTGGATCTGCCCGCCGCCGTCGAATCCTGATCGGGCGGGTGTGGGCGAGGTGTCGCGGCTCGATAGGCTCGCGGCGACAGCCTGGCGGCGGGAGGGGGCACGGTGACGCGATCGTCGACGGCGGGGGGACCTGCGATCGGTGCTGCGGGGGTTGCCCGTCCTGAAAGGCGCCGCGCCGCCGTTCGATCCCGTGTCCGCGCCCGCGGATCCGGTCGAGTTGTTCGGCGACTGGTTCCTGACCGCGGTCGAAGCGGGCGTCACCGAACCGCACGCCATGACGTTGTCGACGGTGGCGCCGACGGGGCACCCGTCGGCGCGGGTGCTGATCCTGAAGGACGTCGACGCCGACGGCTGGCATTTCGCGATCAACGCCGTCAGTGCAGAGGTCGAATTCTGGCAGGGCGCGCCCGATCGACGTCACCAGCGTCTGCGCTACCTGCGCGCCGCGGACGAGGGCTGGTCCTCGACGCTGCTGTGGCCGTGATCGGACAGTCCGTTCTCGCGAGCTGAACCCCCGCGTCGCGCATCAGCGGGTTACCGTGGTGGCGGCAACCCGGCGGCACCGACTTCGGCGATCCGAGCCCGCAGCGCGGCGGTTCACGTCCTCGGTCTCGACCCGACGAACTGGAGCCCGATATGGACACATCCACCGAGAAGGTCTCGGACAAGCTCGACCGCGGCGTGATCGTCACCGGTCTGGTGATCGTGTCCGGGATGATCATGGTGGTCCTGGACACCACGATCGTGAACGTCGCGCTGGATTCGCTGAGCACCGAACTCGGGGCCCCGCTGTCGACGACACAGTGGGTGGTCACCGGCTACTTGCTGGCGGTGGCGCTGGTCATCCCGCTCACCGGGTGGGCGATGGACCGGTTCGGGCCGAAACCGACCTGGCTCACCGCGGTGACGTTGTTCGTGGCCGGGTCGGCGCTGTGCGCGGCGGCGTGGTCGATCGAGAGTCTGATCCTGTTCCGGGTGCTCCAAGGTCTCGGTGGCGGCATGCTGCTGCCCGCCGGGCAGGCGATCATCACCCGCGCCGCCGGACCCAACCGGCTGGGCCGCGCCATGAGCATCATCGGCGTCCCGATGCTGCTGGGGCCGGTGCTCGGCCCGGTCCTGGGCGGACTGCTCGTGGAATACACCAGCTGGCACTGGATCTTCCTCGTCAACGTTCCCGTCGGCATTCTCGCGATCGCGCTGGCGGTGTGGAAGCTCCCGCACGGCGACACCGTGCCCGAACGCGCCGGACTCGATCTGCCGGGACTGATCGTGCTGTCCGGAAGTCTGGTGAGTCTGCTCTACGGGCTGTCCCGGGCCAGCGCGCACGGCGGTTTCAGCGAATGGGGCGTGCTGTGGTGGCTGATCGGCGGCGTCCTGGGACTGGCCGTCTACACCTGGTACAGCCTGCGGCGCGGAGCCACCTCGATCATCGATGTGCGTCTGCTGGCCAACCCGCGATTCGCGGGCGGCGTGATCGCGGTCTTCCTCGTCGCCATCGGCCTGTTCGGCGGCATGCTGCTGCTGCCGCTGTACTACCAGACCGTGCGCGGGCAGGGCGCACTCGGCGCGGGGCTCCTGCTCGCCCCGCAAGGGCTCGGCGCGATCGTGGCCATGGTGGTCGCGGGCAGGCTCGCCGACCGGATCGGTGCGGGGTACGTCGTCCCCGTCGGCGTGGTGATCGCGCTGATCGGCACGTTCCCGTTCACCCATGTCGGCGTCGACACCTCCTACGGGTGGCTCAGCGTGGCGCTGTTCGTGCGCGGCATGGGGCTGGGCGCGGTCATGATGCCGACCATCGCCGCCGCCTACTCCAACCTGAGTCACGCCGTCGTCTCCCGGGCGGCCCCGACGCTGTCGGCCATCCAACAGGTGGGCGCGTCGCTGGGCAGCGCCCTGCTGGTGACGGCGCTGACGCAGCGGCTCACCGATCAACTCGGCGCGCGCGGCATTCCGGCGGGAGGCGGTGGCGCCGACCAGATCAGCACCGTTCCGCCGGAGGCCATGCCGCTGATCGGCCCGCTGCTGGCCGACGCGTTCGGCTACGCGTTCTGGATCGCTTTCGCCCTGACCGCGGTCATCCTGGTCCCCGCGTACTTCCTGCCCCGGCATTCGGCCCGCGACAAGGACGCGGCCCCGGTCGCGCCGGGCATCTGAGGCGCGCGGCCTGCAGCGCCGGCGTCTGAGCCGGTCATCCGCCGAGGCCGCGTCACATAGTGATAGCCGACGCCTCCAGCACGCGGTGACCGAGCAGGTGATCGCCCTGCACGCGCACCGAATCGGCGATCTCGTCCACCGTCACCCGACCACCGTAGAGGCGGGCGAACACGGGCGCGGGCAAGGTGAGGGTGACGGTCGGGTTCTCGGGTGCGGCGTCCAGGACGCGGGCGCGACCGTCGACCCCGATCGGCACGGTCCGCCCGAGCGGCCCGGTCAAGATGACGGTCACCGTGGAACCCGCGGGAGCGGCGGCGCGTTTGCCCACGATGTAGCCGAGTTTGCCGACCATCTCCTCGAGTGCGATCTCGGCGGCCTCGGTCTCCGTTCCGCCCGGGCGGGCGACGATCTCGCGCAGGTCCTGTTCGTGGGTCCAGCAGTCGAACACCCGAATTCGCATGAACTTGGCGTAGGTGCCCGGCCCTTCCGGGGTCCAGGAGGGTGCGTCGAATTCGGCGTCGGTCATCGCCGTCAGGGCGGCGGTGCGCGCGGCGACGACGGTGTCGAAGCGGTCGAGCAGGTCGGCGTCCGACAGAGCGCGGAAGTGGTCGACCCAGCGTTGGTTGAGCGCGCCGATCTCGTTGCGCACGTACGGTGCGGGCGTCCCGGTGGGTTCGGGGGCTTGCGCGCCGTCGAGGATCGACTCCGTGCCGACGATGTGAGCGAGGACGTCGTGCGCCGTCCACCCGGGGCACGGGCTCGGCGCGGCCCACTGCGCCGGATCGAATCCCTCGACCAACTCGCGCAGGGCACGCCACTGGCCCACCAGCGCGCCGACGACCCGTTCGCGTTCACTCATCGCGTTCTCCGTTCACTACGGCGTCGAGATCGATCACTCGGCCCCGGTCGATGCTGACCCAGTCCCGCCCGCGCACATAGGGCCGCAGACGTTCGGCGATATGCGCGGCATCGGCGGGCGACTTCGGGCGCTGCAACTCGAAAACTCCCGGCAGAGCGGCCATTCCGGTGACCACCTGCCACAGCGCCCGCGCCTGCGCGCCCTGCGGCGGATCGACCAGCACCGGGCCGAACAGGCACTGGCCGTCCTCGAAGAACAGGGTCGGCACGCCGAAACCGCCCGCGTCGGTGACCCGGGTGTGATCGCGGCGGATCTCGTCGTGGGTGGACGGGTCGGCCAGTGCCTCGTCCAAGGTGTCCGCGCCGAGACCGAGGTCCGCGAGCAGTTCTCGCGCGACCTCCCGACGGTGCGGGGAACCGCCGCGTTCGTGCAGTTCGGCGCCGATCGCGGCATACCAGCGGTCCAGGTCGGCCATGTCGCGGCGGCGCAGCACCGCCCCGACCCGCATCAACGACCACCCGTAGGACCAGTCGCGCTGCCAGGGGAACTTCTTGCCCTCGACGTGATTGATCCATTCCAGGCTGAAGAATCGCCAGTTCACCGTGACGCCGAGTTCGTCGCGCACCCGCCGGATCCACACCGAGGTCTGATACGCGAACGGACACATGGGATCGAAATGGAAGTCGACGCTGTCGGGGCTCATGCCGCACCTCCGTGACGATTGCCGTCCTCCATCCCGGCACCGTATCCACCGCGTGACCGACCGGTCAACCGGCCTCAGCGATCTTCCGCGCGAGCGAGCAGACCCGGCCAGGTCCGTGTGGAGGATGTGTGGTGGCCGCGATCGTCGTCCGGGTGTCCGGCGACGATGCCCAGGCTCGCCATCATGCCGCGCAGCCGCAGGTCGATCGCCTCGACGGGTTCGTAGTCGACGAAGGCCGCGAGTCGGTCGAAGAAGGTGCTGTCGCGCGGGAACAGCATGTCGACCTCGACTCCGGCCCGAAAAGCTTCCTCGACCTCTACGTATACGCATACTCTTGCGTATACGTATATTTGTACTTATAGTTAGTTCATCGGCCGGAACGGAACGCCCCGCCCGAGCCGGAATGCGAAAGATCGGACCACCGTGGTCCGCTAGAACGAGGAGACTGACATGCACCGCTTCCAGACCCCCGCCGCCATCACCGTCACCGCCGAACTGGCCGCGGGCGAACTGCGCGTCGTCGCCACCGACCGCACCGACACCGTCGTCACCATCCGGCCCGCCGATGCGACCGAATCCGCCGACGTGCGCGCCGTCGACAAGCTCCAGGTCGACTTCGAAGCCGGTGAACTGCGCCTGAGCACCACCCGCCAGTGGCGCGACTACACCCCGTTCGGCGGCGTCGGCTCGGTCGAGGTCACCGTCGAGGTGCCCACCGGTTCCCGGATCAAGGCCGCCGCCGGACTCGGCCGCATCCTCGGCCACGGCGAACTCGGCGCGTCCGAATTCGACATCGCCGCCGGCGACATCGTGGTCGAGCGGATCAGCGACACGTTCGCCGCCAAGGCCGCCACGGGCGATATCCGCATCGGTGAGGTCGTGCGCGGCGAGGTCCGGGTGGAGACCGCAACCGGCGAACTGGAGATCGGGATCGCGCCCGGCAGCGCGGTGCGCCTGGAGACCGACGCCGCCGCCGGATCGGTGCGCAGCGAACTCGCCCCGGTCGACGTGCCCGAGAACGGCGATATCGTGACCGTGCACGCGCGGAACTCGCTCGGCAACATCGTCATCCGGCACGCCGTCGCCGCCTGAGAGTGGTCGATCTCCGCACCCGGGTCGGCCTCGGAGTCGGCCCGGGTGGAGATCGCGCGGGCGGGTGCGGGCGACAGACTGTCCGTGGCGGCGTCGCGTTCAACTCCCTAGGGGGCGAACAGGAAGCCCGGAACTGGTCGCCGTATCGCTGGATGCTCCGCCCGGGAGTGCGGACCCTGACGCGCTAAATAGCGGGTCAGCGCGATTTGGC
>NZ_BAGG01000261.1 GCF_000308695.1 Nocardia takedensis NBRC 100417 | reverse complement strand
CGGACTGCCGCACGAACGACAGGTCCTGGAACTGCGGGCCGCCGTGCTGGACGGCGCCCTGCGCTGGTTCAGCGCGGGCGGTCGCCCGGAAACCCCGCGCGACACCGTCCTGGGCTGCGTGTGCACCGAGCGCGGGCTGCGCAAAGGACTCGAGTCGGCGCTGCGGGCGGTCGCGCAGGTGACACCCGACAGCCTGGACCGCTTCGCCCTGGTCGACCGGGCCAATGCCGTGCGCCCCCGGTCCTGGCTCTGACTTCCACGGCAGCACAAGGAGATATCGCAATGCCCGACCATTTACGCACCGAACGGGACTCCCTCGGCGAACTGGCCGTCCCCGCGCACGCCTACTACGGCGTGCACACCGCCCGCGCGATGACGAACTTCCGCGTCACCGACTCGCGGATGGGCGACTACCCGGCGCTGATCGGCGCCCTGGCCACGGTGAAACAAGCGGCGGCACAGGCCAATCGCGACCTGGGTCTGCTCACCCCGGCCCGCGCGTCCGCCATCGTCGCCGCCTGTGCCGAGATCCGCGCGGGCGGACTGCTCGACCAGTTCCCGATCGACCTGGTGCAGGGCGGGGCGGGCACCTCCTCGAACATGAACGCCAACGAAGTGATCGCCAATCGCGCCCTGGAGATCATGGGTTTCGAGCGCGGCGACCACAGCAGGCTCGACCCGCTGACCCACGTCAACCTGGGCCAGTCCACCAACGACGTCTACCCGACCGCTATCAAACTGTGCCTGGTCACGCATCTGCGCGCGCTGGTCGCGGCGCTGGATCGGCTCGCGCGCTCCTTCGACCGGAAATCGGCCGAATTCGCCGACATCATCAAGATGGGTCGCACCCAACTCCAGGACGCCGTGCCGATGACCCTCGGCCAGGAGTTCGCCACCTATCGGACGATGGCCCGCGAGGGCCGCGACCGTCTGCGCGACAGTGCCGCGCTGCTGCTGGAATGCAATATCGGCGGCACCGCGATCGGCACCGGGATCAACGGCCACCCCGACTATCCCGGCCTGGCCGTGCGCTATCTCGCCGAGATCTCCGGTGAACCGGTCACCTTGGCCGCCGATCCGATCGCGGCGACCCAGGACTGCGGCGCCTTCGTGCAGGTCTCGGGTGTGCTCAAACGGGTCGCCGTCGCGCTGTCCAAGATCTGCAACGATCTGCGCCTGCTGTCCTCGGGGCCGCTGGCCGGGCTGCACGAGATCGATCTGCCCGCGGTGCAGGCGGGTTCGTCGATCATGCCGGGCAAGGTGAACCCGGTGATCCCCGAACTGGTGAACCAGGTCGCCTTCGAGGTGATCGGCAACGACCTCACGGTCACGCTGGCGGCCGAGGGCGGACAACTCCAACTCAACGCGTTCGAGCCGGTGATCGTCTACAGCCTGCTGCGCTCGCTGACCCACCTGACCGCCGCCGTCGACACCCTCGCCACCGGCTGTGTCGAGGGGATCACCGCCAATCGCGCGCACCTCGAGGACGGCGTGCGCGGGTCGATCGGCATCGTCACCGCCTTGGTGCCCGCCATCGGGTACCGGGCCTGCGCGCGGGTCGCGAAACAGGCGCTGGCCACCGGACGGCCCGTCGCCGAGATCCTCGTCGGGGAGGGGATTCTGCGCACCGACCAGGTCGAGGAGTTGCTCTCGCCCCGTCGATTGGCGGGACTGCCGCCGACCGCCGATGTCGCGGTCGGTCGCGGCGCGTAACCCGACCGCATTCGTCTCTGCTCGAAGCCTGGAACACTCGAAAGGTTGGGCCATCCATGTGGGAATCGGCCAACGGAACCCGATTCGGCCGTAGCGACATGGGACGGCGCGTGGCCGCGCGGCCGTCCCCGCCGCGAACTCCGGTCGACGAGGCGTTGATCCGGACACGGGCCGAACGCGCCCAACTCGAACAAGGGCGGCTCTTCCACGCCCTGCTGCTCGAGGAAGCCGAGGAACTGCACGAAGAACTGCGCGTCCTGCACGAGGAACTGCGCGAGATCCATCGCAATCTGCACCGACTCCGCCGCCGGTTCCCGAGTCTGCCGCCCTTGCCCGCTCCCGCGGGTGTTCCGTCGGCGGGTGGCGCGACCGGGTCCGTCGGCCTGCCGCGCCCGTCGACCGGACAGGCCAGCGCCTGAACTTTCCTTGTTCGCAACGTTCGGCCGTGCGCTGACGGGGTCGCCGTCACGTGCGCAATTCCATTGTGCCGGAACGAAGATGGCCGATTCGTGAACACCTGAACGGCCGGTGAAATCTCCCGCGCGGGAGCGGGCGCGGCGACCTGTCCGCTCTTACGTTGAGCCCGGCCGGAAGTTCGTGGGCTTCCGAGCCGGCCCCCGCATCCCACGAACTCCGAAAAATGATGAAGGATAACGGAATACGATGAGAATCAGCACATTCGCCACTGCCCTCGCGCTGCTGAGCGCCACCACCGTCCTGTCCGCGGGCGTCGGCTCGGCGGCCCCCGCGCAGTCCCCGGTGAATTTCACCGCCTCGGCCACCGAGGACGGACGATCGGTCATCACCGTCGACAGCGGTTCGCTGGTGATGGAGAACGGCGCGTTCGCGGTCAAGGCGACCGACGGCACGCTCGTCGCCGCCACCCCGCTGACCTTCCGGGTCGACGAGTTCGAATTCCCGATCGCCGCCGAGATCTCCGGCCGCACCGCCACACTCACCCCCAGCTTCGACCCCGCCGCCGCCGTCTACCGTCCGGTCGCGCTGCCGTTCGAGGAGCAGGCTCCCTGGAAGAACCAGTACGACCGGGAGCAGGCCGCGTGGAGCAGGCTGACCTCCACGATCAGCGCGGGCGCCACCCTCGGTACCCTCGTCGGCGGTCTGGTCGGCGGCGGACTGGGCTGCGTCCTGGGCGGCATCGCGGGCACCACGGTCGCCTCGGCCACCATCATCGGGCTGTTCGGCCCGTTCATCCCGGCCGCGGCGGTCGGCTGTGTCGCGGGCGTTCTGGCCGTCGGCGCGATCGGCACGCTGGTCGGACAGATCGCGATCACCGCACCGATCGCGGTCGGCGCGGCGATCCAGTACTTCTCGACCATCAACGCGCCGTTCACCCCGCCCGCGAAGTGACGGTGACCGGAACGTGAACACCTGAACGGTCGATGAATCCGACCGTTTCGGACCGGGGGAATTCGCCCCGGTCCGGCAGGATCGGTCGCGCGGCCCGTCGACGCCCCGGGTTCCCCGTCGGTGAGTCGCGCACCTCGGGGCGAAACCGGCGTCAGCCCCGATCCGCGGCGGTTCCCGCCCCCTGCGCACGGCGGGGCGGGAACCGTTCGCTCCACTCGCCGCGGCGTGTTCTACAGTCCCGCCGCGGTGAGCCGGTAGTCGGCTTCCAGCACCATCCACCCGCTGAGCTGCACCGACAGGTGGCGGCTCAGCGTGACCGTCGGCGCGCCCGAGGAGCCGGTGAGTTGCAGGGCGGTCCCCTCGTAGTCCAGCACGGGGACCGGGCGCGACCAGTCCGCGCCGAACAGCGGCAGACCGTCGACCTCGGCGCGGTTGTCCCAGGCGGCTCGCGCGGAGGCGTGCACGATGTCGGCGGCGACGGTGTCACCGGTGGCGAGCGCGGTTTCGGCGAGGTAGCGGGTCAGGATGCCCATGAACAGTCCCGAGTCGTCGCCCGCGGCCCCGGCGATGACGCCGCCCGCGGTGAGTCGCCGCCGCGTGACGGCGACGAGTTCGGCCGCGCGGCGGTGGTGTTCGTCCGCGCCGGTGCGCACCGCCAGTTCGGTCTCCAGGCCGATCACCACACCCTGGCAGTAGGTGTGCACGGTGCGGTCGAGGCGTCCGTCCGGTTCGTGGACTCCGTCGAGGATCAGGCCGCTGTCGCGGTCGCGCAGACGGGCGTGCAGGAATTCGGCGAGTTGTTCGGCGCGCGCGAGTTCGCCGAGGCGGGCCAGCGCGATCCCGGTCGGTCCGACGGCGGGGGTGTTGTAGTAGTCGTCGCCCGAGCGCCACGGCACCGCGCCGACCGTCGGATTCCATCCTTCGAGCAGGGCGGCCCGCAGGTCGGGCAGGGCGTCGCCGAAGCGGACGTCGAGCAGTCGGTCGGCGCGTTCGAGGGCCAGGGCCAGCCAGGCCATGTCGTCGTAGTACCGGTTGGTCCACCCGGTGATGTTGCGGGTCCGGATGCCGCGCGCGACCGCGCCGATCCGTTCGATCCGTTCGGTGGTGCGCGCGCGGTGGGCGGCGTCGACGGCGCAGTCGAGCAGATGCGCCTGCCACCAGTAGCACCAGCGCCCGAACTGCTCCACCAGGGACGCGGGCCATTCCAGCGCGCCCAACTGTCGCTGCGGCAACCCCCACAGGGTCCGCACGTGCCGCTCCACCACGGCCTGTTCCGCCAGGTCGGCGCGTTTGCCGCACTCCGCCGGGCCCGCCGAGGCCCGCCGCGTGATCAGCCCGGTGTGCGTGGGCTGCGCCAGGGTGGTCAGCGCGATCGCGCCACCGGCGGCGAACAGCACCGCGCGCCGGCCGATCCCGCCGTTCCGGCGATCCATCCGTCTCGAACTCCTTCATCCGGGCAGCACACGAAAGCCGGGAACCGTACCGTCACCGTCGCCTGTCGGTATGGCCGCACTGTGAACTGCTCCGGTTGTCCGCGCGAACGTTCGGCGCGTTCAGGTCGCGCTCGGCTGCCGCGCCGCGCGTTCGGTTTCGAGGCGTCCCATCACCCACCCGGCGCCCGCACCGTGCACGAACACCGACACCACGATGGTGAATCCCGTGATCGCCCAGAGCAACTCGGCCTGCGGACCGAACTCCCCGTGCGTCAGACCGTAGGAGACGTAGTAGAGCGAGCCTATCCCGCGGACCCCGAAGAACGCGGTGACGGCCCGTTCCCTGCCGTCCATCTCCCGACACCCCGACAGCGACAGCCACGCCGCGGCGGGCCGGAACACGAAGACCAGCAGCACGCCGATCGCCACACCCTGCCAGGACAGCGCCCCCAGCAGTCCCGAGGTGAGCGCGGCGCCGAGCAGCAGCAACACGACCAAGGTCAGCACGTGTTCGAGTTGTTCGACGAGGCTGTGCATCTCCTCGTGGTAGTCGTTGTCGCGTTCGATGCGCCGGATCGCGATCGCGCACGCGAACACCGCGAGGAAGCCGTAGCCGCCGACGATCTCGGTCAGCCCGTAGACGGCGAACACCGCCGCCAGCGCCACGATCGGCTCGCCGCGTTCGGCGAGACGGGCGTGCCGGATGGGGAACCGGAAGAAGGCGCGGCCCAGCAGGTCACCGACGAGCCACCCGAGCAGCGCGCCGATCGCGACCTTGCCGAGCAACTCCCACGCGAGCCAGCCGTCGAGCCAACTCGTCACCGACCCCTTCGTCGACAGGAAGATCGCCAGGTAGACGAACGGGAAAGCCAGCGCGTCGTTGAGTCCGGCCTCGGAGGTGAGCGCGAAACGCACCTCGTCGTCCTCGTCGTCGGAACCCTCGCCCGGCGTCGGCCCCTCGACCTGCACGTCCGAGGCCAGCACCGGGTCCGTGGGGGCCAACACCGCGCCGATCAGCACCGCCGCGGCCGGGGGCAGTGCCGCCGCCCACCACCCGAACAGCGCCACCGCCGCGATGCCCAGCGGCATCGCGATCAGCAGCAGTCGCCACGTGGAAAGCCAGGTGCGCCAATGCAACGGCCGGTCGATCGCGAGTCCGACGCCCATCAGCGCCACGATCACGCACACCTCCGCGAGGTGCTCGATCACCTTCGGGTGGGTCAGCGGCGAGACCGCGCCGACGCTCGCCTCCCCGATCACCAGTCCCGCGATCGCCCCGACCCCCAACACCAGCATCGGCGCCGTGATCGCCCGATTCCTGAACAGGCGGGGGAGCGTCGCCGCCAGCAGCAACGCGATCCCGGCCGCCAAGTACACGCGCTCGATATCCAGTTCAGTCATCGTCCCGCCGCACCGCGGCTCACCGTTCGTCTAGATCCGGAAAATCAAGATCTACCCGGCGTTCGCGGGCCGAAACCGTCGAGGACCGGCGCGAAATGCTCGACCACCGGGAACGGTTCGTAGAAGTGGTGCAGCAGCGCCCGCCACCGCCCGTACTCGGCCGACCCCCGAAACCCTCGGTGTGATCCTCGGTGGGCGGCGGGGGTGAAGGTCTCCAGGTATTCCAGCGACGCGGCCAGCGAGAACGGTCCGGCGGGCGCGAGGCTGACGGTGCGTGCGGTCGTCTTCGGCATGGGTGCTCCTTCCTCCGATCGGAATCCGCGCTCACCCTATGTCAATACACTGACATATCCGGTGGGTGCTGTGTGACCGCCGGACGAAGCGGACGACCCCGCGAGTCGCGCGCGGAGGAACGGCCTCACCGCACCCGCGCCCGCGACGGGTCCACCGCCCGAGAAGTCGGGATGGGGGCGTTCGCGACCGCGTGCCGCGCGCGCCGCATCGCCTTCTCCGCTTCGATGACGATCGGCACCAGCAGCGACCACCCGAGACACGCCGACCACTGCGCCCCGGTCAAGGAGGTCGTCATGAGCAGATCCTGGAGGAACCCCAGTTCGACCGCGCAGACGGTGACGACCACCGGAATCGACAGGATCTTCAGCGCGCCCAGAATCGGTGCCGCGAAACCGGATTCGGGTTCGCGACGCAGGGCCAGCCCGCTCAGGACCGACCCGAGCGACAGCACCACGAACGCCATCGTCATCGGCACGTTGGCCACACTCGTGCTCATCTCGCCCGGCGCGAGCAGCATGGCCGCCAAGGTGACGGCGAATTGCAGCACGCCGTATCCGAGCCACTGGAGGAACGCGATCCGGTTGGCGATGGGTTCGGCCGGATCGCGCGGCGGTTGGCGCATCAGATTCGGCGCGGGCGGGTCCAGCATGATCACCGCCACCGGGAACAGGGTGATGAAGAAATGCTGGAACAGCACCATCAGCGGGGTGAGCGCGACGCCGTCGTTGATGTCGAAGATGCTCGCGACCAGGAACAGCAGGACCAGCGAGAACAGTTTCGACATCTGGTAGCGGATGTAGGTGACGATCTTGTCGTAGATGTCGCGGCCGAGTCGGATCGCGGTGATGAGCGTCCCGAAGTTGTCGTCGGTGAGCACCATCTTGCCCGCCTGTTTGGTGACCTCGCTGCCCGAACCCATCGCCACCCCGATATCGGCCTTCTTCAACGCGGCGGCGTCGTTGACGGCATCGCCGGTCATGGCGACCACCGCGCCCTGGCGTTGCATGAGGTCGGCCAGTCGAAGTTTGTCCTGCGGCGTCACCCGCCCGAAGACGTGCAGGTCCGGCAGGCGCGCGGTCAGTTCGGCGTCGGAGAGGGCGTGCAGTTCGGTCCCGCTGATCGCGCCGGGACCGAGGCCGAGTTCCGCGCCGATGGCCGAGGCGGTGACGGCGTGGTCGCCGGTGATCATCCTGACCTCGATGCCCGCCTCGTGGGCGGTGCGGACCGCCTCCACCGCTTCCGGGCGCAGGGGGTCGATGATGCCGACCATGCCGACGAAGGTCAGGTCCGCGACGAAGGACATCGGGTCCGCGCGCACCGCGTCGTCCTGTCCGTCCAGGACGCGGGCGGCGAAAGCCAGCACCCGCAGGCCCTTCTCCGTCATCGCGCGGATGGCCTCGGTGATGTCGTCGCCGACTTCGGCGATCGGCACGGCCCGCCGCCCCGGGAGGAAGGCCGTCGCGCAGCGCGCCAGCACGATGTCCGGCGCGCCCTTGACCACCTCGACCAGGTGGTCGGCGTCGTCGACGCGCAGGTGATGGAAGGTGGCCATGAACTTGTAGGCGGAGTCGAACGGCACCGCCGCGACGCGCGGATAGGCGCGACGGGTCAGCGGCGCGTCGACGCCGAGTTTTGCGGCCAGCACGACCAGCGCGGCCTCGGTGGGATCGCCGACGACCTCGCCGCCGTCGCTGACGGTGGCGTCGCTGTCCAGACACAGACCGTAGGCGAGCAGGGTGAAATCCGCCGGGGGAGCGCCTGCGGCGGCCGTGATCGCCCCCGTCTTGCGGTAGCCCTCGCCCTCGACGGTGTACCACTGTCCGTGGAAGTACAGCGACCGCACCGTCATCTGGTTCATGGTCAGGGTGCCGGTCTTGTCGGAGTTGATCGCGCTGGTCGCGCCGAGGGTTTCGACGTCGGTCAGGTTCTTCACCACCGCTTTCGCCTCCGCCAGGCGGCGCGCGCCGTAGGCCAGCATCGCCTGCACGAACGTGGGCAGACCGGTGGGGATCGCGGAGATGCCCATCGAGATGCCCAGCAGCAGCAAGGTCTGCCACTCCTCGCCGCGCAGGACGCCGATGACCACGATCACGCCCACCGCCGCCCAGGCGATCGCGCCCAGAACCTTTGTCAGCGAGTCGAGTTCGCGTTGCAGCGGCGATTTGCGCGGGGTGACCGCCGACAGCATCGAGGCGATGCGCCCCATCTGGGTGACCATGCCGGTCTCGGTGACCACCATCATCGCGGTGCCGCGCGTGACCGAGGTGTTCTGGAAGACCATGTCGGTGCGGTCGCCCAACCCGATGTCCGCACCGGCGAGCGTGGCGGGGTCCTTCGCGACGGGGGCGCTCTCGCCGGTGAGCGCGGCCTCCTGGGTCTCGAGCGTCGCCGACTCGAGCAACCGGCCGTCGGCGGGGACGACGTCGCCCGCCTCGAGGCGCACGATGTCGCCGGGAACCAGGTCGGTGGCATCGATCTGGCGCAGGGCGCCCTCGCGCACGACGCGGGCCTGCGGGGTCTGCATGCGGGCGAGCGCGTCCACGCTGGCCCGCGCCTTGATCTCCTGGCGCGTCCCCAGCACCACGTTGAGGGCCACCAGGAAGGCGACCACGATCGCGGTGGAGATCTCGCCGATGACGAGGCTGACCACCGCGACCGCGATCAGCATCAGATTCATCAGATCCTCGACCTGCCCCAGGGCGAGGGCGAAGGTCGCCGGGGCGGGTTCGGCGGCGATCGCGTTGGGGCCGTAGCGCTGTCGACGGTCACGGACCCGCGCCGCGCTCAGACCGTTCGCGGCGTCGGAGCCGAGCGCGGACACGACCGCGGCCGCGTCCCGGTCGAACCACCGTTCCGGCCGCGGACCGTTCGGGGCGGGCGCGTCGCCCTCGGGCGCGTGCGTGGAGGTCATGGCCGATGCCGTCCTTTCGAACGCCGACTCAGTACGGGGTCGGGATCCAGTGCAGCGGCTGGGTGGGATCGCGGTAGTCGCCGGGGGCCTGGCGGTCGGGCAGGCGCACCTCGCGGTGTTCGAGCGGACGGTAGGGGATCCGGTCGAGCAGGTGGCTGATGATGTTGAGCCGCCCGCGCTTCTTGTCGTCGTTGGAGGTGATGAACCACGGGGCCCACCCGGTGTCGGTGTAGTGGAACATCTCGTCGCGGGCGCTCGAATAGTCGTACCAGCGGCTGTAGGACTCGAGATCGAGGTCCGAGAGCTTCCACACCTTGCGCGGGTCGTCGATGCGGCTCTGCATCCGTAGCGTCTGCTGCTCCTCGCTGACCTCGAGCCAGTACTTGACCATGATCACCCCGGAATCGACGATGGCGCGTTCCACCGCCGGGATCAGTTCCAGGAAACGCTGGGCCTCCTCCTCGGTGCAGAACCCCATCACCCGCTCGACGCCCGCCCGGTTGTACCAACTGCGGTCGAACACGACGATCTCCCCGGCCGCGGGCAGATGCGGCAGATACCGCTGGATATACATCTGCGACTGTTCGCGTTCGGTCGGAGCGGGCAGCGCCACCACCCGGAACACCCGCGGGCTGACGCGCTCGGTGATCGCCTTGATCACCCCGCCCTTGCCCGCGGTGTCGCGTCCCTCGAACAGCACGCACACCCGCGCGCCGGTCGATTTCGCCCATTCCTGCACGGCGACGAGCTCACCCTGCAACGGCCGCAACAACCGCCGATACCGCTTGTTCTTCATCGGTTCGGCGGCCGCGGACCCGGCGGGATCGAGCAACTCGCCCGTGCGCGAACCGCGGTCGTCGTCTCGGTGCGATTTCTTGCCCACGCCGGTCCTCCGCGTCGGGTGCGGCCGTGTTCGGCCGCTCGGGTCCGCCGATCCTCACCCTCGCGACCGGGAATCGGCTTCACCTCATCCGGGTGAGGTTGCCGCGACCGACCCCTCCCACACTGGACGACGTGGTCCTGCCCGACATCGCGGCGATCCCCTTCCGGCGCGCGGCCCGGAGCTGACGAGCCGTGCGCGCGGCGTGGAGTCGACTGCCCGGCGTCGTGACAGTGCGCGCCTACCGACGACGGTGGCTGCGCGAGGACATCACCGCCGGTCTGGTCCTGACCGCCCTGCTCATCCCGGCAGGCATGGGTTACGCCGAGGCGGCGGGTCTGCCCGCCTACGCCGGCCTCTACGCCACCATCGCCCCCCTACTCGCCTACGCCCTGTGCGGGCCGTCGAAGATCCTGGTGCTGGGACCGGATTCCTCGCTCGCGCCGCTGGTGGCCGCCGCCGTGTTGCCGCTGGCCGTGGCCGACGACCCGGACTCCGCGCTCGCGCTGGCCGGTGTGCTCGCGCTGCTGGTCGGCGCGATCCTGTTGCTCGGCGGTTTCCTGAACCTCGGATTCGTCACCGAGTTGCTGTCCAAGCCGATCCGTCTCGGCTATCTCAACGCGATCGCGCTGGTCGTGCTCATCGGGCAATTGCCGAAACTGCTCGGCTTCTCCGTCGACGCGTCCGGCCTGCTCGGCGAGATCGCCGCGATCGGCCGGGCGCTCGCGGCCGGTGAGATCGTTCCCCTCGCCGCCGCGATCGGCCTGGGTTCCCTGCTGGTCATCGTGGGGTTGCGGTGGTGGCTGCCGATGATCCCCGGCGTGCTGGTCGCGGTCGTCGCGGCCACCGCGCTCGTGGCGGCGGCGGGCTGGTCCGACGCCATCGGCATGGTCGGCGCGCTGCCCAGCGGAGTGCCGCTGCCCTCCTTCGGCGGGGTGGACTGGGGCGAGGTCGGGCGACTGGTCGGCCCCGCCGCGGGCATCGCGCTGATCGCCTTCGCCGACACCGGAGTCCTGTCCCGCACCTTCGCCGCGCGCCGCGGCGAGAACGTCGACGGCAGCACCGAGATGAAAGCGATCGGCGTCGCCAACGTGGCGAGCGGACTGTTCGGCGGGTTCCCGATCTCGGCGAGCGGATCACGCACGCCCGTCGCCGAACAGAGCGGCGCGCACACGCAGGTGGCCGGTGTCGTCGGCGCGCTGGCCGTGCTGGTGTTCGTCCTGGTCGCCCCCGGCGTGACCGCCTACCTGCCGGACGCGGCGCTGGGCGCGGTCGTCATCGTCGCGGCCACCGCACTGGTCGACGTGCGCGGAGTCGTGCGCCTGTGGCGGATGAGCCGTGTCGAATTCGGACTCGCGGTCGCGGCGTTCCTCGGTGTCGCGCTGGTCGGTGTGCTGCAAGGGATCCTGGTCGCCATCGGCTTGTCGTTCGTGGCCGTGATCGCGCGGGCCTGGCAACCGCACCGCGCGGAACTGGTGCGCACCCCCGAACGCGCCGGATTCCACGACATCGAACGCCATCCCGACGGACAGCGGATTCCCGGTCTGGTGCTGGTGCGTTTCGACGCGCCGCTGTTCTTCGCCAACGGCGAGATCTTCGACTCCTACGTCCGTTCGGTGGTCGACCGCGCGCCCACGCCGACCGAATGGGTGGTCATCGCCGCCGAACCCATCACGGGATTGGACACCACCGCCGTCGACGAACTCGTCGACCTCGACACCTATCTGGAGGGCCGGGGCATCCGGTTGGCGTTCGCGGAGATGAAAGGCCCCATCAAGGACAGTCTGATCCGTTTCGGCCTCGGCGACCGTTTCGACGCGGGGCATTTCTTCCCCACCGTCGAAGCCGCGGTCGAGGCATTCGAGCACCGCCACGATGCCGCGCCGGAACACCGAGGAGACGAGAACCGATGACCGAGACACCCGACACCGACCGCCGACCCGTCTCCGCCGCACGGACCTGGTGGGCGCGCGCGGCGTTGCTGTGCGTCGTGGGCGCGGTGGCGATCCCGGTGGTCGCCGCGGGTCTGCGCGGCACGCTCGGCCTGCTGATCGTCGGCATCGGCGGCGTCGCGGTCACCGTCGCCGCCCTGTACTGGACGTTGGCCCATCACGGGCCGCGACGCTGGCTGGCCGTGTGCGCGGTCGTGATCGCGCCCCTCGCCGCCGCCGCGATGTTCATTCGCGCGAATCTGCTGTGGGTGGTGCTGATCTCGCTCGCCCTGGCACTGCTCGCGCTCGCCTGCGCGCGTCGGGCGGTCACCGAACCCGCCCTCGCGACACCGGCGGTCGAACATCCCGCCGCCCCGGCGAAGCGACCGTTCCTGATCATGAACCCGCACTCCGGCGGCGGCAAGGTCGAGAAGTTCGACCTGCGTCGCCGGGCCGAAGCGCTGGGCGCGGAGGTCTTCCTGCTCGAAGGGGCCGAGACCATCGATGTCGAGGCCGTCGCGCGCGAGGCGGTCGACCGCGGCGCGGACCTGCTCGGCGTGGCGGGCGGCGACGGCACCCAGGCGCTGGTGGCGGGCGTGGCCGCCGAACACGACCTGCCGTTCCTGGTGATCAGCGCGGGCACCCGCAACCACTTCGCCATGGACCTCGGACTGGACCGCGCCGACCCCGCCGCGTCGCTGTCGGCTCTCACCGACGGCGTCGAACTGCGCGTCGACCTCGCCTCGATCAACGGCCGACCCTTTGTCAACAACGCCTCCTTCGGCGTCTACGCCGAGATCGTGCGCGACCCCGCCTACCGCGACGACAAGACCGCCACCGTCCTGCGCCTGCTGCCCGACCTGCTCTCCGAACAGACCGGCGCCACCCTCACCGCGCGCATCGGCGACACCGAAATCCCTGGCCCGCAAGCGATCCTGGTGAGCAACAACCCCTACGGCACCGGCGACCTCGCCGGTCTCAGCCGCCGCGCGCGCCTGGACCTCGGCGTCCTCGGCGTCGTCACCGTGCAGGTCCCCAACGCCGCGGCGGCGGTCGGCCTGCTCCGCAGCACCCGCACCCGCGGCCTGACCCAGCACGCGGCGACCACCGTCACCATCGAGGCCGACACCCCGACCATCCCGGTCGGCGTCGACGGCGAATCACTGGAACTCGACACCCCGGTCCGCTGCGTCATCACGCCGGGCGCTCTCCGCGTCCGCGTGCCCAGGGAAAGGCCGGATGTCCGCCCCGCCCAACCACCGCTGACCTGGGCGCGGATCGCCGAACTCGCGGGGTTACGGCGTGGGCGCGCCACCGAGGCGTCGTTCGACTGAGCCGGAGCGCGAGACCTCCCCTGCTCGGCCGCCCCGACCCGCGTCCGTGATCGGTCGGCCACCTCCCCCCCCGTGATGAATCGAAACCCCGCTTGACGGCAGGATCTCCGTGCTACGGTCCAGGACAGATGTCCAAACAGGTATCTCGATGCCGGGTGCCGTCGAGCGTCGAATCACCCGCGCGTGCGGTTTCGGCGGTCGGTGCGCCGCGGCGGGGATCGTCGCGAGCGAAAGAGGCGCGCAGCAATGTCAGAGGATTCGGCCGGCCTATCCCCGCACACACCGGTGCTGGTGGGAGTCGGTCAGGCTTCCGAACGCCTCGGTGAGCCCGGCTACCGGGCGCTGTCGGCGGCCGACCTGGCGGCCGAGGCCGTGCGCGCCGCGTTCGCCGACAGCGGCGGCGACCTCGACGCCCTGGCCGCGATCGTCGACACCTTCGCGGCGGTCCGCGCCTTCGACGACTCCAGCCCCTACGCGTTCGCCGCGCTCGGCGCGCCCGACAACGTGCCCCGCGCGATCGCTTCCCGTCTCGGCATCGACCCGCGCCGAGCCGTCCTCGGACCGACCGGCGGCCAGAGCCCCCAGCAACTGCTCAACGAACTGAGCCGCGACATCGCCGCGGGACGTTGCGAAGCCGCGGTGATCGCGGGCGCGGAGACCATCTCGACCGTCCGTCACCTGGCGGGCCGCCCACGCGAGGAACGCCCCGATCTGACCGAGCGCCACCCCGGCGGACTCGAGGATCGCGGCTACGCGGTCAAGGGCCTGACCACCGCCTACGCGGCCCGACACAACCTGGTGGACCCGGTGGTGGTCTACTCCGCGATGGAGAACGCCCGGCGCGCGCGACTCGGCGTCTCCCGCGCCGACTACGCCACCACCATGGGCGCGCTGTTCGAGCCGTTCACCGCCGTCGCCGCCCGCAACCCGCACGCCGCCGCCCCCACCGAACGCTCCCGCGAGGAACTGGTCCGGGTCGACGACCGCAACCGCCTGGTCACCGACGTCTATCCACGGTTCCTCGTCGCCCGCGACCAGGTCAACCAGGCGGCGGCCCTGCTGCTCACCTCGCTCGGCGCCGCCCGGAGCCTGGGCATCCCCGCCGACCGGATGGTCTTCCTGCACGGCCACGCCGACCTCGCCGAACTGGGCCTGCTCGACCGCCCGGACCTGGATCGCAGCCCCGCCGCCGTCGCCGCCGTGCGCCACGGCCTCGACATGGCCGACATCGCCCTGTCCGACCTGACCACCCTCGACCTCTACAGTTGCTTCCCGATCGCCGTCCTCAACCTGTGCGACGGTCTCGAGTTGGCCCCGGACGACCCGCGCGGCCTCACCGTCACCGGCGGCCTGCCCTTCTTCGGCGGCCCCGGCAACAACTACAGCACCCACGCCATCGCCGAGACCGCGCGCCGCCTGCGCGCGCATCCGGGCAGTTTCGGGCTGGTCGCGGGCAACGGCGGTGTGCTGAGCAAACATTCGGTCGGCGTCTACTCCACCACGCCGAAAGCCTGGCGCGACAGCGACACCTCCGCACTCCAGGCGGAACTGGCCGCCGCGCCCACCGTTCCCGTCGCCCACCGCGCCGACGGGTGGGGCGTGATCGAGACCCACGTGGTCGAATTCGCGCGCGACGGCGCCGCCCGCGGCATCGTCATCGGCCGACTCGCCGACGGCCGCCGCTTCGTCGCGAATCCCGACGACGCCCTGACCACACTGCTGACCGAACACGACCAACCCATCGGGCAGCGCGTCTTCGTCCGCTCCACCGACGCGGGCAACCGCGCCACCCGCACCCGCCCCGCGAACGGCTCAGCGCCCGCCCTGCGCGCCGACTACGACAGCTTCCGGGTCACCGCGTCCGACCACATCCTCGAAGTGCTCATCGACCGCGCCGAGGCGGGAAACACCCTGCACGACAACGCCCGTCGCGAACTGGACGAGATCCTGGCTGCCTTCGACGCCGACGACGACCTCTGGGTGGCGATCCTCGCAGGCGCGGGCGAGCGGACCTTCTGCCTGGGAATGGATCTCGGCGACGTCCGCTCCCCGTTGCAGATTCTTTTCGCGCCGCGCGCGGGGGAGTGGGCGGGCGCGCCGATCCGGTCGCGCACCAAACCGATGATCGCCGCCGTGAACGGACCCGCCGAAGGCGCGGGCCTGGCCCTCGCGCTCACCTGCGATCTCGTCGTCGCCGACGACCGCGCCAGTTTCGCCGTCACCGAACCCGCGCTCGGACTCCCACCCCACGTCGACGTCCTCATCCACCTGCCCCGCCTGGCGGGCGTCGCGCTGGCCAACGACATGATCCTGTCCGGCAGGCGGATCGACCGCGCCGAAGCGCTCGCCGCCGGACTCGTCGCGCGGGAAGCGCCGCGCGGCAAGGCCCTCGACCTGGCCCGGCAGGTCGCCGCCGACATCGTCGCCCGCTCACCGATCGCCCTGCGCGCCGCCCTGGCCTTCCTCGACCCCGCCTCCGCCGCCGATCCGGAACAGCGCAACGCCGCCCTGGCGGACGAGATCATCGCCCGCCGCGACCCTTCCGAAGGCTTCGCCGCCCATCTCGCAGGCAGGCAACCGGATTGGCGCATCGAATGACCGTCGAGACACACTGAGGAACACGATGGGATTCTGGAACCGAGACGTACCCGTCCTCGATTTCGACGAGTGGAGCAAAGGCACCCGCGCGCAGAAACTCGTCCCGATGGCCCGCCACTGGGCCGAAGTCGGCTTCGGCACCCCGGTGGCACTGAACCTGTTCTACGTCGCGAAGATCGCGGTGTATGTGCTCGCGGCCTGGCTGATCGCCGTATCCACCTCGGGCATAGACGGATTCACCGCCGTCACCGACTGGTACGACGAACCGATCGTGTTCCAGAAGGTCGTCCTGTTCACGATGCTGTTCGAGGTCGTCGGCCTCGGCTGCGGCTTCGGCCCGCTCAACAACCGCTACTACCCGCCCATGGGTTCGATCCTGTATTGGTTGCGCCCCAAGACCATTCGCCTCCCACCGTGGCCGAACCGCGTGCCGCTCACCCGCGGCGACACCCGCACCCCCGTCGACGCCGCCCTCTACGCCGCCCTGCTCCTCGCCCTCGTGCTCGCGCTGGCCTCCGACGGCACCGGCCCGCGCCCCGGACTCGGCACCGAGGTCGGCGTCCTGCCGATGTGGCAGATCTGGACCGTGCTCGGCCTGCTGGCGGTGCTCGGCCTGCGCGACAAGGTCATCTTCCTGGCCGCCCGCGGCGAGGTCTACGCGGCGCTGACCGTGACATTCCTGTTCGCGGGCCACGGCGTCGACATGATCGTCGCCGCGAAACTGGTGTGCGTGGTGATCTGGGTGGGCGCGGCCACCTCCAAACTCACCAAACACTTCCCGTTCGTCATCTCCACGATGATGAGCAACAACCCGGTCATCCGCTCCCGCGCCGCCAAACGCAAATTCTTCGAGCACTTCCCCGACGACCTGCGCCCCGGCCGCCGCTCCCGCGTCATCGCCCACACCTCCACCCTCATCGAGGGCCTGGTACCGCTGGTCCTGCTGTTCACCCACGGCGGTTGGCCCACCGCGATCGCCGCCGCGGTGATGCTCTGCTTCCACTTCGCGATCCTGTCCGCCATCCCGATGGGCGTGCCGCTGGAATGGAACGTCTTCATGATGTTCGCCATCCTCGCCCTGTTCGTCGGCCATCCCGAAGCCGGCCTCACCGACCTCGAAACCCCCTGGCCGATAGTCCTGTTCGCGGCCTCCGCTGGAGTCGTCGTCCTGGGCAACCTCTACCCCCGCAAGGTCTCCTTCCTCGCCGGAATGCGCTACTACGCCGGCAACTGGGACACCTCCCTCTGGTGCCTGAAACCCTCCGCCAACGCCAAGATCGCCAACGGCATCGTCGCCGTCGCCACCATGCCCGCCGCCCAACTCGAAAAGTTCTACGGCAGCCCCCAAGCCGCCCAGATCCCCCTCTACCTCGGCTACGCGTTCCGCTCCTTCAACTCCCACGGCCGAGCCCTGTTCACCCTCGCCCACCGCGCCATGACCGGCCACGACGAAAACGACTACATCCTCACCGACGGCGAACGCATGGTCAGCACCGCCCTCGGCTGGAACTTCGGCGACGGCCACATGAGCAACGAACAACTCCTCACCGCCCTACAAAGCCGCTGCCACTTCGCCCCCGGCGAAGTCCGCGTAGTCATCCTCGACGCCCAACCCATCCACCACCAACGCCAGCACTACCGTTTGGTCGACGCCGCCACGGGCGAATTCGAATCCGGATATCTCGAGGTCGCCGACATGGTCACCCGACAACCTTGGGACGACACCGTTCCGGTCCATGTAGACGTCTCCCACTGACCGCGGCGCCGGCGTTCCGAAGCGTCGCGAGGGGGCGCGAGAGGGTGGGGTCATCTGGCGGACAACATCGAACGAACAGGTCGCACTCACGTCGGAGAGTCCCGACCATCCTGCTGATCAGTCCGATCGAGATCGACGCCGAGCTTGTACCCGACCACCGGGCATCGGCCTGGCTGTTTCGCTCCGTGAGGAACGGGCACCACTCGGTCAGCGCGCGAGTCGACATCGTCGCGTGTCGGTACGCGATGATTCCGGGAGGCGATTCGGCATGGCTACGCAGAGCGAGGGATCGCAGCGCCCCGAGGTGACCGATACCGGAGCCCGACCCGATCTCGATCCCGACGATCCCGGCAGCCCCGCCGACCTGTCACGGCCTTCGCTGATCGCGGTGGTCAAACGCGCCGCCCAGCAATTCCAGCGAGACAATCTGACCGACCTGGCCGCGGCGCTCACCTACTATTCGGTGCTGGCGATCGTGCCCGGGCTGATAGTTCTCGTCTCTCTGCTCGGCTTGGTCGGCCCGAACACGGCCGACGAATTGATGAACCAGGCCCAGCAACTCGCGCCGGGTTCGAGCGCAGATTTCGTGCACACGCTCATCACCCAGGCACAGGACAACAAACAGGGAGCGGGTCTCGGCGCGATTCTGGGTCTGGCGATCGCGTTGTGGTCGGCGTCCGGCTATGTCGCGGCTTTCATGCGTGCGTCCAACGTCGTATACGGCATCGGCGAGGGGCGTCCGATCTGGAAGACCGCGCCGATCCGCGTCGGCGTCACCGTCGTCGCGGTGGTTCTGCTGCTGGTCAGCACCGTCATCGTGATCGCCAGCGGTCCGGTCGCGCAGCAACTCGGTGACCTGCTCGGGCTCGGGAGCACTACGGTCACCGTCTGGAACATCGCGAAGTGGCCGGTGCTGTTCGTCCTGCTGTCGATTCTGCTCGCGATCCTTTTCTGGGCATCGCCGAACGCCAAACAGGGCGGCGTGAAATGGATCAGCCCCGGCGGCGTGATCGCGGTCCTGATCTGGGTGGTCATCTCGGTGGGATTCGCGATCTACATCGCGAATTTCTCCTCCTACGACAAGACCTATGGTTCCCTCGCCGGCGTGGTGATCTTCCTGGTCTGGCTGTGGTTGACCAATATCGCCCTGCTGCTGGGCGCGGAGATCAATGCCGAACTCGATCACGGCCGGGCAATCGCCCAGGGCCTGCCGGAGGACGTCCAACCTTTCGCCGAGCCCCGCGACATCCGCAAACTGGACGACTCCGAGAAGAAGGCCGCCGAAGCCGCCCGCGCCGCGCGGCGGGGATGACGCCGATCGCGGCGCACGGCGGTCGATCATCCGTTACTCACACGCGATGCCGTCACGGTCCCGATCCAGATGCGTCCCGTAACCCGGCTCACCACGCCGGATCGGTGCCGCGCCCGCTGACCGCACCGCCGCGCAGTTGGCGTAGTGGACTTCGGGCGCGCGCGTGGGTTCGGGCGCGGGCGGCGTTTGCGGAGCGGGGACGAACGGCACGAGATCGGGTACCCGTGTCGGTGTCGGCATCGGATCGGGAACTCGCGTCTGTGCAAGTACGGAGGTACGGGCGATCGTGGGAGTTGGCGGGGTGGGTATCGAACTCGGCGGCGCGGACGTGGTGGAGGTGGGTGCGACCGATGTCGAACTGGGCGTCGGCGAGGTCCGAGGTGCGACCGTCGTGTTGACGACAGGCTGGGTAACGGAGTCCTCGTCACTTTGTTCGGGTGCGACAACGCCGATCAGGATGAGCACGACGAACGAGGCGGCGAGCCATCCCGCGGCATGCTTGCGGTTTCGTAGCCGCGCCCACTCGACCCGCCCTCGGATCAGACCGATCAGGGCGATAACGACCATCGCAAGCAAAATGAAGAAGAGCAGTACCGCGAACGGCATGGAAGGCTCCCTGGAATTTCATGAGTTGTCGCGCACGCGTGTTTCCGATGGACGGACCCGCTCACTTGTCCTTCCTGTATCGGGCTGGAGCGCGATGTGTTTCATCTATGAAAGCAGGGCGGTCTGTTTTCTGAACTGCGCATACGCACGCGACGATTTCATGCCGATTCGTCGGGAGCGTAGTCGCCCTCGCGTAGTCGGCGGAGTCCGGCGTCCTCGCCGAGTTCGGCGCGTGCCGAGGGGGTGCGCAGGTAGTAGCGCAGCAAGTGGTAGACGAGGGTGGGATCGGTGGCGAGTTGCTTGTGGGTGATCTCGAAGGCGAGATGACCGATGTCGCCGAAGCGTTCGGCACCGGGTACGGCTTGCGGGTTGTCAACGAAAATGGCGATGGTGTTGACACGGGGGTTGGCGACGATGTTGCCGCGGCCTCGATGACTTGCGGCGCGGATATCGGTGATGTAGTCCCAATCGGTCACTGTGGGACCACCGCCGAAATCGGTGGTGATGCCGTCGGCCGAGAGATGGATTCCGGTGGCGGTGCCACGGCTCGACTGGAAACCGAGGTAGGCGAGGAAGATCGCGATGCCGCCGAGGATCGCCGCACCCGCGAAGAGCAGGAACCCGGTCTGTGGATTCGTGCCGGCCATCGCGACCAGCGCGAACACTCCCAGCCCGACGATGTACAAGCCGCCTACGAATGCCGCTACGGAGCCGAGAGCGGACTGGCGATACACCGGTAGCGACAGCGCGCGCCGGTCGTCGGTTGCCGTCGAGGTGGCGGCGACCGGCGCGGTGCGGGGCCACAGCAGCCATCCGTTGATCAGCAACGCCGCGCTGAGCGCTGCGAGCAGTGGCAGGACAACGATGTAGACCGCCACGGGTGGGCGCTCGTCGGCGAACAGGACCGCGCCTGTCCCCACGACCCACAGCAGCAGCGGAACGACCGCCGCGGCGAACGTCGCTATCGCGTATCGGTATCCGTGAAACGCGGCGCGACTCCACTCCGATGGCATCGCCAGGTCCGACGAACTCCGGTAGCTACCCACCCGGCACCCCCTTCACCGTCGGCATCTTAGCGCCGTCGCGATGAGCTGCACCGCGGCGACCATGGGCCGCTCGGACTCGGCCGGTGCGGAGACGATCAGGAGTCGCGTGCCACGGCGATCGAAACGGCTTCGGGAATGGTCGATTCGCAGAATCCGAGGTCGGCGAGCGTGGCGCTTTACGCCACGTCCGCCGAGACGTCGCCAGAAGTCGATCCTGCCGAGGGTTTCCTCGACGCCCCGCGCACGACCCGCTTGAGGCAGTTTGATGGTGGACATGTACATCTCTAGCGGCGGCCGGTAGAGGTCGACGTCGTTATGGTCACCCGCCGACCTCGGGACGACACCGACCCGGTCCACGTGAGTGGCTCCGATTGACCTCCGCGGGCGTTCCGGACTTCTCTTTCTGCGCCGAAAGCTTCTGAGTCAGAACAGGATATGAACCGGAGCATCGTATGCTGGCCCTTCTCGATGGGGTCGTTGGTGCGGCGGCATCTACATCGGGCATCGGGACACTGTGCATTTCAGAGCCTGACGCGGGCGCGAGGTACGGTTGCCGCATGCGTCTGTCGCCTGCCCGAGTGATGGTGCGGCGGGGCGGACGATCATCTGAACGATGGCCTCGGTTTGCCGGAGGCCGTCGGCTCGCCGGTCCGACTCGCTTCGGAACCTGTAGTGCGTGTGAAATCCCCGGTAGGTTCCGAACCGGCGACCTGGGAGAATGTAGTTGCGATGGCTGGCAGATTCCGCATTCTGTGATAGCTGAGTCGAATAATAGCTGGTCATCGAGCGCGCAGCGTCGGGCCGCGAGGTCCGACGAGAATCTCAACTTCGATGACCGCGTAGTCGTCCCCCAGCAACCGCTGCTGGCGCCAGATGGTCGCGTCCGGCGAGAGTCTCAACCACAGCGGATCGATGTAGGCGCAGGCAGATTCGTGGTCCAGCGCCGGACCGCCGCATCCGGCGAGAATCTCAAGGACAGCGACCCTCGTCCGAAGCCTCCTGTCGAACTCTGCGGGACGCCCCCTCAGGGCAGTTTGATGGTGGACATGTACATCTCCAGCGCCGGCCGGTAGAGGTCGACGTCGTCCAACCGTGTGCCGAGGACGATCGAGTCGGTGGTGGCGATCAGTAGTCGGGCGAAGTTCGCGGGCGGGATCAGCGCGGTCGCTCCGAGTCGTTCGAGTCCGCCCGAGATGAATTCGGTCAACGCTTCCACCACTTCCGCCCGCCGGGGCGCGACCCGTTCGCGGGCTTCGGGGTTGCGGAGCAGGTAGAGGGTGAATTCGTAGCCGAGTGCCGCGTGGTCGGCGCCGCGGTCGGCGCCGAGTTGGCGCCAGCGTTCGGCGACGCGGTCCAGGACGTCGGCGCCGACCTCGCTGACGGCGGCGAGGACGTCGGCGAAGGTGTCGAAGTAGCGCTTCCAGTACCAGTCGCTGACGGCTAGGAAGAGGTCTTCCTTGGTGGCGAAGTGTTTGTAGATGGCGCCTTTGGTGTAGCCGGCTTTGTTCGCGATGTCGTCGAGTGTGGCTGCGGTGAAGCCTTTTTCGGAGAAGACCTCTTCGGCGGCTTCCAGTAGGAGCGACCGGGTGTGCTCGAGGCGCCGCTGCACCGTCCATCGCTCAACCATGCTCCGAGTGTATCCGAGGATCTTCAAAACCTATTGGATGACGAGATACTCGGTGGTATCTTGAGTGGGCAGGCCCTCGAAACCCGGGGGAGCAGACGGCTTTTCGTTGATCACCATCGGCGGCGAGCGTGTCCCCACTCGTATGTCCTCTCCCCGTCGAATGCGTGCCGTCCCGGAATCCGATCCGGACGCGCCCGCCTCGGCCGACCCGACGCGTCGACCGACGACCCCTAAGGAGACAGTCGTGACCGAACTGTCCAGTAAGAAGGCGGCCACCGTCACCGAGCCGCTCGGCGCTGCCGCCGGCCTCGGAGCCCAGGTCAAATCGCCGAGTAGACCGGTGCTGATCTGGGCGATCATCGGTGGCGTGATCCTGGCGTTCCAGATGTACATCTGGATCCGCTGGGCGACCGGGCCGCATTTCGAGCGGGTGCCGACGGGGCCGAGCGACCCGCCGACCTGGATGAAGACGGTCCTGATCACCTGGACCTCGGTGATCCTGATCGGCTGGCCGATCGGCGTCTATTACTTCATCGTCCGGCCGTGGCGGCGCGAGCGGCGCATCACCACCGACGGCATGCTGCTGGTCGCGTGCGGTCTGCTGTTCTTCCAGGACCCGCTGCTGAACTATTTCAACACCTGGAGCACCTACAACAGTTGGATGCTGAACCGGGGTTCGTGGGTGGCCGAGATTCCCGGCTGGCGCTCCTACGCCGAACCCGGCGCGATGATGGCCGAACCGTTGCTGATGAACGCGGCCGGCTACTCCTACGGCGTGCTGCTGTGCACGATCCTGGGTTGCTGGATCATGCGGATGGCCAAGAAGAAGTGGCCCAACATCAGCAATGTCGGACTGATCGGCGTGCTGATCCTGTGGACGATCTTCTTCGATCTGGTCATCGAGGGCCTGTTCCTGATGCCGATGGGGCTGTTCACCTACCCGGGCGCGATCCAGTCGCTGTCGATCAACGCGGGCACCTACTACCAGTGGCCGATCTACGAAGGGCTGATGTGGGGCGGTGTGCAGGCGGGGTTGTGCGCGCTGCGCTACTTCACCGACGATCGCGGCCGCACCTTCGTCGAACGCGGCTCCGAGCACATCCGCGGCGGTTTCGTGAAGCAGCAGAGCATCCGCTTCCTGGCCATTTTCGCCGCGTGCAGCGCGTTCTTCTTCTGCTTCTACAACCTGCCCGCCCAGTGGTTCGCGATGAACGCCGACCCGTGGCCCGAGGACATCCAGAAGCGCTCCTACTTCAACATGGGCATCTGCGGGGAGGACACCGGGCGACTGTGCCCCGATCCCGCGTTGCCGCTGCCGGGTCCGAATACGGGCTACGTCACGCCGGACGGCAAGTTCGTGCTCCCCGAGGGCGTCGAACTGCCGAAGGTCGTGCCGCTCGAGCAAGGGAACTGATCATGTCGAGTAATTCATCCGCCACTCTGCTGCCTCCCGTGGAAGCGCCCTACTACCGGGCGGTCGGTGACGAGGCGCGGATCTTCCGCGCCGCCGCCCGCCGCGGACTGCCCGTGTTGCTGAAGGGGCCGACGGGGTGCGGGAAGACCCGGTTCGTGGAGGCGATGGCGCACGAGACGGGCCGGGAACTGATCACCGCGGCGGGCCACGAGGACATGACCTCGGCCGACCTGGTGGGCCGCTTCCTGCTCAAAGGCGGCGAAACCGTCTGGGTGGACGGGCCTTTGACGCGCGCGGTCCGCGAAGGGGCCATCTGCTACCTGGACGAGGTGGTGGAGGCCCGCCAGGACACCACGGTGGTCATCCACCCGCTGGCCGACCACCGTCGCGAACTGCCCATCGACCGACTCGCGACCACCTTGCGGGCGGCTCCGGGATTCCAGTTGGTGATCTCCTACAACCCCGGCTACCAGAGCGTGTTGAAGAGTCTGAAGGAGTCGACCCGGCAGCGGTTCGTGTCGATCGAACTGGACTTCCCGCCGCCGGAGATCGAGATCGACGTGGTCGCCCACGAAGCGGGCATCAACGCCGAAACCGCCGGTGTGCTGGTGAAACTGGGCAACGCGATTCGGAAGTTGGACGGCTCGCCGCTGGGGGAGGCGTCCTCCACACGCCTGCTGATCCTGGCGGGCGGACTGGCGGCGGAGGGGTTGAGTCTGCGCAGCGCGGTCCAGTCGGCGATCGTCGAGACGCTCTCCGACGACCCCGACGTGGTGCGGGCGCTGGGCGAGTTGGCCGACGCGATCCTGCCGCGGTCGTGAACGCCGTGGACCAGCACGGTCTCGAGCGGTTCCGGTTGCTCGCCGCCTTCGTGGCGGGCCGGTCGCTCGAGGTGGTGCGGGTGCGCGCGGGCGAGGCGGCGCACACCAACGGCCGCGCGGTGTTCGTCTCGGCGGACACCGTGGACGGGCAGCGCCGCGAAGTGCTGGTCCAGAGCTCCCTGCTGGGCGCGGGCAGTCTGGATCAGCACCTGGTCAAGGCGCTGCGCGCCCGGCCGGTGATCGCGCGCCGCTACCTGTCGCTGGAAGGGCGTCGGGTCCTCGCCGACCTGGCCCCGCGGATTCCGCTCGCCGCCGACCTGGCGGAACCGCCGACGACGGCCACGGCCGAGGAGTCCCTCGCGCTGGCCCGCGGTCGCACGGCGGTGCCCGACCCGCCGGAGTGGTTCGGCGTGGTGAAACCGTCGCTGCTGCTGCGGTCCGACCCGGGGACGGGCGGTCGCGCCACCGATGCCGAATTGCGTTTGGAATTCGACCTTCTCGACACTCCAGACCCGGAAGAGGAGGACGACGGCGACGACCAGGGGCGCTCCGGGCAGAGCCGGATCATGAAGCTGTTCGAGAATCCGCTGTTCAACTCGAAGACGCTGTCGGACCAGTTGCGCAAGATCCTGGGCACCTCGCGCGGCCCCGGCGACGGCAGCGCGGGCGCGGACACCCCCGCGCGGGCCGTGCGCCGGGCTCGCGAACCCGGGCCGAACGCGCGGCCCGTGCCGACGCGGATCCGGTTCACCGACAACGGAACTCCCGGTGCGGCGACCGGGGTCGGCGGGGCGCTGTTCCCGGAGTGGGACGTGCACAACAACCGGTATCGGGCGGACTGGTGCCGGGTGATCGACTTCCCGTTGACGGTCGCGGCCGATATCGCCGCGGCCGGGGTCGCCCACGACGAGGTACTGCGGCGCAGACTGTCGCGGGTCGGGCTGGGGCCGAAGGTGCTGCGCGGGCGGCCCGACGGCGACGACCTCGACATCGAGGCGCTCATCGACCTGGTCGTGGACCTGCGATCGGGGTATTCGCCGCCGGACAACGTCTACCTGGAACGGCGCAAGCTCTCGCGCAACCTCGGTGTGCTGATCCTGATCGACGCCTCCGGTTCGGCCACCGACACCGATCCAGAGGGGCTGGCCGTGCACGATCACCAGCGCCGCGCCGCCGCGACGTTGGCGCTGACCCTCGAGGAACTCGGGGATCGCGTCGCGGTCTACGCCTTCCGTTCGCAGGGGCGGCACGCCGTGCACCTGCCCGCGATCAAGACCTTCGACCAACGGTTCGGCGCGGTGGGCCGGGCGCGACTCAATCAACTGCAACCCTCGAACTACACCCGGCTGGGCGCGGGCATCCGCGGCGCGGGCGAGATCCTGAAAAACGAAGCGGGAACGCAGAACCGGCTGCTGCTGGTGCTGTCGGACGGCTTCCCCTACGACGACGGCTACGAGGGCCGTTACGCCGAGGCCGACGCCAACAAGGCACTCGAGGAACTGCGCGGTGACGGCGTGGCCTGCCTGTGCCTGACGGTGGGCGCGGCCACCGGGGCCGACGCGCTGGAACGAGTGTTCGGCGCGGCGGGCTACGCGGGCGCGGCGACACTGGCCGAACTCAGCCCGCGCATGGACGAACTGTTCCTGGGACCGCTGCGCGAACTCGCGGCCCCACCCCACGGTCACGATGAGACAGCCGAAGCGACGGCGCGCGCGGTTTCCCTGAGCCCGCCGTCCCGCAGAGAAGAGGTTCGCGGTGACAATGGAGCACCCGACCCCAGCCCCCACGACTCCCACCCCCGGCGCCGAGATCAAACAGTGGTCCAAGGGCTACGCGGACCGACATCCGCTGGCGGCGCTGCGGACGGTCGGCCGACAGGTCGTGCTAGGCCGCGACGCCGTGCGCTACCTGGTCACCGACAGCGCGGCGGGGAAGTTTCCCTTCGGTGAGTTCGTCACCCAGGCCGCGTTCATGGTCAAGACCTCGCTGCTGCCCACGGTGGCGGTGGCGCTGCCGATCAGCGCGACGCTCTCGATCCAGTTCGGGTTGTTGGCCGGACAGGTCGGCGCCACGGCGCTGGCGGGCGCGGCCAGCGGACTGGCCGTGATCCGGCAGTCCGCGCCGTTGGTCACCGCGATCCTGCTCGCCGCGGCGGTGGGGTCGGCGCTGTGCGCGGATCTGGGGTCGCGCAAGATCCGCGAGGAGATCGACGCCATGGAGGTCATGGGCGTGTCGGTGCTGCGGCGGTTGGTGGTGCCGAGACTGGCCGCGGGCATCGTGGTCGCCATGGCGTTGACCGGCGTCAGTTGTTTCGTCGGGTTCCTCGCGGGCTATCTGTTCAACGTCTACGTCCAGGACGGGACGCCCGGCAGCTACCTGGCCACCTTCTCCTCGTTCGCGACCGCGGGCGACCTGTATCTGGCGATGGTCAAAGCCGCGGTGTTCGGGGTGATCGTCACCGTCATCGCCTGCGAGAAAGGGTTGAGCGCCCGGGGCGGACCGGGCGGCGTCGCGAATTCGGTGAACGCCGCGGTGGTGGCCTCGATCGTCGTGCTGATGGTGGTCAACCTCGGGTTCACCGAGTTGTACACGATCCTGTTCCCGAGAACGACACTGTGATGGCCACCGTTCATCGTCCGCGCGTGGTGCGCCCCGTGATCGCGGTGGGGCGGCCGCCGTGGCTGGGCGTCATCCGCCTCGGCCACATGATGACCTTCTTCGTGCGGACCGTGGTCTCGATTCCGTTGGCGCTGCGGCACTATCGCACGGAGACGTTGCGCATCCTGTCCGATGTCACCTGGGGCAACGGTTCGCTGATCGTCGGCGGCGGCACCGCGGGGGTGATGATCATCCTGGGGGCCGCGGCAGGCGGCATCGTCGGCATCGAGGGCTTCAACGCGTTGAAACTGCTCGGCATGGAACCCGCGACGGGCATGATCGCCGCGACCGCCGCGACGCGGGAGTTGGCTCCCATCATGGCCTCGATCGCCTTCGCCGCCCAAGCGGGCTGCCGGTTCACCGCGCAGTTGGGGGCCATGCGGATCGCCGAGGAGATCGACGCGCTCGACGCGATCGCGATCCGTCCGATCCCGTTCCTGGTCTCGACGCGGTTGATCGCGGCGGTGGTGGCCGTGATCCCGTTGTTCCTGGCGGGATTGGCCGCGGACTACATCGCGGTGGAGTTGTTCGTCGGGGTGATCGGCGGCCAGTCCTTCGGCACCTACGAACACTATTTCGATCTGGTGCTCAGCGGCACCGACATCTTGTATTCGCTGGTCAAGGCCATCGTCTTCGTCATCGTCACGACCATGATCCAGTGCTACTACGGCTATTACGCGCGCGGCGGACCGCAGGGCGTCGGCGTGGCGGCCGGGCGGGCGATGCGCGCGAGCATCACCGTGATGATCTCGGTGAATCTGCTGATGACCTTGGCGCTGTGGGGATTCGACGCCGGTTCGAGGATAAGCGGGTGAAGCCATGTCGATAGTCTTCGAGGCCGAGGACCGGAACCTTTCCAACGCGGGCCTTTTCGTGCGGGGTCTGGCGGTGCTGGCGGTGCTGACCGCCACCGTCTCCGCGATGATCGCGCGTTCGGAGGGCGCGTTCGCGCCGACGGTGGAGGTCACCGCCCTGCTGGTCGACGTCGGCGACGGACTGCCGAAGCGCTCGGACGTGAAATACCGGGGCGTGCTGGTGGGCAGTGTGGCCGAGGTCGTGCCCGCGACGGCGGGACGGCCGAACGAGGTGCGCATCGATCTGGTCCCGGCGCACGCGTCGGGGATTCCGGCGACGGTGACCGCGCGGGTGGTGCCCAGCAACGTGTTCGCGGTGCCGTCGGTGCAGTTGATCGACAACGGTCCCGGTCCGGCGTTGACCTCGGGCGCGTCGATCTCCGAGGACCACAGTCGGGCGTCCGTGCAACTGCAGACGTCGTTGACCGCGCTGAGCCGTCTGGTCGCCGCCGTGGGCCGCCCCGACTCCGACCCCACCGTCGGCATCCTGGAGACCGTCGAACGCGCCACCCGCGGTCGGGGCGAGGACGCGCTGCTGGCGGCGAGCCAACTCGACCGGATCGTGCGCGCCTTCAACGCCGAAGCCGACTCCGGCGCGGAATCCTCCCTGCTGGTGGACCTGGCCGACGCGGTGACCGGACTCCAGCAGTCGACCCCCGACCTGCTCTCCGCGCTGCACAGCGCGGTGGGCCCGATGCGCAGCGTGGCCGAACAGCGCCAACGCCTGGCCGACCTGTTGACCGGGAGCATCGCCACCACCACGACCGTGGGCGGGGCGCTGAACAACCGGACCGACACCCTCATCGACCTGAACAGCAGACTCGGACCGGTGCTGGGGGTGCTCGCGGCGGGCAGCGACAACTTCGTGCAGATGACCACCTCCCAGACCCGGGTCGCCCACGTGTTCGCCACCGATTTCTGGAAGGCCGAGACCCAGAGCGGCGCGGCGAAGGTGATCCTCGAGCTCACCCCGCACAAGCAGTACACCCGCACCGACTGTCCCCGCTACGGCGAATTGGCCGGGGCCAGTTGCGCGAACGGTCCCGCGGCGGGTCCGTCGGTGATCGACAGTCTCGACCGGTCGCCCGGCACCGAGGAACAGCGCAGGCGTTTCGCCGAACTGCTCGGCACACCCGTCGAAACCGTCGACCTCGCACAGCTTCTCGGCCTCGCACCGCCCGAAGCCGATCCGACGGGAGAACCGCGATGAAGTACGGACGCGACCTGATCGGCCTGACGGCGTTCCTGCTCGTCGCCGCGCTGCTGACCTGGATGGTGCACGTGACGCTGCAACGTGACGTGACCGGCGACACCGACACCTATTACGCGACCTTCACCGACGTGTCGGGCCTGCGCGTCGGGGATGACGTGCGGGTGGCGGGCGTGCAGGTGGGGCGAGTGGACGCGATCGACATCGACGGCCCGAACGCCCGGGTCGCCTTCCGGCTGCGCCGCGACCAGACCGTGTTCGGCAACACGCTGGCTTCGGTCACGTATCAGAACCTGATCGGCCAGCGCTATCTCGGCCTGAGTCTGGGCGACTTCGGCGATCCCACGCCGCTGCCGCCGGGCGCGCGGATTCCGCTCGAACACACGCAACCCTCCTTCGACATCTCCTCGCTGCTCAACGGTTTCCAACCGTTGTTCAGCACCCTCGACCCCGCCGATGTCGACAACTTGACCTCGGCGCTGATCCGGGCGCTGCAAGGCGACGACGGTGCGGTGGCCGCGCTGATCACCGAGACCGCCACCCTGGCGCAGACTTTCGCGGGACCGGACAAGATCCTCGGCACGCTCATCGACAACTTGGCCGCGGTGATGACCGCGCTGGCAGGCCAGAGTTCGGCGATGGGGGCCACGATCACCCAGACCCGCAAGATCTTCGACGGGCTCGAGGAACGTCGCGACACCCTGATCGAGCAGACCACCGGGATTGCCGCGGTGCTCTCCGACGCCGCCGAAGTGGTCGACGGCGCATCCCCTTCGCTGAACGAATTCGTCCGGCGCGAACCGGGTTTCGCGAACCACTTCGTCGAGGGGCGGGAGAAGTTCGCGTTCCTGGGCTTCAACATCCCGCTGCTGATGCAAGCCATGGTGCGCGCCACCGACAGCGGCGCGTGGGTCAACGCCTACGTCTGCGACATCGGCTTCAGCGTCGTCCCCGGCATCGATTCGATGATCTCGCAGATCCTCGGCGCCTCCTCGCCGACCGGTCGGCCGCAGCACTCCGCGATCTGTAGGTAGGTGGACGATGAGACGACCGAAATCCCTGCTGCCCCGCCGCGCGGCCCCGGCCGGTCGGCCGTCGGAGGTGGACACCTCGCTGCGGATCGGGCTGATCGCGGTGGCCCTGCTGGTCCTGATCACCCTGGTGACGGTCGGTATCCAGTCGCTGCACCTGGGTGAGCGCACCCTGCGCGCCGATTTCGCCCAGGCCGCCGGGATCGGTCCGGGCGACGCGGTCACCTGGGCGGGCATCCCCGTCGGCACGGTGACCGACGTCCGACTGGCGGGCGATCACGTCGAGGTCACCATGAAGATCGGTGACGACGCCGTCGCGCTGGGGGCCGACACCGAGGCCGCCATCAAACTCACCACCCTGCTCGGCTCGCGGTATGTCGAACTGCGCTCGGGCGGGGCGGGGGAGTTGCCCGACGGGCGGATCGCGTTGTCCCGCACCACCGTTCCCTACGATCTTGAGACGGCGTTGCAGGACGCCACCGCCACCTTCGACCAGATCGACGCCGACCGGATCGCCGATTCGATGACCGCGCTGTCACAGGGCCTCGGCGGCGTGCCGACCCTGGTCCCGGGCATCCTGCGCGACGTGCGGTCGCTCTCGGCCGTCATCGCCCAGCGCCGCGAGCAGATCGGCGCGCTGTTGACCAGCACCGGACATCTCACCGACGTGGTCGACGGTCAGCAGGCCGATCTCGCGGCGGTGGTCGGGCGCGGGCGCACCCTGCTCCAGCAGATCAACGCCCGCCGCGACGCCTTGCGGCGACTGCTGGAGGCGACCACGGCCCTGGTCCGGCAACTGGAACCGATCGTGGTCGGCGAGCACGCCGAGATCGAACAGCTTCTGGTCGACCTGCACGACATGACCGCGATGATCGCCCGGCACGACGACCTGCTGCGCAACACCTTGCAGATCCTGCCGGTGCCGTGGCGACTGTTCGCCAACGCCACCGGCACGGGCGTCGAACTCGACGCCAACGCCCCCGACGGGGCCTTCTTCGACTCCTGGATGTGCGCGCTGAGCGCCACCGCCGTCTCGGCGGGCCGAGCCCCCTACCTCGAGGACTGCCGATGAGCGTCAGCCTGCACACCCTCAAACTCGCCGCTCTAGCCCTGGGCGCCGCCTGCCTGGCGGGGTGCGCGGGTGGTCCCGGCGCGGACACCACCACCGTGACCGCCCATTTCGCGACCGCCAACGGCCTCTACGAGGGCAACGCGGTCTCGGTGCTCGGGATGCGCGTGGGGAAGATCGTGCGCATCCAGACGCGCGGCGCGGACGTCGAGGTCGAGATGCGCGTGGACGGCGCGATCCGTCTGCCCGCCGACGTGCAGGCGGTCTCGGTGTCGGATTCGGTGCTCACCGACCGCCACATCGAATTGACGCCCGTCTATCGCGACGGCCCGACCCTGGCCGACGGCGCGGTCCTGGACACCGCGCACACCAAGACCCCGGTCGAATTCGACGCGTTGCTGTCGATGACCCAGAAACTGGCGACCTCGTTGGGCGGCGACGGTGACGGCGCGGGTCCGGTCGCGGACCTGATGAACCTGGGCGCGGCCGCCGTCGAGGGCAACGGCGCGGATATGCGCACCGCCCTCGGCGAACTCTCCACCGCTCTGCGGCAGGGGCCCGACGGGGGTGCGGCCACCCGCGACGCGATCACCGAAGTCGTGACCAACCTCGACTCGCTCACCGCGACCGCCGCCCGCAACGACCGGACGTTGCGCGAATTCGGCTCCGCGGTGGCCTCGTTGAGCGATTTCCTGGGGGAGCAGGGGTTGGGCTCCGGCGATACCGGCGCGGCGCTGAACCGGATCATCGCCCAGGTCACCGACCTGCTGCGCCGCCACCAGCCCACCATCGCCGGCCTGCTGGGCAACGCCGACACCGTGACCTCCTCGTTGGCCGCCTACGACTACAACCTCGCCGAATTCCTCGACATATTCCCGATGGTCACCGACAACGCCTACAACGCCATCGATCACGAGGTCGGCGCGCTGCGCGCCTCGGTGGACCTCAACCGCGTCCTGCTCGACGGTCAGATGCTCAAGGAGGTCTGCAATCTGTTGCAGCTCACCAGCATGGGCTGCGCGACCGGCGACATGCGCGACATGGGGCCGGATTACGGACTCACCGCGATCCTGATGGGTCTGGCGCAGAAGGCGGGGCGATGAGAAACCGAAACCTGGTGGCCGCGAGCGTCGTCCTCGCGCTGTCGTGCACCGGATGCGCTACCGGTCTGGACCAACTGCCGCTGCCCGCACCGGGACTCGGCGGCGACACCTACACCCTGACGGCCACCTTCGGCAACGCGCTGAACCTGCCCGCCGAGGCGAAGGTCAAACTCAACGGCGCCGACATCGGCCAGGTCGAGGCCATGTCCGCGCGCGACTACACCGCCGTGGTCACCCTGCGCATCACCGCGCAGGTCCGCCTGCCGGTCGGCACCGCGGCGCAACTGCGTTCGGCCACGCCGATGGGCGATGTGTTCGTCGCGATGAAACCGCCGCCGGAACCGCCGCCGGGCGGTGCGCTGTTGGCCGACGGCGGCACGATCCCGCTGGAGTCGACCTCGGCCGCCTCGACCATCGAGGAGATGCTCACCCGCGCCTCGCTGCTGGTCAACGGCGGCGCGATCGAGCACCTCACCGCCGTCATCTCCGCACTCGGCGAACACGTCGGCGGGCGCGGCGACCGACTGGCCGAACTGCTCGCCGAGACCCGCGCGCTGCTGGGCACGCTCACCGCCCGCTCCAACCGGATCGACCAGGTGCTGAACTCCGCCGCCGACCTCAGCGGCGTCCTGGCCACGCAGAAGACCACGCTCACCGACACCGTCACCGCCGCGGGCCCCGCCTTGGCGGTGCTGGCCGAGGAGACCGACTCCTTCGCCACCCTGACCGACCGCCTGCACACCATCACCACCCAGGTGGCGCGGTTCCCCAGCGTCGCGGGCGCCAACGATCAGAGCATGGCGGCCAACGTGAATCGGCTCGCGGCCGGACTCAACGCCGCCGCGATCAATCCCGAAGCCGATCTGGACGAACTCAACACCATGCTGAAGGTGGTGCTGAAGATGATCAGCGGCCCCAACGGGCACGTCCAGGTCGATCTGGCGCAGCTCGCCGTCGGCGCGGTTCCCGATCCCGGATTCCCGGGAACGCCCGGCGGCCGACTGCCCGACGCCAACGACTGGACGGCTTTCGTCGGTTCGCTGCAGCACATGCTCGCCCGTCTCGGCGACCGATGGCAAGGAGCGCCGCGATGAACGGTCCACTCGGTCTGCTCGTGGGCGCGGTGCGCCGCGTGCACCGGCACCGCACGGCGGCCTCGCTGCTCGGCTTGGTGGTGATCCTCGTCGTCGGCAGCGGCTACCTGCTGATCGGCATCCTCGATATCGACCCGCTGGACCGGCCCTACCGGGTGCGGGTGGAACTGGCGGCCTCGGGCGGACTGCTGCCCGGTCAGGACGTCACGCTGCGCGGCGTGCGGGTCGGCCGGGTGGAGAGCGTCGAGGTCGCCGGGGACCGGGTGGTGGCGGTGGCCGCGATCGAGCAGCGCGTGCGCATCCCGGTCGCCGGGCAGGTCCGCGCCGCCGCCCTGTCCGCGGCGGGGGAGCAGTACCTGGATTTCCTGCCGTCCTCCGGCGCGGGCCCCTACCTCGCCGACGGCGCGGTGATCACCGCCGACCGCACCTCGACGCCGGTCCCGCTCTCGGACATGCTCGAAAGTCTCAGCGCCACACTGGTCCAGATCGATCCCGTCCGCCTGGCCGCCATCTCGCGCGAACTCGGCGTCGGTCAGGCGGGGCCGGACAAACTCGCCACGATCATCGACGGCGGCACGTTCCTGATCTCGACGCTGGACTCCGTGCTGCCGCAGACGGTGAGCCTGCTGCACAACAGCAGGGTCGTGATGAACACCCTCGACGACGGGCAGGACGCGCTGCGCGCCACGGGCGCCGACCTCTCGGCCACTCTCGCGGGCGTGTCCGCCATGACTGGCGGCTACGAACAACTGCTGGCCCGGACCCCGCCGATGCTGGCGGGCTTCGACGCCGTGCTCGCCGAGAACTCCCCGACCATGGTCCAATTGCTCGGCAACCTCGTCACCATCTCCCAGGTCGCCTATTCCCGGATTCCGGCGTTGAACGAATTCTTTTTCCCCCAGCAGCGCGCGGGTTCGGCGCTCGACGCCGTGACCTCGGCGTTCCACGACGGCGGCGTCTGGGCGCTGGCCAGCATCTACCCCCGCTACTCCTGCGATTACAACCTGCCGCGCCGCCCCGGTTCGGTTCCCGACTACGCCGAACCGTATCTGCACGCCGACTGCGCGGACCCGGACACCTCCCTGGTGCCGCGCGGCGCTCGCAACGCCCCGCGCCCGCCGAACGATCCCGTTCCCCGTCCGCCCGAACCGGATCCGCTCCAGACCGCCGATCCGGCGCCCGTCGGTCCGTATTCGGTTCCGCGCCCCTACGGCGGCCCCTACGTCCCCGGCGCACCGCGCTGAAGCCTTCGCGTCGGGCGGGAATCAGGGCAGCGGCATCAGGGCAGCGGCCCGCGCAGCCCTTCGAGCACCGCCCGGCGCACGGCATGATCCTCGGGTAGTCGTTTGGCGATGCGTCGCCAGGCATTGCGCCCGGCGATGGGCGCGGCGCGCACCGATTCGGCGATCGCCGTCGCGTCGGCGGCCGCGAGCGCCGACACCTCGGTCGCCGCGCAGTCCAGTTCGTCCCACATGGCGATCCGCGTCGTGATGACCTGCCCGGACACGCCCTCGCCCGCCCCGCCCGACAGCGGGATCAACAGGTCCGCGGCGGTGTCCTGACCGACCGGGTGGACCCGGACGAAGTCGACGGCCGACGGATGACCCGGCAGGCCGCGCACCGCGATCCTCGTCTCGAACCGGCCGCTGGGCATCCGGGTGTATTCCAGGCCGCCGTCACGATCGGTCACCTTCTGGATCGGGGCCGAGCGCGCCGAGGCCGCGGCGCGAACCGTGGTCGTCCAGGCGGGAATTCGGGTCCGCAGTCGGACGGGCCGTGCGGCGGATTCGGCCCACAGACCCGTCAGGCGCGCGGCGATGCGGTCGCCCGCCGCCCGCGCCCGGTCGTCGAGGTCGTCGTCGAGCGCGTCGTGCAGCACGGCCACCGGGATCGGCCCGCCGCGGTTCGGGGAGTCCGTGCTCATGTGTCACCGTGCCTCTCGATGCCGGACCCGTCCGGGTCGAGGGTCCGCCGAAGGATCGACACGCCCGCGGCCCGCAGACGTTTGACCTTGGACCGGCTCATCCCGAGCAGTTCGGCGACCTCGCCCGTGGTACGGACATCGTACTCGTCGGAGGAAGTCGGGATGACGAACGTCGCCACCAGCACATCGCGGGTCTCGGCGTCGGCGACGCTGCCGATCGCCGAGCGCAGTTCCTCGCGCGCCACGACGCGCTCGTGCTCGTCGACCGGCGGATACGCGCCGACCTGCTCGGCGAGATCGTCGTAGGGCACCGGCCGCCCGGGATAGCGCTTCTGCGCCAGGCGTTCCCGGCGCAGGTGTTTGACCCGCCATTCGACCAGTCGCAGAATGAGCCCGCGCCAGTGGCGGATCGGCTCGTCGGGCAGGCGTTCGGTCAGCGCGAGCAGCACGTCCTGCGCGATGTCCTCGGAGGTGCACGACATCTCGGGGTCCAGCGCGGCGATCGCGTAGCGGGCCTTGAGTTCCGCGTAGGCGGCGGCCTCGGCCAGGCCGACGCCGAGCACGTGCTCGAACAGGAGATGGTGCAGTTCGCTCGGCGCCTGGGTCAGCGGTCGTCCGAGCCACTCGTCGTACGAGGTCGCTGTCGTCACGAGACTGACCCTCCAACCGGCGTTCGTGCGAATGCAAGTACATCTGCACGAACAGACTTGTATATCCAGAGGATTCGCCCCACCGGCGAACGACCGTGGAATCCGGCGGGACCGCGCGGTAGAGTCGGCGTCGCGATCGGCGACCGGAAGTGACGGGGAAGTCTGTGGGGCGGTATTCCTCGAGCTCCGATGCTACCGCCGTCGGGGACGAAGAGCTGCTCGCGGCGCTGACCGGCGTCGAACAGCGCTGGTTGGCGCTGTGTCGCGCGGCCGTCGAATCGGGGGACACCGCCGACCTGCTCGACACGCGGGCTGCGGAAGTCCTGGCAACCCAGTCGCGTTCGCGTTGGCAACGCGACTCCGAGGATCTGCTGCTGGACGAGGAGGGCGACGGCTCCGCCGACTCCGACCGGTTGGCAGCCGACTTCTCGGCCGCGCGGGCGATGGCCGCGATGGCGGGCGCGGTCGCGGCGGCGACGCCTGTCGAGGACGCCTGCGCGATCTTCCTCGACCACGGCGACCGCGCCGGCCTGCATTCCACGGGCTCCCAACTGGTCTCGGCCGACAGCCCGATCATCCGAGGCGATGCGCGGACGCGCGAGATCGCCCTGCACCTGCTGGCGGCGGTGTCCTCCCCGTCGCGCGGTCACTGCATCCTGCTCGCGCTGGAACTGGCCGACCGTCGCCCGCCCACCCGACGGGTCGCGCACGCCCCGGTCCTGTTCGCCGGTTACACCGCGGGCGCGCCGCACGGGGAGATGGGTTGGCTGCGGGTCGAACTGCTCGGGCACGGACCCTCCGGCCTGCACCCCGACCCGGCGCGCATGGGGTTCCTGCAATCGGACGCCGAGTTCACCGACGGGCTCGCCGAGGCGTGGAACAGCAGTCGCCTCGCCGAATCCGACGCCTGCGCCGTGTGGTCGATCGCCCTGGAACAGGGCGCGCCCGCCAACGCGATCGTCGGCGGGTCCATCGCCGCGGCGCTGGCCGTCCTGCTGGACGACCTCGCGCCGCGCTACCGCATGCTGCGCCCGGTGCGCCCGCGCAAACTCGACCCGCGCTGCGCGGTCACGGCTGGTCTGGTCGACGGCGACCTGCGCCCGGTGCGCGGTTACGCGGCCAAACTGGAGGTGGCCCGGCGTCACTCGCTGCGCGTGGTCGTGGCGGCCGACGCCCACGAGACGGCCACCCGGGAGGCCCCGCACGATTTCGCCGATCGCGTCGCCGCCGCCGCGACGCTCGCGGACGCGATCCGGGCGGCGCGCACCGGGATCAACCACCGGCTGTGGTTGATCTTGGCGGCCGTCGCGGTCGTGGTGGACACGGTCGTCGGGATCGGCGTGCAGTCCGCCCGGGTCCGCGCGGCGCACCAGATCGAGCGGGCCGAATCGGCGTCCTGGTTCTACGCCAGCGTCTCCCGCCTGGTCGAGGGCCGCGATCCGGCTTTCGCCCAACAACTCGCGCTGACCGCCCTGCACACCCACGACACCCTGCCCGCGCGCTCGGCGCTGCTCGATTCGACGGCCAGGAACACCCCGCTGCGCATCGTCCCGCCGGGTCTGCGCGCCCCCGTGGCCTTCGAGGAGGCCTCGCAGTTGGCGGCCGGCGCGAACGGTGACCTGTTCGCCGTCGGCGCGGCCGACGGCACGGTCCAGATACCCGCATCGACGATGTCGGCGCGCGCGGGTTGCCGCGCGTGGACACCGGTTTGGGACATCTGCGTGGTCTGGCGGCAACCGCGCAGGACCGGCTGCTGCTGGCCGCGGGCGACGCGGGCGTCGGGCTGTGGAGTATGGCCGATCCCGCGGGAGCGACGCGTCTGCGCGACCTGTCCGTGGACGGTCACGCGCCGTGGAGCGCCGCGATCTCGCCGAGCGGCCGTTTCCTCGCGGTCGGCTGTCGCGACGGCGCGCTGTTCGTCTGGGAGCTCACCGACGACGCGCAGGTGGTGCGGCGGACCGAATTCACGGTCGAGGGCGGCGTGGAACCGATCGTCGCGCTGAGTGATCGGATGCTCGCGGCCTATGACAACCGCGTCGGCCGGGACGGTTTCGGCACCAGGGTGTGGGGCTGGCGGCTCGACGACCCCGAGCGAGGCGAACCGGTCCTGCGGTCGTCGGTCGAACGCGGCGACCGCAGCGTGGGCCGCGCCCTGAGTTTCGGACCGGACGGCCGCACGCTCGCCTTCGCCGTCGACCCGCCCGAGATCCTGCGCTGGCATGTCGAGGACCCGGCCGCGCCCGCGCCGATGCCGTCGGTTCCGGGATTCGGTGTGCGACTGCGACACCTGTCGTTCAGCGCCGACGGGAAATATCTCGCCACCGTGGACGACGAGCAGCGGGCCGGGTCGGCTGGGATCTGTTGCGCCGCTGGCGCGGTTTCGGGCACGCCTCACCGACCGAACAGGTCGGCCGCGATTTCGATCCGGCCTCGATCCGGCGCATGGTGCTGGCCTCGCCCGATCTGACCCGCGCGGTCACCCTGGACACGACCGGCATCCAGGTGTGGGCGATCGAAGGCCCCGACCGCCTGCGCGAGCTCGGCCCGCCGATCGCGGATTTCTCCCTACTGGACTGCGCGGCGGTCGAATTCCACCCCGACGGGCGACTGGCGCTCGCGCGCGACCGATCCGGCCAGGTCGAACTGTGGAACATCGCGGGCGAGACGGCCCGCCGAACGCATCACTGTGATGTCGGCGCGGGTCGGTCGACGCACGCTGGAGGGGAGCGGGCGAGACCGGCCCGCGACGGCCCGCACCGGCACACGACAGGAGATTTTCGGTGACAGCTCTGTTGCCCATCGGCCGCTCACTCGGTCGCCTCGACCGCGACGATCGGTGGCTGGTACAGGCAGGCGGCCGCGAGCACACCCTCGACTCGCGCGAATATCGGCTCTGGACATGGGCGTTGACCGGCGGCGGCCCCTGCGAACCGTCCACGGGAGCCGACTCCGGGCCGCTCGTCCGCTCGATGATCGGCCGAGGTCTGCTCCTGGACTTCCACGAGACCGACCGCGGACACGTCTTCGACACCCACACCCTCGCGCCGGAGGGGTCCGGCCACGGCAACCGCCACGGCGCTCCCGACGAATTCGTGCTCACCGACCCGGCGGGCCGATCCACCGTCGTCGTGTCCGGCGCGACCTATTTCGTCTGGGCCCACGCCGATCCCGCGCGCTCGCTGAGCGCGTCCTGCCGCGCGGCCGCCGCCCATCTCGGCCGGACCGTCACCTCCGTCGCCGCCGCTTTCGCCGCCGACCTGGCCTCGCTGCTCCGTTAGGGCTGCGTGACACTCGATCTCGTCGGTGGCGACGATGCTTGACACCGTCGTGCCGGTCGGGCGCGCGCTGGGCACCTTGGACGAAGGCGCGAGTTTCACCATCAGGGTCGGCGCGCGACTGGTCGCCACCACCCGCGCCGACTACAGCCACTGGCTCGCGGTCTGCGCGGGCGCGGCGGGCGACACCGCCGGATTCACACCGGTGATCCCGGCGTCGCTGCGCCGCGCCGGACTGGTCCTGCGCCTCACCGAAACCGACGCTCCCGCGGTGCTGTCGCGTCACCACCTGCTCGCCCAGGGCCACGGCCTCGGCTACGACAGTCGCACCGACACCTTCGTCATCGGCGACAGTCGCGGCGAACCCCGCGCCCGCGTCTCCGAAGCCGCCTACCGCCTGTGGTCGCGCCCGTCGACCGCCACCCTGTGGGAGCACTGCCGCCCGCTGGTCCCCGCCCACTCCGCCTCCGCCACGGACGCGCTGATCACCACGATCACCGACCTGCGCGCCCTGCTCACCGCCCGCGTGGCCGTCCTCGATCGACGCTGAGACTCAGTCCAGGCGTTGGACGGCGAGCCGGGCCGCCGCCGCGACCAAGGCGTTGTCCGCGGTGGCGTCGCGGTCCGGTTTGGTGGTGAGCACCGTGAGGACCAGGGGTGCGCGGCCGGGCGGCCAGGTCACGGCGACGTCGAGCGCGGAACCGTAGGCGGGCGAGCCGGTCTTGTCGCCGACGCGCCACTCGGCGGGCAGGCCGGCGCGGATGCGTTTGTCGCCGGTGGTGTTGGCGACCAGCCAGGAAGTCAGCCGCTCGCGTTCGGGTGCGCCGAGGACATCGCCCACCACCAGCGCCCGGTAGTCGGCGGTGAGCGCGGCGGCGGTGGTGGTGTCGCGCTCGTCGCCCGGGACGGCGGTGTTCAATTCGGTCTCCCAGCGATCCAGCCGCGAGACCTGGTCGCCCAGCGAGCGCAGGAACGCGGTGAAACCGGCGGGGCCGCCGAGCAGTTTCAGCAGTTGATTCCCGGCGGTGTTGTCGGACAACGTGATCGCCGCCTCGCACAGTTCGGCGACGGTCATCCCGGAGTCGAGGTGTCGCGAGGTGGCGGGCGAGGCGTCGACGATCTCGTCCGCGCCGTAGCGGATCACCTGGTCGAAATAGCCCGAGGACAGCGGGTGTTCGCGCAACAGCGCCCCGCACGCGAGCCCCTTGAACGTCGAGGCCATCGGGAAACGTTCGTGTTCGCGGTAGGCGAGGACCTGCCCGTCGGCCGTGTCGACCGCGTGGACGCCGAGACGCGCGCCCGCACTCGTCTCCAGATCCGCGAAGGCCGCGGCGGCGTCGGTGGTCGGCGGGTGAGTGGCGGCCGATTCGGTGTCGGTCCCGCACGCGGTCAGTACGGCGGTCGAGACCGCGAGCACCGCGAGGAACTGTCGGGGGCGGATCGCTGCTGAGGAAGTCACCGTCGCACGACACCACCGCGACCAGGTCCGGCGCCAATACCGCACGGCCTCGCGCGCGAGTCGCATCGGATATCGCTCCACCCAGACCGCCCCGCATCCGTCACCTTGCCGGTCGCCGCGCACCGGGCCGAATCCCGAGCCCGCCTCGCCTTGGTTCAATGGCCCGATGGACCTGATCCGCCACCTGCGCTTCTTCGTCGCCGTCGCCGACGAACGCCATTTCGGCAGGGCGGCGGCCGCGCTGGAGATGACCCAACCGCCGCTGTCCCAGGGTTTGCGCAGGTTGGAACGTCATCTGGGCGTCGATCTGGTCCATCGCACCCGGCAGGGCGCGGTGCTCACCCCGGCGGGCGCGCACCTGCTGCCGCGTGCCCGACTGCTGGTGGACGACGCGGCGCGTCTGGTCGCCGAATCCCAGCGCCTCGCCGAAGCGCGCGGAACGGTCCACTGGGGCGCGACGGCGGCGCTGCCCGACCGACTGGTCACCGCCTGCGTGGCCGAACTGCGCGCGACCGGCGCGACGGTCTCCACCGTCGTGGACACCACCGTCGACCTCGTCGCGCGGGTGCGCGAAGGACTGTGCGACGTGGCGGTGATCGACCATCCGGCCCTGACCGACGGCGTGCGGGCGGGCCCGGTGGTGAAGGTGCCGCGATGGCTGGTCGTGCCGTCGGACCATCGCGCCGCGCTCACCGAACGCTCCACCTTTCCGATGCTGGCCGGACTCGCCTTCGCCCACCCGCCGCGCTCCGCGAACCCGCCCGCCCACGACACCGTCGTCGACCTGCTGCGCGAACGCGGACTCGACGCGCGGATCGTCACGGTACGCGACGACCGGGCGCTCTTCGCCGCGGTCGCGGCGGGCGGCGCCTTCGGCCTCACCACCGCACCGCCGACACCGACCCCGGGCGTGCGCTGGTTACGTCTGGCCCCGCAAGCCCTGGCCCTGCGCGTGCGCGTCCTGCGCGGGCCCGGAGCCGACACCGCCGCGGCGGCCGTGGACCGGGTCCTGTTCAAGGAGCGCGTCCGGTGACCGTCGAGCAGCGGATTCGCGCGGTCTTCGCCGACGCGGGCTGCACCGGGTGGCTGCACGCGCGCCGATGCGACGGGTCCCCGGAGGAGATCACGGTCGAGGGCCGTTCCCGCGTGGTGACCGCCTCGGTCTACAAACTGCCGCTGTTCGTCGCCTTCTGCCGCCTGGTCGACGTGGGCCGCCTCGACCCGCGCGCCCCGCTGACCGTCGTGCCCGCCGAGTGCACGCCCGGACCGACCGGCTTGGCGGTCCTGCGCGATCCGGTGACGATGAGTCGCCGCGACCTGGCGACCTCGATGATGACCGTCTCCGACAACGCCGCCGCCGACGTCCTGCTCGGCGAGGTCGGCCTGGGCGCGGTCGAGGACCTGCTCGCCGATCTCGGACTCACCGAGACCCGGGTGGTCGGCGGCACCGCGGACCAGCATCGAAGTCTGGTGCGCGACACCGACACCCACAGCACCGCCGAGGCGTTCGCCGCGCTCGCCGACAACGACGAAGCCTGGTCGGTGTCGGCCTACGACCCCTCCTACACCAGCGCCACCACGCCCGAGGAGATGACCCGCCTGCTGCGCGCGCTGTGGTCCGGGGCCGTCCTGTCCGTCGACCAGACCGAATTCCTCGCCTCGGTCATGCGCAGACAACCCTGGGCGCACCGCATCTCCTCCGCCTTCCCGCATCGCGGCGTGAGTGTCGCGGGCAAGACCGGCACCATCGGCGTCATCCGCAACGAGGTCGCGGTGATCGAATTCCCCGACGAACATCCGGTGGCCGTCGCCGTCTTCACCCGCGCGGCCCGCGCCGACCCTGTCCTGCCCGCCGTCGACGCCGCCATCGCCGAAGCCGCCCGCCTGGCCGTCACCGACTTGCGCCGCCCTCGCGACAACTGACCGTTGCGGCCCCGTCACCGTGCACGAGGTCGGCTATGACGTTCGGGCTCACGTTCGGCGGCGGTGCGCAATCGTGCTGTTCCTGACATCCCGGCATTGACATCACCGGTGTCCGGCGTCACAATTCGCTAGTTGACATGACTGTCACGTCAAGAAAAGCGGTAGGCCGGAGGAGGCACGATGACGACAGGCGGGACCGATATGCGCGAGTTGGGGCGTCGGTTGAGCAATTGGGGGCGGTGGGGGCCCGACGACGAGCGGGGCACCACCAACCTGATCACCCCCGAGCGCATCGCGGCCGCGGCGTCGCTGATCCGTACCGGCGCCGTCTACGAATTGGGCATCCCGCTCGACGCCGACGGACCGCAACCCGGCGGCAACCGGATCAACCCGATCCGCCTGATGGCCGAGAACGGCCAGGAGCAGGTGCTGCCCGGCGGCTTCAAATGGGCCGACGACTACGTGTTCATGCCCTTGCAGGCCGGCTCCCAGTACGACGCGCTGTGCCACGTGCACTACGATGGTCAGCTCTACAACGGGCACCCCGGCGACGGCGTGACGGTCAAGGGCGCGGACAAGTGCGGCATCCAGACCCAGTCCAACGGGATCGCCGGTCGCGGCGTCCTGCTCGACGTGGCGCGGGCTCGGGGCGTGCCGTGGCTGGAATCCGGCTCGGTGATCACCCCCGAGGAACTCGACGCCGTGGCCGCGGGCCAGGGCGTCGAGGTCGGTCCCGGCGACATCCTGCTCATCCGCACCGGGTACCGTGCGAAATTCCTCGAAGAACGCGATCCGGCCGCGTTCATGGCGGGCGAACCAGGTCTGGGGCTGGCCTGCGCGCAGTGGCTGCGTGAACGCGACGTCGCGGTGGTCGGCTCGGACAACTGGGCCGTGGAGGTGCTGCCGGGGGAGAACCCGGGCGCGCTGTTCGAGTTGCACATGATCCTCATCCGCGACATGGGGATGACCCTGGCCGAACTGCTCGACTTCGAGGAACTGGCCGTCGCGTGCGCCGGCGACGGCGTCTACGACTTCTTCTACGCGGGCCCGCCGTTGCAGTTCACCCGCGGCGTCGGGTCCCCGATCAACCCGCTCGCCATCCGATGAGCACCGCTCGCACACTGTCGTCGAGGAGAAATTGACATGCTGGTCAGCGATATCGTCGAGTTCGGCGCGCGCAAACACCCGGACCGGATCGCGCTGCGTTTCGAGGACGAGACCCTCACCTACGCCGACCTGCGCGACCGCAGCCGTCGCCTGGCCCGCGCGCTGCACGGCGTCGCCGCGCCGGGGGACCGGGTGGCGATCCTGTCGGCCAACCGCACCGAGTACTTCGACTGCTACTACGGCGTCCCGATGGCCGGGATGGCGTTGACCATCCTGAACTTCCGCCTGCACCCCGACCAGATCGCGGCGCTGATCGAGCACTCCGGCGCGACGGTGCTGGTCGCGGCCGCCGAGTACGCCGACGTCGTCGCGCGCATCCGGGACCGGATTCCGTCGGTGCGCACGGTGGTCTGGCTCGGGGACGCGCCCGACGGGGTCGCCTACGCGGATTTCGTCGCGGGCGACGCGCCCGTGCCGGCCCACCGCCCCGCCGTGGACGACACCGCCTGGCTGGTCTACACCAGCGGCACCACGGGCATGCCCAAGGGCGTGATGATCAGCCACCGCAACCTGGTCGCGGGCATCACCTCCTCGGCCCTGCACTGGTCGCTGCCCGAGGACGCCTTCTTCCTGTTCTGCTTCCCGCTGTGCCACGTGGGCGGTTACGTGACGCTGTTGAACCACCTGGTCGGCAGCACCGTCGGCATCCTGCGCGGCTACGACAACGCGACCTTCCTGCGCCTGGTCGAACAGTGGGGCGTCACCCAGACCGGTCTCGCGCCGACCATGATCAACCTGCTGTTGCAGGACCCGACGCTGGACGACCACGACCTGAGCTCGTTGCAGGCCATCGGCTACGGTTCCTCCGCCATCCCGACCCAGGTGCTGCGCACCGGCCTGCAACGCCTCGGCTGCGATTTCTACCAGGGCATGGGCATGACCGAACTCGCGGGCAACGTCCTGCACCTGGACGAGGCCGCGCACCGCCGCGCCGCCGCGGGGGAGAGCGGACTGCTGGCCGCGGCGGGCAAACCCATGCGGTTGGCCGATCTGCGCATCGTCGACGAGGATCTGCGCGACGTCGGCCCCGGCGAGGTCGGTGAGATGGTGGTGCGCGGCGATCAGGTCATGTCGGGCTACTGGCAGGACCCGGCGGCGACCGAAGCCGCCTTCACCGACGGCTGGTTCCACACCGGCGACCTGGTGCGCCGCGACGAGGAAGGGTTCGTCTACATCGTCGACCGCAAGAAGGATCTGATCATCAGCGGCGGCGAGAACGTCTCGTCGCTGACCGTCGAACAGGCCCTCTACCGGCATCCGGCGGTGGCCGAGGCCGCCGCGATCGGCGTCGCGGACGACACCTGGGGCGAACTGGTCTGCGCCGTGGTGGCGTTGCGTGCGGGGGTCGACGCCTCGGCCGAGGAGATCATCGCGGGCTGCCGCGACCATCTGGGCGGCTTCCAGGTGCCGCGCCGGGTCGAATTCGTCGACGCCCTGCCGAAGAACGTGACCGGCAAGATCCTCAAACGCGAACTGCGCGAACGCTTCTCCGGCGTGCGAGTCTGACGAGGAACAATCGCCCCGGTGACCAGAAGGTCACCGGGGCGATTCGCTGTTGTCAGCGCGCGAGATGGCGCGGATTCGAAACGCTCACCCGCGCGAGCACCGCGGTCGAGACCGCCCGCAGGACCCGCTCGTCGCGATAGGGCAGCGTCGCCTCGCGCAACCGCAGCGCCAACTCGGCCTCGTCGGCGCAGCCGAGCGCGTCCAGTTCCACCCGAACCCGGGCGTCGGCCGCGTAGTCCACCGCGAGTTGCCTTCCGGCCGTGCGCAACAGCCCGACGCACACCCGCGTCAGATACCGCTGCCGTTCGGCACCCGGTCCGTCCAGGGCCGGGCCGATGTCCTCGCCCAATGCCTCGGCCACGAGGTCGAGGATTTCCGCCAGGTCCGGCCGGTCGTGCACGGTCGGTTCCGGTTGAACGGCTTCCGGCGCGGTCACCGACCGATCGAACAGGCCGAGCACGGTGAGCAGGTCGTACTCCGATTCGCACACTCGCCGCCCGATGGCGGCCAACTCGAGCGACCGTTCGGCGCCGGACAGGTGTCGGTCGGCCTGGAAACGACTCAGCACCAACCATTTCAGCGTGCCGAAGCTCTCCCACCAGTGCAGTTCCGCCTCCGACGGGCGGGTGCCGGTGGCGCGTTCGTAGCCGTCGAGCAATTGCGCGCGCTCGCCGAGACCCGCGACCGGCAGCGCGCCGCCGAAACGCCACGCCCGCACGCACAGCCAGCCCAGATCCTCGATCGGATCGCCCAGGTGCGCGAGTTCCCAGTCCAACACCGCCCGCACGCCGGTCGCGTCGACCAACACGTTTCCGAGTCGGAAGTCCCCGTGCACCAGTGCCTTCGGGCGCGGCGGCGGCCGGTGTTCGCACAGCCAGCGCAATCCGATCTCCACCGCCGGGCGCGGATCGCGCAGATCGCGGTAGATCCGCTCCAGGGCGTCGACCGGATCAGCGTCGTCGAGCATGTCCAGGGTGTCCAAGGCGGTGTGGTGGATCAGACCCACCGCATACCCCATCTCGGCCGCCAAGCCGCCCCGCACGGCATCGAACGCGCTGTCGCGCTGTACCTTCCGTGGCAGCGCCTCGCCCTCGACCCGGTTCATCAGCAGATAGGGCGCGTCGACGCCGGGTGCGGTGTCGCCGGAGGCGAGGACCTCGGGCACCGGAACCCCGGTCGCGGCGGCGGCGCGCAGGCACGCGGCCTCGGCGCGCATCCTGCGGGCGTCACCGTGACCCGGCGGATCGCGGCGCAACACCACGGGACGTGCGCGTCCCTCGGCGTCGGTGACCTCGACGGCCCACACCTCCCGACTCGCCCCGCCGGTGAGCCTGCGCGGCTCGCCGACGGTGAGACCGGGACCGTAGACCTCGGTGAGCAGGGCGGCGAGCCCATCGCGAAGACTCATCGCCACGGCGCGGCCTCGGGATCGCGCAGCAGCCTGCGCGCGGTGGACATGCGGTGCACCTCGTCGGGTCCGTCGTAGACGCGCGCGTAGCGGGCCTGCCGATACATTCGCTCGAGCGGCGTGTCGGCGGTCAGGCCGAGTGCGCCGTGCACCTGGATCGCGCGGTCCACCACGTCGTGCAGCATCCGCGCGCCCCAGAACTTCACCAGTCCGATCCGCACGCGCGCGTCCTCGCCCGCGTCCATCGCGCGCGCCGCGTCCAGGGTCATCAGCCGCGCGGCGTGGATCTGGGCGGCCGATTCGGCGATGTAGCGGTGCACCTCGCCTTTCTCGGCGAGCAGCGAGCCGTGGGCGTAGCGGGTGTTCGCGCGCTCGCACATCAATTCGTAGGCGCGCTGGGCCTGCCCGAGCCAGCGCATGCAGTGGAAGATCCGCCCCGGCCCGAGCCGGTCCTGCGCCACCGCGAACCCCGCGCCGCGCTCGCCCAGCAGCGCCGCGGCGGGCACCCGCACGTCGGTCAGCCGGACCTCGTAGTGGTCACTGGGGTCGTGGCCCATGGTGGGGATCGAGCGCACGATCTCGAAGCCGGGCGTGTCGGTGGGCACGATGATCGCGCTGATGCGCGCGTGCCGGGGCGCGTCCTCGGATTCGGTGCGGACGAAGACCGTGCAGTAGCCCGCGTCCCGCACGCCGGTGGTGAACCACTTGTGGCCGTTGAGAACCCAGGTGTCGCCGTCGAGTTCGGCCCGCGACCGGATCAACGTCGGATCCGAACCCGCCGTCTCCGGTTCGGTCAGCCCGACCGAGGGCAGCGTCTCGCCCGACACGATCGGCGGAATCCAGCGCGCCCGCTGTTCGGGGGTGCCGTGCCGGTGCAGCATGATCGTGTCCTGCATCGACACCGAACCGACCGCGAGCTGGCCGAATTCGGAACGCCCGATGATCTCGTTGAGGTGCACGAAATCCAGGAACGCCACCCCGCCGCCGCCGACTTCGGCGGGATGCCCCAGCGCCCACAGACCCAGGTCCTTGGCTTCGGCGCGCAATCCGTCGAGGGTGCGGCGCGCGTCGTCGTCCTCGGCGGCCAGTGCGGCCTCGACCGGGATGACCGAGTCGTCGATGAACGCGCGCATGCGCGAACACAATTCGTCCAGCGTCGTCATCTCACCGCTCCTTCGGTCGAGCGGCCAATGCGCGCAGGGCGCCGGTGGCGGCGGAGTCGACGTATTCGTCGATGCGGGTGATGCGGCCGTCGACCACCCGCACGAACAGGCTCGCGGGCACCTCCAGCGGGCCGTGCCCCGGCAGCGTCGCGCGCAGCACGTGCTGCTGGGCGAACCCGTCGGGCAGGTCGTGGCGTCGGATGTCTTCGTAGCGCATGTCCTCGAGGGTGCGCGAGAGCCAGCGCAACACGCGCAGGTTCTCGGCCACGGTCTGCTCCTGCCCGTCGTCGTTGTGCCAGATCCTGGCCTCGGGGGAATACAGGTCGGTCAGCGTCCGCACGTCGCCGCCGCAGACAGCGGCGAAGAATCGATCAGCCAAGTCGTTCAAGGGTTTTCCGCTCCTCCGGCGAGCGCCGGATCGGTGTGGGAGGAGTTCAGCGCCGGGTGTTCTCGGCGCGCAGCAGCCTGCTCGGCATGGGCTTGCCCAGCAGACGTTCGGCCACGCGGGCGGCGTCCAGGGCGGCGTCGAGGTCGATACCGGTGGCGATACCGCTGTCCTCGAACATGTAGACCAGTTCCTCGGTCGCGATGTTGCCGCTCGCGCCGGGGGCGAACGGACAGCCGCCCAGCCCGCCCACCGAGGCGTCGAAGCGGCGGATGCCGAGATCGTAGGCGGCCCAGGCGTTCGCGATGCCCTGACCGCGGGTGTCGTGCAGATGCACGCCCGGCTCGGTCTCGGGCACGGCCGTGATCACGCGGGCGAGCACGTCGCGGGTGCGGCCCGGTGTCGCGGTGCCGATCGTGTCCGCGACGCAGAGTTCGTCGGCTCCCGAATCCCATGCGCACCGCGCGATCTCGGCGACACGGTCCGGGGGAGTCGGCCCGTCGAAGGGGCAGTCGAAGGCTATGGCGACGATCACCTCGAGGTTGCCGCCCGCCGCGTGCACGAGGTCCGCGATCGGCGCGATCAGCTCGATCGACTCCGCGCTGTCGCGGCCCACATTGGCCCGACTGTGCCCGTCGGAGGCCGAGACGACGTACTCCAGATCGGTGACGCCCGCCGCCAGCGCCCGCCGCACCCCGCCCATGCCCGCGACCAGGGCCGAGAACCGCACCTCGGGCCACCGCCGCAACTCGGCGGCGACCGCTTCGGCGTCGGCGAGCGCGGGGACGGCCCGCGGCGAGACGAACGAGGTCGCCTCGATCCGGCGCACGCCCGTCGCGGCCAGTGCCTCGAGGAGGGCGAGTTTGGCCTCGGTGGGAATCGGCTCCTCGATCTGCAGGCCGTCGCGCGGCCCGACCTCGCGGATCTCGACCGCGGTCACGAGATCGTCCCGGCCGCACGCAGCGCGGCCAACCGGTCCGCGTCGTAGCCGAGCAGTTCGGTCAGCACCTCGTCGGTGTGGGTGCCGGGGCGACTCGGCCCGCCCCACCGGACGCCGCCGGCGGTCTCGCTGAGCCGCGGGATCACCCCGACGCCCTTCACCGGTTCCGGGTCGTAGCCGGGATCGCCCGGCCGCACCGACGGGTCGACATGGTCCACGAACAGTCCGCGCGCGTTGAACTGCGGATCGGCCATGACCTCGGCGACCGTGTTCACCGGCCCCGTCACCACCTCGAACTCGTTCAGCACCGCCACCAGATCCGCGGCCGTCAGGCTCGCGGCCCACGCGCCGATCAGCTCGTCCAGTTCGTCCTGGTTGTCGCCGCGCGCCGTGTGGGTCGCGTACCGGGGGTCGGCGGCCAGTTCGGGGCGACCCATGGCCGCCGCCAGTCGCGCGAACAACGTGTCCTGATTGGCCGCGATGATCACCCAGACCCCGTCCGCGGACCGATACAGGTTCGAGGGCGCGACCCGATCGAGGCGGGTGCCCGACGGCTGCCGCACGTGTCCGGTCTTGTGGTAGTCCGGCACGGTGGACTCCTGGATGGCCAGCGCCGCCTCCGACAGCGCCGCGTCCACGATCTGCCCTCGCCCGGTGCGTTCCCGGGCGAACAGCGCCGCCAGCACGCCCTGGAAGGCGAACATGCCCGCGAGGCTGTCACCGAGGGACAGCGCGATCCGCGGCGGGGCCTGCCCCGGGAAGCCGTTGAGGTGGCGCAGGCCGCTGATTCCCTCGGCGACCGAGGCGTAGCCGGGCCGCGCGGCATAGGGGCCGTCCTGGCCGTAGCCGGAGATCCTGGCCAGCACCACCCTGGGATTGCGTTCCCGCAGCACCTCGTATCCCACCCCCCACCGCTCCAGGGTGCCCGGCCGGAAGCTCTCGACGATCACGTCGGCGTCCGCGGCCAGATCCAGGAAGATCTCGCGACCGGCGTCGGTGCGCAGGTCGAGGTTCACGCAACGCTTGTTGCGCGCGTGCACGGTCCAGAAGTACTGGTGTCCGCCCTCGGCCTGCCCCCAGTCGCGCAGCGGATCGGGCCGGTCGGGCGCCTCGATCTTGACGACGTCGGCGCCCATGTCGCCGAGCAGACGCCCGCAGTAGGGACCGGCGATCAGGGTGCCCAGTTCGAGAACCCGCAGGCCGTCGAGTGCGCCCGGTGGCGGCTCGGCGGTGTCGGAATGCGATGTCATGCAGCGTGCCTCGGTGGAGTCGTGGTGATGAATTCGGCGGTGGCGAAGTCGAAGCCGTGGCTCGGGGCTAGGTCCGGATGCCGAGCGCGCCCAGGCACATCCGGTCGAGGGTGTCGAGCAGATCCGCCTCGTCGGCCTTCTCGCCCTGGATCAACCACAGGTAGAGCGTGTGGTCGACCATGGCGGCCATGGTGCGCGCGGCCAGTACCGGGTCCAGCGCGCGATCGGCCAGCCCTTCGGTCTGCCACCGGGTGATCGCGCGCGCGGTGCGCTCGATCAATTCCGTGCGGTGCTCGTGGCGCAGCGCGCGGAATTCCTCGTTGAACGTGGCGACCTGTTCGATGATCGCCATCAGGCGGGCGTTGCGGCGATAGTCCCGGTAGTAGGCGCGATTGGACGCGATCAATTTCTCGGCGGGCGACAGTCCGGCGTCCGAGGGTTCGCGTCGGTGCATATCCTCGAACAAGCGCGTGCTCAGTTCGCGGAAGATGTCCTCTTTCGATTCGAAATAGCGATAGAAGGTGCCGTAGGAGACGGCCGCTTCCTGCGCGATGAGTTCGACCCTGGTGTCGAGGAAACCGTGCCGCTCGAACACCGTGCGAGCGGCGTCGAGCAGCGCGTTGCGGGTCTTGAGGCCGCGAGAGGTCAGGGTCTCGATCGACGCCGTCGAGGTCGAGGTATTGACAGATGACTTGGCCACGGACACACTTTCCCAGTAGTTGACATGACTGTCAAGTCAGTATTGGTCGGCTTTCGTCACCACCTCATCACATCGGAAGGACGGCAATGGGCACTTCCAATCCCAAGTACGAACTGCGTGGCATCAACCACCTGGCCCTCGTCTGCGCGGATATGCGTCGCACCATCGACTTCTACTCGGGCGTCCTGGGCATGCCGCTCATCAAGACCATCGAATTGCCCGGCGACCTCGGCCAGCATTTCTTCTTCGACTGCGGCAACGGCAACACCATCGCCTTCTTCTGGCTCGCCGACGCCCCCGACGCCGCCCCCGGCCTGTCCGCCCCGAAGGGCCTGCCCGACGAAGGCGAACTCGTCAGCGCGGTCGGCTCGATGAACCACGTCGCCTTCGCCGTGCCGCCCGAGCGGTTCGACGAATACTACGAGCGCATGAAAGCCGAAGGCGTCAAGGTCAGCCGCATCCTCAACCACGACGACAGCCGCGCGGGCGTCTCCAAGCACGTCCACCCCGGCACCTTCGTGCGATCGTTCTACTTCCAGGACCCCGACGGCGCGCTGCTCGAATTCGCCTGCTGGACTCGCGAATTCACCGATGCCGACGTCTCCCACGAGCCCAAGGTCGCCGCCGACCGCCGCGTCCCCACCGCCCCCTGACCCTTTCGAAAAAGGACCGCACCAGTGCCACGCCTCCGCGAAGTACCCCGCGCCGAAGTCACCGACCCGAAGATCCTGTTCTTCTACGACCGCCTCTTCGGCCCCGACAAGGACCCGGCCGTCGACCACGGCACCATCCACGCCACCCCCGGCGACTGGTGGACCGTCTTCGCCCAGTCGCCCGAGGTCTTCCGCCACGCCGTCCGTGGCTTCGCCCTCTACCGCAACGCGAGCCTCGACCCATTGCTGCGCGAACTCGGCCAAGGCCGTGCGGGTTACGCCCGCGGTAGCCAATTCGTCTTCTCCCAACACTGCAAACAGATGCGTTCGCTCGGCATGCCCGAGGACAAGATCGCCGCCGTCGCCCACTGGCAGGTCAGCGACGCCTTCACTCCCCTCGAACGCGCCGTCCTCGCCTACACCGACGGCCTGGTCCTCGACGGCGGCCGCGTCCCCGACGAAGTGTTCGACGTCCTGCGGGGCCACCTGTCCGACCCCGAGATCATGGAACTCACCTACATCACCTGCATGTACGACATGCACGCCACCATCTGCCGCGCCCTGCGCCTGGAATTCGACGACATCCCCGAACGCGTCACCGAAGTCCAGATTCCCGAAGGCGTAGAAGTAGCCGACCTGTCCGCCGACCTCTCCGGCGAATGACCCACGCCGGTCGGGCGTCCCCGCGCCCGACCGGCTGATCACAGTGTTGTGGCCGGACTCGCCTGCGACCGTTGCCGCAGCGAGAACATCACCCCTCGGTCATTACCCGGAATGGAATGATGCTGGTGAGTGCGGTCTTCCGCGCCGAATACGTCCCGATTCAGGACAGCCGCCCCCGCGCCCACGTCCACCCGCCGGTCGACCACAGCGCGATCGCGATCAGCACGGGCTGGAAGAACAGACGCACCAACCGCTTGGCGTCGGTGTCGAGCCCGAACGCGTCCACCCCCTCGACGTACTGACCGACATTCCCCGGGAACACCGCCACGAAGAACAGCGCGGCGACCACACCGACGATCGGGCGCAGGCGCGCACCGGCGAACAGCAGCGCCGCGCCGAGTCCGATCTCCACCACCCCGGAGGCCAGCACCACGAAATCCTCACCGACCGGAACCCATTCCGGCACCTGGGCCCGGAACTCCTCCCGCGCGAAACTCAGGTGCGAGATCCCGGCGAACACCAGGCTGACGCCGAGCCAGACCCGCGCGAGCGTGCGCAGGCAACCGGCCGAAGATTCGGCGGACGAGTCGACAGTGGGGGAGCCCATGCCTCGATGCTGTCAGATACATCGTGCACGATCAGTACCCGCCGCGACACCGACGGGCACAGCGCAGTCACTGTGGGACTCCGACGTTCGACCACGATGAGGTCAGCGGATGGATCGATGCGGCACCGGCAGTGGGCTGTGGATCGCCCGTCGCGAGGACGACCTGATCGTCTACGACCACGATGCCGCCACCCGGCACGCGCAGCACATCGTCCTGCACGAGATCGGGCACATGCTGCTCGAGCACGACCGTCCGCGACTCGACGACGGCCGGTGGGCGGACGCGCGCGAGGACGCCCTGATGTCCGGGCTGCTGGGGTCGATCGACCCCGACACGGTCCGAAGCGTGCTGTGCCGCAGCGACTATCGCACCGAGATCGAGCAGGAGGCAGAGGCTTTCGCCGACGCCGCGATGCTGGCCGCGGCGGGGCGAGCGACCGGAAGCACCATGCGGCAGTCGCTGCTCGGCGGCGGGACGCGGTGACCTCGCCCCTGCCGGTGCAGGTGACACTGCCGGTGATCGCCGTCGCCGTCGTGGTGACCTTCGCCCGCTGCCGACTGCTCCGCGATTCGCCGGCCGACCGCTTGATCAATCGATCGCTGATCTGGGTTCTGGTCGGCTTGGTATTGCATCCGCGTCACCTCGCCCCGACTCCCGAATACCGAAGTCTGATACACCAATTGGGACTCGGCGCGAGTCTGGCGATCCTGTCCGGCACCTTCGGGCTGACGCGGTTGTGGACAGGAGTCGATCCGAGGACCGCCCGGCCACGACAGCGCCGCTACGACCTCGTGGTCGTGATCTCGTTCGCCGTGATGTTCCTCGCGGGAACTCCGGCCAGAGACGCGGGACTGCTGATCGATCAGGCCGTCGGCCCACTGGTGATCGTCTTCTGGACCGCGTTCGGCCTTCCCCATGCGATCGCCTCGGGAGCCATCCTGTACATCTGCGTGCGCGAATCGCGTGCCGAAAAACTGTCACCCCGCGAGAAGTTCGTGTACGCGGTCGTTTTCATCGCCGCAGGAGCGATCTTCCTCGATGTGCTCACCCAACCGGTGGTCGCGGCCCTGTGTACCTACGCCGATTTCACCATCGTCGACGATCAGATGGTTCGCAAGGCCGCCACGTTCTATGCCACCGCCTTCGCCGCCACCTCGGTCAGCGCTCTGTCGGTCCTGAGACTGTTCGCTGCCCGCATGCAGTGGGATCGTGACGGTCGTCGGGCGCGTCGGCTCGTTCCGCTGTGGAGCGACCTGGCCGCCGCCTTCCCACAGCTTTCCCTCTACACCGCCGACGAACTCGCGCGCCAACCCGCCGCGCATCGCATGCATCGGATGAGCATCGAGATCCACGACGTCTTGCTGCGTCTGCGAGCGCACATGCCCGCCGCCGCGCCCCCGGTCACCGACGATCTCGACACGCGCATCCAGCACTATGCGGGCGTAGTCGCGCGCGCCGCCACCACGATGAAGGCCGGCGCGGCGCCCGACATCGGTGCGATCCCGCACGCTCCGCGCATTCCCACGGGCCCCTCCGACCTCGACGTGCTGCTGGCCCTGGCTCGCCACTTTGCCGCGTGTTCGGCCCTCGACCGACGACCGACCGACGATCGAGCGTTCGACGGCGGCGATGGCCCTCCCGCGGGATTCGGCGTAGTCGTGGTCGGTGATCTCGATTGGTCTCGTTTTTCGAGCAGCAACAACTACCGACATCTGTCCGGGGAGTCCGCACCTGCTACCGGCTCGATGTAGTGCTCGAGCGAGGGTGTCGCGATCCCGCAGATCGAGCCCGAGCCCGAGCCCGAGCCCGAGCCCGAGCCCGAGCCCGATCCCGCAGCCCGGCCCCGAACCCGCAGCCCGCGAGCGCTGCCTCACCCCGGCTACGCTGGGAGGGGTGTTCTTCCTCTTCGGATACGGCCGCAAACAGAAGCCGCTCGGCCCGGGCTCGACCCGGACCTGCCCGCGCTGCCACAACACCACGCAGTGGACCCGGCTGCGCGAGTACACCCAGCTCACGATCTTCTTCATCCCGGTGCTGCGCTGGGGTCGCAAGCAGTTCGAGTCCTGCGGGATCTGCGGCGCGGCCATCGCTGTCTGAAGTACGCGGCAGGACGCGTACACTCCTGCCCTACGCCGACGACCGCTCGCGGTCCGACTCGATCCGCCTATCAGAGTTACCTGAGTAGAGGGGTTCGAAGAATGAAGTTCGGAAAGACGACCGCCGCTGTTCTGTTGACCGCCTCGGCCATGGCTGTCACGACGGCGATCGCGCATACGGTCCCCGCTGCGCCGTCCGAAATCGGCAGTGCGGCAACGATTTCTGGCGTAGACAACGGGATCGACTACCGGATCACGGTTTCGTCGGTGGACCAGGCCGTCACCGCCACCGTGGCGAACGGCAGTTTCGATCTCGCGGACGACGGTGCGGTGATGCTCGAGACGAGCGACGGCGCGGCGGTCCTGGAAGTGCCGCGGTCCTACGCCGCCGACGGCCGCTCGATCACCATGACCCACCACATCGCCCCCGACGGCCGCACCCTCACGCTGACAACGCCGGTGAAAGACGTTGCGGAGCCCAAGGACATCAGCTCCTACGACCGGCTCGTGGAACAGATCGACAAGAACTTGCCCGGCGTCGTCGGCGGGGCGATCGTGGGTGGCCTCCTCGGTGCGTGCCTGGTCCTGATCTGGGGTGTCAGCATCCCCGTGGGCGTGCTGGTCGGCGGCACGGTCGGCGGTTCGATCATGGGTGGCCCGGATTTCTTCAACGCCGTCCAGGCGTTCGTCACCGGCCAACCCTGATCGGCGGTTGTTCCATCGGCCGACCGAGTCAGAAACCGGGCACCGGCGAAATGACCCGCACCCACTGCGAGGACCTGGACGACCAACCTCCGGCCCTCCTGAATCGCGTGCTGCTGTGGAGCACCCGCACAGCGGCGGCCTTGCAAACTGGCCACCCCAGAGCGAACTGGCTGTCCTGTTCGCCCTGGTCAGACCTGTTCGCTCTGGTCGGAGAGCGGCGTATCGGTGCGGCACTCACGCACTGGCCGCCGTAGCCCGAATCGCGTCGATGGTGCGGGTCCAGCCGTCGGTGCCGTGTCCGTCCTCGATGGCACGGCGGTAGAGCGCGCGAACCGCCCGAGGGAGTGCGGTGTCGATGCCGGCCGACTCGGCGGTGGTGAGGATGTGGTCGGCGGTGGCGCCCATCATGATGTTGTTGCTGTCCGTGCCGGGATGTTCGCCGGCGTCGATCAGAGCAGCGAGTGCCGCCGCACCGTCGGGGGCGATCATGTCGGGGATCGCGGCGATCAGTCGCATGGCTCCGGGCAGGAAGGTCTCGGTCGCGATGCCCGCGGAGCCCGTCAGCGCTGTGGCGTGGGCGATTCCGGCGAGCGCGGTCAGGAAGACGTCGAGGTTCGCCTGGTACATCAGCTGGGCGAGGCCCGGGTCCTCACCCAGGAACCGTGGATCTCCGAGGTGGGTGAGGGCGTCGTGATGCAGCTCGAACCCGCGCTGGTCGCCGCTGTAGTAGACGTAGGCGAAGTCGGTGCCGACCATCGCGGCGGGCACCATGAGACCGCCGGTGACGAAGGACGCGCCGTGGGCGGATGCCCAGGTCGCGGCCTCGCGGGTTTTGTCCGGCGTGTCCGAGCTCAGGTTGGCGAGTGTTCGGCCGGCCAGTTCCGCGTCGACGTCGGCGAGGACGTCCCACATCGCTCGGTAATCGGTCAAACTGAGGATGACCAGTTCACCGGCCGCCACTGCCTCGGCGGGTGATGCCGCCCACCGGGCTCCGGCCGCCACGAGGTCGTCGGCGCGGCTCGGCGTGCGGTTCCACACCGTGACCTGGTGCCCGGCACGCAGCAGAACCCTGGACATCGCCTGCCCCATCGGGCCGAGGCCGATCACGGTGACCGCCGAGCCGCTCATCGCCTGCCACCGACCGTCGTCTCGGACGCGCGGAAGCTCTCGTAGATCCGCGCGAAACCTTCGGAGCCGTGTCCGGCGGCGACCTGCCGGGTGATCAGCGTCTGAACCGCGTCCACGGTCGCCGGATTCACGCCCTGCTCGTCGCTGGCGCGCACGATGGGGGACAGATCGGAGAAGTCCAGGCTCTGCTGGCCGGGCACGGTGTAGTCGCCGCCGTCGACGACCTGCGCGTAGCCGGCGAAACCGCCGGTCATGGCACTGATGAACGGGGTCGCGCGAGCGGCGAAATCCGTCGCGGTCATCCCCTCGGAACCGACCATCGCGGCGCCGTGGAGGAAGCCCGCGAACATCTGATACATCCCGGACAGCAGGGCGAGGTCGATCAGCGAGGCCCTACCGGCGTCCGTTCCGTCGAAGATGCTGGTCGCCCACGTGTCGAAGACTTCACGATGCCGGTCGAAGACGGTCCGGGAGCCGCTGTAGAAGACCTGCGCGTCGGCGGTCCCGATCATGGCGGGTACGGCCAGGATCGCGCCGTGCAGATAGTCGATCCCGTGCTCGTCGGCCCACGCGGCCGTCTCGCGCGCCTCGTTCGGAGTGGTGGTGGTGAGGTTGACCAGTGCCTTGCCGCGCAACTGATCGACGACGGGGTCGAGGGTTTCGTGCACCGAGGAGTGTCGGAGCAGGCAGGCGACGATCAGCGGCCGCTCGGTGACGGCGTTCGCGACGGTCGCGCCGGGCCGTGCGCCGCGGTCGACCAAGTCGGCGTCGCGGCCCGCAGTGCGGTTCCACACGGTCACCGGGTGACCGGCGTCGAGTAGCCGGGCGGCGAGGGAGCCGCCCATCGCCCCCAGCCCGAGCATCGCCACACCTGGGGAGGTCGGGGTTGTGGTCGGTGAAGTCATGCGTCCATGATGGACAGCGACATCCGCGCCGGACAGTACCCACTATTTACTGCGGTACTTACATTTCGGTCAGTGAGGAGGCAGCGGTGGCGAAGGGACCGAGGTCGGGGCCGTACATCTGTGGCATCGACGCCGCACTGGACGTCGTGAGCGGCAAATGGAAGGCCCTGGTCCTGTGGGAGCTCCACGATCACGGCACCCGGCGCTTCGCCGAACTGCGTCGCGCGCTGCCAGGGGTCAGCGAGAAGATGCTCACCCAGCATCTGCGCCAGATGGAGGAAGACGGCTTGCTTCACCGCGAGGTCTACGCCGAAGTCCCACCGAAGGTCGAATACTCCCTCACCGAAACAGGTGTCTCCCTCAACGAAGCCCTCCAACCTCTCGGCGAGTGGGGGCGGGAACGACTCCGCCGCGAACGTCTCGAGGTCACCGAAATCCCACAGACCGTGCCGTCGACAACATCCTGACCATCGACAATTACTCACCTGCTGTTGAGCGCGTCGAAACGGTTACTCGCCGCGGTGGCCGCCGCCGTGCGCGCCGCCCCAATTTCGCCCGAGGCATTTCGACGGATTCCTGCGCCTGCCGATCCTCGACACCGCCCGGGCCCGCGCGGACCTCGGTTGGACCCCGCGGACTCCCTCGACCACCGTCCTCCGCGAGTTCGTCGTCGGCCTCGTGGAAGGCGCGGGAGCCCCCACCCCACCCTTGCGCGCCGACGCCGGCGGCCCCTGGCGCGTCCACGAATTCACCTCCGCCGTCGGCAAGAAGGACCCTGTAGACACCCGGCGGTAGCGGACGGGCCGGCGGCCGCGGTCCGAGCCGCTACGACGAAACCGCCGCGCCGGTAGCGACAGGGCAGGTGGAGTGCCGTGACGCCCGACGGGCCGACCGACACTGTTCTCGACTCGAACTTCTGCTACCTCCACGACGGCAAGTGCCACGCCCACCTCTGTGCCGAGATACTGCCCCACTCACGATGTTTCAAAGGTTACGACGACTCCAGGCGGCAGTACGGTTGCTGGTGTCAAAGCATCGAGTGACGGTCCTGGTCTTGCGAGCATCCGCTCCTCGGCGAGGAGGCTAATCACGTGGGCGAGCGGTGGGGGAGGAGTGCGGTGAGGATGGCTCGGTCGGCGGCGGGATCGCCGACCGCGACTCTGGCGCTGCCGTCGGGATAGCACTTGGCGTGGATTCCCGCGCGGCGCAGGAGGGTCGCCGGGCCGGGGCCGGGCAGGTACAGGAAATTGGCTCGGCTGGGCGGGACGGCGATGCCGTGGCCGCGCAGTGCGGTCCGCAGACGGTCGCGGGCGGTGTCGATCGAGCGGATTCGGGTGCGGAGTTCGGGGAAGGCGGCGTAGCTGGCGGTGACCGCCGCCACGGCGAGGGTGGGGGTGCCGAAGGGGAGTTGTTGGGTGCGGACGCGGGCGATCAGGTCGGGGTGGCCGACGACGTAGCCGATGCGCAGGCCCGCCAGTCCGTACGCCTTGGAGAAGGTGCGCAGGACGAGCAGATTGGGGTGGCGGCGCAGTAGCTCGATGTGGTCGAGATGGTCGGCGGCGGCCAGGAATTCGACGTACGCCTCGTCCAGGATCAGGGGTATCCGTTTCGGGACGGAGGTGAGGAAGGCGCGCAGGTCGTGGGCGGGGACGACGGTTCCGGTGGGATTGTGTGGGCGGCATACGATGACCAGGCCGGTGCCCTTGTGGATCGAGCGGCGCAGGGCGTCGAGGTCTTGGGCGCCGTCAGCGGCGAGCGGTACCGGGACAAGTCGGAGTCCGGCCATCGTGGCCATGATGGGGTAGCCATCGAATGTCGGTGAGCTCAGGACGATCTCGGTTCCGGGTTGCGGTACCGAACGCAGGATCTGCATCGCCACGCCGGTCGCGCCCGCACCGACCGCCACCCGCTCGGCATCGACGCCGAGCTGTCCGCCGATCAGAGCCGGGAGACGATCGGGCACGAATTCCGGGTACCGATTCGACCGCGTCACTTCGTAGTTCACCGCCGCCACCACCGAAGGCAGGGGCGGGAAGGGGTTCTCACTCAGACTCAGATCGAAGATGGGCGCGGAGGGTCGGGACGTCCGCCTGCGTGAGGAGGGCGCGCTGTCGAGCAGGTCCAGGCTCATCCGGCCGCGCCCCAGCGCACCGCCGCCGCGGCCGCGAAGTCACCGGCGTGGGCGAAGGCCGACAGGAGCACGACCGAGCCGTTGGCCAGGCCGCCCGCGCGATTGGTCAGGTCGAGAGTGACCGGAATGCCTGCCGCGAAGAGGTTTCCGCATCGGTCGAAGGTGTCGGGGTGCCGTTCGGCGGGGAGTTCCAACGCGTCGTGCCAGTTGCGCAGGAACAGGCGATTGGGCTGATTGGTGACGAAGGTGTCGATGTCTCGGCTCTTGACCCCGATCCGTTCGCACACGGTGAGCGCGACTTCGGGAACCAGGCGGTTGCCGCGGGCGAACACTTTGGTGACTTTGGATTCGGTGAAACTCACACACGGTTGTCCGGGGCCGGGCTCCCAATATTTGCGGTCGCTGTTGGTGGTGAACTCCATGTCGCCCGCGAATTCGGGATAGGTACGGCATTCGACGTCCAGGATCGGCGCGCTGTCGTCTTTGACCAGCAGCGCCGCGCCGCAGCCGTCACCGGGCACCGGCGCTTGGGCCAGACCGCGGATCTCGGTCTGGGTGAAGATCGACCCGGCGGTGTTCTGGCAGGCCACGATGAGCGCGGTGCGGGCGTCGGTGGTCCGCAACACCATGCGCGCCAACGACATCATGTGCACGAACGCCGCGCAACCGCCGTTGTGCACGTCGTAGACATGGTCGGGGCGCGCGCCGAGTCGACGCGCGAGTTCGGGTCCCGCACCCAGAACCGGATTGTCCGGGAGTTGCGTGTGGGTCAGCAGAACGTCGATGTCGGCGAGGGTTTGCGCGCCGTGGCGTTCGATGAGCGGGGCCACGGCGCGTTCGGCCATGTCGACGGCGGATTCGTCGGCTCCCGCGTGGTGGCGGGTGCGTGGCGACCGGAACATCACGTTCTTGGCCATCCGATCCGACCGGGAGTATCGGGTGAAGTATTCGGTGGTAACCGGTTCGCCGGGCAGGTAGCTCGCGACGTCGAGCAGGCTCACGGTGGTGTTCATCGCATCCACTCCGGGGTCAGCGGCAACCCGCGGGCGGCGCGGAATTCGCAGATCGCCTTGAGGTTGTCCATCTCGAGTTGGTGCCCGGCGGAGAACATGTCCCAGAAATCGCCCACCCACACCGGTCGTTTCGGTGGCGCGGTGTGCGGATAGGGATTCTTGTCGTAGAAGGGGTGGCGGCAGTTGTTCCAGAGCACGACCGAGCCGGGCTTGTCGAAGACGACTTTCGCGTCCACGACGCGCATCAGGTAGATCATCCAGAGGTGTTCGCCCTGATCCCAGGCACAGTGGTAGTCCACGGTCATGGCGTCGGGATTGGCGACGGTGCGGGTGAAGATCTCGGTGGCGTCGCCGAGGCGGTCGTAAGCCCGCCACAGTCCGGGAGTGTCGGTTTCGGTGAATCCGCGCAGGCTGTATGTCCACTCCTCGAGGGAGCGGGTATCGGCCAGGTACTCGTAGACCTCGCGGGCGGGTGCGTCGACATAGGCTTGCACGGGGCAGTATTCGCCGAAGACCTGGTCGTGCGGATACACCGAGCGCAGCATGTCCATGATGATCGGCGTGGTCGCCTCGCGATCGGAGTTCTCGATCCGCAGGACGCCGGGGATCACCTCGTCGGCGATGTCGCTGAGGGCGGGCAGGACTGTCACTGATTCCTCCTGAGGGTTTCGGGGGACGGGTGGGGCGACGACGCTGAACGCGACAGCGAAACCGCCTCGCGGGGTGTCGCTTCCAACGCGGACAGGAAAGGGACGAACGGCGGGATCTCGTCCGGATCACACTCGATCGACAGGAACGCGGGCCCCGAGACGGCCAGACAGCAGGCGAACGCGTCGGCGAGTTCCTCGGACCGCCGCACCGAGCGCACGGGCAGGCCGGGGAACATCGCGGCGATCCCGTCCCCGAGCTCGGTGCGTCGAAACCGATTGAAGCTGTAGCGATTCCGGTAGTACAGCTGTTCGCGGGTCACGCACATGGCGTGCGCGTTGTTGTTCAACACGACGAAGGTGACGGGCAGGTCGTACTCGACGGCGGTGTGCACCTCCATGCCGTGCATGTAGAACGCGCCGTCGCCCGCGACCACGACGGTGCGTCGCCCGCGCGCGAACGCCGAACCGATGCCCCCGCCGAAGGCGTAGCCCATGCCGCCCATGCCCAAGGCGACCACGAAACGTCCCCCGCGCGGCACCCGCAGATGGTGGACCACCGACGCGCCCGTGTTGCCCGCATCGGCGAAGACGTCGGTTTCCTCGGGCAGCGCGCGGTCGAGGGTTTCGACCACCTGGCGATACCGCGGGCCGGGTCCGTCGGCGGCCGGGACGTCCAGGATCGCGGGCGATGCGGTCGCCGGTGGGCGCGCGGGCGGGTCGGCGGTGAACCCGGCGGTGAACCCAGCGGCGAGTTCGGCCAGGTCGGCGGCCAGATCGGTGCTGTGGGCGTGCAGTGCGAGCGGATGCGGCCGGACCGCGCCGATGCTGACCACCTCGGTCTCGCCCACAGCGTCGTCCAGGCCCGCGCGGGCGGTGACCGGCAGTGCGGTGCCCACCAACAGACACAGCGTCGCCGAACGCAGCGCGGCCACCATATCGGGATGGCCCATGGTGCCCGCGACACCGCGGAAGCCGGGATCGGTGTTGTCGAAGGCGTCCTTGGCGTCCGGCGCGACCCCGACCGAAGCGTCGAGAACCGCTGCCAGCTCCGCGAATTCGACGCGCGCGTCATCGCGGGCGACCTGATCGCCGACGATGACCGTCACCTTCCCGACCCGGCGGGCCTCGATCAACCTCTCCCGCACGCGCTCGAAGGCCGCGTGGTCACGGTGGTGTTCCGGCGGTGCGGGTGGTACGTACGGGTGATCGCATACTGCCTGTTGAATATCTTTGGGGAGCAACAACACCGCCGGTCCACCCCGGCGCGCGGCGGTGATCGCCGCGGTTACCAGCGTGGGCAGTTCGGCGGGATCGGTGACCCGCGCGCAGAACCGGCTGATCGTGGCGAACAGCGCGGTCGCGTCGATGGTGTCGGCCTTGCCGCTGGTGTCCTGGAACGCGCCCCCGCCCTCCTGAGCGGTCGGCGGCTGGCCGACCAGCGCCAGCACCGGAACGCGCGAGGCGAACGATTCAGCCAGTCCGGCAACGAGATTCATCGCGCCTCCGCCGGAGGTGGCGGCCACCACGCCGAGTCGTCCGCTGGTGCGCGCGTAGCCGTCGGCCATCGTCGCGGCCGAGAACTCGTGTTTGGCGATCACCCCGGTCACCTCGGCCCGCGCATCGAAGATCGCGTCGTAGAGATCCTCGATATTGGCTCCGTCGACGCCGAAGACGTGCCGTGTCCCCGCGGCGGCGACCGCCCGCACCAGATAGTCCACGACCCTGTCGGGCATGACACTCCTTCCTCGCCTCCGAGCGTGTCGGCCGTGCCGGACACTGCGTACCGGTGACTGCGACCGGGCGATACCCGCGATTCGACGATCGTCGGGGGCTTCCTGGGCAACGCTTCCCTGAGTAATCGCTACGGGTCGCGAAAACGTTCTCATCGGCGTGCGGACCACGGCACGGCCTCGGCTACACCCTGCGACCGGGGCGGACGGGCTGTCCTGAGATTCTGTCCGCTGGGTTGTGACGGCGTGTGGGCTGGTCGGTTGTCAGGACACGACCTCGACTCGCAGATGGAGGCCCTGCTAACAATCGACGCGCGACGTTGTCGAGCAGATACTCGACACGATTCCCGTCGACGACAGGTGGTACCGCCTCACGGCCGAATTCACCGCCCACGCTCTGCGCAACCCGTCGCTCAAACGGGTGGTGGCCGCGCGTGAGGAGACCATCCTCACGACACTGATGCCCCTGCTCGAGCTACTCGTCGCGCAATTGGGGCGTGAAATCACCGACGCCGCGGCGTTCGGTTCCGCCTTGGTCGCTGTGCACGACGGCACAACCGTGCAATGCCTCATCGACTCCGACACCGACGCCGCGCGAGCCCGTCGGACCGATCTGTTCGTCCTGCTCGTCGAGCACCACACCAGAGAGATCCCATCATGACCGACACGTTCGAACCCGATGTCATCGTGGTCGGCGCGGGCCTGGCAGGCCTGGTCGCCACCCATGAGCCGGCCGCCGCGGGGCACCGGGTGCTGGTCCTCGACCAAGAGAACCGCGACCAGGAGCTGCCCCTGGACCATCGCCTTCGCGTGCTCGGGTTGCCGACGCTGGTGATCCGAGGATTCGCCGACGCTGACCGCTGACCGGCGGATGCAATTCGGCGCGCACACCCACAGCGACATCTACCAGCAGGATCGAGAGCTGCATGACGAAAGCAACCCTGGCCGGGCGTATCGTGGCCGTCACCGGCGGCGCGCAGGGCATCGGGCGCGAGATCGCGCGCCGGCTCGCCGAGGCCGGTGCCCGGGTAGTCATCGGCGACCGCGACATCCAGGCAGCCGAGGCCACCGCGAAGGCACTCCCGGGGCAGGTGCATGCGTTCACTCTCGATGTGACCGATACCGCGTCGTTCCGCCGGTTCCTCGGCCAAATCACCGCCTTGTGGGGTCCACTCGACGTGCTGGTCAATAATGCCGGTGTCATGTGGGTCGGGGCTTTCAACGACGAACCCGAGACCGCGACCGAGCGCATGCTCGCGGTGAACCTGCACGGCGTGATCCGAGGGGTGCGTTTGGTCGCACCATCGATGTGCGAGCGCGGCCGCGGTCACATCGTCACCATCGCCTCGGCCGCCGCCAAACTGGCCCCGCCCGGAGAAGCCACCTACGCCGCGACAACACACGCCGTCTTGGGCTACCTCACCGGCGTGCGCGAGGAACTGCGCGGCAGCGGCGTCCAGATGTCGGTGATCATGCCCGGCGTCGTAGACACCGAACTCGCGATCGGCACCGACAGCGGCGCGACGTCGCTGTTGCAGCCCGGCGAGGTCGCCGCCGCCGTCGTCGAGGTTTTGCGCCGCCCGCGTTTCGAGGTCACCGTCCCGGCCTCGATCGGTCTGCTGGTCCGCATAACCGCTCTGCTACCGCAGTCGATCCGAGATCAGTTATTGCGACGCACGGTGCCCAACCAAGTCCAAGCAACACGGGATTCGAAGACCCGCGCACGCTACGAACACCGCGCCCTGACCGAGACCACCGACCCGAACAAGTCCTGATGACCGACATCGAATCCGTCACCGTTCGCCCGATCCCGGAGTTCTCCGGCCTCCACGGCATCTGGCGCCGGGGCAAGCGGCTCGACGCCGTTCGCGAAGCGGCACTGAGCTACCGGGAACGGTTTCTGCGCCGGGGGCAGGCTAGAGCGGTCGAGAGTCTCGACATCGCCGCTGCGCCGTATCCGGCCCAGCCCGCACTCGGACACCGCAGGTGCGGACGGACCTCCGTCTGCACCCCGATCTCGAGGAAACCCCATGAACACACCCGATCCGGTCAGCGCCTCGACCCGGCCGACCGAATTCGGCACACCGCACCCGGCAAACGGTCGGTCAGATGATCAAGTGACGGCGGTGCCGCGATCCTTCGCCGCGTGGCTGACCATCTGGGCGTCGCGAATCTTCGTGCGGCCCACACTGTGGCTACTGCCGCTGCATACGCCGATAGGGGTGCTCGGCTACCGCTTCACGCAGATCGTGGCCTGCCGGATGTGGTTCGCTGCGACGCTCGCGCCCACGAGAGTCGATGCCGCAGGACCCGGGGGCCGGACCGTCGGAGAATGGGTCGGCGGACAGGCAGAGCCCGGCACCCGGGTGATCTATTACATCCACGGCAGCGGATACATCAGTTGCAGCCGCTGGACCCACCGTGGGCTGGTGTCGGAACTCTCACGCCGACTGCGCCGACCCGCCTACGCTGTGCGCTATCGGCGAGCACCGAAATACCGCTTCCCCGCCGCCCACGACGACATCCTCAACGGCTACCTGTGGCTGATCGACCAAGGGCACACAGCGAGCGACATCATCGTGATGGGCGATTCGGCCGGCGGCCACCTCGCCCTGGGCTTGTGTGGCCAACTCCGTGAACTCGGAGTCGACCAGCCTGCGGCGTTGATCGGATTCTCCAGCCTCGTCGACCCGACCTGGCAGCTCGCGGCGGCCCACAACACATGCGTGCGGGACCAGTTCATCTCCGCCCGCACCGGTCGACGGATCACCCAAACCTATTTCGTGGACGCCGATTTCAGTGACCCGCGCCTGGATGTCCTCGCCGCGGTCGGACCCGACCTGCCGCCGATGCTCTTGCAGGCGGGCAGCAGCGAGGTTCTCGGCTCGGATTCGCAACACTATGCCGCGGCACTGCGCGCGGCAGGCGGGCGGTGCGAACTCGAGCTGTGGTCCGGGATGTTCCATGTGTTCCAGATGGGATACTCGCGGCTGTCGGAGGCGCGTAGCGCACTCGACAGCGTTGAACGGTTCGTTAAGAGCATCGACGCGACAACGGCCCGACCGACTGAGTGAACCGTCACAGGTTGGGGGCCGGTTTGGGCTGTCCCCTGTGATTGAGGCCGTCTGGTTCTACAGTCTTTGTTGGCCCTGGTCAGGAAGGGACACCGAAGGACATGGCTGGACGTAAGCGGCATTACGCGGAGGACATCGTGCGGAAGCTGCGCCGTGCCGACGAGCTCGCCGCTGCTGGGCAGACCGGTGAGCAGATCGCCGCTGATCTGGGAGTTTCGGCGGCGACGTTGTACAACTGGCGCCGCCAGTACGGTGGCGTGGATACCGACGCGGCGCGCGAGCTCAAGGAACTGCGCGAGCAGAACGCCCGCTTGAAGCGGCTGCCGGCCGATGCCGAGCTGGAAACGGATGCCCTGCGGGAGTTCGCGAAAGGCAAATTCTAGGCCCAGTCGCCAAGCGGCGGGCAGTCGAGATGCTCGTGCAGCAGCCACACCGATTCCTGCCACCGACCGCCCCGATTTGGTTCCGGAGGGGGGTGGTGGGGTAATCTTCTCAAGCACCCGCGGAAGCGGGAGCCACGGGCTGTGGCGCAGCTTGGTAGCGCACTTGACTGGGGGTCAAGTGGTCGCAGGTTCAAATCCTGTCAGCCCGACGTACGCGAAACCCTCTCCGACCTGGTTCGGAGGGGGTTTCGTCATTCCCACCACCCGCAGAGCGGGACCATGAGCTAGACAAGCCACTCGCCTCAGGACATCTAGGTCGTCGCCAACAATGCGCTCTACATCACGAGTTCGGGTTCTATGGGGACCCCCGAGCAGAAGAGAGCCGCCGTGCGAACCGCGCATAGGCTAGTGCGCTCAACACCACGCCGACCGGCGCTGGTCTGACACCGAAGCCGGTCCCCAACCCGTGACGGTTCACGGTCCGAGCGGGCGTACGGGTGTTAG